>NZ_JAMCCR010000001.1:0-942365 GCF_023371075.1 Pseudomonas sp. GX19020
GGCCGGATCCTCTATACGATGCAGGGCGCGGCCGACCTGCCGGGCGACTATATCGAGACCGATCTGGCGGCTGAGGATCTGGGAGATCTAACCGGCTGGGCGGTGATCGGCGGCGCGCAGGTCCGGATCTCGCTGGAGCCGCTGCGGGAAGAAGCCCGGATGGCGCTGACGGCCTGGATCACCACGGCGCGCGCGCGCCTGATAACCGCGCTTCCGGGGCAGGATATGATCTATCTCGCCAAAGAGGCCGAGGCGCGGGCCTGGGTGGAGGCCAGTGCGCCGGACATGGCAGGTTTCCCGCTGCTCGCGGCCGAGATAGGGATCACGGCCCCCGATGCCGACCAGCTGGCGCAGCTCTGGCTCAATATGGCGGATCTCTGGCGATCTGCCGCCGCCGGCCTCGAGGCGCTCCGCCTCTAGACGCAGGCCGCCATCGCAGAAGCCACGACGCCCGAAGATATCACGGCGGCGCTCGCCGTGATCACCGCTTAACCCCGTGAAAGGAGACAATAATGGCCACGCCCAAAGACACCAACGCCCTCGACATCGCCCAACTTGACGCGCTGCGCGTCAACATCGAGGCGCTCCCGGCCGAGATCGACGGTATCGATCTTTCACAGCCCCGCCAGACTGCGCTGATCCAGCTCGATCAACTCGCAACTTCGGTCAAGATCCTTCGCAAACTCAGCACCTGAAGAGAAGAAACATGGCCCGCAAACCATCGTCCTCCACGAAGCCCGACCATCCCGTCCCTCCGGGCATCGCAATGCCGGCAGTCTATACCAACCATGCCCATGTCTCCTGGGCGGGCGGGGTGATCCGTCTCACCATGAGCGAGGCCATGGACGGCCAGATCATCCCCCGCTCTGCACTCCTGATCACCGTCGATCAGGCGCAGGAGCTGCAAAGCCTCATCGGACAGGCACTGTCGGCGCTGACGCCGAGGGCTGCCGAAGCAGTTTGTTCTGTCACTGAAGCTGGCTGAAAGGCCCAGCTGATGCACTGACCGGCCTCAAGGGAGGCCAGAGGGGGCGGCAACCCGTCGCTTTGAGCCCATAGCCGCCGTTCGTTCTATCTCAGGAACTGAGATAAGCGATGATCCTGGAGGAGAGCTGCATCGTACATTGCAAACACCGAGTTTGCGAATGGTGTGCCAATCACATCGCTCCTTTCAGCGATTATCTTTGCCAGACCGGTCGCAGCGGGACGTTGTTGCGCGTCAATCACCATGACAGCCGGTCCATTCTCACCTTGAAAGTGGATGAGTGCGACCGCACAGCGACTTAGCGGGCCCTCCTCCTCGTCCTCTCCCCAAGGCCCTACTATTAAATCGAAATTCGCAGGATGCGTCGCGAGTGGTGCGCCGGGCGTCCATTGCATGAAATATGACGCCAGGGTTCCGGCATCTTTCAGGTGTAGATAGCCCGAGACCTGACGACTAATGCCGCCACAGCATTCACATGTTGACATGTGTTCTTCCAAGGGCTCTGCGATGAGATCGCCTGCCTGGATGTGTAAATTATCAAAATACTGTCGTTGCTGCTCGTTCATGTGCTCTCTGGTCAAGAAGTTGCGTCTAACCTGCAAAGGTCAACGTAGCCGCACTCATCCTGAAGTAAAGGCGCCGACCGTCCACTTCGTCCCGCATAGCTGACACGCTACCCAACATGAACCGGGCTGACGCTGGGTGTTTAACCCTAGCTTTAAGAGGGCGTTCAACCCGTGCCGGGAAGGGCGCTCAGGCCTCGTTTTCAAAACTCGCCTGGTGCAAGTTCTGTTGTCAAACAGTGCAACTTTCGCTGTCACGCTACAGCTGTCACGCTACAACCCACATGCTGCACAAAGTGATTGATGAACCCGGATGACATCATTGCTTGACATGACAAAGTAAATCAGTCAGGAATGCCCGCAGATCAGCCAGGCTCTTCGCGAGCGCAGCCATAAACTCTCTTAGAGGCGATGGAGAAGACCATGACCCGACCTGCAACGGGCGACCGGCTTCCTTTGGCGGAGATGCTGCGCCAGGCGGCGGCCGGAACGGCCCCTTCGGCGGCGCTGGAAGCTCTGATCGAACGCGTAGGGGCAGTGAAATGAACGCCCATACCGAGACCGCTCTGACCCCATGGCTGCAAAATGACGCGACGCCGGTGCATGATGCGCGTGTGCTGACGGATGGTGGTTCGCTGGCAAAGATCGTGCTGGATGGCCAGGTTTACACCCTGCGCATCACGCGCCAGGGCAAGCTGATCCTGACCAAGTAACCTCCTGCTTTCCCGGGCAAAGTCTGCGGGCTTTGGCAGATCAGACATTTATCGAGCAACCAGTCCTGAATGGCGGGGGAATCCGCCTCAGACTTTCCCTCGTCCGGCAGCTCTCCCTCGTGCTGTCGAACGGGGGAATTTTATGTGTGGCAAAGGGATACCGGCGGGGACCTGGCTGGATCCCACCGGGTCAGCCGCCGGTATGGCTCATATGCCGGCTCATCTGGCCCCGGATCAGACCCTGGCCCGCCTCAGCGGAGGCACTGTCTGCCTGGCGGCCATAGTCGAAATCATGGCCTTTGGGCTTGCGGGCAATCGCCTCGCGGATCGCGGCCTCCAGCGGGGCCGGATCGTCCGGATGCAGCCGCAGCGGCGCGCGCAGATCGGCCATATCCTCCTGGCCGAGGCACATGTAAAGCTCGCCCGTGCAGGTCAGCCGCACCCGGTTGCAGCTTTCGCAGAAATTATGCGTAAGCGGGGTGATGAAGCCGATCTTTTGTCCGGTCTCATTGATCCGGACATAGCGCGCCGGGCCGCCGCTGCGTTCCAGCAGATCGGTGAGGGTAAAGCGTTCCGCCAGCCGGGCGCGCAGCGCACGCAGGCTCCAGTACTGATCGAGGCGGTTTTCCTCGCCCATCTCGCCCATCGGCATCACCTCGATGAAGGTGAGGTCATGGCCTTCGCGGGCGCACCAGTCGAGGAGCGGGAAAAGTTCGTCCTCGTTAAAGCCTTTCAGGGCCACGGTATTGATCTTGACCCGCATCCCGGCGGCCTTTGCGGCAGAGATGCCGTCAAGCACCTGGGCCAGCCGCCCCCAACGGGTGATGGCGGCGAATTTCTCAGGCACCAGAGTGTCGAGCGAGACATTGATCCGCTTCACCCCCAGATCGGCCAGAGGCTGCGCGAAACGGGCAAGCTGGCTGCCATTGGTGGTCAGCGTCAGCTCTTCCAGAGCGCCGCTTTGCAAATGCCGCGCCATCGCCTCGAAAAACGTCATGATGCCGCGACGGACCAGCGGCTCGCCGCCCGTCACCCGCAGTTTCGACACGCCAAGCCTGATAAAGCCCGAACAAAGCCGGTCCAGCTCTTCCAGCGACAGAAGCTCGGCCTTGGGCAGGAAGGTCATATGTTCCGCCATGCAATAGGTGCAGCGGAAATCACAGCGATCCGTCACCGAGACCCGCAGATAGCGGATGGCGCGCGCGAATGGGTCGATGAGCGGAGCCGTGTTGTTCATGTGATCAAAATAGGGGCGGCGGGCCTGTGCCACAAGCTGCAATCGCAGGCCAATCGGGGAGTTGCAGGCAAGGGGCGGGACGCCTATTCTGCCCTTATGATGAAACGCGCCCTTCTCCTCCTGTCGCTGTCCCTGGCTGTGCCGGGATGTTCCGTTTTCGAAGGGTTCGGCAAAGGGCGTGACGCCCCTGCGGCGAATCCGGGCCTTGCGACCGAATTCGCGCCCGCGGTCACGACCACCGCACTCGGGGCGAGCGGTCACAGCGCTGCGGCGCTGGACAAGACCTCGGATGCGGAAAAGGCGGCAGCGCTTGCCAAACCGGTCGCTTCGGGCGAACGCGAACTGGGCAAGGCGGTGGTGGCTCTCGGGCCGCCCGCTGAAACCGGCCTCTGGGTGCAAAGCGTGCTGGTCCAGACCAAAGGTCAGGGCCGGGTCGTGGCCCCTGGCGGGAAATCGCTCGCGGTCGAGCTGCGCCCGGGCAGTGGCGGCGCGCTGATGTCGCTTTCGGCCTATCAGGCGCTTGGCCTGCCGCTGACCGGCCTGCCCGAGCTGACGCTTTACGGCAACTGAGCCGCGCGGGCTTCAGTCGGCTATTTCATAGGGCAGCAGATCGCGGGTATTCGGATCGACCCTGAGCCGGCGTTCCAGCGGCGGAACCGAGCGCTGGTGGCAATTCATCCGCTCGCAGATCCGGCAGGAGATCCCGATCGGCTCGAACCGCCCGCGCGGGTCAAGTCCGTCGGAATAGACCAGCTCCGGCGCATGCTGGATCTCGCAGCCCAGGCCAATCGCATAACGGCGCACCGGCGCGAGGAAGGCGCCGGCGGGTTTTGAGACTTCGCGTGCGAGGTTCAGATAGCGCACCCCATCCGGCGTTTCGACAAATTGGCGCAGGAATTTCCCAGGCGTTTCAAAGGCCTGGTGTACGTTCCACAAGGGACAGGCGCCGCCGAACCGCGCGAATTGCAGCCGTGTCGCGGAATGACGCTTGGTGATGGTTCCGGCCTGATCGACGCGGACAAAGAAGAACGGGATGCCCTTGGAGCCCGGCCGCTGCAGGGTCGAGAGCCGATGCGCCACCTGCTCGATCGAGGCACCAAAGAGATCGGCAAGCCGCTCCAGATCATGGCGTGTCTCGCGCGCGGCCTGCAAAAATGCGCGGTAGGGCAAAAGTGCGGCCCCGGCAAAGTAATTCGCAAGCCCGATCTTGGCGATATCGCGCGCCTCGGGCGTCGAGAACCGCGCCAGATCCAGCGTCGCTTCCAGCAGATCATTCTGGGTGATCAGCGCCAGCTGGTGCAACAGCTGAAACCGCTGCGTCGCATCCTGGGCGTGGCCCGAGATCACCAGCCGCCGCGTTGACGGGTTGTAATGGCGGACAGGCACGCCGGCCTCATAATGCAGCGAGACGCCGCGCTGGCGCAGCAGATCCTGGGCCAGCCGCACCACATCGCGCTTTGGCTCTGCCGACCCGGCAAAGATCTCGGCGGCGCGGTCGACCGCATCAATATAGTTGTCGCAATAATGGAAGAAGTCGCGCACCTCTTCCCAGGGGCTGGGTTTCAGCCCGATATCTTCGCGCCCCAATGCCTCATCCAGCGAGGCCAGCCGCTCATGGCTTTGCCGGTAGGCACGGTGCAGGTCGAGAAACGCCCGGGCTAAGGCCGGCGCATTCGAGGCCGCAAGCCGCAGATCCGCCAGCGGCGGGTTAGAGGCGGTGAAAACCGGATCTGCCAGCGCCTCGCGCATATCGGATACCAGCCGCTCGCTCTCGCCCACCGTCAGCTCGGTGACATCGAGCCCGAATTCCTGCGCCAGCGCCAGCACCACCGCTGCCGAAACAGGGCGGTGATTGTTCTCCATCTGGTTCAGATAGGGCAGCGAGACGCCAAGCTTATCGGCAAAGGCCTTTTGCGTCAGGCTCAGCCGCCCGCGGATCTCGCGCAGCTTCACCCCGGCATAGAGTTTTTGCGTGGCCATATCGGGCTCCGTATTTGCAAATCGCAAGTTCTATTTGCAAAGATAGGTGGTCAAGCGGATTCGCGGCCTGCTGGCGCTATCATCTCGCAGAATCTGGTGCTGCCCATGGCCTGGCAGGCAGGGGCAGGGTGGTCAGGTGATTTCCATAAAGGACCCGCCCATGGCACAGATCGAAATCCGCCCGCTCCGCGCCTCGGATGAACCCGAATGGCGCCGCCTCTGGGCCGATTACCTGACCTTTTACGAAACCTCGGTGCCGGAAGGGGTGTACCGATCCAGCTTTGAGCGCCTCCTCGGCGACGATCCGCAGGATTTCTCGGGCCTGATCGCGCTGGTGGATGGCAGGCCGATGGGGCTCACGCATTTCCTCTTCCACCGCCATGGCTGGAAGATCGAGAATGTCTGCTATCTGCAGGATCTCTATGTCGCCCCCGAAGCGCGCGGCACCGGCCTCGGGCGAAAACTGATCGAAGCGGTCTACCGTATCGCCGATGAAAAAGGCGCCCCCGGCGTCTACTGGCTGACGCAGGAGTTCAATACCACCGCCCGCCAGCTTTATGACCGCATCGCAAAAGTGACGCCATTCATCCGCTATTCGCGCTGAAGAGCCTCATTTTCTGCCTCTGAATACTCCCGGGGGGCGGGGGCTGGCCCCCGCCTCTGCCATCATCCGGCAGCTCAGCCGTTGCCGCGCCGCGTGAACAGCCCGGCATCCTGCGCTGCACGCCGCAGGGCGTTGGATTTATTGACAGTTTCCTGGTATTCCGCCTCCGGGTCGCTGTCATAGACAACGCCGCCCCCGGCCTGGATGTAGAGCTTTTCATCCTTCAGCACCGCCGTGCGCAGGGCGATACAGAAATCCATCTCGCCATTGGCCGCGAAATAGCCGCAGCCGCCGCCATAGACGCCGCGCTTTTCCGGCTCCAGCTCGTCGATGATCTCCATCGCCCGCACTTTCGGTGCGCCCGAGACCGTGCCCGCAGGCAGCCCCGCCAGCAAGGCCGACAAAGCATCCTCGCCCTCGCGGATCTGTCCCACCACATTCGAGACGATATGCATCACATGCGAATAGCGTTCGATCACGAATTTCTCGGTCGGCCGCACGGTCCCCATCTGCGCCACACGGCCCACATCATTGCGCCCCAGATCCAGCAGCATCAGATGTTCGGCCAGCTCTTTCTGATCGGCCAGCAGATCGGCCTCCAGCGCATTATCCTCTTCCACCGTCGCGCCGCGCTTGCGGGTTCCGGCGATGGGACGGATCGTCACCTCGCCATCCCTGAGCCGCACCAGGATTTCGGGGCTGGCGCCGACCACCTGATAGGGGCCGAAATTGAAGAAGAACATGAAGGGCGACGGGTTTGTGCGCCGCAATGACCGGTAAAGCGCGAAGGGCGGCAGCGGGAAATCCATCGTCCAGCGCTGCGAAGGCACCACCTGGAAAATATCACCGGCGCGGATATAGTCCTTCGCTTTCGCGACCGCTGCCTTATAGCCGTCATGGCTGAAATTCGAGGTCAGCTCGCCGGAGATCGCCACACCGTCGATCTCGCGCTGCACTGCCGGCGCCCGGTCAAGATCGCGCAGCGCATCCATCACCCGCTCGGCCGCCTGGGCATAGGCTGCGCGGGCAGAGACGCCCTTTTCATACCAGGCCGGAGCCACCACGATCACTTCGCCGCGCACCCCGTCCAGCACCGCCACGACCGAGGGACGCATCAGAACCGCATCGGGCAGGCCAAGCGGATCAGGATTCACATCCGGCAGATGTTCCACCAGCCGGATCATGTCATAGCCAAGATAGCCGAACAGCCCGGCAGATGCCGCCGGCAGATCATCGGGCATGTCGATATGGCATTCGGCGATCAGGGCACGCAGCGTGTCGAGCGGATGGCCTTCAAGCGCGGTGAACCCATCCGGATCAAACCGCGCCGAGCGGTTGATCTCGGAAGATTCTCCCCGGCACCGCCAGATCAGATCGGGCTTCATGCCGATGATCGAATAGCGACCACGCACCTCGCCGCCGGTCACCGATTCCAGCATGAACGTGTCTTTGCGCGCCTCGCCTAGCTTGAGCATCAGCGAGACCGGCGTATCCAGATCCGCGGCAAGCCGGGCCCAGATCAGCTGGTTTTTCCCCTCTCCCCAGGCTTTCTCGAAGGCGTCGAAGGAGGGTTCCAGTTTCATTGCAGGCTCGAATTCACTTGGTTGATGGCGTTTTGATTGAGGGTCATGCCCGCTTTATCCGCCACGCTGGTCGTGAAGGCGGTGAAAGCATCCTGCGCGACCGCCTGTTCCAGCTGCGAGGAAATCGCGGCTTTCAGCGCTTCGGCCTCATCGCCGGTTTCCGCCGCAGCGGTCACGTGATCCAGCCGCAACAGGCCGATAAAGCTGCCGTCCTCGATCAGTCGGATATCACCGGCCTTCATCGCGAAGGCGGCTTCCAGCACCGAGGCCGGGATGTTTTCCGTCGTGGCCCCGTCGCGCGAGGTCTCGGCCACGGTCTCTACCGTGCCCAGCGTCGCGAAATCGGTGCCGCTTTCGGCGGCGGTTTTCAGCTCCAGCCCGCGCGCATCCAGTGCGGCGCGAAGGTTGCTTTGCTGCAGCGCCGCCAGCACTTCAGACCGCGCCTCGTCAAAGGGGATCGGCGTCGGCGGTACCATCTCGACGAATTCCAGCGCCACGACACCGCCGTCATCCAGCGTCACCGCCTCGGGGAAATCGCCTTTTTTCAGGGCACCGGCAGCCGCGCGGAAGGCCTGATAGCCTTCGAGCTTGTTGCCGGTCTGCGCGCCCGGACCGGTGGCGATATAATCGATCTGGCCCAGTTCCATCCCGGTCTGGGTGGCAAGCTCGTCAAGGCTGGCGCCGCCGGCAAGGAGGTCGTCGATCTCGTCGATCTTATGATTGATCTCAAGGCGTGCGGCTTCCAGCTTCACTTCCTGGGCAAGATCGTCATGCGCTTCTTCAAATGTGGTCTCTTCGCCCGGCAGCACGCCGTTGATGCGGAAGAGGGCCGGACCAAGCGATGTTTCTGCCGGAATAACCGCGCCTTCGGCTGCGGCAAAGACCTCGGCCCCCGCCGAACCGAGTTCGGTCTCCGAGACATCGCCCATATCGACCGCAACCATCGACAGGCCGCGTGCGGTGACGAGATCTTCGAACGTGGCCTCGCCGGCAGTCAGCCGCGCCAGCGCCGCTTCGCGCGCTGCGTCATCGGGATAGACCAGCCGCTCGACAAGGCGGCGTGGCGGGATCACGAATTCCGAAATCCGCGCGTCATACATCTTGCGGATCGCCGCCTCATCGACCGGCAGGCCAGTGGCGATGGTTTCCGGGAGCAGCACCGCATAGCGCAGCCGCTTTGATTCCCCGCGGGTGAAATCGGCGATATTGGCATCATACCAGGCTTTCAGCGCCGCCTCATCGGGATCGGTCAAGGGGGTGGTGAGACTGGTTTCCGTCAGCCGGATCAGCGAGAAGCCGCGCCGCTCTGCCACCCATTTATAGATCGCATCGGTGGTGGCCTCGGGGGCGGTAAAGCCGCCGGTCACCGCGCCGGACAAAAGCGCGCGGGCCGCATCACGACGCAGGCTTTCCTCGAAATCGGCCTCGCGCCAGCCGGCACGGCTCAGCGCCTCACGGTAGACGGTACGGTCAAAGCTGCCGGAACTGCCGATAAAGGCGCGTTCTTTCATGACTTCCTGCGCGACAGTCGCGTCGCCCACCGAAAGCCCTGCCGAAAGCGCCGCATTGTCCAGAGCTGCGCGGGTCACAAGGCCCGCAAGCGCCTGGCGGTCGATGCCAAAGCTGATCGCCTGCTGCACCTGGATTTGCGTGCCGAATTGCTGCGACAGCTTTGCCGCCTCGTCGCGCACGGCCTGGGCGTAATCGCGCACCGGAATGTCGATCTTGCCGACCGAACCGATGGAATTGATGGTGCCGCCGAAATTGCTGACACCAAAGCCGCCAAGCCCGAGGATCAGCATGCCGGTCATCAGCCAGGTCAGGGCCGAGGTGCCCTTGTTCTTCTTTTTCGGCTGATCATCAGGGCTTTTGGCCATGTCGCGGGCTCCGGTCAGAACATTTGCGCCTGTCTAAGGGCAAGCGGGGTGTGGGGCAAGGGCAGGGGCGTCACGCTTTCGCGGGAGGCGGGTGCGTCAGGGCCGGAAGTCTTGCAGCCGGCGGAACATTTCGGCAATGCCGTCGCAATCGATATTGGCGAAAGCGATGCGGATCTGGCGGCGGCCGGCCTCGGAGCCTTCGGGCGTAAAGAAGGTGCCGGGCAGCATCAGGATGGCGCAGTCATCCACAAGCCGGCGGCACAGATCATCCGAGGCGAGGTCGAACGGGTGTTCCACCCAGGCAAAATAGGCGCCACATCCCATCAGCGTCCAGTCGGGCAGCGCAGTGAAGCCCTCAACCATCGCCGCGCGCCGTTTCAGGATCTCCTGACGCTCGCCCTCGACCCAGGAGCCGAGGTTGCGCATGCCCCAAAGCGCCCCGGTCTGCCCCAGCTGGTTCGGGCAGATGGCGATGGTGTCGAGCACTTTCTCGATTTCCGTGAGAAGCGCGGCAGAGGCGACAATCGCCCCCACGCGGTGGCCGGTCATCCGGTAGGCTTTCGAAAAGCTGTAAAGCTGGATCACCGTCTCGCCCCAGGCGGGATCTTCGAAAAGATCATGCGGGCGCCCGCCGGTCTGCGGCGAGTGGCGACTGTCGAAATCGCGATAGGTTTCGTCGATTACAAGCGCTATGCCATGCGCGCGGGCAAGATCATAAAAGGCCCTGAGCGTGGCGGACGGATATTCGACACCGCCGGGATTGTTCGGCGTGACCAGCACGATGGCACGGGTCTTCGGCCCAATCAGCGCTGCCGCTGCTGCCGGGTCCGGGATCAGCGAGGCCCCGGTGTCCAGCACACGGGTGGTCACGCCGCTCATATCAAGCCACATTTTGTGATTGAAATACCAGGGCGTGGGCAGAATGACCTCATCGCCCGGGCCCGCAAGCGCGGCGAGCGTCGCGCAAAAGGCCTGGTTGCAGCCCTGGGTGACCGCAACCTGGTCCGGAGCAATCGTGCCGGAATAGGCGCGGGAAAACTGAGCCGCGATCTCTTCGCGCAGCGCCGTCATGCCCAGAACCGGCCCATAGAGATGCGCGTCAGGGTCATTCAGCGCGGCATCGGCGATGGCCTGGCGCAATTCCAGCGGCGGGATCTCCAGCGGCGCGGCCTGGCTTACATTGATCAGCGGACGGTTCGCAGGAAAGCTCTTGCCCTGGATCCAGCGCCGCGCCTCCATCACCGGAGGCAGTTCGGTCGCGCCAAGATTTGAATTGAGCGGAAGAGACATGGCCGGCTCCTGTGCCTGATGGCTGATGTGGAGCGGGGGGCTGCCCGCCCCCCGGGCCCGTTTCGGGCCGCCCCCTGATGTTCTCAGGGGGTAAACAGCGCCTTTGAGGCGCAGGAGGGAGGCAGAACGCCCCCGGTCCCGATCAGTCGGTGCCGCGATAGGGCTGCACATATTGCAGCGCCATATCCCAGGGGAAGAAGATCCAGGTGTCCTGGCTGACCTCGGTGACATAGGTGTCGACCTGCGGCTTGCCATGCGGCTTGGCATAGACGGTGGCGAAATGCGCTTTCGGGTAAAGTCTGCGCACCAGTTCCAGCGTTTTGCCGCTGTCGACAAGATCGTCGACGATCAGGATACCGGCACCGTCTTCCATCAGCTCGGGCTGGGGCGATTTGGTCACCACCGCCGAGGCCTGGGCCTGGTGATTGTAGCTTTTCACGCTGATCGTATCGATCACGCGGATATCGAGCTCGCGCGCCACGATCATGGCCGGCACCAGCCCGCCGCGTGTGATCGCCACCACGGCGCGCCACTGGCCGCCTGCGCCCGGCCCCTTGCCGTCCAGCCGCCAGGACAAAGCGCGTGCATCGCGGTGGATCTGGTCCCAGCTGATATGGAACCCTTTCTCATGTGGCAGGCGGTCAGCGGCCATTGGCGTCCTCTGGTCAGGTAGCGGCGATTTTAAAGCTGAGTAGGGCGAGTATGCCGCCGAAACACCGGTCGATTACGGTTTTCAGCCGGGCATAGGCGCGGCGGGTGCGTTCAAGCGAGAAGAGCCGCGCAATCATAAGATTGAAGAGAACCTCGTTAAGGAAGACAGCGATCAGAAGCGCGGTCAGCCAGGGCCAGGTGGTGCCCGGCGGCACGGTGCCGACAAAGATGGCCCCGAAAAACACCGCGGCCTTGGGATTGGAGAACTGGGTGGCAAGCCCGAGCCAGAGCGCGGCCAGCGCGCCGCGCGGCGGCTGACTGCTGTTATCGCCCAGGGGTTCGGGCGCGTGGCGCCACATATTGAACGCGATCCAGAGAAGGAACAGCGCGCCCATGATCTTGAAGCCCCAGAACAGCGCCGGGGCGAGTTTGAAAAGCACTGCCAGCCCGAAAAGCGCTGCCAGTGCCCAGAACACCGCCCCGAAGCCGATGCCGCAGGCGAGAAAGAAGCTCGTGCGCATGCCCTCGGTCACAGCCGTTCTCGCTGTCATCAGAACCGCCGGGCCCGGAGAGGCCGCGGCGATCAGATGCAGGAAATAGGCTGCAAGGAATGCGCTGAGGCCCATCTCAGTCCTTCTTGCCGGTCACAACGTCGATATCGGGGGCATCAATCGCCTTCATGCCGACGACATGATAGCCCGCATCGACATGCAGGTTCTCGCCCGTAGTGCCGCTGCCCAGATCCGACAACAGATAGAGCGCGGATTTCCCGACCTCTTCCTGGGTGACATTGCGGCGCAGGGGCGAATTCAGCTCGTTCCATTTCAGGATATAACGGAAATCGCCAATGCCGGAAGCCGCCAGCGTCTTGATCGGACCGGCCGAGATCGCATTGACGCGGATCCCGTCACGGCCGAAATCTTCGGCCAGATATTTCACCGATGCTTCCAGCGCCGCTTTGGCCACGCCCATCACATTGTAATGCGGCATCACCTTTTCGGCGCCGTAATAGGTGAGGGTCAGCATCGCGCCGCCCCGTCCCATCATTGCGCCTGCGCGCCGGGCCACAGCGGTAAAGCTGTAGACCGAAATATCCATCGACATTGCGAAATTGGCGCGGCTTGTATCGGCATAACGCCCGCGCAATTCGTTCTTGTCGGAAAAGCCAATGGCATGAACCACGAAATCAATCGTGCCCCATTTTGCCTTAAGCCCGTCGAACAAAGCATCGAGCGATTCTTCGCTTGCCACATCACATTCGAACAGAAGCGGCTCACCCAGGCTGGAAGCCAGTGGCTCAACCCGTTTTTTAAGCGCTTCACCCTGATAAGAGAAGGCAAGTTCGGCGCCCGCTCCTGCCAGTGCCTGGGCCACGCCCCAGGCAATCGATTTGTCATTGGCAAGGCCCATGATCAGCCCGCGTTTGCCAGCCATCAGTCCGGTTGACATTCCTGGTCCCTCGCACACCTTTACGGTTTGATAGCGTTGACGTTTAGGCGGAAAGGCGGCCTGCCGCAAGGGCGGGAGACCGTTACCGTTGACGTAAGAACAGGAGCGGGCATCGATGGAACGGACCGGAATTTTCAAAGGCGACGATCCTTTTGCGATCGCGCGCAGCTGGCTGGCCGAGGCTGAAGCGTCAGAAATGAATGATCCGAATGCGATTGCGCTGGCGACGGTGGACGAGGCGGGGCTTCCGGATGTGCGCATGGTGTTGCTGAAGGAAATCGCGGCCGAATCCTTTGTCTTTTATACAAATTATACTTCGGTGAAGGGGCGCGAGATCGAGGCTTCGGGCAAGGCGGCTTTCGTTCTGCACTGGAAAAGCCTGCGCCGGCAGATCCGCGTGCGCGGCACGGTCACGCGTGAGGAAGGCCGGGTGGCCGATGACTATTACCGGAGCCGCAGCCTGACGAGCCGGCTTGGCGCCTGGGCCAGCCGGCAATCACAGCCCTTGTCCTCGCGTGAGGCGCTGATGGCCGAAGTGGCAAAAGTTACCGTGACGAAAGGGCCGATTCCGTCGCGGCCGCCATTCTGGGGCGGATTTCGCATCACGCCGCTGGAGATCGAGTTCTGGGCAGATGGCGCTTTCCGCCTGCATGACCGGTTCCGCTGGAGCCGTATCGGGGGCAGTGATGCAGAGGGCAGCGAAAGGGTTGCAAGCGGTTCGGGCGATTGGACAGTCCTGCGGCTCAACCCCTGATAAGTGCAGAAAAAGGTAAACAATTCTGTCGGATCATACGATTTCCTCTTGATCAGGCGGGGTTAAGCCTTCATCAACCGAAAAGGGCTTAATCTGGGGAGATAGTCCTTGTTATGACTGAAGAAGAGAAGGCCACGCAGGTGTTGCAGGGCCGGGTGAAGTGGTTTGATCCGGCTAAAGGCTTTGGCTTCATCGTCAGCGATATTACCAATGCCGATATCCTGTTGCACGCGAATGTTCTGCGCAACTTCGGGCAGAGTTCAGTCGCGGATGGAGCAGGAGTCACCGTACGGATCCAGACTACACCACGCGGTGTACAAGCGGTTGAAGTTCTTGCGATTGAACCTCCGGAAGGGCCTGTTGTGCCCCTGGGGGAACTGGCGGGTGAGCTTTCGGCAGCGGATTTATCTGTTCTGCCGATGGAGCCTGCACGTGTAAAATGGTTCGATAAAGCCAAGGGATTTGGCTTCGCCAATGCTTTCGGGCGGGCGGAAGACATATTCATCCATGTCGAGGTCTTGCGGGTCTCGGGTTTTGCGGATCTGATGTCAGGCGAGGCGGTGGCGCTCAAGGTGATTGAGGGCCGGCGTGGCAGAATGGCAGTGCAGGTGCTGAGTTGGGAACGTGCAATCGTCGCCCAGACGGGCGAAGCCGAATGATGGCGCGGGCGGTGGCGGTGCTGCCGCCCTGCTGTCTGGTCTTGTCGCAAACTACACATAAATCCCTGGAAAATTCGGACGGCACTCTGGCTGCAGCGCCGGAGTACGGCCTGTCTGGTCGCAGGCCGCGCGGGAACGCTCGTGCGCTGCTTTCGGCCATCCTGGCCGGGGTGATCCTGAGCGGTGTGGCTGTGCCAGGCCTGCCCTTTGCCGGCGCGGCACAGGCGGCGCAAACCTGTTCCCTGTCACGCATCGACCTGCGCCCGCCCGCGAAAGCAGGGCAGGGGGAACCCGAGAGCTTTTCCGTCGAAATCGCCGATACGGCCGCCAGCCGCGCTCAGGGTCTGATGTATCGCGAAAGCCTCGCGCCCGAGGCCGGGATGCTCTTCATCTATGAGACACCGCGTCGCGCCGAGTTCTGGATGAAGAACACGCTGATCCCGCTGGACATCATTTTCGCCGATTCACGGGGGCGGGTGACGGTGGTGCATGAAAACGCCGTCCCGGGCGATGAGACGCCGATTCCGGGCGGTGACAATGTTCTCTACGTGCTCGAGATCAATGGCGGGCTGGCAAAGAAAACCGGAATCGTTCCGGGCAGCGAGATGCGCCATCCGCTGATCAGCGCGGGTGCCTGGCCCTGTCGCTGACCATGTCGCAGCCTCGGCCCCGTCTTTGCCTCGCGCGTAACGGCGCTATCTGCGGCCCTGCCTTGAAATCTGGGTGACGCTGCCGGCTTGCGTGCGAGATCCGCCCGATCCGGGCGGCGGAGTATTGCAGGTCCGGATCCGACCCCGAGCCACCAGCGGTCGCCCGTCGAAGCGGAGGCGATGAGGGCGCTGTTCTGTCGGTGCCGTGAAGCCGCGACCGGCGCGGGCTTTCCGCTGCAGGTCTGGAGCGTGAAGGCGCCCTCTGTTCGGGCCCGGTGGCGAAGGCAATTGTCAGAGCGCAGCACAGGCCCGCCCCCGGCGCTGCCAAACCCGGCAGCCGGGTCAGATGATCTGGCCGAATTTCTGACATAGTAAAAAACAACGTACTCAGCGCCGGACTGAATCGGTTGCCCGCCGGGGCTCCGGCAGCATGAAGAAGGCCCCGCGCGGGCGGTATTATTTTTTATATTCAGCATCTTATATGGCGATCTCGCTTGGTGGTGCGGGAAGTGAAGGTTTTCGCGTATTGCCGTATGAACAGGCGACCAACAGGTGCGTGCAGAGCTTTCTGTGCCGGTTATTTCGGGTGAAGAGGTGGGGCCGTCAGGCTTCCTGTTCCGTGATTTGCGCCACAGATCGGAAGCCGATGGTGCAAAGCGCATTTTTATTGCAAACGGGGCTTTCCCTGCCGGTGGGAAACAGCTATCTGACTGCCAGTTCGGGGCGTAGCGCAGTCTGGTAGCGCGACGGTTTTGGGTACCGTAGGTCGGGAGTTCGAATCTCTCCGCCCCGACCAGCACTTAGCAGATCTAAGGCTTGTCCGTTTTGCAGTTCATTTTGCAAAACTGTTCACGATCCCTTCCTCGCGGCTTCCAGTTTCTTCGCGATTCCATCTGACATTTCAGGGGACAGGGCGGCGTATCTGCTGATCACTTCTCCTGCGTGCCTGATGCTCCATCCCATGCAGGTGGCGATCTCCTTCAGGCTGGCATCAGCCAACAGAAGCCTGGTCGCTGCCGTTCCTCGCGCATCATAAAAGCGAAGCTCTGGCCGGATCCCGAGTCGGTCACGCCGCTGGCGGACGGCATCCCCTGGGTAGTTTTCGTGTTCGTAGGGTTGGCCGTCCTTGTTGACGATGAAGTGTGCTAGCTCTTTCGGCGTATTTTCGATCAGGGCCGCGCCATGCGAGGTGTGACTGGAATCGATGCAAGCCGCTTCCGTTTGGCTGTCCAGATGACGACCTTCTGGCCGCCTGGCGTGGGGTGGATATGGGCGCGGCTGAGAGCGGCCAGATCACCGGGGCGAAGGCCCGTTTCCATAGCGCGATCAGAATGCGCGCGATATGAGTCGGAGCGCCTGTCACGAACGCGTCAATCTCGGCTTCGGTCCAGAGGATTTCCGAGCGATTAGAGCGATACATGGCCTTAAGTTTGGTCAAATGGTTTTGACGAGGGGCTGTACGGTCATGCGCCCAACCGACAATCCGCTGAGGGTGCCGCATCCGGTCGTCTCCGACCTTCCCGCCGATTTTGTCACGCCACTTTAGAACTGCCCCCCGGACCCTGGGGGTATCAAATATCGTGCGAGGCCCTGATCCTCGCGCCGACCATCGAGATCGCGGGGAACAGCTTCAAGCCTGCCACCGCGAAGGTCAGGGCAGACCCTGAACTTGACGCGCTCCTGCATGTGCAGGACAACCTGCGGACGATAACGCTCCGCACGACAAAAGCCGCGCTGAAGGTGGTCGCGGCAACCCAAACATGGGGCGGTCAGTGTCGCGGGACCGGCTGGTCGGCTGATCAGCGCCCTGGAAGGACCTGCCTCTGTTGCGCATGGTCATGACATGAGGCGCCATGAGGGCGCTGTGGTTCGAGACACCTCATGCCCGCCCCCATTTCAGATCAGCTGGGTGATGAGGCCTTATTGCAGGCCGCAGGCTCAGGCGGCTTTCTTGTCGCCTTCTCCATCCACTGCCGGGGCTTGCTTTTGGCTCAAAAGACCGGCGGCAACGAATAATGCTGAGGCAATCTGTTGCGCCGTTTCTGCAGTCATGGTGATCGCGGTGTGTTCCATCCGGGCTGTGGCAGCCGAGAATTCCAGTGAACTGGCAAGATCAAGCAAGCTCTTCGCGGGCATTCGTAAACTCCGTACCTGAGTAAGGTTACAGATATAAGCGTCCGACTGATGTTCTGTGAATGGGCCGGTCTGCATAGCTGGTGTGCGTGAAAGAGCGATCAAACATTGGCGATTTCCAACAATATATCGCCATGGCAGGGCGATCCCTGCTTGCACCAACAGGCGAAACTGTGGCCGCGCAGCGCGGGCAGGCGGCCCAGAACGGCTGGGCCACATCGCCTCTGGTGCAGCCATCGTTGCGGGGCAGGGTGCGCCCCTGATCGGCCACTGCTGGGCCTGCCGCCCGATGCGCCTGGAGCGGGGGGCGGGACCTCGGGCGGTTCCGTGGCCTATCTGACCGGCTCTCTCGGTGCCGCCATATGCGAGGTGATTATCCAGCCTATCCGTGCAGGGAGGCTGCCCCGTGACAATCCGTGACCCTGGCCCCGTTGTTCTCTGCCCGGCACAGGGATCATCCGGATGCCCGGCAGGCGGTGCTGATATGACCCCGACCGCCCGCAAGCGCCCGGAATGGATCGGAAAAACGCCTGAAACGGCTGTGCCATCCTGGGTCAAGTCCCGGGTTCTCGATGCGCAGGATGATTGTTGTGCCGAATGCCGCAATGACTTCTGCGCCCACCCGGTCCGGCGCGATGGGCCATCGGTGATGACCTGCGGCGCGAGGACGAGATCGCCCTGCCGGGGCGAGCTGTGCCGAAGCCGCCGCCATCAGCACGCCCGATCCCGGGCAAGGGCGCGACCGACCCATTACAGCTTCACCGAGGCGTTCACCAGCAAGCTGCGGGCAGACTGCCTGAACGCCCACAGGTTCAGGGATATTGCGGATGCCCGCGAAAAGTTGGTCTCCTGGCGCAGGGGCTAAAACGAAGCCGATCCCCACAGCGCGTTCAGTGACAAAGTATCGGTCGACATGCACAGTCCCGGTGGTGCAGCCAGTCCGCCCCCGTGCGCGGTGCCGCGAAGCGCCAGGTCGCTGCGCTCAAGGGGCGCGAGCAGAACAAAGGCCGGACAGACGCTACATCGGACTGAGGGAATTTCCGGCTGAGGGGATTTCCGGGGCAGGTCAGATGCAGCTTCTCATCCAGGGGAGGGGGAGCTCATCCTGGCTTGGGGGAAATCTCTTCAGCGCTCCTCTCCGACCATCTCTAGTCCAGATCCAAGTCCGAGTCGAGCGCCGGAACCGCCGCAGTGATGTGCTTTGCACAGCGGTGATTTGCTAGGGTCAGGACCCATTGATTGCGTTTTATTGCTGTGATTCAGAGGGTCTGAGGAGCCCCTTCTGATGAGCAATTTATTCTGGCTAACAGACACGCAGATGTCGCGGCTCTCGCCCTTCTTTCCCAAGAGCCATGGCCGTCCCCGCGTAGATGACCGCCGTGTTTTGAGCGGCATAATCTTCATAAATCGCAATGGCTTGCGCTGGTGCGACGCGCCCCGTGAATACGGCCCGCCGAAGACGCTCTATAACCGTTGGAAGCGTTGGAGCCGGATGGGGGTGTTCACCCGAATGATGCACGGTCTGGCGTCGGAGGCTGCCGACGAGAAGACTATCATGATAGATGCGACCTATTTGAAAGCGCACCGGACGGCTTCCAGCCTGCGGGTGAAAAAGGGGGGCCCGAAGATCAACGGGGCCGCCTCATCGGCCGCACCAAAGGCGGGATGAACACCAAATTGCATGCCGTTGCCGATGCGCAAGGCCGCCCGATCAGCCTGTTTGTCACAGCCGGGCCAGTCAGCGACTACAGCGGAGCCGCCGCTCTGCTGCGCAGCTTTCCAAAGGCCGAGTGGATGCTGGCGGATCGGGGCTACGATGCTGATTGGTTCAGAGATGCGTTGAAAGACAAGGGCATAAGCGCCTGCATCCCGGGCCGGAAAACCCGCAAAAAGACAGTTCGATACGACGAGCGCCGCTACAAACGGCGAAACCGCATCGAGATCATGTTTGGAAGGCTCAAGGACTGGAGGCGCGTGGCTACCCGCTACGACAGATGTCCCATCGTATTTCTCTCAGCCATCGCTCTCGCTGCAACCGTCCTATTCTGGCTTTGATAACTAATGAGTCTGGAGCCTAGCCGATAACGCAGCGTTCCGGAACATCACAGTTAGTGCGGGGCGCTGTGGTCCCGGTCGCGGCCAGGATCTGGCCGCAGACCATGCCTGCTGTGTCATCAACGACGATGTGCTGCATGAGGCGGCGCTGGTAGCGCGCCAGATCGGCGGCATGTCGGCGTGGGGGAAAGGACCGCTGTCCCCGGCCTATCCCGGGAGGTCCAGGCTGGGGTCAGCAATCCGGAGAGAGAGGCCTCAGAAGTCCCAGTCTTCGTCTTCAGTGGCAACCGCCTTGCCGATCACATAGCTCGAACCAGAGCCCGAGAAGAAGTCATGGTTTTCACTGTCAGGCGACAGCGCCGCGAGAATCGCCGGATTGACCTCGCAGACCGAGGGCGGGAACAAGGCCTCATAGCCAAGGTTTTGCAGCGCCTTATTGGCGTTGTAATGCAGGAAGGCCTTCACATCCTCGGTCAGACCAATGCCGTCATAAAGCTCTTCGGTATAACGCTGTTCGATCTCGTAAAGGTCAAACATCAGGGCAAAGGCGAAATCCTTCAGCTCTTCGCGCTTGGCTTCGGTCAGCTTCTCCAGACCGCGCTGGTATTTGTAGCCGATATAATAGCCATGCACCGCCTCGTCGCGGATGATCAGGCGGATCAGGTCGGCGGTATTTGTCAGCTTCGCGCGGCTCGACCAGTACATCGGCAGGTAAAAGCCGGAATAGAACAGGAAGCTCTCGAGGAAAACGCTCGCGATCTTACGCTTCAGCGGATCTTCCCCGGCCTTGTATTTCTCCAGCACGATCCGGGCCTTGGCCTGAAGATGCGGGTTCTCTTCCGACCAGCGGAAGGCATCGTCAATCTCTTTGGTCGAGCACAAGGTCGAAAAGATCGAGGAATAGGACCGCGCATGGACCGATTCCATAAACGCGATATTCGTCAGGCAGGCCTCTTCATGCTGCGTCACCACATCGGGCATGAGCGAGATCGCCCCAACCGACGACTGCACCGTATCCAGCAGCGTCAGCCCGGTGAAAACCCGGATCGTCAGCTCCCGCTCTTCGGGCCTCAGCGTCGACCAGGACTGCACATCATTCGACAGCGGCACCTTCTCGGGCAGCCAGAAATTCACCGTCAGCCGGTTCCAGACCTCGAGGTCCTTTTCATCCTGCAACCGGTTCCAGTTGATCGCTTTCAATACCGTTTTCGGCATCACATGATCCTTCATCGGGGAAGAACCTTTCATCTGTCTAAAAATATCCCACGGGGGTCCGGGGGTGTGAAACCCCCGGCGCTCAGCCAGACCTCACAGGGTGCAGGAAACGCAGCCCTGCACTTCGGTCCCTTCCAGCGCGGTCTGGCGCAGGCGGATGTAGTAGATCGTCTTGATGCCCTTCTTCCAGGCATAGATCTGCGCTTTGTTGATGTCGCGCGTGGTGGCTTCGGCCGGGAAGAACAGCGTCAGCGACAGGCCCTGATCGACATGTTCCGTCGCCGCCGCATAGGTGTCGATGATCGCTTCCGGCCCGATGTCATAGGCATCGCGGTAATATTCCAGGTTCTCATTCGACATGAAGGCCGCCGGGTAATAGACGCGCCCGATCTTGCCTTCCTTGCGGATCTCAATTTTCGCCACGATCGGATGGATCGAAGAGGTCGAGTTGTTGATATAGGAAATCGACCCGGTCGGCGGCACGGCCTGGAGGTTGCGGTTGTAAAGCCCGCTCGCCATGACATCGGCTTTCAGCGCTTCCCAGTCTTCACGGGTCGGCAGCGTCACACCCTCAAACAGTTCGGTGACTTTCTCCGACACCGGCAGCCAGTCGCGGCCGGTATATTTGTCAAAGAAAGTGCCATCGGCATATTTCGACTTGTCGAAGTCTTTGAAACTCTGCCCATGCTCACGCGCCAGCAGGTTCGAAGTGCGGATCGCGTGATAGGCGACAGCGGCAAAATACACGCTGGTGAATTCGACACCTTCGGGCGAGCCGTAATGCACATGCTCGCGCGCCAGATAGCCATGCAGGTTCATCTGGCCCAGCCCGATGGCATGGCTTTCATCATTGCCGCGGCGGATCGACGGGACCGAGTCAATCGCCGACATTTCCGACACGGCGGTCAGGGCGCGCACGGCCGCTTCGACGGTCTTGCCCAGATCCGGGCCGTCCATTGCCGCCGCAATGTTCAGCGAGCCGAGATTGCAGGAAATATCCGTGCCGAGGTGATCATAGCTCAGATCCTCGTGGAAGGTGGACGCCTCGTTCACCTGCAGGATTTCCGAGCAGAGGTTCGACATGGTGATGCGCCCGTGGATCGGGTTCGCCTTGTTCACCGTGTCTTCGAACATGATGTAAGGGTAGCCGCTCTCGAACTGGATCTCGGCGATGGTCTGGAAGAATTCCCGCGCGTTGATCTTCTTCTTCTTGATCCGCTTGTCATCGACCATCTCGTCATATTTCTCGGTGACCGAGATCTCCGAGAAGGGGACGCCGTAGACCTTCTGCACATCATGCGGCGAGAAGAGATACATATCCTCGTTGTTCTTCGCGAGCTCGAACGTGACATCCGGGATCACCACGCCAAGCGACAGCGTCTTGATGCGGATTTTCTCGTCGGCATTCTCGCGCTTAGTGTCGAGGAAACGCAGGATATCGGGGTGGTGTGCGTTCAGATAGACCGCGCCCGCCCCCTGACGCGCGCCCAGCTGGTTCGCGTAGGAGAAGCTGTCTTCCAGAAGCTTCATCACCGGGATGACGCCGGAGGACTGGTTCTCGATCCCCTTGATCGGGGCGCCGGCCTCGCGCAGGTTCGTCAGCATCAAGGCCACGCCACCGCCGCGTTTCGACAGCTGCAGCGCCGAATTGATCGACCGCCCGATCGATTCCATATTGTCTTCCAGCCGCAGCAGGAAGCACGAGATCAGCTCGCCGCGCGACATTTTTCCTGCGTTCAGGAAGGTCGGCGTTGCGGGCTGGAAGCGGCCCGAAAGGATCTCGTCCATGAAGGACATCGCCAGTGCCTCATCGCCACGCGCGAGCGCGAGCGCGACCATGACCACGCGATCCTCGTAACGCTCAAGGAAGCGCTGACCGTCGCGGGTCTTCAGCGTGTAGCTGGTGTAATATTTGAACGCGCCGAGGAAGGTCGGGAAACGGAACTTCTTCTCATAGGCCGCATCCCAGATCTGGCGCTGGAAATTGCGCGAATACTGATCCAGCACGTCGGGCTCGTAATAGCCCTCATCGACCAGATAGCGCAGCTTTTCATCCAGGTTGTGGAAGAAGACCGTGTTCTGGTTCACATGTTGCAGGAAATATTGCTTCGCCGCCATGCGGTCGGCGTCGAAGCGGATTTTGCCTTCCCCGTCATAGAGGTTCAGCATTGCGTTCAGCGCATGGTAGTCCAGCGCCGGCTTCACGCCATTGTCGAGCATTCCATCCCCCAGAATAGATCAAGCCCGCGCCGGACGCGGGCGATGTCGGTTTCCGTGCCGGCCAGCTCGAAGCTGTAGAGAACCGGCACATTGCATTTGGCAGCTATAACCCGGCCCGCAAGGGCATAGGTCTGTCCGAAATTTCGGTTGCCCCCGGCGATCACTCCGCGCAGACCGGCGCGCCGCTCAGGGTCATTCAGAAAGCGGATCACCTGTTTCGGGACCGCGCCACGCCCCTCGCCATCGGCGAATGTCGGGCAGATCAGAACGAAATCCCCGCCCGGATCCGGCATAGGATCCTGCGGGGATATTGGGATACGCAGCGCCGTGCCATAGCGGCCAGCGCTGACTTCTTCCAGGCGCGTGACGAAACGCAGGGTATTGCCCGAGGCAGAAGAGAAAAAGACGAGCCCGGGCACGGAGACCCCCTCAGCTGGCGAGGCGGCCGATCATATCGGGACGAAAGCCAGCCCAATGGGCGTCACCGGCGATGACGACGGGGGCCTGGCGATAGCCGAGTGCCACGACGCGATTCATCGCATCGGCATCTTCGGTCAGATCGATGATGGAATAGGACAAGCCTTTGGCGTCGAGCGCACGGGTGGTTGCGGTGCACTGAACGCATGCGGGTTTGGAGTAAACGGTGATGGTCATTGCCTGATCCTTCTACTGTCCCATGTGGCTGCGGTTCACTGAGAAACGGCCAGCGGAAAACATCCGCCGGGTCATATTCTCGCGCCCGTCGCACGGTTTTGTTGCCTTCACTTTGCCCTGGGATCCTGCCGCGGCTATGGTCTTCCCGAAGGTTTCCCCCCGGAGTTTCCCCTGGCCGTTCCTGCCGCTGGCTGCGCCCGGAAATGCCCCGGTTTCCCCGGGTTTCGGACGCGTCGCAGGCTGCAGGTTTGCTCCCGGAACATCTGCATATTGATCCCCGATTTGCCCTGCTGTCAACATCTTGTGTTATTGAAATGCCAGCCGTGACCGGAACGACTCAGAGTTGAAAAGCCGCTGAAATCAGAGGAAATCGTTGCTTTGCCGTGGGCGCATGGCGGAAATGTGTGCCCCTAAACCCACAGAGCCGGGCTGCGCAATATTTCGCCTTGCACAATATCCAGGAGCAGGGGCGACCCCTGGTTGTGCCGCTTCGTGGACAGAATGGTGCACATCTCTGGGGATAAGCCGGTTGACCCAGCGGAAGGCACTGCAGCTGCCGGTCGCGCCCGCCGGGCCGTCACCAAATTGATTCGAAGCTCCTGGGGGCAGGTTCTGGTTCGCGGTATTTCAGGCTGCGGGGGCGGGCGGGATGGAATAGGTCATATTCGCCCGCGCCACCGGATCCTCGACCCCGTCCGAGAAAATCAGCGCATCCGCCACCGCCAGCACACGGCCAAGTTTCAAAAGCCGCACATCGCAGTAAAGCCCGCGCCCGGCGGCCGGCTTGCGCATGAAATCGATGGAACATCCCGTGGTGACCGCAAGCGCCACCGGCCCGATCCTCGACAGGATGGCAAGGTAGACTGCCACATCGGCAAGCGCGAACATCGTGGGGCCGGATACGGTGCCGCCCGGGCGCAGATGGCGTTCGGCCACTTGCAGCCGCAGCCGGATGCCCTGATCTGTCACCGCATCGACGGTGAAATCCGCCGCCACCTGGCCGAAATCGCGGGTGACAAAGTCGTTCAGCGCGGCTCTGTCCATCAGGATCGGTTTCGTCATCGGTGTTCTCCCATATCTGCGCGCGGTGCCCGGCGGGGAGAGTAGCTGTCTCAGACGCACCGGCAAGGCTGCCGATGCGTCATTTCTGTCAGGATTTCTGTCAGGCCGGGCTCTTCTCAGACCTCAACCGTGATCTTGCCCATCGGGTTCGAACAACAGGCGAGGATCCAGCCCTCGGCAATCTCGTCATCCGAGATGCCGCCATTATGGACCATATGCACATCACCTGCGGTTTTCTTCACCTTGCAGGTACCACAAAGGCCAAAGGTGCAGCCCGAGGGGATATTGAGCCCCGAGCGTTTCGCGACGGCCAGCACCGTATCGGTCTCGGCGCAGCGCGCGGTGACGTTCGACGCCGCAAAGGTGATCTGCGCGCCGGCATCCGCATCCGGGATCACATCTTCGATCACCGGCGCCTCGGCTTCGGAACTTACCGGGGCGCCAAAGCTCTCCTGATGGTAATGTTCCATATCGAAGCCAAGCGAGACCAGCATGTCGCGCACCGCCTGCATGAAGGGCTCCGGCCCGCAGCAGAAGACCTCGCGCTCCAGATAATCCGGCGCCATCAGGCCCAGCATGATCTGCGACAGGCGCCCCTGATAGCCGGACCAGGTCTGGAACGGGTCTGGCTCTTCAACCGTGAACCGGAGTTTCAGCCCCGGCACGCGGTCGGCAAAGCCTTCCAGCCGTTTCTTCAGCAGGATCTCTGACGGGCGTTTCGCGGCATGTACGAAGGTGATGTCGGGCATCTCGCCCGAATCCCAGGCCCAGGTCGTCATCGACATCATCGGCGTGATGCCTGATCCCGCCGAGATAAAGAGGTATTTCTTTGCGGGATGCCGGTGCGAGCTGAAAATCCCCGCCGGGCCGTAAGCTTTGATCTTCATCCCCGGCTTCAGGTGATCGAGCATCCAGCGCGTGCCGATGGATGTCGCCTGGGCTTTCACCGTGACCGAGATCGACAGCGGCCGCGACGGCGAAGACGAGATCGTATAGGTGCGCTGCACATTGCCCTTCGCGCCCTTTTTCGGATCAACCGGCAGGTCGAGCGTCACGAACTGGCCCGGCTGATAGTCAAACCAGGCGCCCGAGGGCGCGCGGAAGGTGAAGGTGGCAGTATCCGGCGTCTCGGGCACGACCATGGCGCATTCAAGATGCTCCGCATCGTCCCAGGGTTTCGCGGACCAGTTAAGCTGTTGCCTTCCCATGATTTATTCCGCCGCCAGTGCCGGGCCTGTGCCGGAAACAGGGCCAAGGCGTTGCGTCATGATGCCCGCATACCAGTCCACGAACTGCATCACCCCTTCTTCCTGGATCGGGGAATAGGGCCCTGGTTCATAGGCGGGCGAGAGAATGCCCTTCTGGTTTTCTTCGACCACCTGGCGGTCTTCGTCATTGGTGTTGAGCCAGACACGGGTCAGGGTTTCGAGATCATAATCAACGCCCTCGACCGCATCCTTATGGACCAGCCAGTTGGTGGTCACTTGCGTCTCGGTCGGGCTGATCGGCAGGATGCGGAAGACGATGGCGTGATCGCCAAGGAAATGGTTCCAGCTGTTCGGGTAGTGGAAGAACAGAAGGCTGCCGGCATCGTTGAAGGGCATGGTGCCCATGCGTTTCGCCACCGCCGCCTTTGTCGACATCGTATAGCTTTCGGCGCCGTTGAGCAGCGGGATGCGGGCGAGCCGCCATTGCATCTGCGGATGGTTGGTGAAGCGCGAGGGCAGGCCGGCCGCCTCGCAGCGTTTCCAGTGTTCGATGATGTCGGGCGAGGCCGAATCGGGTCCCTCCATTGCCGTCATGCGCGGGTTGTCGGAATAGGTCCGGCACAAAGACGGGTGCGCGCCGCCGCAATGATAGCATTCGCGGTTGTTCTCGATCACCAGCTTCCAGTTGCCGTTTTCGACGATGGTAGAGCTGAAAGCGACCTTTGCATCCGCGAGCCCCGAGGGGGCCAGATACGACATCAGCTTCGGCGCGAGGTCGGAAATGGGAGGGGGCACATCGGCGAGACAGATGAAGACCATGCCGCCAAGATCGACACAGTGCACCTTCTTCAGCCCGAATTTCGAAGGGTCGAAATCCTCGCCCATATCGCGGGCGAAAATGAGCTTGCCCTCGAGGTCATAGGTCCATTGGTGATAGGGGCAGACAAGGTTCGTCGTCGAGCCATTGGTCTTCGCGCAAAGCCGCTGACCGCGATGGCGGCAGACATTGTGGAAAGCGCGGATGCGATTGTCTTTGCCTTTGATGATCACCACCGGATAGGCGCCGACCTGAAGCGTGGCAAAGGCGCCGGGTTTCTCCAGCTCGCAGCCCGGAATGGCAAAGAGCCATTCACGATACCACAGATGTTGAAGATCAGCCTCCAACACCCCGGGATCGCAATATAAATCGCGCTCTAAGGCATAGCCGCTCTGGCGTGCCATAAGGCGGGAAAGGGTCTCGGACTGGCTCAGCATTCGCTGTCCTTCGCGTTAGCCCGCGCGCGCTGCGCGGGCAGGTTTGACATGCGATGGACAACAGGCGGCGAAGGGCCCGCGCGGGGATGGACCCGCGAGCCTGTTGCCGCTTCGCCGCCCACCGCGGCTCGACATCTCGTGCAAGGCTGGTTTCCGGGCTTGGCGAGCGGTCTTTTCAACCCTGGTCGCGACACCTTCCCGGGCTCCTCCGCCCAGTGGTCCTTGTCGCGCCTCTCAGCCTCTACCGTTGCGGGGGCAGCGCCGGCTTTGACCCCTTGCGGGACCGCACCGGCTTCCCAATTCTCCGCTGTCGCCAGCGGCACCTTGCGAGGCTGAATTGATCACAGTGCGGCGGCCGGGATTGTCTGTTTGCGACATGTCGCAAAGCGGAACAGACAGCGGCCCTGCAAGCAGCCTCATTCGCGCTGAAAGCGGGATTTTGCCGGTTGCCAAACGAAAATGCTCCGCTTAACGATTGAGCAACTTACTCGTTGGGGTGTCCCGGGAAACCGGGGCTGAGAGGCCGCAAGGCTAACCCATCGAACCTGATCCGGTTCATACCGGCGGAGGGAACGGGTGGTCTGATCGTGTCTCTGGCGGCCCGTTGCGGCCTGCCCGGGCGCCAGTCTCCCCAAATCTTTTCGCCGGTCATTGGGGGCATGATGACGGCGATAGCTTTGACCATAGCGGGGTCTGATTCCGGCGGCGGCGCAGGGATCCAGGCGGATCTCAAAAGTTTCGCGGCGATGCGCGTTTACGGGGCCAGCGTGATCACCGCGATTACGGCGCAGAACACCCGCGCGGTGACAGCGGTGATGGCCCTGCCGGCGCAGATGGTCCGGGCGCAGCTTGATGCGGTGTTCGATGATCTTGCCGTGGGCGCGGTGAAGATCGGGATGCTGGGCGATCCGGAACTGGTCTCGACCGTAGCGGCGGCGCTGAAGGGGCGTGATCTGGCCCTGGTGGTTGATCCGGTGATGGTGGCGAAATCCGGAGACCGGCTGCTCGCGGCCGAGGCCGTCGCTGCGCTGCGGGAGGAGCTTTTGCCGCTCGCGACGGTTTTGACCCCGAACCTGCCCGAAGCGGCCGATCTTCTGGGCGAAACCCAGGCCAGCAGCCATGGGGCGCAGGAAATACAGGGGCGCGCGCTCCTGTCGCTTGGACCGGCCTGGGTGCTGATGAAAGGCGGTCATGCCGGGGGGACAGAGTGTCGCGACCTGCTGATCGGCCCTGAACCCCATGTTTTCACGGCAGAACGCCAGCAGACCAAAAATACCCATGGCACCGGGTGCAGCTATGCCGCAGCGATTGCGGCAGGGCTGGCGCAGGGGATGACAATCCCCGATGCGGTGGCGCGGGCGCATCGCTGGCTTCAGGGGGCGATCCGGGCAGCGGATACGCTGCGGGTCGGATCGGGCCATGGGCCGGTGCATCATTTCCACGCGCTCTGGCCGCAATCATGAGCCGTATCCATATCCTCGGGGCCGGTGTCATGGGCCTTGTGATGGCCAGTGAACTTACGGCGCGCGGCCATGAGGTCACGATCTCGGACCCTGCCGGAGGCCCCGGGCCGCAGGCCTGTTCCTGGTGGGCCGGCGGTATGCTGGCGCCGCATTGCGAGGCGGAATCGGCAGAGGAACCGGTCGAACGGCTGGGGGCCGGCGCGGCCGGCTGGTGGCAATCCCATACCGGGCTGGTCACCGGGGCCGGGACGCTGGTTCTGGCCGATCCGCGTGACCGGGGCGATCTGGCGCGCTTTGCGCGGCTGACCAAAGGGCATCAGACCATTGGCGGTAATGAGATCGGGCAGCTTGAACCCGATCTGGAAGGCCGGTTCCGCGAGGGGCTCTTCTTCAGAACCGAAGCGCATCTGCCCCCGCGCGCGGCGCTTGGCGAACTGGCCCGCCGTCTCGCGGCCCGGGGGATCGTGGTGTCTCCCGAGCCGTCAGAGGCGCCGCTGACCATCGACTGCCGGGGGCTCGCGGCGCGCGACAGTCTCAGCGACCTGCGCGGTGTGCGCGGCGAGATGCTGTTGATCCGCTGCGAGGGCGTGAACCTTTCGCGACCGGTCCGCCTGCTGCATCCCCGCATCCCGCTTTACATCGTGCCGCGCGGCGACGGGCATTTCATGCTGGGCGCCACGATGATCGAAAGCGGCTGGCGCGGCCAGGTGACGCTGCGGTCGATGATGGAGCTGATGGCGGCGGCCTGGACGATCCATCCCGGTTTTGGCGAGGCCGAGCTGATCGCGACAGGGGCCGATGCGCGCCCCGCTTTCCCCGACAATCTGCCCCGGATCCGGCGCCGGGGCGATGTGATCTTTGCCAATGGTCTCTACCGCCACGGCTTCCTCCTCTCGCCCGCCTGCGCGCGGATGGTGGCGGAACATCTCGAGACCGGCGCACAGCCCGAGTTCATGGATGAGGTGAGGACATGAGAGTTTTCGTGAATGGAGAGGCAAGGCTGACCGGGGCGCGCACCCTGGCGGCTTTGCTCGAGGAACAGGGCTTTGGCGTAGCCGTGGCGACTGCGGTGAATGAAGTCTTCATCGCCAAAGCCGCGCGGCTGGAAACAGAAATACAAGAGGGCGACCGTGTCGAAGTGCTCGCCGCCATGCAGGGGGGCTGAGATGCCGGTATTCTACGGAACTGCTGTTGAAAGCGCGCTGATGCTGGGCACGGCGCAATATCCCTCGCCGAAGATCCTGGAAGACGCGTTTCGCAGCTCTGAGGCCGGGATCGCCACCGTCTCATTGCGCCGCGAACAGCGAGATGGCGGTGACTTCCGCGCGCTTGTGGCAGATCTGGGCGCGAAGATCCTGCCTAATACCGCTGGCTGCCATACGGTGAAAGAGGCCGTGACCACGGCCCATATGGCGCGCGAGCTGTTCGCGACCGACTGGATCAAGCTTGAGGTGATCGGCCATACCGATACGCTGCAACCCGATGTCTTCGGACTGGCAGAGGCCGCCCGCATCCTGATTGCCGACGGGTTCAAGGTCTTTCCCTATACGACCGAGGATATTGGCGTCTGTGCGCGTCTGGTCGAGGCCGGCTGTGAGGTGCTGATGCCCTGGGGCGCGCCGATTGGCTCGGGGCGGGGGCTGATGAACGAATATGGGCTGCGCGTGCTGCGGGCAGAGTTTCCCGATCAGGTTCTGGTGGTCGATGCCGGGATCGGGCTGCCTTCCCATGCGGCACGGGCGATGGAGCTGGGCTTTGATGCTGTGCTTCTGAATACGGCGGTGGCCAAGGCCGGTGACCCGGCGCGGATGGCCGGGGCCATGGCCGGGGCGATCCGGGCGGGCAGGGCGGCCTATCTCGCGCAGCCGATGGAGCCGCGCGATATGGCCGCGCCCTCGACGCCGGTAGTTGGGAGGGCGTTTCTCGCATGACCCTGCCGCGTTTCTATCCGATTTTCGACTCTGCTGCCTGGGTGGCGCGGATGCTGCCGCTTGGGGTCCGCCTGGTGCAGCTGCGCGTGAAGGATCGCAGCGCTGATGAGACGCGCCTTGAGATCCGCGAGGCGCTGGATCTGTGCCGCGCGCATGATGCCATCCTTGTGGTCAATGATCACTGGCAGCTTGCAATTGAAGAAGGCTGTGGCTGGGTCCATCTCGGACAGGAGGATCTTGATGCCGCCGATCTGGTAGCGATCCGGCGGGCCGGGCTGCGGCTCGGTATCTCGACCCATGACGAAGAAGAACTGGCGCGGGCGCTGGCGCTGGGCCCGGATTACATCGCGCTGGGGCCGGTCTGGCCGACGATCCTGAAACAGATGAAATGGCATCAGCAGGGGGTGGAAAAGCTTGCCGACTGGAAGGCCCGGATCGGGGATATCCCGCTGGTGGCGATCGGCGGTCTGACGCCCGCGCGCGCGACAGAGGCCTTTGCCGCCGGGGCGGATCTGGTTTCGGTGGTGACCGATATCACACTGAACCCCGACCCTGAGGCACAGGTGCGGCATTGGCTCGGGGTGACGGGATGAGCCGCTATGCGCGCCAGACCCTGCTGCCCGGGATCGGGGCCGGGGGGCAGGCGGCTTTCGCCGCAGCGCATCTGCTGGTCGTGGGGGCCGGGGGGCTGGGCGTGCCGGTGCTGCAATATCTGGCCGGTGCCGGTATCGGGCGTATCACGGTGATCGATCCGGACCGGGCCGAGGAAAGCAACCTTCACCGACAGCCGCTTTATGCGGGTGGCATCGGCGCGCCGAAGGCTGCACTTGCGGCAACTGCGCTGCGGCTCCTGAACCCTGACTGTCAGGTGACGGCGCTGGTGGCGCATTGCGATCCAGCAACTGCACCCGACCTGGTGGCGGCGGCCGATCTTATCCTCGATTGCGCCGATAGTTTCGCGGCAAGCTATCTGCTGTCTGACCTGTGCCACCGCGCCCAGAAGCCGCTGATATCGGCCTCGGCGCTGGGGCTTTCGGGCTATGTCGGCGGGTTTTGCGGCGGCGCGCCTTCGCTCAGGGCGGTGTTCCCCGACCTGCCGGAAACCTTTGCGACCTGCGCCAGCGCCGGTGTGCTGGGCCCGGTTGTAGGGATGCTGGGCACCGTCATGGCGCAGATGGCGCTGGCGCATCTGGCGGGGATCATGCCATCGCCGCTTGGCCAGCTGATCCGCTTTGACATGGCGGGCTGGCGCTTCAGCAGCTTTCGCTTTGACACCGCGCCCGAGCCGGAGACGGCTTTCCCTTTCATCGCGAGGGCTGCGATCCGCCCCGGCGATTACGTGATCGAGCTGCGCGACCGCGCCGAGGCGCCGCGCGCGGTCACCCCCGCGGCCCATCGCATCGCGCCCGACCAGATCACGGGGGCCACGCCCGCGCCACATGAGCGCATCGTTCTCGCCTGCCGCTCCGGCCTCAGGGCCTGGCGCGCGGCGGCGCAACTCCACCCGATTTTTCCCAATGAGATCGTGCTGATCGCCGATCCGCCCCTGACGGAGACCGAGATATGACCCGTTTCGCCCTGGCCCTGCTGGCCGGTATCGCGCTGACCGGACCCGCCCGGGCAGACGACCGTATGACCCTGATCCTTGACTGGTATGTGAACCCCGACCATGGCCCGGTGATCATCGCCCGGGAAAAGGGCTTTTTCAAAGAGCAGGGGCTGGAGGTTGAGATCATCGCGCCTGCCGACCCGACGGAGCCTCCGAAACTGGTCGCGGCGGGCCAGGCCGATCTGGCGGTCTCCTATCAGCCGCAGCTGCATCTCCAGGTTCATGAAGGGCTGCCGCTGGTCCGTGTCGGCACCCTGGTCGCGACCCCGCTCAATTGCCTGATGGTGGCGGCAGACGGGCCGGTGCAGAGCCTTGGCGATCTCAGGGGAAAGCGGATCGGCTATTCGGTTTCGGGCGTCGAATCTGCGCTGCTGTCGGGGATGCTGGCCAGCGCCGGGCTGACGGCGGGGGATGTCGAAATGGTCAATGTGAACTGGTCGCTGACGCCGTCGCTCCTGACGGGTCAGGTCGATGCAGTGATCGGGGCGTTTCGCAATTTTGAAATGACACAGATGCGGCTGGCGGGTGGCAACGGGCGCTGTTTCTACCCCGAAGAGGCCGGGATCCCCGCCTATGATGAGCTGATCTTCGTGGCCCATACCGGGTTTGACCAGGACCGCGTGACCCGCTTTCTGACCGCGATCGAGCGTGCGACGGCCTATATGATCAACCATCCCGATGCCGCATTCGAGGCTTTTGCCGCCACCGCGCCGGACCTGTCCGATCCGCTCAACACCGAAGCATGGGCAGCTACATTGCCGCGTTTCGCCCATTCTCCGGCGGCGCTGGATCATGGGCGCTATGCCAGGTTCGAGGCGTTTTTGCTGCAATCGGGCCTGACGGACACGCTTTTGCCGGTTTCGAAACTGGCCGTTGATCCGGGGGCGGCAGAATGAGCGCAGCAGATTACGGAGCCGGATTTGCGGCCCTGCGAAGCGCCTGTCCCGATGACTGGAACGCCTATACGCGGCACGCGTTTCTTGACGCGCTGCACGATGGCTCGCTGCCGCGCGCCGATTTTCTCAGCTATCTGCGCCAGGATTATGTTTTCCTGATCCATTTCGCCCGGGCCTGGTCGCTTGCAGTGGTCAAGGCCGGCAATCTGGCCGAGATGCAGGCGGCCAGCGCGACGGTCCATGGCCTTCTGCATCACGAGATGGCGCTGCATATCCGGCTCTGCGCTGCGGCGGGAATATCGGCGGCAGATCTTGCCGCCACCGAAGAGGCGACCGGCAATCTGGCCTATACCCGCTATGTGCTGGATGCCGGGCTGAGTGGCGATTTCCTCGATCTGCTGGCGGCGCTGCTGCCTTGTGTGCTGGGCTATGGCGAGATCGGCGCGCGGCTGATCGCAACCGCCGGTGAAACGCCCTATCGTGACTGGATCGAAACCTATGGCGGCGAAACCTATCAGCAGATCTGCCGCGAGGCGGGGGCGCTTTTTGACATGGCCATCCGCGACCGCCTGGGCGAGGCCGCGCAGACCCTGCCGCGCTGGCGCCAGCTTGAGCGCCATTTCCGTGTTGCCACGCGGCTTGAGGCCGGGTTCTGGCGCGCGGGCCTTGCGTGATGCAGCTTTCAGGTGAGGCCTGGATCGGCCGCGAGCGCCTTTTCCCGCCCTTGCGGCTGGAGCTGGCGGCGGATGAATGGCTGGTGCTGCTTGGCCCGTCGGGCGTGGGCAAGACCACGCTTTTGCGGCTGATCGGCGGACTTCCGGTCGGAGCGGAGTTTCGCGGTCAGATCACCGGCCGCATGCCGGTCGCGCTGATGGCACAGGATCCGGGGCTGATGCCCTGGGCCACGGTGGCGGCGAATATCACGCTGGGCGCCACGCTGCGCCGCGAGACGCCGGACCGCGCGCGGCTCGCGTCAGTGCTGGAACAGACCGGCCTTGCCCCCCATGCGGCAAAGCGTCCGGCCGAGCTCTCGGGCGGGCAGCGGCAGCGGGTGGCACTGGCACGGGTATTGATGGAGGACCGGCCGCTGGTGCTGCTGGATGAGCCGTTTTCGGCGCTGGATATCGGGCTGAGGCTCCGGATGCAGGATCTTGCGGCGCACCTGTTGCGTGACCGGACCGTGATGATGATCAGCCATGATCCGGTCGAGGCCGCACGGCTCGCGAACCGGGTCCTTCTGATGACGCCGGCGGGTCTTGAGGACATCGCAGCCCCCGCAGGTCGGACACCGCGTCCGAGCGACGCGCCAGAGGTTCAGAATGCCGCGACTGCGCTGACCCGGCGGCTGGTGGCGCTGGCATGATCCGGATTTCTGTTACCGTTCTGGTTCTGCTGGCGCTCTGGCAGGGGGTGATCCTTGCCACCGGCCTGCCGCCCTTTCTGCTGCCTTCACCCGGGGCGGTGGCCCGGGCGCTCTGGACCCACCAGGGGGTACTTGCGACAGCTTTCCTGAAAACGCTGACCGAGACCCTTGCGGGTTTCGCGCTTGGCGCGGTGATCGGATGCGGGCTCGCGCTGCAGATGGCGGTGTCGGGGCGGCTGCGGAGTTGGCTTGGCCCGGTGGTCGTGGTCTCGCAAACCATTCCGATTTTTGCGCTGGCGCCGATCCTGACGCTCTGGCTGGGATATGGCATGGCGCCGAAACTGGCGGTGGTGGCGCTGGTGACATTCTTCCCGGTTGCAAGCGCCTTTCATGACGGGCTGACCCGCGTGCCCCAGGCGCGGCTGGATCTGGCGCGGGTGATGGGGGCGGGGCGATGGGCGATGCTGATCCGGATCCGATTGCCTTCGGCGCTGCCGGATCTGGCCACGGGGCTGCGGCTTGCCGCAGTGCTGGCGCCGGTGGGGGCGGTGATCGGCGAATGGGTCGGCGGATCTGAGGGGCTTGGCGCAGTCATGCTGCATGCGAATGGCCGGATGCGGATCGACCTTGTCTTCGCAAGCCTCGCGCTGGTCGTCGCATTGTCGCTGGGCTTCCAGCGGCTGATCGCCGGGCAGGTTGCCGCCCGGCTGGAGCGTTATGCCGGCTGAAAGAGGGCGGGGCTTTCGGCCCCGCCGATCACTCCACCGTCACCGATTTCGCGAGGTTTCGCGGCTGATCCACATCGGTGCCTTTCGCAATCGCGGTATGATAGGCCAGCAGCTGCGCCGGCACTGCGTAAAGGATCGGCGCCCAGACCGGGTCGACTTCGGGCAGCGTCAGCTGCGCCCAGGTGCCCTGTCCCGCATGGGCAATGCCCGCCGCATCCGACAGCAAAAGCACCTTGCCATGCCGCGCCATTACCTCTTGCATATTCGACACTGTCTTGTCGAAGAGCGGGTCCGAGGGCGCCATCACGATCACCGGCACATTGGCATCGATCAATGCGATGGGGCCGTGTTTCAGCTCGCCCGATGCATAGCCTTCGGCGTGTATATAGCTGATTTCTTTCAGCTTAAGTGCACCTTCCAATGCCATCGGATACATCGGCCCGCGCCCGAGGAAGAGGATGTCGCGCGCCTCTGCCAGCTCGTTCGACACCGTCGCGATCTGGTCTGACAGCGCCAGTGCCGCATTCAGCAGCCCTGGCAGATTGCGCAGACTGACGATGCGCGCGGTCAGCTCCTCTGCCGTGATCCTGCCCCGGTCAGAGGCGGCTTTCAGCGCCATCAGCGCCAGCACCATCAGCTGGCAGGAAAACGCTTTCGTCGAGGCGACGCCGATCTCGGCGCCCGCAAGGATCGGCAGCACCAGATCGCTTTCGCGCGCGATCGAGGAGGTCGGCACATTCACGACCGAGACCACCTTCGCCACTTTTTCCTTCACATAACGCAGGGCGGCCAGAGTATCGGCGGTCTCGCCCGACTGGCTGACAAACAGCGCCATCGAGCGATCCGAGAGCACCGGCTCGCGGTAGCGGAACTCGGATGCGACGTCGATTTCCGCCGGGATGCCGGCGATCTGCTCAAACCAGTATTTCGCGACATGGGTGGCATAGCTTGCCGTGCCGCAGGCCACCATCACGACCCGGTCGATATTGGTGAAATCGAGACCCTCGGGCAGGTTCAGCGCCGGGCTGGCGCTTGATCCGGTATAATGGCGCAAAGCATCGGCCAGCACGACCGGCTGTTCGGCGATTTCCTTGGCCATGAAATGCTTGTAGCCGCCCTTTTCCACCCGGGTGGCGCCCAGCTGGATGCGGGTCTCGGCCCGGTTGGCGCGGCGGCCTGCGGCGTCGAAAATCTCGGCGCCCTTGCGGGTCAGCACCGCCCAGTCACCCTCTTCGAGATAGGTGATGCGGTCGGTCATCGGCGCCAGCGCTATCGCGTCTGATCCGACAAACATCTCGCCCTCGCCGCGCCCGATGGCGAGCGGGCTGCCCTTGCGGGCGCAGATGATCAGGTCATCCTCACCCTCGAACAGCATGCAAAGCGCGAAGGCGCCATCGAGCCGGGGCAGGGTCTCACGCGCGGCCTCGATGGGAGTCGCGCCCTTGTCCATGCTGCGTTTCAGCAGCAGCGCAACCGTTTCGGTATCGGTCTCGGATTCCTGGACATAACCGTCTTCCGCCAGCTCGCTGCGCAGCGCGCGGAAATTCTCGATAATGCCGTTATGAACCACCGCCACGCCACCTGCACGGTGGGGATGCGCGTTGACCACTGTCGCGGCGCCATGGGTCGCCCAGCGGGTATGGCCGATGCCGGATTTCCCTGCCAGCGGCTCATGCACCAGCAGATCCGAGAGGTTCACCAGCTTGCCCACCGCGCGGCGGCGGTCCAGCCGCCCGCTGTTCACCGTGGCGATCCCTGCGGAATCGTAGCCGCGATATTCCAGCCGCTTCAGCCCCTCGACCAGCAGCGGCGCCACTTCGTTATTGCCCAGAACACCAACTATGCCACACATGGGATTATCCTCTGCTCTTCGCGGCTTTGATCGCGCGAAGCTTTTCCATCAGTTTCAGCGCGAGACCGGGCTTGCTGACCTGTTTCGCGCGGCCCAGAGCCACGGCACCGGCGGGCACGTCTTCGGTGATCACCGAACCCGATCCCGTCAGCGCATCATCGCCTACCGTCACCGGCGCGACCAGCATCGTGTCCGATCCGATAAAGGCGCGTTTGCCGATCCGGGTGCGATGTTTCATCACGCCGTCGTAATTGCAGGTGACGGTGCCTGCGCCGATATTGGTGAACTCGCCCACATCGGCATCGCCGATATAGGTCAGGTGGCCGACCTTGACGCCTTCATCGAGAATGGCGTTTTTGATCTCGACGAAATTGCCGACATGAACATCTTCCGCCAGTTCGGCACCGGGGCGCAGGCGCGCAAACGGCCCGACATCGGCCCCGCGCGAGACATGGCAGCCCTCAAGATGGCAAAACCCCTTGATTTCCGCGCCGGATTCGATGGTGACACCGGGGCCGAACAGGACATTCGGACCGATGATCGCATCGCGGCCAATGATGGTGTCGAGCGCGAAGAACACGGTTTCGGGCGCGGTCAGGGTGACGCCGGTCTCCAGCGCCTCTGCTCTTGCCCGGGCCTGGAAGGCGGCTTCGGCTTCGGCCAGTTGCGCGCGGGTATTGACGCCGAGCGTCTCGGCCTCGTCGCAGACAACCACAGTGGCGGTGAGGCCTTTCGAGCGCGCGATCCCCACCACATCGGTGAGGTAATATTCGCCACTGGCATTCGCATTGCCGATTTCCGCGATCAGCGCGAAGAGGTCTTTCGCCGAGGCGCAGATCACGCCCGAATTGCACAGGGTGACCGCCCGTTCGGCCTCATTCGCATCCTTATATTCGACGATGCGTTCCAGGCTTTCGCCCTCGGTGATCAGGCGGCCATAGCGGCCGGGGTCGGCAGCCTGGAAGCCGAGCACCACCACGGCATTCCTTGCCCGCGCCTCGAGCATCGCCTCGAGGGTTTCTGCGCGGATAAAGGGGGTGTCGCCGTAAAGCACGATCACATCGCCCGGTTGGCCTTCCAGCGCAGCACGGGCCTGGTCGACCGCATGGCCGGTGCCTTTCTGTTCCTCCTGGCGGGTGATCACCACATCAGGGTCGAATTTCAGTGCAGATGCGGCGACCTCGTCACCGCCATGGCCCACCACAACGATGGTCGCGACCGGAGAGAGCGTGGCGCTCGCTGCCATCGCGTGATGCAAAAGTGGCGCGGCGGCGACCTTATGCAGGACCTTCGGAAGATCCGAATTCATGCGCGAGCCCTGGCCTGCCGCCAGGATGATGAGCGAGACCTGCATTCTGCCCCTTCCTTTTGTTTAAGGGCCGTTCTACCGAAGCCAGACAGGCCCGCCAAGGGGGGCGGCGGTCACAGAGGATTGCGGCATGTTGCAAGATCGGCTTTCGCCCGGGAAAGCGCCGGAAGGCGCCCGCAGGCATCGAATGCGTGACGATGGCGCCTGCGTGGTCTTTGACCTTGACGGCACGCTCGCCGATACCAGCGCCGATCTGCTGGCGGCGGCCAATGCCTGTTTCACCGAAATGGGGCAAGGCGCGCCGCTGACATCGGCTGACAGTCTGACGGCGTTTCATGGCGGGCGCGCGATGCTGCGGCTCGGCTTCGGGCGGCTGGGACAGGTGGTGCCCGAGGGCGCGGCGATGGAGCGGCTTTATCCCGAGCTGTTGCGCCATTACCGCGACGCGATTGCGGTGCAGACGCGGATGTATCCCGGCGCGGTCGAGACGGTCGAGGTGCTGCGCATGGCCGGCTATAAGGTTTCGGTCTGCACGAATAAGCCCTACGCGCTGGCAGAAGAGCTTCTGCGCCAGCTTGGAGTGCGCGATCTGTTCGGCGCGCTGGTGGGCGCGGATACTTTGCCGGTGCGAAAGCCCGATCCGGCGCCCTATCATCTGGCGGTGGAGCGCGCGGGCGGGGTGGTCGGGCGCTCGCTGCTGATCGGGGATACCGAGACCGATCTGCTGACCTCGCGCGCGGTGGGGGTGCCGTCGGTTCTGGTGACATTCGGACCTGAGGGCGCGGGGATCGCGCGGCTGGCGCCGGATGCGCTGCTCGATCGTTATGAGGATCTGCCGGGGATCGTGGCGCGGCTGATCGGGTAGAGGGGGCCTGCCCCCTCGCGGCTTTGCCGCTCACCCCCGGGATATTTAAGGACAGATGAAAGGCGGGAGGAGGGGCCGGCTTTTATGTTGCCGGAATGGGAGGCGGGCTGTGAAGATTGCCGGCGAGCGCGGTCTTTTGGCAGGGGCGATCCTGGAGGGCTGCGTTTCAGACAGAAAAAGGCCCGGCGCGGGGGCCGGGCCTTTGTTCAGTGGGAGGTCAGGGATCAGGCCGGGATCGCCATGCCTTTGCCGCGGGCGAGATCGCGCATTTTCGCCTGGAGTTTCTCGAAGGCGCGGACCTCGATCTGGCGGATGCGTTCGCGCGAGACGCCGTAGCTTTCCGACAATTCCTCGAGCGTGACCGGCTCATCGGCGAGGCGACGCTGCATCAGGATGTCTTTCTCGCGGTCATTCAGCACTGACATCGCCTCAGTCAGCATCTCGCGGCGGGTGTCGAGCTCGTCCTTTTCGGCATAGGCGCCGGCCTGGTCGCTGTCTTCATCTTCGAGCCAGTCCTGCCATTGCGTGGCGCCATCGCCATCACCGCCGATCTGGGCATTGAGCGAGGCATCCGAGCCGGACAGACGGCGGTTCATCTGAACCACCTCATCTTCGCTGACCGACAGATCCTTTGCGATCTGGGCGAGGTTTTCGGGGCGCAGATCACCCTCTTCCAGCGCGCCGACCTTGGCCTTGGCCTTGCGCAGGTTGAAGAACAGTTTCTTCTGCGCCGAAGTGGTGCCCATTTTCACAAGGCTCCAGGACCGCAGGATATATTCCTGGATCGCGGCGCGGATCCACCACATCGCATAGGTCGCGAGACGGAAGCCCTTTTCCGGATCAAAGCGTTTGACCGCCTGCATCAGCCCGACATTGGCCTCGGAGATCACTTCGGCCTGGGGCAGACCATAGCCGCGATAGCCCATGGCGATCTTGGCGGCGAGCCGCAGATGCGAGGTCACCAGCTGGTGTGCTGATTTCGGATCCTGGCGTTCGGTCCAGGCCTTGGCCAGCATATATTCCTGCTCGGGTTCGAGGAGCGGGAATTTTCGGATTTCCTGGAGATAGCGGTTCAGGCCCTGTTCAGGGCTCGGTGCAGGAAGGTTGGTATAGGTGCTCATGCATTTGCCCCCTGTTTTCTCTTCCGGTGCCATCAGCCCCCGGAGGATGATTTCACTTATGATCCGGGGATCCTCCTTACAAGGGAGCGATCCGTGGAAGATGAACGTGAGATGGGGCGTTTGGATCCCGATAATAAGAATTGTGTCGATCGGTTCACGGGAATGTCAGGGCGCGGGCAGTGCGGGGGCGCAGTATGGTGTCTCGCGGCGCGCCGGGGCAGAACCCGGGGGCAGAACCGGGGGCAGAAAATCCCGGCAAACCGGGGAGGAGCCGTCAGAATGGAAAAGCCGCGCATTTCAAAGGTGATGCTGCCCGCAGGCGAGCCGGGGGTGGCGCTGGAGCTTGTCGTGGCGCGGCCATCGCGGCCCGGGCCCTATCCGGTCATGCTGTTCAACCATGGCTCGACCGGCAGCGGGCGGAGCCCGGCCATGTTCCGGCGCAGCATCAGCCCGGCGGTGATCAGCAACTATTTTACAGTCCGGGGCTGGATGGTGGTCTTCCCGCAGCGGCGCGGCCGGGGGAAATCGGGAGGGCGCTACGGGGAAGGGCTTGCCGCAGATGGTTCGGGCTATTCCTGCGAGGCGGAGATCGCGCTTGCGGGGTTCGAGCGGGCGGTCGAGGATCTTGACGCGGTGATGCGCGGGCTCTTGCTCTGGCCGGATGTCGACCAGGGGCGGCTGGTGACTGGCGGCGTGTCGCGCGGCGGGATCCTCGCGATTGCATTCGCCGGAATGCGGCCAGGCCTGTTTCGCGGCGCGGTCAGTTTCAATGGCGGCTGGCTGGGGCGGGCCTGTCCGGCGCTGGACCAGGTCAACCCGATGCTGTTTGCGCGTGGGGCTGGCGGGGCGCATGAGACGCTGTGGCTGCATGGCAATCAGGACCAGTATTACCGCATTACTCACTGCCGCAGCAATTTCGAGGTCTTTCGGGCCGCAGGCGGGCAGGGGCGGTTTGTGGCTTTGCAGGCCAGTCATGCGCTGATGTTCAGACCCGCGCTCTGGCAGCCGCATATGGATCTCTATCTTGAGGCGCGGGTGGCGGAATGATCCTTTCGCCCCGTCTGACCACTACCGGGTGGCGGTCAGGGGGCTGGGGTGACCTCGATCTCCTGGCGCAGGCTGCCATCCTGGTTGAAGATGAGGATGCGGCCTGCGCCGGTGACAACGCCGATCCAGTCCGGGCCGGGCACAACCGAGGCCGCAATCTCGCCCGCGGGCAGCTGCAAGGCCGCGGGCAGGGGCGCTGTCACCGCAGGTGTATCGGATAAAGGCGCGCGCAGGCGCGTGACAAGCAGCAGGGTCACGGTTATGACACCCGCGATCATGCTCAGCATCAGCACGATCACCAGCGCCTTCAGGAAACGCAGCGAGGGCGGCAGCGCAATTTCTTCCGCATTCTCCTTCGGGGCCTGAGCCATGACTGAACCTTTCACACCTGAATCTTTTCTCGACGACGACGATCTTGCGGCTATGGCCCCGGAAGGCCCGGCTCAGGGCGGGCTGATCACCGTCACCCTCGGCCCGGATGCCGCGCCGCGCCTTGATAAGGCGCTCAGCGCCGCTGTGCCAGAGGAAGCGGCATTGTCGCGCTCGAGGCTCGCGCGACTGATCGAGGCGGGCGCTGTGAGCCGCGCGGGGGTGGTGGTCACCGATCAGAAGGCGAAGACGGCATCAGGCGAGGTCTGGGAGATCCGTATAGGCCCGGCCGAGGCGGTGGAAACCCTTGCCGAAGCGATTCCGCTGACGGTGATCTGGGAAGATGACGATCTGATCGTGATCGACAAGCCGGCGGGGATGGTGGTGCATCCGGCGCCCGGCACGCCTTCGGGCACCCTGGTCAATGCGCTTTTGCATTATTGCGGCGACCGCATTTCGGGGATCGGCGGCGAACGCCGGCCCGGCATCGTGCACCGGATCGACAAAGAGACCTCGGGGCTGATTGTCGCGGCGAAATCCGACCGGGCGCATCACGGGCTCGCGGCACAGTTCGAGGCCCATACGGTCACGCGCCATTACCTCGCGATCTGCAACGGGGTGCCGGAAGGGTCGGATCCGAGGCTGCGCGGCACGCGCGGGGTCAGTTTTGAACCCGGCGGCGTGATCCGGATCGCGACGAACCTCGCCCGACACCGCACCGACCGTCAGAAACAGGCGGTGACCTGGCCGCCAGAGGGGCGCCATGCCGTGACCCGGACCCGGGTGGTCGAGGGGTTTTCAGGGCAGGCGGCCCTGGTCGATTGCTGGCTCGAGACCGGGCGCACCCATCAGATCCGCGTGCATCTGACCTGGGCGGGCCATGGTCTGATCGGCGATCCGACCTATGGCGGGCGGCGTAAACTGTCGGAGAAACTTCTCGGAGAGGCCGCGCTGGCCGCCGCCGCCTTTCCGCGCCAGGCGCTGCATGCGGCAAGCCTCGGGTTCGACCATCCGGTGACAGGTGAGCGGCTGGAGTTCCGCTCCGACCTGCCCGAAGATATGGCGGCGCTGCTCGGGGCGCTGCGTGCGGCGGGGACGCCCGGCTGAGGGCGGCTCCGCATCCCCGAAAGAACCGGCGGTGGGAGGCGGATGCTATTCCTCTTTCCAATCAGGTTTGCGGCGATTAGAAAAAGGAAATTCCGGTTTCTTTCAGGTTTTGCGCCTGAGGCCTTTTCCCGGCCAGAGACTGACGCTTTGGCGCAGAAAATGCGGCAGGATCAGACTGACCGGGGCAAGTGGAACGCGGATCGAAATTCTGCGGCCGGACCCGTTCCTGTCGTCAGATCACCGGCGGGACGCCCCCGCAAACGCGAGGACAGATGCGCACCATTACCACGACCGAAGAGCTTGCGTCATTTTGCGCAGCGGCCAAATCAGCCCCCTATGTCACCATCGACACCGAATTCCTGCGCGAGCGCACCTATTGGTCAAAGCTGTGCCTGATTCAGATGGCGCTTCCGGGCAAGGACGGCGACGCGGTTCTTGTTGATCCGATCATCGGCGAAGAAATGTCGATGGAGCCGCTTTATGACCTCTTCCGCCATGAGGCGACGGTGAAGGTCTTTCATGCGGCGCGCCAGGATCTGGAGATCTTTTTCGTCGAAGGCGGCGTCTTCCCGGTGCCGCTGTTCGATACGCAAATCGCCGCCATGGTCTGCGGTTTCGGCGAGCAGGTCGGCTATGAAACGCTGGTCAGGAAGATCGCGCGGGCCAATCTCGACAAGACCTCGCGGTTCACCGACTGGTCGCGCCGGCCTTTGTCTGACGCACAGAAGGAATATGCCCTGGCCGATGTCACCCATCTGCGGGTGATCTATGAATGGCTGGCGGCGCAGCTGAAGAAGAACGGCCGCGCGCCCTGGGTCGAGGAAGAGCTGGCGGTGCTGACCGATCCGGCGACCTATACGGTGCATCCGGATGAGGCCTGGAAGCGGATCAAGACCCGCACCTCGTCCGGGCGGTTCCTGGCCATTGTGCGCGAACTCGCGAAGTTCCGCGAAAGCTGGTCGCAAGGGCAGAACGTACCGCGCTCGCGGGTGATGAAGGATGACGCGCTGCTGGAGCTTGCCTCGACCCGCCCGACCTCGATGGAGGAGCTCGGTCGCTCCCGACTCCTGCTGCGCGAGGGCAGAAAGCCCGAGATCGCCGAAGGAATTCTTGCCGCGATCCAGGCCGGGATGGAGGCGCGGACCGAAGACCTGCCCAGGGTCGTGCAGCAACCCGATCAGCCGCAGACCAATGGGGCGCTGGCGGATCTGTTGCGGGTGCTGCTAAAAGCGAAATCCGAACAGCTGGGCGTCGCGCCCCGGCTGATCGCGGCCGCCTCGGATCTGGATGCTATTGCGGCAGGCAAGCGCGATGTCGAAGCGCTGAAAGGCTGGCGCGGCGAGGTCTTTGGTGACGAGGCATTGCGGCTGTGCAAGGGCGAGATCGCGCTGACGGCCAAAGGCACGGAAATCCGTACGATCCGGATCTGATCATCGGCCTGGAACTGTGACAAAAGAAGAAGGGGGGGGCTGTCTGCCCCCCGGTCCGCTGCGCGGCCCTCCCCCCGAGGATATTTAAGGACAGATGAAAGACGCTTTCTTTTCACGTGTCTGAAAATATCCCCGGGGGAGGCCGAAGGCCGTGGGGGCAGGCAGCCCCCATCCGCGATCAGCGACCGGCGGAACGGGCGTCATTCGCGCCCTGGACCACGATCTTACGCACATTGGCCAGTCTGATCTTCGACAGGTGCAGCGCCACGGTCACTTCTCGCGAGCGTTGCGTATTGACGGGCTGCGTCTCGAACGGGGGCGAGATGCGGAAATCCAATACAAGAACACCTTCCGGCGTTACCGGTTGCGGCACAAGTGACGCCTCCCACCAGCCCTGGGTCGGCGTCAGCCCCGTCGCCCGGACGATCGCGCCCGAGGAGACCTGCTCGATCTTCATATCAAGCACCGTCTGGACCCGTTCACGACTGTCCTGAGGTGTCTCCTTGATCACCACCTTTTCCGCAGGCTCTGATGTCCCGAACCAGTTGAACGGGTTCAGCCGGCTGTCTCTCATTCCGCCACAGGCGGCAAGCGTCAGCAAAAGGCAAACAGCGGTCGCTTTGCGGATCATCCGTCATTCTCCATCTTCCACCCCTTCGGTATCGTGAAAGTGGCGCTTTGAAAAGCCGCCGCAGCAGAACCTTGTCCGCATCCTTGCCACGTCAGCACTCTGGACCTTGCCCGCGCGTGGCGCTAGGCCAGACTGGCAGAAGGAGAACCGCCATGGCCACGCCCGCATTCGAGGAAATTGCCGAGACCCTGGAATTCCTGGACGACTGGGAAGAGCGCTACCGGCATGTCATTGAATTGGGCAAGGCGATGCCGGCGCTGGATGCCAGTTTCCATGTTCCCGCCTATAAGGTCGAGGGCTGCGCGAGCCAGGTCTGGCTGCGCCCGCAGATCACGCCGGAGCGGTTCGACTTCCAGGGTGACTCGGATGCGATGATCGTCCGCGGGCTGATCGCGATTCTGCATGCGCTTTACGCGGGCCTGACGCCGGCCGAGGTCCTCAGGGTCGATGCGCAGGCAGAATTCGCGCGGATCGGGTTGAGGGAAAACCTCTCGGCGCAGCGCTCGAACGGGCTGCGCGCGATGATCGGGCGCATTCGCCTTCTTGCCGGCGCCTGATCGGGGCAACTGATCAGAGTGCGGCGCAGGCGGCTTCCAGCCAGGCCCGGGTCGGCGCGGTGACGCGCGGCCCGATCAGCGCCAGCACTCTTGCGTGATACTGGTCGAGCCAGGCGCGCTCATCCGCCGACATCTGTGCCTTATGGATCAGCCTTCGGTCAAAAGGCGCCCAGGTCAGCGTGTCGAAACAAAGCTGGTCACGGTTGTCGCCAAGGGCAGGGGCCTCTGTCACCACGATCAGGTTTTCAAGCCGGATGCCGAAAGCGCCTTCGCGGTAATAGCCCGGCTCATTCGAAAGGATCATCCCCGGCTCCAGCGGAACTTCCGAGATCCGTGAGATTCGCTGCGGCCCCTCATGCACCGAAAGAAAAGCGCCGACCCCATGCCCGGTGCCGTGATTGTAATCAAGGCCGCGCGTCCAGAGGAATTGCCGCGCCAGCGGATCGAGATCGCGCCCGGCCAGCCCGCGCGGCCAGCGCGCGGTCGAGACCGCGATCATGCCGCGCAGCACAGCCGTATAACAGCTGCGCGCCTCATCACCCGGGTCGCCGATCGCGATGGTGCGGGTGATATCGGTGGTGCCGTCCAGATATTGCGCACCGGAATCGACCAGCAGCAACTCGCCATCGCGCAAAGCGCGGTCGGTTTCTTCCGTCACCCGGTAATGGATGATCGCCCCGTCTGAACCGGCGCCGCAGATCGTGTCAAAGCTGATGTCATGGAGCAGATTGGTCGCGCGGCGAAACCCCTCCAGCGCCTCGACCACTGCTATTTCGGTCAGATCGCCGGGCGCGTTGGCGTCAAGCCAGCACAGGAATTCGCAGATCGCGGCTCCATCGCGCAGATGCGCTTCGGCGGTGGCCGCAATTTCGGTCGCGTTCTTGCGCGCCTTCGGCAGAAGACAGGGATCGGGACCGGCGCTGACCGCAATGCCGTCCTCCGCCAGCTCATACCAGACCGCCAGCGGCGCTGATCCCGGATCAAGCCGCACGGGGCCGGAAAGCAGGCGCAGCGCCGGCGCGAAAGCGGCGGGCGGGCGCAACGTGACCTCGGGGCCCAGAATCGCCCGCAGCTCCGGATCAAACTTCGCAGGTTCCGCAAAGAGACTGACGCGGCCATCGGCAAAGATCACGGCGAAAGCCTGCACCACCGGATTGCGCGGCACATCGCCGCCCCGGATGTTCAGCAGCCAACAGATCGAATCGGGCAGGGTGATCACCGCCGCCGCTTCACCGCGCGCGGCCAGCGCCGCCCCGATCCGGTGGCGCTTGCCAGCGGCGCTCTCGCCGGCCAGCGCTTCGGGATGCGCAAAGGCTGCCACACAGGGCGCGCCCGGCCGGTCGGCCCAGATCCGGTCGATCAGATTGCCACAGGGCCTGAGCGTCACAGCGCTGCCCTCAAGCGCGTGTTCCAGCCGGTGGATCTCATCGCGCGTATGCAGCCAGGGGTCGAAACCGATCACGCCAGCTGCAGCAGTGCCCCGGATCCACTCCGCAGCCTGAATTTCCGGCCAGGGAACCGGCGTGAAATGCGCCAGATCGACCTGGTCTTTAACCTGGGTCCGATACCGCCCGTCGATGAAGACCCCGGCCCGATCCGTCAGCGCCACACAGAACCCGGCCGATCCGGTGAACCCCGTCAGCCAGGCCAGCCGCGCATCGCAATCGGCGACATATTCCCCCTGATGTGCATCGGCGCGCGGCACGATGAAGCCCCGAAGCCCTTCCGCCGCCATGACCTGCCGCAACGCCGCAAGCCGCCCCGGCCCCTCTTCCGGTGAGGCTGGATTGTCAAAGCTCTGAAACATCGCGGCAGCCCTTTTCATCTGTCCGAAAATATCCCGGGGGAGGAGCCGGAAGGCGACGGGGGCAGCGCCCCCTCAGCCCGTTTTCCGCAGTCCGGCCCGTTTGGCTGCTTTCGGATCCTTGTCAAAAAGCCCCGCCAGCTGCTCTGTCATGGCTCCCGCCAGCTGCTCGACATCGGTGATGGTGACCGCACGCTGATAATAGCGCGTCACATCATGGCCGATCCCGATCGCGATCAGCTCGACCGCGCGGCGCTTTTCCACCATCGCGATCACATCGCGCAGATGTTTCTCAAGGAAGCTCGCCGGGTTCACCGACAGGGTCGAATCGTCAACCGGCGCACCATCCGAGATCACCATCAGGATGCGCCGCGCCTCGGGGCGTGCCAGCATCCGGCGATGCGCCCATTCCAGTGCCTCGCCATCGATGTTTTCCTTCAGGAGCCCTTCTTTCATCATCAGGCCGAGATTCGGGCGCACCCGCCGCCAGGGCGCATCGGCACTTTTATAGATGATATGGCGCAGATCATTCAGCCGGCCCGGCTGCTGCGGACGGCCCTCGGCGAGCCACTTCTCACGGCTCTGGCCGCCCTTCCAGGCACGGGTGGTAAAGCCGAGGATCTCGGTCTTGACCTGGCAGCGCTCCAGCGTCCGTGCGAGCACATCGGCGCAGATCGCGGCGATCGAGATCGGCCGCCCGCGCATCGATCCCGAATTGTCGATCAGCAGCGTCACCACCGTGTCGCGGAACTCGGTATCCTTTTCCCATTTGAACGAAAGCGGCGTGGTCGGGTTCGCGACAACCCGTGCAAGCCGCCCGGCATCCAGCACGCCTTCTTCGAGATCAAAGAGCCATGACCGGTTCTGCTGCGCCTGCAGACGCCGCTGCAATTTGTTCGCCAGCCGCCCCACTGCGCCTTTCAGCGGATCAAGCTGCTGATCGAGATAGGCCCTGAGCCGTTCCAGCTCTGCCGGTTCCGCCAGTTCTTCGGCGCGGATCTCTTCGTCAAACTGGGTCGTGTAGACGGTGTAATTCGGATCGGCATCGGAATGGGGCGCGGGGGGCGGCGGCTCCAGGGGCGCCTCGCCCTCGGGCATCTCGGTCTCGTCGCCAAGCTCCATCTCGGCATTGTCATCCATCTGGACCTGAGCCTGAGATTCGTCCTGCTGTTCTTCCTGGGATCGCTCGGGCGAGGCCTCGGCCTCTTCGCCCTGCTCCTCCTCGCCATCCTGTTGATCGGGGCTGTCCTGATCCTCTTCGGCCTCGTCACCGGCCTCGTCATCATCGGGACGATCCGGGTCATCGCCCAGCTGATCGCCATAGCCAAGATCCTGGATCACCTGGCGCGCCAGCCGTGCGAAAGCCGACTGATCTGAGAGCACCTCATCAAGGCTTCCCAGCGTGCCGCCGGCCTGTTCCTCGATAAAGCCGCGCCAGAGCGACATCACATTCTCGGCGCCCGCAGGCAATTTACGCCCGGTCGCGAGCGCGCGGACCAGATAGCCCGCCGCGACCGGCAAAGGCGCATCCTGGGCTGAACTGATCTGCGAATACCCCTTGCGATCCGCCTCCTGGCCGATTTTCGCATCGATATTGGTGGCGGTGCCGGGCATCACACGGGCGCCCATCGCCTCGCAGCGCGCGGTCTCCATCGCCTCGTAAATATCGCGGGCCAGCTGTCCGACCGGCGCATATTTCGCCGCCGTCTTCTCATCATGAAACTTGCGCCGCATCGCGAAAGCATCCGCTGTGCCACGGGCGAGCATCACCTCGTCCCGCGTCATACGCCGCGACACCTGCGGCAGCCGGACGCCATCGCGGTTCATGCCGGGCGGGTCGACCGAATAGGAAACGGTCATCTCCGGGTCGTCGGCCAGCACCTTCGTGGCCTCGGCAAGGGCTTTTTTAAACGGATCGGCGGGATTATCGGCGGGCTTGTTCATGGATGGACCCTGTCACCGGCGCGGGTGGAGATGCAAGGGAAATACCAGGGACCGGGAAGGGGGCTGTCTGCCCCCCGGTCCGCTGCGCGGCCCTCCCCCCGAGGATATTTAAGGACAGATGAAAGACGCTTTCTTTTCACTTGTCTGGAAATATCCCCGGGGGGAGGCCGAAGGCCGCGGGGGGCAGGCAGCCCCCCGTCTTCTTCTTACTTCATTGCCATCGAGGCAGCGGATTCCGGCAGTTCTTCATTGAAGCAGCGCTGATAGAACTCGGCGACGGTCTGACGCTCCAGCTCATCGCATTTGTTCAGGAAGGAAAGCCGGAATGCGTAGCCGACATTGCGGAAGATCTGCGCGTTCTGGGCCCAGTTCAGCACGGTACGCGGCGACATCACGGTCGAGAGATCGCCGTTCATGAAGGCGGTACGGGTGAGGTCGGCCACTGTTACCATCTGGCTCATGGTCTTGCGGCCCTCGGCCGTGTTGTAATGTGGGTTCTTCGCCAGGACGATGGCGGTTTCCGCATCATGTGACAGGTAATTCAGCGTGGCGACCAGCGACCAGCGGTCCATCTGGGCCTGGTTGATCTGCTGCACCCCGTGATAGAGGCCGGTCGTATCGCCAAGGCCTACGGTGTTTGCCGTGGCAAACAGGCGGAAGGACGGATGCGGCGTGATGATCTCATTCTGATCGAGCAGCGTCAGCTTGCCATCATGTTCCAGCACGCGCTGGATCACGAACATCACATCGGCGCGGCCGGCATCATATTCGTCGAACACAATCGCCACCGGGTTGCGCAGGGCCCAGGGCAGGATGCCCTCCTGGAATTTCGTCACCTGGCGGCCATCTTCCAGCTTGATCGCATCCTTACCGATCAGGTCGATCCGGCTGATATGGCTGTCGAGGTTCACCCGCACACAGGGCCAGTTCAGCCGCGCGGCGACCTGTTCGATATGGGTCGATTTCCCGGTGCCGTGATAGCCCTGGATCATCACCCGGCGATTATAGGCAAAGCCTGCCAGAATCGCGAGCGTGGTATCGGGGTCGAATTTATAGGTGCTGTCGATCTCGGGCACGCGATCTGTGCGATCGGCGAAGCCTTTGACCCGCATATCGGTATCGATGCCGAACACCTCGCGGACAGAGATCTCTTCGGTCGGCTTGATCGCATTATCGGGCATGGTTACGTCCAGATTTCGGGCAAATTTCAGGCGGTCCCGAGTTCATGGAACATTACGCACAGACGTGCAAGAGCGGCTTTGGTCGGGAGACTGTAACCGCCAACGGGGCGAGCCTCAGCGGTGATGCCCCAATTTTCGGCTCCGCAAACCTCGCCTGCGGGGGATGGCAGATGGGCGCCGGGCTTTTCTCAGCCTGGCATGGCGCTGTTGCTGCCGGCCGTGCACCGCTCACAGATCACGACGGCAGCGACAAGCACGATCAGCGACAGGCTTGCATGTTGCAGGAGAAACGCTGCCAGCGCGGGCAGTGCAGTCAGCAGTTCAGCCAGCGCCCTGGGCAGCGAAGGCACAAGTTTCGCGCCGATCTGTCCCGTCACGGTCAGCGGCGCGACAAGGCGATCAAAGCTCAGCCCCGCGATCAGGGCGCTGACGCCGTAAACCGGGATGATGAGCGCCGAAGTGATCTGCGGCCACCAGCCTGCCCGTCGCCAGAGCGGGGTGAAAAGCGCCGCGGCAATTGCCGCGAAGCCAATCAGAAACCAGGGCGTCGAGGTTTGGCCATACAAGTCCAGCACCCGCGCCGGCTCTTCCGCAAGGGCAACGCCAAGCGCCAGCGCAAATAAGGTCGCCAGCGCAATGACTGCGGCATTCTGCATTCTGCTCATTTTGCCCGCCCGTCCTCATATGGCTTGCGGCCGCAAATGCCTGTGGCGATGCCTCGCAAAGCCGGCTCAGTCGCGGAAATAGCGGCTGTCCTTGATCTGATCCCAGGCCCAGACCACCTCTTGCAGCATCTCTTCCTGGCTGCGGTCGCCGCCATTCATATCGGGATGAAGAACCTTGATCAGGCCTTTGTATTGCTTGCGGATTTCCGTTTTGGTCATGGTGTCGCGGGAATCGAGGATCTCCAGCGCTTTGCGCTCGGTTGGCGGCAGCTTCCGCGTCGCGCCGGTCGAGGCGGTCGAGGGCGCCGACCGGGTGCCCTTTTCGCCAAGGATTTCCAGCGGGTCATTCACCCCCATCCGGGCCCAGGCATTGCCGTCATCCTTTTTGGAAAACGGTTTGGTCTCACGTTCCCAGAGCCGGTCCTTCTCGACGATGCGTCTGAATTCCTCATCCGAGGTGCCGTCAAAGAAGTTCCACTTCAGATTGTATTCGCGAATATGGTCCTTACAGAACCAGAAAAATTCATCGAGCTGCTCACGCGATTTCGGCGCACGGAACTCGCCGCCTCTGTCGCAATCAGGGTAGTCACAGCGATGCGTCGAGGTTGCAGCCGCAGAGACACCGGCGCGGCGGCCGGCGGATTTACGCTTCTTATCCGTGGAAACACGGAGATCGAATTCGAATGGGTTCTTACTGACCATTGGATAGAGGGCCTTATGCTGCCTTTCCGACTCGGGCGGCCAAGTTTAGGTGATTTACCGGCGGATTGAAGAGGGGGTGGGTGAAAATGCCCGTGATTGACGAAATCGAGACAAAGCTGCGCGCGGCCTTCGCGCCGGAGGAGCTGGAAGTGCTGAATGAGAGCCATCGCCATGCCGGGCATTCCGGCGATGATGGCACGGGAGAGACGCATTTCGCGGTACGCATCCGCGCCGGTGTTTTCGCACCGATGAGCCGGATTGCCAGGCATCGCGCGGTGCTGGCGGCGCTTGGTGATATCCCCGGGCGCATCCACGCGCTGGCGCTGGATATCGGCTGAATCCGGCTTACGGGCCGGGGGGGACTGCTGCCCCGGCTGCGGATATGCGAGCCTTTCTTTACATGGATATGCAGGGAGGAAGCCATGCAGTTCAATCCCGAGACCGATTTGCGGATCGAGCGCCGCTTTCAGGCCGCGCCCGACCGCATCTGGCGCTGTCTGACCGAGCCCGCCCTGATCGAAGCCTGGTTCGCGCCGCGCCCCGTTGTCACCCGCGATGTCAGCTTGGATCTGCGGCCGGGCGGCTCCTTCCGTTCGGTGATGGATGTGCCGGGGCATGGCGAGATGCCGGGTCATGGCTGCGTGCTTGAGGTGGTTCCCGGGCGGCGCCTCGTCTGGACCGATCTGATGCGCGGTGGCTGGCATCCGAATGATGGCAGCTTTGGTTTTACCGCAGTGATGGAGGTCCTGCCCGACGGTGCGGGCTCGCTTTACCGCGCCAATGCGCTGCACCGCACGGCGGCCCAAAAGGCAGAGCATGAGAAAATGGGCTTTCACGAGGGCTGGGGCGCGGCTGCCGATCAGCTGGGAGAGCTTGCGCTGACGCTTTAATCCCCAGATGCGGCAGTGGGGCTGCGGCTTGCCAGCCTGTTAGGCCGCCACGAGGCTCGCGCAGTCAGCCCCATCTGGCCCGCGACCTCTGCTACCTGCGCGGAACGCCAGCCAGAGGCGCAACAGACAACGTAAAGCCAGTCTTCGGCCAGCCAGGGCTTGTGCCAGGGGCTGGCAGCATCGATCCAGGCTGCCCGCATGCCGCGCAGGGCAGGCCGGGCGCCGGAGATCAGCGCCTCGCGCTCCGGTTGGCGCAGGTCTCGGATATCGACAAACACCGCATCTCTTCCCGCCAGCAGTGTCGTAGCGGCGTCGGCTGCCATGGTGGTGGTCGCGACATTGGTCAGCGCCAGAAGATCGCGATATCCCCGTTTTTCGCGCGGCTCTGTTATGGACTTCGCCCCTGATTCTGCTGCCATTCTGCCAGGCCGGGCACCGTCTGGCGAGGGTGCAGATGAAGGAGCGTTTTGCCATGACCCGGATCCCGCCTCCTGTTTCAACCCCGCGTCTGGCTGCGCTGGCCGTGGTGGCACATGAGGGAAGGGTGCTGCTGGTGCGGCGCCGGAACCCGCCTGATCAGGGGCTCTGGGGCTATCCCGGCGGCAAGGTGGAGTTCGGCGAGCGCGTCTGCGACGCGGCCCTGCGCGAGCTGGCCGAGGAAACCGGGATCATCGCGTCTGTCATGCGCCAGCTGCCCGGGCTTGATATCATCGGGCCGGCGCAGGCGGGCACAGCGGGGGTGGCCTGGCATTATTTCCTGGTGCCGGTGGTCTGCCGCTACCTTTCGGGCCAGGTTCTGGCGGCGGATGATGCAGAAGAGGCCGCCTGGTTCCCCTGGGACACGGTGCTGGCCCGCGGCCTTCCGATGAGCGCGGATGTCGATGCGGTTCTGCGCGCGGCGCTTCACGAGGCAGCGACTGCCGCCCCCTGAACTGATCTTCAGGCCGGCCCCTTGTAACCGTCGGGGCAGGGGTCCAGGTATTCGTATATAAGGAAAGGGAAATCGCCATGACCGCCGATCATTCCAGCCCCGACGTGCCCCCCGTTGCCGAGCCATCTGTCGCAGAGACCCCCTCCGCTGATGCGGGTTCGGACAGGGCCCAAGACCCGCGCACCGTCTGGCTTGCCGATTACCGCCCCTTCAGCCATCTGATCGACCGGGTCGGGCTGACCTTCCAGCTTGCGCCGAAATCCACTAAAGTTACGGCAAAGCTGCATCTGCGCCCCAATCCCGAGGCGAAGGGCCGCCATGTGCTGCGGCTTGACGGCGAGGATCTGCGGCTGATCTCGCTGCGCCTTGACGGGGCGCTGCTGGATCTGACCCCGGACGAGAGCGGGCTGACCATTCCCGCCGACCTTCTGCCCGATGGTCCCTTCACGCTGGAAACGCTGGTCGAGATCGATCCGGTCTCGAATACCGCGCTTGAGGGGCTTTACATGTCGAACGGCATGTATTGCACGCAATGCGAGGCCCAGGGCTTTCGCAAAATCACTTTCTACCCCGACCGTCCCGATGTGATGGCGCGCTTTCATGTCCGCATCGAAAGCGATCTGCCGGTGCTTTTGTCCAACGGAAATCCGGCGGGGCGCGGCGGGTCCTGGGCGGAATGGGATGACCCCTGGCCCAAACCCGCCTATCTTTTTGCGCTGGTGGCCGGTGATCTCGTGGCGCATCACGACAGCTTCACCACGCGGTCAGGCCGCGCCGTCGATCTGGAGATCTGGGTCCGTCCGGGTGATGAAAATCGCTGCGCCTGGGCGATGGACAGCCTGATCCGTTCGATGAAATGGGACGAAGAGGTTTACGGGCGCGAATATGATCTCGACGTTTTCAACATCGTCGCCGTCGATGATTTCAACATGGGCGCGATGGAGAATAAGGGGCTGAACATCTTCAACTCCAAATTCGTGCTGGCCAGCCCCGAGACCGCCACAGACGACGATTTCGGCCGGATCGAGGCGATCATCGCGCATGAATATTTCCACAACTGGACCGGCAATCGTATCACCTGCCGCGACTGGTTCCAGCTTTGCCTGAAAGAGGGACTGACGGTCTTCCGCGATCAGCAATTCTCGGGCGATATGCGGTCCCATGCCGTGAAACGGATCGAGGATGTGGCGCTGCTCCGCGCCCGGCAGTTCCGCGAGGATCAGGGGCCGCTGGCGCATCCGGTGCGGCCCGAAAGCTTTGTCGAGATCAACAATTTCTACACCGCCACCGTCTATGAAAAAGGCGCCGAGCTGATCGGAATGCTGAAGACCCTGGTCGGTGATGCGGCCTGGGATCAGGCGCTTGATCTTTATTTCACCCGCCATGATGGCGATGCCGCGACCATCGAAGACTGGCTGAAGGTCTTTGAAGACGTGACCGGCCGAGATCTGAGCCAGTTCAGCCGCTGGTATCACGAGGCCGGCACCCCACGTCTGAACCTTTGCGAAAGCTTTGAAAACGGGCGCTATACGCTGACCTTCCGCCAGAACAGTCCGGCGACGCCCGGCCAGGCGCAGAAGACGGCGAAGGTGATCCCGATTGCGGTCGGGCTCCTCGCGCCGGACGGGTCCGAGGTGGTGCCGACCCGGGTGCTCGAGATGACAGATACCGAGCAATCCTTCACATTCGACGGGCTTGCGGCGCGCCCGGTGGCCTCTGTCCTGCGCGGGTTCTCGGCGCCCGTGGTGCTGGAGCGTGAGACCACAGCGTCCGAGCGCGCCTTCCTGCTCGCCCATGACAGTGACCTCTTCAACCGCTACGAAGCGGGGCGCTCGCTCGCGCGCGAGATGCTGACTGATCTGGTGCGGGGCAAGGATGACCTGCTGGCCGGCTGGATCCGGGCTCTGGTGCCGCTGATCCGCGATCAGAGGCTTGATCCTGCCTTCCGCGCGCTTTTGCTGCGCCTGCCGGGCGAGGATGATCTGGCCCAGGCGCTGCATGATCAGGGTATCGAACCCGATCCCGACGCGATAAGGGCTGCCCGCCGCCTTGCCGTACAGGACCTGGCTCACGCGCTCAAAGCCGACCTGGACGAGCTTATCCGGGGTCTGGCCGATGCCGGCCCCTTCGTCCCGGACGCTGCCGGTGCGGGGCGGCGGGCGCTGACCAATGCGCTGCTTGCGCTATTGTCGCGTCTGGAGGACGGCGCGGCCGCGAGGTCGGCTTTTGCCACCGCCAGCAATATGACCGCAAGCATCGGCGCGCTGACGGCGCTGCTGGATATTGGTGCAGGCGAGGCGGAACTGACGGCCTTCGCGACCCGCTGGTCCGCTGATCGCAATGTCATGGACAAGTGGTTCTCGCTGCAAATCAGCTGCGCCGCACCGGAGCGGGTGGCGGCGCTGGTTGGTGAGCTGACCCAGAGGCCGGATTTCGACCTGAAGAACCCCAATCGCTTCCGCGCGGTGTTCGGCGCTTTCGCGGCCAATCACGCGGGCTTCCACCGTGCGGATGGCTCGGGCTACCGGCTGTTGGCGGACTGGCTGTTGCAGCTGGACCCGCTGAACCCGCAGACGGCGGCCCGCATGTCGACCGCGTTCGAGACCTGGCCGCGCTATGACCCTGCGCGCCAGGGCCTGATCCGTGCCGCGCTGAGCCGCATCCTCGCCACGCCCGGCCTCAGCCGGGATCTGTCGGAAATGGCCGGGCGAATGCTCGCGGCCAGGTAACGGCCGCAGGTCAGGAAAACCTGCCGGAAGCCGCAAGCCTCCGGCCAGGATATTGACCTGCAAAGCCAGATGTCTTCACATGAGCGTGAATTTCAGAGGTGAATTGTTGGAGGTATACTATTGCCGGTTATCATCGCACTTCTCGGGATCATTGCGACGGCTGCCATCTGGTATTGGCGGATGAAGGCGGCCGGGCAGGCAGCGCAGGATCTGGTCGGCGTCGCGCAGGATGTCATGTCTGCGGCGCGGCGCTTTGGCTTTCGGCGCCGCTATAACGAACATCCGGTGGAAAGCCTGCAGGATGGCGATGTCGCCATCGCCGGCGCAGCCCTTGCCTTTCTGGAATTGACGGCTCTGCCGACCTCTGAACAGCAGGATGCGCTGCTGATCTCACTGCAACGTCATCTCGGCTATGACCGGGCGGGCGCAGAGGAGGCGGTGATCCTGGGCCGCTGGCTGATCAATGAATCGAAAGGCGCCGATCCGGGGCTGAAACGGCTGACAAAACGGGTGTGGAAACTGAAGGGCGCCGAGGGTTTTGCGCCGCTGATGCAGGTGGTGAAAGACATCGCAGCCGCCTCGCGCGATGGCAACCTGTCGCCGCGCCAGCGTGACGCGCTTGACGACATTGCCCGCCAGTTCCGCGTCAGCTGAGACGGGTGCGCGCTTTTCCCCCGACCCGAATAGTCAAACGGCCCCGCAAGGGGCCGCTTTCATATCCGCGCCATCATGGCCCGGATCAGAGTTTCGCTGACCCCGAGCACCAGGGCTGAGCCGATGTCCAGGCCGACATCTCGGCGCGCTTTTCGGATTTGCGGAACGGGCCCCAGTCGCGGCCAATGCCCTGATTGCCGGCGCCGGCAACAACCCCGTCCCGTGCCACGGCTTTCGAGAAGATCTCGACCGCACAGCTCAGATTCTCGCCACCGTCTTTCAGTGCCGAAACCGATTGCGCGTCACAGCCATGCGAGGCCGCCGTGCGCGGCGAGATCTGCATCAGCCCGATATAGCGCCCGCCACCGCCCGAAGCTTTCGGGTTCCAGGTGCTTTCATGTTTCGCAACCGCATGCATCAGCCCGACCCAGAAGGCGCGGCGTTGTTCGACAGATGCCGATTTATAGGCCGGGCACCAGCTTGCGATATCAGAGGGCACGCGCGCCGAAAGCTCGGCATCCTTCTGGGAAACGGCGGCCAGGGCCTCATAGGTCCATTCCTTTGATCCGGAATAGCGCTCCCAGCCCATTTGCGAGGTGGCGATGAAACTCTCGGAGGGAACTGCTTTGGTTCTGCCACCGGCCTGAACGCAGGCGCTCAGAGACAGGGCAACCGTTACTGCCGCAAGGGCACGCAGACCCAACCTGGAGATTTTCATGCTTCTTGCCTTCTATGGCCTCGGGACAATGCCGAAAGGGCGAACCGGATAAGAGGCAGGCCAGGGGAATCGACGGTGCGGCAATAAGCGGCAAAGCCCGGATATGCAAAGTTCTGTGCGAAAAACCGGCGGGTTCTCGCCAGTGCTCCTGGCGGGAACCTGGCGGGATTTTGCCCGAAGCGGCATTTTCCTGCGGTTTTTCCCTGCATCTGGCCCGGGATCTTCCCCTGCCTTTCCTGTGCGAAAGCCGCCCCGGTCAGGGGCAGCCGGGTCTTGCCCCCGACCCGCGCGCGCCCTAAACACCGACGGGACCGCTTAACGGGGTGCTTTTCCGGCCTCCCGCAGCGTGTGATTCTGTCAACCGACCCGATCCCGACCTGCCGCAGAGGTGGACTATGCTCGATCTGACCTATACGCCCCCCGTTCCGAAAATTATCGCCGGTGCGAAACATGACTGGGAACTGGTGATCGGGATGGAGATCCATGCCCAGGTCGCCTCGAATTCCAAGCTGTTCTCGGGAGCCTCGACCACCTTCGGCGCCGAGCCGAACACCAATGTCAGCTTTGTTGACTGCGCGATGCCGGGCATGCTGCCGGTGATCAATGAATTCTGCGTCGAACAGGCGGTCCGCACCGGGCTGGGCCTCAAGGCGGAAATCAACCTGCGCTCGGCCTTTGACCGCAAGAACTATTTCTACCCGGACCTGCCGCAGGGCTATCAGATCAGCCAGCTCTATCACCCGATTGTGGGCGAGGGCGAAGTTCTGGTCGAAATGGGCCCGGGCGTCGCGCGTCTGGTCAGGATCGAGCGCATCCATCTCGAACAGGATGCCGGCAAGTCGATCCATGACATCGACCCGAACCTGAGCTTTGTCGATTTCAACCGCACCGGTGTTGCGCTGATGGAAATCGTCTCGCGCCCCGATATCCGCGGGCCGGAGGAAGCCGCAGCCTATGTCGCCAAGATGCGCCAGATCCTGCGTTACCTTGGCACCTGTGACGGCAATATGCAAAACGGCAATCTGCGGGCCGATGTCAACGTCTCGGTCTGCCGCCCCGGCCAGTATGAGAAATACCAGGCGAGCCAGGATTTCAGCCATCTCGGCACGCGGTGCGAGCTGAAGAACATGAACTCCATGCGCTTCATCCAGGCTGCGATTGATTTCGAGGCCCGCCGCCAGATCGCCATTCTCGAAGATGGCGGCCAAGTGGTGCAGGAAACCCGGCTCTACGATCCCGACAAGAACGAGACCCGCTCGATGCGCTCGAAAGAAGAGGCGCATGATTACCGTTATTTCCCATGCCCCGATCTTCTGCCGCTGGAAATCGAACAGGCCTGGGTCGACGGGATCGCGGAATCGATGCCGGAACTGCCCGATGCCAAAAAGGCGCGGTTCATGTCGGATTACGGGCTGACCGATTACGACGCCTCGGTGCTGACGGCTGAACTGGAAAATGCCAGCTATTTCGACGCGGTCGCCAGGGGCAGGGATGGCAAGCTCTCGGCCAATTGGGTGATCAACGAGCTGTTCGGTCGGCTGAAAAAGGAAGGCCAGGAGATCGGCGAAAGCCCGGTATCCAGCGCCCAGCTTGGCGGCATTGTCGATCTGATTTCCGCGAATGTGATTTCGGGAAAAATTGCCAAGGATCTGTTCGAGATCGTCTGGACCGAGGGCGGCGACCCGGCCGTTCTCGTCGAGGAACGCGGCATGAAGCAGGTGACGGATACGGGTGCCATCGAGGCGGCGGTCGATCAGATCATCGCCGAAAACCCTGCCCAGGTTGAAAAAGCCAAACAGAACCCGAAACTTGCGGGCTGGTTCGTAGGCCAGGTGATGAAGGCCACCGGCGGCAAGGCGGCCCCCGGTGCGGTCAATGATCTGGTGATGAAAAAGCTCGGCCTCTGAGGCACGGCCAAAGGGTGGTTGCCTTCGGGCAACAGAAAACAGACAGGCTCCGGCATGGCTTGACCGCCCCGGGGCCTGTGTTATTTTTCGGCCCAAGGGCGTGAAACCGTCGCTCCGATGGCATGGGGACGACCCCGTTGCCTCAGGTTCTGCCCGGGACGGCCCGGCTCTTCTGGAGGCATGGCCGTAATGGCATGGATTTTTCTGATTGTTGCCGGGGTGCTCGAGGTTCTCTGGGCCTATAGCATGAAACTCTCGGATGGGTTTACGAAGCTTTGGCCCAGCGTCATCACGCTGGTGGCGATGGTGTTCAGCTTCGGGCTTTTGTCACTGGCGATGCGGGTGCTGCCTCTGGGCACCGCCTATACGATCTGGACCGGGATCGGTGCGGTCGGGGCGTTTGTGGTCGGGATCATATTCCTGCACGAGCCTGCGACGGCGCTGCGTATTCTTGCCGCCTGTATGATCGTCGGCGGTCTGATCCTGATGAAGCTGTCCTCCTGACCGCAGGAACGGGCTGACAATCTACCATCACCTGGGGCGCGCTGATGGGCGCCCCACAACATAGGCTGCCTGATGCGGTAATGGGGCAGATTACGGAAAAACCGTTTTGTGATTTGGACTTACAGAGAAGAATTCACTAAACTGCCTGCAAGAAACCAAAGCCGGAGAGCAGGATGCAACGGTTCGAATATAAGGTTGTTCCGGCGCCCCGCAGGGGCGAAAAGGCGCGTGGCGTCAAATCCACGGAGGAGCGTTTCGCGCTGGCCCTGAGCACGGTGATGAATGAGCTGGGCGCCGAAGGCTGGGACTATGTGCGCGCCGACAGCCTGCCTTGTGATGAGCGTTCGGGTCTGACCGGCACGAAAACCAGCTTTCAGAACATGCTGGTCTTTCGCCGCGAAATCCTTGCCGAGGCGCCGCGCGCTCCGGTGTTCACGCGGGCTGCGGTGGCGCCTGCGGCTGCGCCCGCAGAGCCTGCATCCGCTATCCCAGTGGCCGCCGCGCCCGTTGCCGCCGCCCCCGAGACTGCCGCCGTCCTGGTCCCGGTTCTGCACGCCCAGCCCCGTGAGGTGAATTCTGCGCCCTCGCTTGGCCCGGCGCGACCCGAAGTCGCGGCGGAATAGGCCCGCAGGTTATGATCCCTGCGCGGCGCGCAGGGCTTCGGGCAGGACTTCGGCGACCAGATCCATCATCGGCTCCGGCCCGAGGCTGATGCGGATACAGCGATCCAGAGGCGCGACACCAGGCATGCGGATGAACAATCCGCGTGCCTCGCATTGCGCGAGGATCCGGCGCGCATAATCGCCATCGCGACCGCAATTCATCGTGACGAAATTGGTGGCCGAGGGCAGGGGATCCAGCCCGTTTTCGCGGGCGATTGCGCTTATCCGGTCGCGGGCCGCGCTGATGCGGGCGCGGATGGTCGGGATCCAGTCCGGGTCCTGCAGCGAGGCCAGCGCGCCCGCGAGGCTGATCCGCCCCATGCCGAAATGATCGCGGATCCGGTCGAAACTTCCGGCAAGATCGGGCGCGGCAATCGCATAGCCGACCCGCGCCCCCGCCAGCCCCCAGGCCTTTGAAAAACTGCGCAACCGGATCACCTGCGGATGGTCGGCGGGAATATCGGGGATCGCCTCATCCGGTGCGAGCTCTGCATAGGCCTCGTCCAGCACGAGGAGCGTTTCCGGCGGCAGCGCATCGGCAAGCGCGCGGATCGTGGCGCCGGGATGATGGCTGCCCATCGGATTGTCGGGATTGGCGAGATAGAGGAGCCTCGCGCGATGGGTCTTTGCCGCTGCAAGCAGCGCCTCTGGGTCTTCATGCGCGCCAAGATAGGGCACCCGGACCAGGTCGGCGCCGGCGCCCGTGACGTGGAAATTGAAGGTCGGATAGGCGCCAAGGCTTGTCACCACCGTCTCGCCGGGTTGCAGCACCATCCGACACAAAAGACCGAGCAGCGTATCCACCCCCGCCGCAATAGCGATATGGTCGCGCGTGCAGCCGTGGCGGGCGGCAAGTGCCTGTTTCAGGTCGTAATTTTCGGGGTCTGCATACATCCACACCTCGGAGGCCGCAGCCTGCATCGCAGCCAGCGCGCGGGGTGAGGGGCCAAAGCCGCTTTCATTGGCGCCCAGCCGGGCGCGGAAGGGGCGGCCGGAGCGGCGCTCCAGCGTCTCGGGGCCAGTAAAGGGCACGGTGGCGGGAAGGGCGGCAATGCGGGGCGTAAGGAAGCGGCTCATGATGCGCGACAATGGCCGCTTCACCGTGCCCCGGCAAGAGGCGGGATACGCCTCTGCGGGTGGATATGGCCCGGGTCGCGCGCCTCAGCCGCGCAACAGGCCTGCGAGCTGGTTGAAGATCTGGTCATTGGCCGCGATGACCGACCCGCTGTCGAGCGGATCCTGATTTTCGCGGATGCCTTCCACCAGACCGCCGGCCTCTTTGACCAGCAAAAGGCCCGCAGCCATATCCCAGGCCTTCAGCTCGCGCTGGAAACAGCCCTCATAGCGCCCGGCGGCGACCCAGGCGAGATCAAGTGCCGACGATCCGGACGAGCGCACGCCAGCGGTGCCGGGGCTGACCAGCGAGAGGTCTTTCATCGTCGCGGGCAGTGTTTTTTGTGCGCCATGCGGGACGCCGGTGACAAACAGCGATTCATGCAGGCTGCGCCGCCCCGAGACCCGCAGGCGGCGATTGTCATTCAGCCAGCAGCCCGAGCCTTTTTCGGCATAGAACATCTCGTCCTTCGGCGCGTCATAGACCACCGCCGAGACGATCTCGCCCTTATGTTCCAGCGCGATAGAGATCGACCAGTGCGGGATCCCGTGCAGGAAGTTATTGGTTCCGTCCAGCGGATCGACGATCCAGCGCCGCGTCGGGTCCTGGCCTTCGGTGCCGCCGGTTTCCTCGCCCAGCCAGCCGTAAGACGGGCGCGCGCCCATCAGGTCTTCCTTGATGATGCGCTCGGCCTCGCGATCGGCTTTCGAGACGAAATCGCCCGGACCTTTGGCGGAAACCTGGAGGTTCTCGACCTCGCGGAAGTCCTTGACCAGCGAGCGCGCAGCCTTGCGGGCGGCCTTGATCATAAGGTTCAGGTTGGCGCTTCCCTGCATGGGCGGACTCCGGGTCAGGCATTGGCTGGAACGGATGGGCCTTACAGGGAAAGACGCGGGAAGGAAAGGGCCGGAAGCAGCTCGCAGGCGCGGTCAGGGCCGGGAATTGCGACCTTTTGTGCTATGGCGCTGTGGCTGTCCTGGCCAAAGAATGGTTCAGGGACTGACGGCAGGGAAAAGATGCAGCCAGAGATCGTAACCCTTGCCGGGCGGGACAGGCTTTGGTTTTACGATTGCGCGCGGGCCGAACTGCCGGTCGCCCTCGGCGCGTTGGAGGTCTGGAACCTGATCATGACCGGGCCACAGCCGCTGATGCAGCTGGCCTTCCGGATCCGCGATGCAGTCTCCGCGCGGTTCGGCGTGCGGCGGATCGGCGGCTTTTCCGGCACAAGCCACGACAGGGTCGGGACGGGGGATCGGCTGGATTTCTTTCGGGTCGAACATGCCGGGCCGCATCTTCTGGTTCTGACCGACCGCGACCACCATCTCGATGTGATGACCTGTATCTCGACTGCGGGAAATATGGTGGCGATCACCTCATCGGTGATCACCCATAATCTTTATGGCCGGATCTATATGCTGCCGGTCGGCATCGCCCATCGGCTTATTGTGCGCAATATGCTCCGGCGATTGCGGCGCCGGCTGATGCGGCGCTGAACCCGCCGGCCGTCCTGCGAAAGTGTGGCGCCTGTGATCAGTCGAGGATCTCGACCTTCATCTTCGACTTGCCCTCTTGCTGCACCATCGCGAAGAGCACCTTCGCATTGGCGCGGCTGAGGCGCACGCAGCCCGCCGATGCCGGGCGGCCAAGCTTTGATTCCTGATCGGTGCCATGGATCGCATAATTGCCGCTGTAGAAAATCGAATAGGGCATCGGCGCGTTGTTATAGAGCGAGGATTTATGGTTCTTTGACAGCCATTGCGGCTTGAAGCTGCCTTTGGGCGTCACTTTGCCCTTCCGCGCGGTCGAGACCGGCCATTCATGAAGGATCTCGCCATTATACCGAACCTCCATCATCTGCCGCGAGATCGAGACGCGAACCTCAATGGTCTCACGCCGGAGTTCCTCGACAATTGCTGCCGCCCGGGTCACGCCCGAGGTCGCCGCCTCCAGCACGATTTCCACCGGTATGGCAGGGTTTTGCGGCAGCGAGGAAGATGCAAAGGGCTCTGACACCAGGGGTTCCACAGTGCCGGTCCAGGTGGTTCCGGTCTCGCTCGTTCCGGGTTCTGATGTGAGAGTGCCGGGCATCGGCGCTCCGCTCATCCCCTTGGCGCTTGCGGGCGGATCCAGGATCTGGGCTGTGTCTTCACCCGTGTCCAGCGTCGCGGCAGAAAGAATTTCCTCTGCGAGGGTGCCCGCCTGCTTCACCGGATCTTCGGTGCCCGGACCCGCGGTGATGATTTCGGGTTTTATGAATTTCGCGCCGGGGGCGGTAGCGGGGCTGCTGGCGGAGCTGTCGGTCGCCGCGCCGGGTTGGGTTTCTGCCTGCAGCGGAGCCGCGGCCAGGGCCAGGAAAAGCGCCAGAGCGGGCAAGAAATCTGCGCGCATAATACTCTCCGTCATCGTCAAATCGGAAAACAGGTGGTCATGGCTCAGCTTTTGGCGGGGCCGGAAAATAGTCAACGACGATTCGGTCAATGCCAGGTTATGAAATCCCGCCTTTTACAGCGAAAAGCCGCTTAGAACAGCAAAGTTGCAGTTCAGCCACGCTGCAGCCGCACCGCCTCGATCCGGGCAAGTCGCAGGAAATGCGCCATATAGGGGCGGGTGCTGTCCTCTTCGCGCGTGGCGGCATACATGCGTTTCAGAACCGGTTCCGGCCCCAGCGGACGGGTGACATAGTCGCTGGACCTGCGCACTTCGCGCATCACCCAGTCGGGCAGCACCGCCACACCCCGGTTCGATCCGACAAGCATCAGGATCACCGCCGTCAGCTCGGCCGTGCGATGGCCACGGGGTTCCACCTTGGCCGGAGTCAGGACTTCGGTGAAGAGATCGAGCCGGTCGCGGCTGACCGGATAGGTGATCACCACCTGATCACGGAAATCCTCGGCCTGGATGAACTCTTTCGCCGCGAGCGGGTTTTGCGACGAGGCCACGAAGGTCGGATGATAGTCGAAGAGCGGATTGAAGGTGATACCGTTTTGCGCGGCCGGGTCCGAGGTGATCACCAGATCGACCTCTTCACGATTGAGCGCCGGCATGGCATCAAAAGCGAGGCCCGCGCGGATATCGACATCCACCTCGGGCCAGGCGCGGCGGAACATTTCCAGCACCGGAAACAGCCAGTCATAGCAGGCATGGCATTCCAGCGTGATATGCAGCCGCCCTGACTTCCCCGATCTCAGGGCAATGAATTCCTCTTCCAGCGCGTCGATCTCGGGCAGGATACGATCTGCGAGTTTCAGCATCCGAAACCCTGCCGCCGAAAGCCGCATCGGTTTCGAACGCCGGACAAAGAGCTCCATCCCCGCCTGATCCTCAAGCCCCGCGACCTGATGCGACAGCGCCGATTGGGTCATGTTCATCATCTCGGCGGCGCGGGCGAGGCCGCCTGCGGTATGGATGGCGCGGATGGTGCGAAGGTGGCGGATCTCGATATACATGTGCCGTATTCATAAAGATGCTGAGGATTATGAATTTGTCTCACATTGGGGAATCTGCGACAAGGGGCTTGTTCACGGAGACCCGATCATGACGAAAACGCCGCGCATCTCGTTCGAGTTCTTCCCGCCGCAGGGGCTCGATGCCTCGTTCCGGCTTTGGGATACGGTGCAGGCGCTGGCACCGATGCAGCCGGAATTCGTTTCGGTTACCTATGGCGCGGGCGGCACGACGCGCAAGCTGACCCATGAGGCGGTCGGGATCATCCATCGCAATTACGGGCTGAATGTTGCCGCACATCTGACATGTGTCGATGCGTCGAAAGCCGAGACGATGGAGATCGTCGAGAGCTATTACGAGGCCGGGGTGCGCGAGATCGTGGCGCTGCGTGGCGATGCACCCAAAGGTGCGGCCGCCTGGGAAAAGCATCCCGAGGGTTTTGCGTCTTCGGTCGAGCTGGTCGAGGCGATTGCAAAGACCGGCAAGTTCAAAGTGCGGGTCGGTGCCTATCCGGAACCGCATCCCGACAGCGCCTCGACGCAAGCAGATGTCGATTTCCTCAGGCGCAAGATCGATGCCGGTGCGACTTCGGCCATGACCCAGTTCTTCTTTGAGGCGGATACGTTCTTCCGCTTCCGCGATGCCTGCGTGAAGGCGGGGATCACGGCGCCGGTCATTCCGGGGATCCTGCCGATCATTTCCTGGAACGGGGCGAAGAAATTCGCGAAACGCTGCGGGACGGATGTACCGGCGAAGCTTGACGAGGCCTTCACCCGCGCCAAACGTGACGGGCGTGAAGAGCTTTATGCGCTGGCGCAATGCACCCAGCTTTGCGACCGGCTGATCGAGGGCGGGGTTGAGGATCTGCATTTCTACACGCTGAACCGCCCGGAGCTGACGCGCGAAGTGGTGCGCGCGCTTGGAATCCAGCCGCAGCTGGTTCTGGAAAACGTCGCCTGAGGGCGAGCGAAGGCAGTGCTGCATCCGGATAAAGACCGCTTGCAGCCTGAAGCCATCTCCCTGGCGGTTCCGTTCCCTCGCTGCGGCGAGAAGGACGGGGCCGCATTTTTTATTGTCGCGAGGGGGGTGCACCGGCTGCCCGGGCTCGGCTATCTTCGGGCGGTGAGCGGGGCCTGAAGGGCCGATGACGGGGAAATGAGATGGTAAAACAGGTCATGCTTCTGAACGGGCCGAACCTGAACCTGCTGGGCAAGCGCCAGCCGGAGATCTACGGGCATGAGACGCTCGCCGATATCGAGGCAATGGTGGCCCGGCTGGCGGAGGCGTTCGGGTTCGGGCTGGTGGCGCATCAGTCGAACCATGAGGGCGCGCTGGTGGATCATATCCATGAGGCGCGGGACAGCTCCGTTGCGATCATCATCAATCCCGGCGCCTATTCGCATACTTCGGTGGCCATCCTCGATGCGCTGAACGCATTCGAGGGGGTGGTGATCGAGGTGCATATCTCGAACATCCACAAACGCGAGGCGTTCCGCCATCATTCCTTCGTCTCGGCGCGCGCCGATGGGGTTATCGCGGGCTGCGGCACCGAAGGCTATGCTTTTGCGCTGCGTCGCATTGCGACGCTGATCGGCTGAAGCCGGATCGCCCGGGCGAAGCGTTTCCTTTCAAAGGAAACGCGCCGATTTCTTTGAAGAAATCGTCCGCCTCTGGTCAGGCGCGTGATGGCAAGGACGTGGCGCGCGCTTTGGCCAGGGAGGCCAGATCAGGCGCGCGAGCACCGCTTTGACGCCGTCACACGGCGAGAAGGCGCCGCAATACAAGATCGCCTGCGTCTGCGAGAAATCCGGCATCCAGGCCATGACCTGATTGGCGCCCGGGTAAAATGTCCCGATGCCCCCGATCACCGGGGGCGGGCAGGGAAGACCAGTCAGGTAACGTGCTGCATCAGCCCCCGCAACGTCGCTGTGAAGGGGAGCCAGGCGGCGCGGGATCAGGCCCGCGAGGTCTTGCCCGGCCAGGGCGCAGTTTCCACCTTCACGGGCACAACACGAATGGCGAGCGTGAGGGCGATCATGAGCCGCCTCGGCGGCAGGGGCGGTGCAAACGGTGCGCGACGTGCCCGAACGCCGCAAGCATTTCGGAAAGCCGCGTGGTCATCGTCACCAGATTGGCCGCCGCCACGCGGGTCAGCGTAGGTAGGGCGATCAGCAGGTCATGGCCGGGCCGTCCGTTCCACCATCTGAACACCAGCAAAGCCGCGGGTTTGGCATCCGTCGGGAGCCTGTGCCAGGGCGCGTCAAGCGGCGAGGTCAGGCCACCATCCACATGCAGGCCTCGCGGCGTCTGATCCCTTGCCGGGAACGCGCGAAGGCCAGCGCTTCGGTGACGATTGGGAATTGGATCCGATGGTCCGGGGTCAGGAACAGGATGCAGGTCACCGAAAGTGCGGTGCGGGGGGCTTATACCTAGCTATGCCGCCGACGCTGACCGAACCGCTTTGTGCCGCGATCAGACTGGCAAGAAGCCGGTCTTGCCCGAACCGTTGCGGCCGATGATGGCAACTCCCCGCGCTGACAGGTTCAGGTCCGGGCCTGCCGGGATGCTGCGTCCCGATGAACCCGCGCAGCCCCGGCGACAGATCGCTCCGGGGCTGGGTTGGAACAGGGCGGCCGGCAAACCGAACGGCATCCGACGAGCGCATGCGTTGTCGAAACCGGCAGATGCGCCTCAGGGTCAGCAGGCTGCGACGTAGCGCTGGCCGGCCGAGTTGCGGTAATAGCACTGACCTTTGGTCGAGGTCTGGCCGAGATAGGTGCCTGCAGCTGCGCCAAGAGCCGCACCGATCAGCGCGCCTTTGCCCATATCGTCGCCCGAAGACAGAGCGGCGCCTGCGGCTGCGCCGGCGACGCCGCCAAGCACGGTGTTCTGGGTAGGCGTGGTCTCGACACAGGCGGAAAGCGCCAGGCCGGAGAGCGAGAGAGCAAGGACGATCGCTTTCATGACAACCTCATATGGTTCGCTCCGCAGAGCTTTGGAGAGCTTTGGTTTTGGGCCGCGCGGTAAACGCGGCCCGATGCCAAAAGGTTCCCTGACTGCGAAGCCTCAGTCAATTACCACTTTCTGACAGCGTTCAACCCTGGCGGGCTGCCGCTACCGAGGCTTCAAGAATCCCGAGCGCTTCGGTGAAATGCGCCTCGGCGATCGTCAGCGGCGCAAGGAAGCGCACCACATTGCCGTAGACGCCACAGCTGAGCAGAATCAGCCCGCGCTTCAGCGCCTCGGCGATGATGCGTTTCACGATATCGCCATCGGGTTCGGTGGTGCCGGGTTTGCCGAATTCGGCCGCGATCATGAAGCCGGGGCCGCGGATGTCGATGATCTCGGGCGTGGTGGCGCGGATCTCTTCCAGCTTCTGCTTCAGACGCGAGCCGAGCTCGGTGGCGCGGGCATTCAGGCCCTCTTCCTCAACCACATCAAGAACCGCATTTGCCGCCGCCACCGAAAGCGGGTTGCCGGCATAGGTGCCGCCAAGGCCGCCGGGCTGGCTTGCATCCATCAGGTCAGCGCGCCCGGTCACAGCCGAGATCGGGAAGCCGCCGCCAAGACCCTTGGCCATGGTGGTCAGGTCTGCCGCCACGCCATGTGCTTCCATCGCGAACAGCGCGCCGGTGCGACCGATGCCGGTCTGAACCTCATCGGCGATCAGCACGATGCCATGCTGGTCGCAAAGGGCACGCAGGGCTTTGATCAGATCGGTCGGCAGCGGATAGAAGCCGCCTTCGCCCTGGACAGGCTCGAATATGATTGCGGCGACGCGCTCGGGGTCGACATCGTTTTTGAAGAGCTTGGTGATGCCGTCAAGCGTGTCTTTGGTGGTGATGCCATGGATCTCCTGCGGGCAGGGAACGTGGAAGACATCGGGCATCATCGCGCCGAAGCCCTTTTTATAGGGCTCGACCTTGCCGGTCAGGGTCATGCCCATGAAGGTCCGACCATGGAAGGCGCCGCCAAGGGCGATCACCGCATTGCGGCCGGTGGCGCGGCGCGCAATCTTGATTGCGTTTTCAACGGCTTCGGCGCCGGTGGTGACGAAGATCGTCTTCTTCTTGAAATCACCCGGGACTGCCTCGTTCAGGCGCTCGGCCAGACGGATATAGTTTTCATAGGGCAGAACCTGGTGGCAGGTATGGGTGAACCGGTCGAGCTGATCCTTGACCGCCGCGATCACTTTCGGGTGGCGGTGCCCGGTATTGACGACCGCAATCCCTGCGGCAAAGTCGATATAGCGGTTGCCCTCGATATCCCAGACTTCGGCGTTTTCGGCGCGGTCGGCATAGATCTGCGTCGACATGCCGACGCCTCTGGAAATGGCATCTTCGCGGCGTTTGGCGACTTCGGCGTTTTTCATGGCAGGCTCCTCTGGGCACCGGGCGGCGCGCGCGCGGCAATGGCAGCGGCGGCTGTACGACCGTCGCTTTCTTGCGCGTATTCGACCAGATCGCCGGGCGCGGATCAATGAAAGCCATGAGGCCAGATCGGCGCATTCCTTCGCGCCAGTATGACCAGATCAGGGAGGGCGCCCATGATTGCAGCGAATTTTACGGGTTCTCTGCGAAAACGCCGGAAATTCGCGCCGTCGGGCGTAAATCTTCAGCTTTCATTAACCAGGTGCCGCCAATCTCGGATCTGCGAATGAGGCGAGGTGACATGGCGGACGGTCAGCTTTCGAACCCCACACACCCCACCCCACCCCGTACGGAGGAGGAACGTCTTACGGTTCTTCGTCTCATTCGTTCCCGCAGGGTCGGCGCGGTCACCTTTCACCGGCTGATCCTGGAACACGGCTCCGCTGCCGCAGCACTGGCCGCTTTGCCGGCGATTGCCCGTGCGGCCGGGGTCCAGGACTATGAATGCTGTCCCGAAGGCGTTGCCAGGGCGGAACTCGCGGCCGGGCGCAGTCTCGGGGCGCGACCGCTTTTCCATGGTGATCCGGATTACCCAGATTTGCTGGCCGCGACCGATGACGCGCCGCCCGTCCTGTGGATGCAGGGCAATGCCACCCTGTTGCGGCGGCCACTTGTCGCGATCATCGGCGCGCGCAATGCGTCTTCTCTTGGTGTCCGCATGGCGCGCAGGCTGGCCAGGGATCTTGGCGAGGCAGGGTTCTGCACCGTATCGGGCCTTGCGCGCGGCATTGATGCCGAGGTGCATCTCGCAACGCTTGCGACCGGCACCATCGCTGTGCAGGCCGGTGGTGTCGAGGTGATCTACCCGCAGGAGAATGCCGGTCTCGCGGCGGATATCGCCCGCCAGGGGCTGCGGATCTCGGAACAGCCGCCGGGGCTTCAGCCGCATGCACGGCATTTCCCGCTCAGAAACCGCATCGTGGCAGGGATGGCCCGGGCGGTGCTGGTGGTCGAGGCGGCGGCGCGGTCCGGCTCACTGATCACGGCCCGGATCGCGCTGGATCTCGGGCGCGAGGTTCTGGCGGTGCCTGGCCACCCGTTTGATGCGCGCTCGGGTGGCTGCAATCATCTGATCCGGGATGGTGCGGCTTTGTTGCGGGATGCGGGGGATGTGTTCGAGGCGCTTGGAACCGGCAGCGATATGCCGGACCTGACCCGACAGGCGGCAAGGCCTCTGACGGGGACGGCTGCGACAAAGCTGCCCGAACGTGATCCGAAGATCGGGGCGCCCGGGCCCGAAAAACCGGCTCGTCCCAGCGTTCTCAGCGAGACCGTCCGGCTGCATGGCATGATCCTCGACCGGCTTGGCCCCAGCCCTCTGGCCGAAGACCAGCTGATGCGTGATCTTTCGCTGTCCAGCGCGGCGCTGGTGCCGGAATTGCTGACACTCGAACTGGAGGGGCGGATCCAGCGGCAGCCCGGCGGGCTTTTGTCGCGACGCTGAGGTGATGCAACAGTCCGGGACCCGCCAGGCGATTGTCAGCGTCACAGTTGACAATTGCCCCTGTTACACCACATCTGGGACCGCCCATATTGCCTGTGTAGAATACGTTCCGGAAAGGGATTCATGCCTGTCGTCGTTGTAGAATCTCCTGCCAAGGCCAAGACTATCAACAAATATCTTGGGCCGGACTATATCGTTCTCGCCTCTTATGGCCATGTTCGCGACCTGCCGCCCAAGGATGGGTCGGTCGATACCGAACACGATTTCGCGATGAAATGGGAGGTGGCGCCCGAGAGCAAGAAGCATGTCCGTGCTATTGCCGAGGCGCTGAAAACCGATGACGCGCTGATTCTGGCCACCGACCCTGATCGTGAGGGTGAGGCGATTTCCTGGCATCTGAAAGAGGCGCTCGCCTCTTCGCTGAAAAAGGGCAAGACGGTCAGCCGGGTGACCTTTAACGCCATCACCAAAGATGCGGTGACCAAGGCGATGAAGGAACCGCGCGAGGTCGATGAGCCGCTGGTCCATGCCTATCTGGCGCGGCGCGCGCTGGATTATCTGGTCGGCTTCACCCTGTCGCCGGTGTTGTGGCGCAAGCTTCCCGGCGCGAAATCGGCGGGCCGCGTGCAATCGGTCTGTCTGCGCCTCATCGTCGAGCGCGAGATGGAGATCGAAGCTTTCAAGGCGCGCGAATACTGGACAGTCAGGGCGATCCTGACCACGCCGCGCGGCCAGGAATTCGAGGCGTCGCTGGTCACGCTGGCTGGCGCAAAGCTGCAGAAATTCGACATTCCCACGCTGGCCGCCGCCGAGATGGCGGTACATGCGGTCACCTCGCGCCAGTTCACCGTGGCGGGCGTCGAGAGCAAACCCGCGAGCCGCAATCCCTGGCCGCCCTTCATGACCTCGACCCTGCAGCAAGAGGCCAGCCGCAAATTCGGCATGGGGGCGAAGCAATGTATGAACGCGGCGCAGCGCCTCTACGAGGCAGGCTATATCACCTATATGCGGACCGACGGCATCGATATGGCGCCCGAGGCGGTGATGGCGACGCGCTCCGAGATCGGCCGGCGGTTCGGTGACGCTTATGTACCGAAAAGCCCGCGCATGTATAAGAACAAGGCGAAAAATGCCCAGGAGGCGCATGAATGTATCCGCCCGACCGATATGTCGGTGGATCCGTCAAAGCTGCGCGTCGAGGAGGACCAGCGCCGCCTCTATGACCTGATCTGGAAACGCACCATCGCGAGCCAGATGGAAGCCGCCCGGATGGAGCGGACCGTGGTCGAAATCACCTCGCCCGATGGTCAGGTCGGTCTGCGCGCCAATGGTCAGGTCGTGTTGTTCGACGGCTTCCTCAAGGTCTATGACCAGGGCCGTGACGAGGAAGAAGATGACGAGGGCCGCCTGCCGCAGATCATGCAGGGCGAGGCGGTAAAACCGGCCCCCGGGGCGCTGAAAGAGGCGTTTTCCAAAGCAGCCGCGCGGGCTGCGGGCGATAAGGAAGAGCGCATCGCTTCGGCGGTTCTGGGCGAGGGCGGCGCGGTTCTGGCCTCGCAAAGCTTCACCCAGCCGCCCGCCCGCTATACCGAGGCGACACTGGTCAAGCGGATGGAGGAACTCGGGATCGGGCGCCCCTCGACCTATGCCTCGATCCTGACGACGATTGTTGACCGCGAATATGTCCGCAAGGACAAGAACCGGCTGATCCCCGAAGATAAGGGGCGGCTGGTGACGGCCTTCCTGTCGAATTTCTTCCACCGCTATGTCGAATATGATTTCACCGCCGCGCTGGAAGGCGAGCTGGATGACGTCTCGGCGGGCGAGCGGGATTACAAGGATGTGCTGGCACGGTTCTGGCGTGATTTCTCGGCCGCGGTGGCGGAAACGGCAGATCTCCGGATCGGCGAGGTTCTGGATAAGCTTGATGAATTCCTTGCGCCGCATCTTTACCCGCCCCGCGCAGACGGATCTGATCCGCGTATCTGCCCGACCTGCGGCACTGGCCGTCTGCATCTGAAAACCGCGCGTTCGGGCGGGGCCTTTATCGGCTGCGGCAATTATCCGGAATGCCGTTACACGCGGCCCATCGCCGGCGATGCGGAATCGGCGGCCTCGGATGGGCGGATCCTCGGTCAGGATGATCAGGGCAACGAGATCTCCCTGCGGGCAGGGCGCTTCGGCCCCTATGTCCAGCGCGGTGAAGCGACCGAGGCGCAGCCGAAGCCTGACCGCTCCAGCCTGCCCAAGGGCTGGACCCCGGACACACTGACGCTGGAACGCGCGTTGCAGCTTCTGTCGCTGCCGCGCCAGATCGGGGCGCATCCGGAAGATGGCGAGGCGGTGGAAACCAATCTCGGCCGGTTCGGCCCCTATGTGAAACATGGCAAGACCTATGCCAATCTCGCCGATGCCGAAGAGGTGTTCAGCCTTGGCATGAACCGCGCGGTGGAACTGCTGGCGCAGAAAAAACTGCGCGGGCCGGGCGCGCGCGGCGCAGCAGCGCAGCCGCTGAAATCGCTGGGCGAGCATCCTGATGGCGGCGAGATCCAGGTGATGCCCGGGCGCTACGGGCCTTATATCAAATGGGAAAAGGTCAATGCGACACTGCCCAAAGACATCGCGCCCGAGGCGGTGACGCTGGAAGAGGCGCTTGCTCTGGTGGCTGAGAAGGCCGCGAAATCTCCGGCGAAGAAGGCGAAAAAGGCCCCCGCCAGGGCGGCAACGGCCAAACCTGCGGCAAAGAAAGCGCCCGCGAAAAAGGCTCCGGCAAAGAAAGCTGCGGCTGAGGGAGTGGCGGCACCTGCGGTTAAGAAAACCGCTGCGAAAAAGCCAGCTGTGAAGAAGGCGGCTGCGTCAGAGGCCTGACCGGCTCTCTGTGCGGTTCCCGGCCCGACTGGCCGATCAAAACGGGCGGGGGATTTCCTCCGCCTTTTTCTTTGCGTGATCGGGTGGCAGGAGGCGGGGAGGAAACCGGAGGTCCAAAGAAAAAGGGCGGCCCGCAAGGCCGCCCTTTTGTCATTCTGTCCGCGCCGCTCAGAGCAGCGCTTTGACCTTTGCCACAGTGGCTTCGGCGGTGATGCCGAATTCTTTGTAAAGACGGTCGTAGGGGGCCGAGGCGCCGAAGGAGGACATGCCGACGAAATCGGCCTTGGCTTCCTTGCCGCGCTCGCCCAGCAGCCAGCGATCCCAGCCCTGACGCACACCGGCCTCGATGCCGACGCGCACCGGACCTGCCGGCAGCACCTTTTTGCGCCAGGCTTCGTCCTGCTGCGCGAAAAGCTCCATCGAGGGCAGCGAGACCACGCGGGTGCCGATGCCTTCGGCCTGCAGCAGGTCACGGGCCTTCATCGCAATCTCGACCTCGGAGCCGGTGGCGATCAGGATCGCCTGACGCTTGCCCTCGGCTTCGGCCAGAATATAGCCGCCTTTGGCGGTCATGTTCTGGTTGGTATGGGTCTTGCGCACGGCGATCAGGTTCTGCCGCGACAGCGCCATGACCGAAGGCGTGGTTTTCTGGGTGAAAGCGATTTCCCAGGCTTCGGCCACTTCGGTCAGATCGGCCGGGCGGAATACCAGCGTGTTCGGGGTCGAGCGCGAGATCGCCAGATGCTCGACCGGCTGGTGGGTCGGGCCATCTTCGCCAAGGCCGATCGAGTCATGGGTCATGACATAAACGACCGGCAGACCCATCAGCGCCGAGAGGCGCATCGCGGGGCGGGCATAGTCGGTGAAGGCCATGAAAGTGCCCGAATAGGGCCGGACGCCGCCATGCAGCGCCATGCCGTTCATCGCCGAGGACATGCCGTGCTCGCGGATGCCCCAATACATGTAACGGCCCTTGCGGCTGTCCACGTCAAAGGCGCCCAGATCGGCGGTTTTGGTGTTGTTCGAGCCGGTCAGGTCAGCAGAGCCGCCGAAGGTCTCGGTCAGGATCGGGTTGATGACGTTCAGAACCTGCTCCGACGCCGAACGGGTCGCGAGTTTCGGCTGGGTCTCTGCGGCCTGTTTCTTAAGCGCACGGATGGCGCCTGCGAGTTTCGCCGGGACATCCAGCGCGAAGCTGCGCTCGAATTCGGCTTTTTTGCCGGTGGGAAGGGCCGCGAGACGGGTTTCCCATTCTGCGCGGGCGCTCGCACCCGGCTTGCCCAGCGATTCCCACCAGGTCTTGATCTCTGCCGGGATGGTGAAGGGAGCAGCGGTCCAGCCGTAAGCGGCTTTTGCGGCTTCGAGCTGCGCCTTGTCGGTCAGCGCACCATGGCCTTTCGACGTGTCCTGCGCGGCATGACCAAGCGCGATATGGGTCTTGCAGTCGATCAGCGCCGGGCGCGGGCTGGCCTTGGCTGCGGTAATCGCGCGGTCGATATCTTCCGGGTCATGGCCGTCGCAATGGAACACATCCCAGCCCGAAGCGGCAAAGCGCGCGCGCTGGTCGGTCACGTCCGAGAGCGACACTTTGCCGTCGATGGTGATGTCGTTATTGTCCCAGAGCACGATCAGGCGCGACAGTTTCTGGCGACCGGCAATGCCGATGGCCTCCTGGCTGACACCTTCCATCAGGCAGCCGTCACCGGCGATGACATAGGTGTAATGGTCCTGGATTTTCGCGCCGTATTTGGCACGCAGGTGTTCCTCGGCCATGGCGAAGCCGACGGAATTCGCGATGCCCTGACCCAGCGGGCCGGTGGTGGTTTCGACGCCCGAGACATGGCCATATTCCGGGTGACCGGCGGTGATGGCGCCCCATTGGCGGAAGTTCTTGATCTGATCCAGCGTCACATCGGCATAGCCGGTGAGGTAGAGCAGCGAATAGATCAGCATCGAGCCGTGTCCGGCCGACAGGATAAAACGGTCGCGGTCGGCCCAGCGGGGCGCGGTCGGATCGAATTTCAGATGCTTTGAGAAGAGCACCGTTGCGACATCGGCCATGCCGATCGGCATGCCGGAATGGCCTGAATTGGCGGCTGCCACCGCGTCGAGCGTCAGCGTGCGGATGGCGGCGGCGCGCATCCAGTGATCGGGGTGACGGGCGCGAAGGGCTGCGATGTCCACTTGGGTGATCCTCTGCGATGATAGCGGAAACAGGAAGCGGCATAGTCCCGCCCAGGCCCAAGATCAAGCGGCGAGGCAGCTCTGATGGCAAGCCGCTGGCCGGAAAGGGGAAATAAGCGCGGCGATGCGGCGCCCAAAACGCGTTAAACTGAGGTGAAGGGGTTTCGCCTGCGATTCGTGCAGGCTATCCTTGCAGCAAGACCAAAAGCCGGTGAGGGCGGGTATGCAGGAAATTGTCGAGTTCGAGCGTCGTATTTCATCGGCCTTGCGGCGGATAGAGGTCGGGTTTTCCGCCATCGACGCCGCGCGGGCAAACGGGGCGGAGCAGCTGGCGCTGGCCGAAGAACGGGCCAGAGAGGCCGAAGCGGCACGGCTCCGGGCCGAAATGGCGCGTGATGCCCAGACGGCGCGGGCCGCCGGGGCGGTCGAGGCTGCGGAACGCGCGGGGCGTCAGGCCGCGGATGAGATTCGCGCCGCCAGAGCCGAGGCACGGGCCGAGTTCGAGGCCCTGGGCGGGCGCGAGGAGCCCACCCTTGTCAGAATGCGCGAACGCCTCGCCGAGGCGCGTGAACGCGAGGCCGCGCTCAGGGCCGCTTATGAAGAGCAACTGGCCGCGCTTACCGAACAGCTTGATGCCCAGGGGCTGGAGCTGGCGCGGATGACGCGCAGCGCGGCGACGCTGCGCGAGGAACTGCGCCGGATCACCGAGGCCTCGGCAGCGGGGCTGGTGGATGCGGCAGCGGTGAACCGGGCGATGCTGACGGAGCTTGATGCGCTGCGGGCGAGCCGGCTGGCCGAGATGGCCGAACTAGACGGGATCGCCACCGCATTGAGCATGCAGATCGGGGAGGCGGAACATGCCTGATATCGAGGTGATGATCGGCGGGCGCGGTTTTATGGTGTCCTGCCAGCCGGGAGAGGAACATTTCCTGCGCTCGGCTGCGGCGCAGCTGGATGTCGAGGCACAGCCCCTGGTGGCGTCGATGGGGCGGCTGCCGGAAACGAAGATGTTGCTGATGGCGGGGCTGATGCTCGCTGACCGGACGGCGGCGCAGGAAGAGGAAATGCGCGAGCTGCGGGCGAAGCTTTCGATGCTGGAGGACCGGCCGGAGCCGGAGGCCAAGCGTATCGAGGTGCCGGTGATCCCGCCACAGGTGCCGCTGACCTTCGCCGAACTTGCCGCCCGGGCCGAAGCCCTGGCCGAGCGGGTCGGTGAGAAAGCCACAGAGACGCAGCGCAGCGCCGTGGCCGATTCAGGGCAGGGCACGCTGAAAAAGGCACCGGCCAAATCGGGCGCGATCCTGCAGGCAGAGGATGCGAAGCCCGAAGGCGATCTGGTCAATGCCGTGGGGCGCGGTCCCAACCTGTCGCCTGTGCCGGACTATGACCCGGAAGGCGACCTGCCGAACGTCTTTGCCCGGCCGGATACCGATCCGGAAGAGCCGGCGCCCGGTGACCAGTCAGACCCTGCAGATGCCCCCCCCCGGAGGACGGAAGAATGAGAAACGGATCTGTCGCAGCTGCGGCTCTTTTTGCCACGACCCTGATCGCCACTATGGCCCAGGCCGAGGCGCAGGACAGCACGTTCCAGACCACCCGCTACCTGTGTGAGCGCGGCGTGGAAGTGCCGGTCACCTATGTGAATGCGCCGGATCTGTCGCTGGCTGTGCTGAATGTCGAAGGGACACAGATCACGCTGGAGATCGAAACCTCTGCCTCCGGTGCCCGCTATGGCTGGCCCTCGGATGGGGCGCATTACATCTGGTGGACAAAGGGCGAAACCGCCTTCCTGATGTGGTCGGAAGGTGGTGAGGAAAAGACCATCCTCGACGGCTGCCAGCAGCAATAAAGCAAATCGCCCGGGCTGCTGCTCCGGGCGGTTGCCAGAAGCCGAAATCTTCAAAGATTTCGGCACGGTTCCTTTGAAAGGAACCGGCGCGGGTGGGACGCGCGCGCCCTCAGCCGTTGGCTTCGCGGATCTTGTCAGCGGCTTCCTTGTTAAAGCTGACGCCGTTCTTCTCGAACAGCGCATCCAGCTCGCCCGAAAGCGTCATCTCGGTCACGATATCGCAGCCGCCGACGAATTCGCCTTTGACGTAAAGCTGCGGGATGGTCGGCCAGTCGGAGAAATCCTTGATCCCCTGACGGATTTCCGCATCGGCCAGCACATTCACATCGGCAAAGTCGACGCCCATGTAATTCAGCACCCCCGCGACGCGGCTGGAAAAGCCACATTGCGGCATGGTCTTGGTGCCCTTCATGAACAGCACCACAGCGTTTTTCTCGACGGTTTCGCGGATCTGATCCTGCGCGCTCATTTCAGTTTCCTCTCGGCTCGCCAGTGCTCGGCCCGGCGTTTATGCGGCGTAGCTGCCGCCATGTTTCAGAAAGCCCTGCAACTGCCGCAGCACCCGGCAAGGGGAAGCAGCGCGGAAAGTGCCGCCGGACCCTGCAGAGACGCTCCGGCATATATGCTCATTCCGGTGCCTTGGTGGTCAGTGCCAGGGCATGCAATTCTCCATGCGCCCCGTCCATCTTGCCCTTCAGGCTGGCATAGACGGCGCGCTGCTGCTGCACGCGGTTCATATCGCGGAAGCTCTCGTCGATCACTTCTGCCGCCCAGTGATTTCCGTCTCCCGCGAGATCGGTGATGGTGATCTTTGCCTCGGGGAAGGTCTCCCGGATCAGGGCCTCAATATCCTTGCCTTCCATTGGCATCGGGCTGCTCCTTGCTCATTCGCTGAAAGATGTAAGCTCTGGTTGCAGGGGCTGCAAGGGAGATGGCTCAGCGCGCCTCTTGCCAGTCACTGCGCAGCAGGCCGAAAAGATGCAGATCGACATTGCGCCCGACATCCGGGCGATACCAGTGTTCGCGCTGCACGCCCTCGCGCCGGAAGCCGAGCTTTTCATAAAGCGCCATCGCGCGCGGGTTCTCGCCCGAGGCATCAAGCCAGAGGCGGCGCGCCTGCAGCCTGTCGAACCCATAGCGGATCAGCTGACCGACAAAGGCGCGACCGCGCCCGCCGCCGGTCACGGCCAGCGCGAGGCGGCGCAGTTCTGTCCTTCCTGAAGGATCGCCGATCTCGCAAAAGAGGGCATAGCCGATCGCGGTGCCATTCTCTTCGGCGATCAGCAGACGGGAATCGGGTGCGGTGACATAGGCCGCCAAAGCGGCCTCGTCCTCGTCGGTGATGAAAGCGCGGTTTTCGGGGCGCTGCGCGAGGGCGCGGATAAAGGCGAAATCGTTGGCGGTGGCCAGTCTCAGATCGATTGGATGCAGATCCATCTCAGCCCCTTATCCTCTGCCATTCCGGCGCCAACATCGAGAACGCATGACAATCGACCCAGATGCCGCCCCGCTTCCAGCATTGCCGCATATTGCCCTCGAAGGTGAAGCCCGCACGCCGCATCGCTGTCATGCCGGCAGCATTGTCGAACACCACGTCACACATCAGACGATGCGCGCCCAGCTCGTCGAACACCACCGCCAGCATGTCCCGGATCAGTTTTTGCCCCTGGCCCGGACCATCGACCGCGAAATTGTCGAGATACCAGACCTGGTCATAAAGCATATGCAATGTCGCAAAGCCCGCGAAACCCTGGTCCTCACGGATCAGGATCTCGCAATCTTCGGCCTCCAGCATCTCTTGCAGCTGTTCGATGCCCTTATCCATCAGGGCAGAAGGGTGGGCCTTGATCAGGAGGTCCACCCGGGCAAGATCATCCGCTGTTGCGCGCCGGATCACAGACCCACAGCAGTGGCAAAGGCACTGCGATACAGTTCCGAAAGCCCGGCGAGGGAGGCGCTGTCCTGGCCGAACGTCACCTTGTCGCCGCCGAAAGCGCCGATCCGGGTGACTGCAACGCCCGCGGTGATGGCTGCGGCCTCAATCTCAGCCGCAGCACTTTCGCGGACTGCGAGCAGATAGCGCGCCTGATCCTCGCCAAAGAGCGCCGAGATGTCGCCCGGGATCAGGGTGATGCCGGTGCCGGCCGCTTCTGCCATTTCAAAAGCCGCCAGCGCCAGGCCGCCATCGCTGAGATCAGAGGCTGCGGTGATCGATTTGCGATGGGCGCGGACGAAATCGCCGTTTTTCTTTTCTGCGGCCAGGTCGACCGGCGGCGCATCGCCGCGCTCATCTCCAAAGGCTTCTGCGATCAGGGCGGACTGGCCGAGATGGCCAAAGCTTTCGCCAATCAGCAGCGCCACGTCACCGGCTTGCGGCTTGCCGTTGATCAGATCATCAAGCGAGGCGAGGATCCCCACCGCGCCGATCGTCGGCGTCGGCAGGATGCCCGAGCCATCGGTCTCGTTGTAAAGCGACACGTTGCCCGAAACGATCGGCATGTCGAGCGCCGAAACCGCCTCGCCGATGCCTTTGATGGCACCGACGAATTGCCCCATGATTTCAGGCTTTTCGGGGTTGCCGAAGTTCATATTGTCGGTGGTCGCCAGCGGCAATGCGCCCATGGCGGTCAGGTTGCGATAGGCCTCGGCCACCGCCTGTTTGCCACCTTCGAACGGGTTCGCCCTGACATAGCGCGGCGTCACATCCGAGGTGAAAGCCAGCGCCTTGGTCGTGCCATGCACGCGCACGACGCCTGCGGGCAGGCCCGGGGTGACGACGGTATCGGCGCCGACCTGGCTGTCATACTGCTCAAACACCCAGCCCTTATGAGCGTAGTTCGGGCTCGACAGCAGCACTTTCAGCCCGTCGATTGCCCCGATCTGGGGCACTGCGCCCAGCGGTTCGGCTTTCGGCGTTTCGACCCAGGGGCGGTTATATTCCGGCGCGCTCGATGACAGCTTTGACAGCTGGATATCTGCCTTGATCTCATTGCCGTGCAGGATCAGGAAGCGGTCTTCCGGGATCGTCTCGCCCACGATGGCGAAATCGAGATCCCATTTCACAAAGATCGCGCGGGCGACATCTTCCAGCTCGGGGTTCAGAACCATGAGCATCCGCTCCTGGCTTTCCGAGAGCATCATCTCATAGGCGGTCATATTGGCTTCGCGCTGCGGCACCTGATCAAGCTGCAGTTTGATCCCGAGGCCACCCTTGTCGCCCATCTCGACCGCAGAACAGGTGAGGCCTGCGGCCCCCATATCCTGGATCGAGATCACGGCGCCGGTCTGCATCAGCTCAAGGCAGGCTTCCAGCAGGCGCTTTTCGGTGAAGGGGTCGCCGACCTGAACGGTGGGGCGTTTTTCCTCGATCGTGTCGTCGAATTCGGCGGAGGCCATGGTCGCGCCGCCAACGCCGTCACGGCCGGTCTTTGCGCCAAGGTAGACCACCGGCATGCCGACACCGCTCGCCGCCGAGTAGAAGATCTTGTCGGTATCGGCGAGGCCGGCCGCGAAAGCGTTCACGAGGCAGTTGCCATTATAGGATTTGTGGAAGCGCACTTCGCCGCCCACGGTCGGCACGCCGAAAGCGTTGCCATAGGACCCCACGCCCTCGACCACGCCTTTCACCAGATGTGCGGTCTTGTGATGCGAGGGCAGGCCGAACGACAGCGCATTCATCGCAGCGATGGGCCGCGCGCCCATGGTGAAGACGTCGCGCAGGATACCGCCGACGCCGGTCGCGGCGCCCTGATGCGGCTCGATGTAAGAGGGGTGGTTGTGGCTTTCCATCTTGAAGATGACCGCCTGACCATCGCCGATATCCACCACGCCCGCATTCTCGCCAGGGCCGCAGATCACCTGCGGGCCGGTCGTAGGCAGGGTGCGCAGCCAGACCTTCGACGACTTGTAGGAGCAATGCTCGTTCCACATCGCCGAAAAGATGCCCAGTTCGGTGAAAGTGGGCGCGCGGCCGAGGATCTCCAGCAGGCGCGTATATTCGTCGGGTTTGATCCCATGCGAGGCGATGAGCTCCGGGGTGATTGCGGGGTCGCGTGCGGCGTCTGACATGATCGGGCCTCCGGGTCTGCAGCTCTGGTCTGGTCGGGCCTGCTGCGGCACTTCTGCGGCAATGCAGGAAATCTGCGCGCGTCTTATTGCATGACGCGCGCCTGGGGAAGGGCTCTGCCCGGTTTGCGGCAGGAATAGGCGTCAGGATAATGCGCAGATGCGACAAAGGCGCCGCCGGTACGCGCAGCCTTGCCGCTGTTGGTGTGATTCCCGGCGTTTCTGCGCGTGCAGCGGCCTGTTGGCACAAAGCAAAAAAAAAAGGCCGAGCAAAGCTCGGCCCAAGTCCAACAGGGAGGTATGAGGCCGATCAGGTTGCCCCGATCCGTGCCTCGTAGCCTGATTTATGGGCTGTTTGCGAATTATGCAAGTGCAGCAATGTCGCAGTCCGGGCAATGCAGCCATGCGCTCTCCGCATGGCTGCGTCTTCGCCTTGTTTGCGGTAACGCCGCAACGCAGATTCCGGTCTCATCCGAAACCCGGCAGGGAGCGGCACTGGCCGGCCCGTCCCCTCGGAACTGCCATCGTGGGCCTGTCAGCACCCACTCAGGAATGAGGGCTGTGCTGCACAGGAGATGGCAGAGGGAACGGGTGCGGCCGCAGGGCGAAAGTGGTCCGGGCCCCGGCGAGGCGTCTCAGCTGCCGTGACTGCGGCGGAAGGTCGAGATCTCTTCCGTCACGAAGTCGCGGAAGGCGGCCACGCGTTTTGAGTGCCGCAGTTCTTCGGGATAGGCGAGGAAGACCGGCACTTCGCCCGATTCGATGTCTTCCAGCACCCGCACCAGATGCGGGTTTTCCTCGGTCGTGTAATCGGGCAGCACACCGATGCCGAGATGGTTGATCACGCCCTGCTGCACACCGAAATAGTTGTTCACATGCAGCGTCGAGGGGATGTCATATGCCATGATCTCCTGCACCAGCCGCGCGCCTGCCGCCACCTGGGGGGTGCCGGGATGCTGGCAGATCAGGCGGTGCTGGCTGAGATCGGCCATGGTTTTCGGCGTGCCGTTGCGGGCGAGATAATCCGGCGTCGCGTAAAGGCGCATGCGGATATTCATCAGCCGGCGACGGATCAGATCGGCCTGGCTGGGTTCTTTCATGCGGATTGCCACATCGGCCTCGCGCATCGGCAGGTCGAGGACACGTTCTTCGAGCATGAGGTCAATCTTGAGCGCCGGGAATTTGTCGTAAAGCCGCGCGAGACGTGGGGCGAGCCAGAGCGTGCCAAACCCCATCGTCGTGGTGACGCGCAATTCGCCAAAGACCTCATCCTCGCTGTCGCGGATTCGGGCTGCGGCGGCATCGAGCCGTTTTGCCATGGCCTGGGTGGCTTCGAACAGAAGCTCGCCCTGTTCGGTCAGGATAAGGCCGCGCGCATGACGGTGGAACAGCGTCACGTCGAGGCTTTCCTCAAGTGCGCGGATCTGCCGGCTGACGGCGGATTGCGACAGATGCAGCACCTCGCCCGCATGGGTGAGGCTGCCTTTGTCGGCCACCGCGTGAAAAATCCTCAGCTTATCCCAGTCCATCTGTCTGCCCTGTTCCATCGGGTCGGGACAGTAGCACAAGCTATGCGCCGGGGGAAAACCTGATCACGCATTTTTGCTGTGACGACAGGGATTTGGCAGGAAAGTCACGGATGCCCCGACGGCAGGCCCTTTCACGGTGTATCTGTTGCGCCTATGATTGCAGCATAAGGCGGTGAACCCGTCAGATTTTCCACCCGGTGAGAGGGCAGGCAGATGGCAGTTGGCGTTTTTGATTCGGGTTTGGGCGGGCTGACGGTGCTGGATGCGGTCTCGCGCCGTCTTCCGGAAGTGCCCTTTGTCTATTTCGGCGACAATGCCCATGCGCCTTATGGCGTGCGCACCGCCGATGACATTTACAACCTGACCTGTGCGGCAGTGGAACGGCTCTGGGCCGAGGGCTGCGATCTTGTGATCCTCGCCTGTAACACGGCGTCAGCTGCGGCTTTGCGGCGGATGCAGGAAACCTGGCTGCCGTCTGACAAGCGGGTGCTCGGTGTGTTCGTTCCGCTGATCGAGGCGCTGACCGAACGGCAATGGGGCGACAATTCGCCGCCGCGCGAGGTTGCGGTGAAACATGTGGCGCTGTTTGCGACGCCTGCAACGGTGTCCTCGCGCGCCTTCCAGCGCGAACTGGCGTTTCGCGCGATCGGGGTCGATGTCGAGGCGCAGCCCTGCGGCGGTGTGGTCGATGCGATCGAACAGGGTGATGAGATCCTTGCCGAAGCACTTGTGCGCAGCCATGTCGAGGCGTTGAAGCGCCGGATGCCGCAGCCCGAGGCCGCGATCCTTGGCTGCACGCATTACCCTTTGATGGAAAAGACCTTTCAGGAGGCTCTGGGCGAGGGGGTCAGGGTTTACAGCCAGGCGAGGCTGGTGGCCGAAAGCCTGAGCGACTACCTCGAGCGGCGGCCGGAAATGCTTGGACCGGGCACCGTGTCGAAGTTTCTGACCACCGGCGACCCGGTCTCGGTTTCGGCCCATGCGACACAGTTCCTGCGGCGCGGCATCAAATTCGAAAAAGCCTGAAACAGTCGGGAAGATCATGGCGGCGACGGCCGGAGAGGTCGTCGCGCGCGGAGAGAAGGTCTCAGCCCAACGGTGCGATCAGCGTTTTCAGCGCCGCGAGCGGGTCTTCGGCGCGCCAGATCTCTTCGCCAATCGCGAAATGGTCGGTGACGGGGGCGAAACGGGTGATCAGCGCGGGCGTCAGCGCGCCTTCGGCGATCACCGGCACTTCGATCACTTCTGACCACCATTCGAACAGGTCCCAGTCGACCTGGCTGCCATCGCCGAGACCGGTTTCACCGACCGGGCCAAAGGCCACGTAATCGGCACCGGCTTCGGCGGCATTCATCCCCTCATGGCGGGTGATGCCGCAATGGGCGCCGATGATCGCATCCTGGCCGAGATCTTTGCGCGCCTTTCTGACCGAACGCGCGCCATCGGTGAGATGCACGCCGTCCAGACCGTGACGCTCGACCAGCAGCAGGTGGTTGTCGATCACCACCGCCACGTCGCGCTGATGCGCGATATCGCGGCAGATATCGGCGGCGAGACCCTGGTCATCGATGTTTTTCGTGGCCAGCGAGATGCGCAGACAGGCGATTTCCACCGCATCAAGCACCCGCGCCAGCTGGTCCGGGAACAGATCGGTCTGGAAGCTCGGGGGGGTGATCAGATTGATCTGCGGGCGGTCATCTGCGGCCATAATCAAAGGCTCCGTAACTGTGTCGGGCGGATTTAGCAGCGTTTGCGGGCTTTGGCTATGGGCGGAAGGGGGCGCTGCCCCCGTCTGCGCTATGCGCAGCCTCCCCCGGGATATTTTTGGACAGATGAAAGGGCTTTGCTTGTTTGCGCCCGGCTGAGAGGCTATCTGGCGGGCGGTTTTCAGATGGGGGCGCGCAGATGGCACAGGCTGATATGGTGGATCCGGTGATCGTGCTGGTGCGGCCGCAGATGGGCGAGAATATCGGCGCGGCGGCGCGGGCGATGCTGAATTTCGGACTGGACCGGATGCGGATTGTCGATCCGCGCGACGGCTGGCCGAACCCGAAGGCCAATGCGATGGCGAGCGGGGCGGGGCGGGTGCTGGATCAGGCCGGGGTGTTCCCGGATGTGGCGCGCGCGGTTGCGGATTGCGATTTCGTTTTTGCCACCACGGCGCGGTCGCGCGAGCTGGTGAAAGAGGTTGTCACGCCTGAGCGCGCCATGGCGATGGCGCGCGAGATGGGGGCGGCGGGCAAGAAGATCGGGATCCTCTTCGGGCCGGAGCGGGCGGGGCTGGAGAATGGCGATATCATCCATGCCAATGCGATTGTGACGGTGCCGGTCAATCCCGAATTCTTTTCGCTGAATCTCGGTCAGTCGGTTCTGCTTCTGGCCTATGAATGGGGGCGCCAGGGCAGTGAGGTTCCGGCCTCGGCTATGGGATTTGCGCGGACAGAGCTGGCGAGCCGCGAAGAGGTGGAGCGGCTGGGCGATCATTACGAGATGCGGCTGGAGGAGGCGGGGTTCTTCTTTCCGCCCACCAAAGCTGCGGGCATGCGGCTGAACCTGAGGAATATGTGGGGGCGGCTGGCGCTGACCCGTGCCGAGGTGCAGACTTTGCATGGGATGCTGCGTCAGATCCTGTTTCGCAAGGGCCAGGAGAGCGGCCAGGATGAGCCGCGCGGGTAACTTCCGGCGAACCCCTGCCGGTGGCCGCGAGAGGGCCCCGGCTCGGTCTTTGCCTGGCGGGGCGGATCGGGTAAACTTGCGCCAAATCTAAAACAAAGGCAGGCAGGCGTTATGATTACCCGCAGATTTTTCACCGCGACCGCTGGTTTTGCGTTGCTTTCCGGCTGTGTCGGGGGCGCCTCCCGTATGGGCAGCGCGGTTCCTGGCAGCCGTGAGACGCCGGCGCCGCGTGCGGTGGCGGATCGCGGCTGGGACAGCTGGGTTGCGAATTACCGCAACCGGGCCGCGGCGCGGGGGATCTCTGCCGGCACGCTCGATATGGGGTTCCGCCATGCGGGGTTCCTGCCCGAGGTGATCGAAAGAGACCGCAACCAGACCGAATTCAAACGCTCGCTTGAGGATTACCTGTCAATCGCGGCCTCGGATGAGCGGGTCTCGCTCGGGCGCGAGATGTATGCCCGCTATGGCGCGACGCTGGCCGCCATCGAGCAGCGCTACGGGGTCGAGGGCAATGTCGTCGCAGCCTTCTGGGGGCTTGAGAGCTTTTTCGGCACAAGGCGCGGCAATGTGCCGGTGATCTCGGCATTGTCGACGCTCGCCTATGAGGGGCGGCGCGCGGCGTTTTTTGAGAGCCAGCTTGATGGCGCGCTGAAAATCCTTCAGGCCGGTGATGTTCCTGCTGACCGGATGGTCGGCAGCTGGGCCGGTGCCATGGGGCATACCCAGTTCATCCCGACCTCGTATCTGCAATATGCCGTTGATTTTACAGGCGACGGGCGGCGTGACATCTGGTCGGACGACCCGACCGACGCTCTGGCATCGACCGCGAATTATGTGGCGCGCACCGGCTGGCAGCGTGGCCTGCCCTGGGGGATGGAGGTTTCGCTGCCCTCGGGGTTTGCGGCGGCACTGCTCGGGCGTGGCAAGGGGAAATCGGCTGCGGAATGGGAGGCGCTTGGCGTCTCGCGCAGCGGCGGCGGCGGGCTGTCGGGTGGCTCGATCATCCAGCCGGGCGGGGCGGGAACACCGGCCTTCCTGCTGACGCAGAATTTCAACGTGATCCTGCGCTATAACAATGCCGAGAATTACGCGATCGGCGTCGGGCATCTGGCCGACCGGATCAAGGGCGGCGGCCCGGTCAGGGCGGATTTCGGGCCGGACCGCACCGGCCTGACCAAGGCCGACCGTCAGGATCTGCAACGGCGCCTGACCGCGCGCGGCTTTGACACCGGCGGCAGCGACGGTGTGATCGGTCCGAAATCGCGCGAGGCGATCTCGGCCTGGCAGGCCCGCAGCGGTATGGCGGTGACGGGTGAGCCCTCGGCCGCGCTGCTTGCCTCTTTGCGATAGGCCTCAGGCTTTGGTGATGCGGGGCCGGGCGGTTGCGGTGGCGAATTGCTCCAGCACCGGCCCGGCGCCGTGTTCCTCGGCCAGCCGCAACAGCCCGAAGCGGATCGCCGCCATCTCGCGGTAATAGCGCAGGAAAGCGGCATTGATCGCAGCCCCCGAAACCGCCCCCATTACCGGCACCGCCTGGGCCATGAGCTTCTGGCCAAGGGCCGCGGCAAGTTTCGGTGCGATGGTGGCGATCAGCTGGTTCAGCGCCGGCCCGGTCAGGGCGGCGCGGGCCGAGAAAAACGCCGTATTGATCCCGTCATCCGCCGCAATCGGGCTGCCCGAGCCAAAGGTGCGCAGCGCTTCTGACATGATCCAGGGATCGTCGGGGTCGTAACCCAGCTTTTCAGCCTCACGCCGGATCGCATGCAGCAGCACAGTGATTGTGAACGGAAGTTCGGCAAGCCCGCCCATGATCCCACCGGCCCCGCCGGCAATCCCTGCACCAATCGCGGCGGCAAGCGTGCCACGATCCCCGCTGCCGGGAAGCCTGCCGCCCTGGCGTGCCACCATCCAGGCCCGCTCCAGCGCCGCCGCAGTCACAGTTTCGGCTCGCTCGCGAAATCCTGCGGGAAGGATCGACATCTGGTCTTCCAGCCTGCCGCCAAACCGGGTCAGAAGCGCCATAACCGGCCCATTGGCCTTTTTCCAGCGCAGCGCGAGGGCATCGACGCCGGCACGGCATTCGGCGGGCAGCGGCAGGTCGGGCAGGGTCATGTTTTCATGGCTCATATCCCGCATATGGGGAGGGCGGAGCGCCGCACAAGACCAGGCCCCGAACGCAAGCGATATCGCGTGGCCGGGCGGCATCAGGTTGCGCGCGAAACCACGCCGGAAACCCCTGCCCAGGCGCCCGCTTTCAGCTCGAGCCCCAGAACCCGGTCGGGGTTGGTCGGGGGTGGCATCACGACATCAGCAAGTTTTTCAAAGCCAAAGCGGCTGTAATAGGGCGCGTCGCCCACCAGGAGCACCCGCTCCCAGCCCAGCTTGCGCGCCTCGGCGAGGCTTTCCGAGATCAGCAGCCCGCCCAGACCCTCACCCTGACGCGTCGGGTGGACCGCGACCGGGCCGAGAAGCAGAATGTCCACCGTGCCGATCTTTGCCGGCCAGTAGCGGATCGCCCCTGCGAGGATCCCGTCGCCATCGCGCAGACAGAGGCACAGAGGCGCGATGGTCGGCACGCCGTCCCGCAGCCGATAAGACGACAAAGCCGTCCGCCCCGGCGCGAAGCAGAGGTCGTAAAGCGCCTCGACCTCCCACCAGTCTGCCTCGCTCTCTTCTTCAAGCCTGTAGACCACAGCGCCTGTCCTCTTCCCTGTGCCGCGTCCGGGCGTGGCAGCGCTTTGCCTGCCATGCCAATATGGATGTGATTGTGACAGTGTCGCCCGCGCGCCGAAGGGCCGCATCTTCTTTTTGAGAAGAATACCCGTGCCGGAGGTATTCCATCCGGGACAGCGACGCGCTCAGCGGGTCAGAGCGCGCGCCAGCCGATATCGCGTCGGCAGAAGCCTTCGGCCCAGTCGATCCCATCAACCATTCGATAGGCGGCATCGCGCGCGGCTTTCAGCGTGTCCGCGCGGCCCGTCACATTCAGCACCCGACCGCCACTGGCCAGTATATCGCCATCACGCGCCACGGTGCCGGCATGGAACACCATATGGCCGCTGTCTTCGGGCAGGGTCTCAAGCCCCTGGATCCGGCTTCCCTTCACATAGGCGCCCGGATAGCCCGCCGCCGCCATCACCACGGTCAGCGCATGATCATCGGCCCAGTTCACTTTCGCCTGCGAAAGCCGCTGATCTGCGGTTGCAATCAGATGATCCAGCACCTGGGCGCCCAGCCGCATCATCAGGACCTGGGCTTCCGGGTCGCCAAAGCGGCAGTTATATTCCACCAGCCGCGCGCGGCGTTCGCCATCGGGGCCGTCATCGATCATCAGCCCGGCATAAAGCACACCCTGATAGGGCGTGCCGCGCCGCGCCATCTCGCGGATGGTTGGCAGCACGATCTGTTCCATCGCCTGGGTCTGGAGCGCTTCGGTCAGCACCGGCGCCGGGGAATAGGCGCCCATGCCGCCGGTATTCGGGCCGGTATCGCCATCGCCGACCCGCTTATGGTCCTGGGCCGTGCCATAGGGGATCGCGGTCACGCCATCGGTCAGGATGAAGAAGCTCGCCTCTTCGCCCTGCATGAATTCCTCGATCACCACCTCGGCGCCGGCCTCGCCGAACTCGCCGCCGAACATATCTTCGATCCCGGCCAGGGCCTCGGCCTCGGTCATTGCGACGATCACGCCTTTGCCGGCCGCCAGCCCATCGGCCTTAACCACAATCGGCGCGCCCTGGGCACGGATGTAGTCCTTGGCAGGTTGCGCTTCGGTAAAGCGCGCCCAGGCCGCAGTCGGTGCGGCGCAGGCATCACAAACCTCTTTGGTGAAGCGCTTTGACGCTTCAAGCTGCGCCGCCTCGCGGCTCGGGCCGAAGGTCAGGATCCCGGCGGCGCGGGTCGCATCCGCCACACCTGCGGCAAGGGGGGCCTCGGGGCCGACGATCACGAAATCAATGGCGTTATCTTCGCAAAACGCCACCACGCGCGCCTGGTCAAGAATATCAAGGCTGGCACATTCCGCGATCTGCGCGATGCCTGCATTGCCAGGCGCCACGATCAGCCGGTCGCATTTCGGGTTCTGCTTTACCGCCCAGGCCAGCGCATGTTCACGCCCGCCGCCGCCAAGGATCAGGATATTCATCTGCTGCGCGCCCCGTTCCGGTCTGATGGTTCTGGCGCCTGATAGTCGCCACAGCCGCTGGTGGCAAGCGCCCGAAACGCCCCTGGCCGGATGCTTTGCCACCTTGAAGCCGGGGGGCGCACGGCCTAGTCTCGCGCCCGTCACGAAGGAAGGCACCATGGCCGGAAAACGCAGCATTTTCGAAGAGGTCGGCGAGACCTCGAATAACCCGAAACAACCGGGGAAGTCCGGCGTTACAGGCGGGATGATCGATCAGGGCCACAGGGGGGCGCGCGGCGCGATCCGGGTCTGGCTGATCGTGCTTTTCCTGCTGGTCGTCGCGATGATCGTGGTCGGAGGGCTGACGCGCCTTACCGGCTCGGGGCTCTCGATCACTGAATGGCGCCCTGTCACCGGGGCGATCCCGCCGATGGATCTTGTCTCCTGGACGGCGGAATTCGATAAATACCGTCAGACACCGCAATACGAGCTGGCGAATGCCGGCATGACGCTGGATCAGTTCAAGACGATCTATTGGTGGGAATGGGCGCATCGCCAGCTTGGCCGCCTGGTCGGCCTGATCTGGGCCGTTGGTTTCCTTGGCTTTCTTGTCACGAAATCCATCCCGCCGCGCTGGTCAAAGCGGCTTTTGCTGATCGGGGCGCTTGGCGGGCTGCAGGGCGCGATTGGCTGGTGGATGGTGTCTTCGGGCCTGTCGGGCAGCATGATCCGTGTCGCGTCTTACCGGCTGGCGGTGCACCTGGGGCTGGCCTTTGTCATCCTTGGTTTCATCGGCTGGTATGTATTCCTGCTGTCGCGCAGCGAATCCGCCCTTATGACGGCCAGGCGGGGCAGGGAGGCCAAGCTCTTTTCGATGTCCACCGGCCTGATGCATTTCGCCTTCCTCCAGATCCTTCTCGGGGCGCTGGTCGCGGGGATTGACGCCGGGCGTGCTTTTCCGACCTGGCCCCTGATGGGCGACAGCTTCTTCCCGGCGGATGCGTTTTACGCGACCGATATGGAGGGCAATGTCCTGCCGGTCTGGCATGCCTTCTTTGAAAACCCGGGCCTGGTGCAGTTCATGCACCGGATGGCGGGCTATCTTCTGTTCATTTTCGGCGTGGTCGTCTGGCTGCGCGGCCGCAAATCCGCGCATCGTGATACCAGGTTTGCGTTTAACATGGTTATGCTGATGCTGGTGGCCCAGGCCGGGCTTGGCATCATGGCGGTTCTCACCTCGGCGCATCTGCATGTGGCGATCACCCATCAGATCGGTGCGGTGATCCTCTGGGTGCTGATCCTGCGCGCGCGCTACCTGTCGCAATACCCGGTTGCGGGCTCGATCCGGAAAGGAACCGCCTGATGGCTGATGTCTATGACGCGCTGATGGCCCATGCCCGCGAGACTGCGGCGCTGGAACAGGTTGCGGGGCGGCTGTCCTGGGATCAGGAGACGATGATGCCGCGCGACGCCGCCGAACAGCGCGGCGAGGAAATGGCAGCGATGGAGGGTGTCTTGCATGCCCGCCGCTCTGACCCGCGTGTCGGTGACTGGCTGTCAAAGGTTGATCCGGTCGAGCTGGTCGCGAAAGCCCAGGTCGCAAAGATCCGCCGCTCTTACGAGCGCGCGCTGAAAGTGCCGGCACGCCTCGCGCAGGAGATCGCGCGGGTGACCTCGCTTTCCCAGGGCATCTGGGCCGAGGCGCGGGCGAATGAGGCGGTTACGTCTTTTCTGCCGACGCTGGAACAGGTCGTCGCCCTGAAGCGTGAAGAGGGGCAGGCGCTGGCCTCCGGGGGAAAGGCGGGCGGCGACAGCTATGACGCGATGCTCGATGATTACGAGCCCGGGATGACCGGCGCTGAATGCGCCGCGATGTTCGACGCGCTGCGTCCGCGCCTGGTGGCTTTGCGCGAAAAGATCCTTGCCTCACCGCGCAAACCTGCCGCGCTGACCGGCAGTTTCGGGGCAGATGCCCAGATCCGCCTGTCGCGCCGCCTTGCGATGGTCTTCGGTTATGACATGCAACGGGGCCGCATCGACACCGCCGTGCATCCGTTCTGTTCGGGTTCGGGGGATGATGTGCGCATCACCACCCGCGTCGCAGAAGGCGATCCCTTCAACTGCCTCTATTCCACCATCCACGAGACCGGCCATGCCGCTTACGAGCAGGGGGTCGATTCCGATTTCCTGCTGACGCCGATTGGTGGCGGCGTCTCGATGGGGGTCCATGAAAGCCAGAGCCGGATCTGCGAGAACCAGCTTGGCCGCTCGCGCCCCTTTACCGAATGGTTGTTCGGTGAGATGCGCGACCGTTTCGGCGAATTCGGCATCACCGATCCCGAAGAGTTCTTCGCCACCGTTAACCGTGTTGCACCGGGCTATATCCGCACGGAATCGGATGAGGTGCATTACAATCTCCATGTCATGCTGCGTTTCGATCTGGAACGCGCGCTGATGGGGGGGGATCTGACGGTCGCGGATCTGGAATCTGCCTGGAATGACCGTTTCCTCAAAGATTTCGGCGTGGCGGTCGACAAGCCCTCGAACGGGATGCTCCAGGACGTGCACTGGTCGGTCGGTCTCTTCGGCTATTTCCCGACCTATACTCTGGGCAACCTTTACGCTGGCTGCCTTTTCAAGGCGTTGCGTGCCGATCTGCCGGGGCTCGACCAGGATCTGGCCGCAGGCGAGATGGGGGCCGCAAATGACTGGCTCAGGGAAAACCTCCGCCGTCACGGCGCGCTTTACGGCCCGCGCGAGACCATCACCCGCGCCTGTGGCGAAGAGCCATCCGCAGGCCCGCTTCTGGATTATCTCGAAGCGAAATTCGGCGCGATCTACGGGTTCTGAGGCGCATTCCGGGGCCGCAGCGCTACCAGACCCATCGCCAGAACCGAGATGCCCGCGCCGATCAGAAACGGCGCGGCTGATCCCCAGGTGACCCAGGCCCAGCCGGCGGCGGTATTGCCGATCAGCATCACCACACCGCTTGCAAGGTTGAAGGCCCCGAAGGCGCTGCCCCGGAGCGCGGGCGGCGCGGTCGCCGCAATCATCGCGCCCAAAAGCCCCTGGCTGAACCCCATATGCAGTCCCCAAAGCGCCACACCGGCCAGAAAAACCGGCGCGCTTTGCGCAGAACCCAGCACCAGATGCGCGCCCGCCAGAAGGCCCAGACCGATCATCAGCGGCACTTTCACCGGATCCTTCCCGGATGCGGCCAGCCGGTCCGAGAAGATCCCCACCGGCCAGGCCGCCAGGGCATAAACCGCATGCAGCGCCACGATGATCAGCGGCACCCAGACCGGCGAGAACCCGGCCTCCAGCGCTTTCAACAGAAGGAATGCCTCGGAAAACCGCGCCAGCATGATCAGCCCCGCCAGCGCGATGACGCCCCTGACCGGAGCGGTCAGCAGCAGCGCGTCGCGAAACCGGAAGCCGGAGCCCTTGCCGGCCTGTGCCGCGACCGGCTCTTTGACCCGAAAGATCAGCAGAAAAATCGCGAAAGCCGCCGGCAGCGCCGCAAGCCAGAATACCATCCTGATATCCCCGGCAAAAACCAGCATGGCGGCAATCGCGAGGAGCGGCCCCAGAAAGCCGCCCAGACTGTCGAGCGACTTCCTGAGGCCAAAGGCCGCGCCCCGTATCGCGGCCGGTGTGGCGGTGGCGATCATCGCATCGCGTGGCGCAGACCTGATCCCCTTGCCGACCCGGTCCATCGCCTTGGCCAGCACGACCTGATCAAGGCTCATCGCCAGGGGAAAGATCAGCCGCGACAGCGAGCCAAGCCCATAGCCCAGCACCGCCAGCGATTTTGCCCGCCCGGACCAGTCTGCCAGAACCCCCGAAAGCGCTTTGGTCACCGTGGCCACCGCCACAGCCAGCCCTTCGATAAAGCCGATGACCAGCGCCGAGGCCCCCAGCCCACTGGCCAGAAACAAGGGCAAAAGCGTGTTCACCATCTCGGAGGACACATCCATCAGCAGGCTGACAAAGCCCAGTATCCAGACCATGCGAGGGATCGGTGAAACGGTCATTCAGAGCGCGGGCCCCTTCCTGCTGACACTAATGCTCCGGCGGGCGGGATCCCCCGCCCGGGACGGCGCGCAGGCTTTGTCGCCTCACTCACGCGCGGCGAAAGCGGTAGACCCGTGCCGGCGGCAGATTGGCCCAGACCTTATGGCCTCTGTCCACCGCCAGGCCCAGATCGCTGATGATCTCGGGCGGCACCGGCGGGCGCGGGCCATAGGTGAATTGTACATATTCTCCGTCCGGCTCCAGCACATCGAAGGCCGCACCGACAATCGCGCGGCGCACCGGGTCCGGCATCGACAAAAGCGGCAGGCCCGAGATCACCGTCGACACGCCGCTGCCGACAAGTGCCCGCACCTCCTGCGCGCCGGTTTTATGCACGGTCACGCGCGGAAATTTCCGCCGCAGGAAATCGACAAATTCATCATCGAGCTCGAAAAGCGTCAGATTCTCGGGCGGCAGGCCGCGCGCAAGAATCGCTTCGGTAAACCGTCCGGTGCCGGGCCCGAATTCCACCACTTTGCCGCTATGGGGGCCGATCTTTGCGGTCATCGCACGGGCCAGCACCCGCGACGAGGGCGCGATGGCCGAGATCTGCCGGGGATTGCGCATAAGGCGCCTCCGGAACAATGCGAGATCACTTTCCATCGCCTATCCTGTCCTCATACGGGATTACTCCCGTGTCATGTCTCAGGTCCATCCGCCGGATGAGCCGGTCTTTCGCAGCATCTCTCGCGGCACCATCGTTTCCGATACAGTCCTGCCGCGCCGAGCGCGCCGCCGACCGGTAGGACGACGACAGATGCCGCCTCTGACGCTGTCGCGGGCCGTAAAGGCCGAGGCCGTTGCCGTCGCAGCCTGGCGGGTCATGCATAAAGACGGATGACACGCATGGGAGGAGATATCCGGCTCAGTGCCCGGGCTCAGGTCTTGCGGAACTGATCAAGGCTGACAACTTCAGCCTCCTGGCGCGGCGCGGGGGCAGCATCCTCTGCCTCGTCCTCGCCTTCCTCTGCCTCGTCTTCCTCATCGTCATCATCATGCTGGCTTTCAAAGCGCAGCCCGAATTCGACCGAGGGATCGACAAAGGTCAGCACGGAATCAAAGGGGATCACCAGCGGCTCGGGCGAATTGCCGAAGTTCAGCGTCACGGTGAATCCCTCATCCGTGACCTCAAGCCCCGAGAACCAGTGTTGCAGCACCACCGTCATCTCGGTCGGGTAGCGCTCTTTCAGCCAGTCGGCGATGGCAACATCGGGATGGGTGGTGTCAAAGGTGATAAAGAAGTGATGCGCTCCGGGCAGGCCATGTGCCGCCACATCGTCCAGCACCGAGCGGATCAGGCCGCGCATAGCCTGATGCATCAGGTTTCCATAGTCGATACTGCGCGTCATCCGGTTCCCCTGCCATTTCGCGCCACCATAAAACATCTGGCCGTCAAGGAAAGGGGCGAGCGCGCGCCTCTGGCCTAAAACTCGCGGCCTGCGGACAGGGAGCCAGTGAAACTGACCCGATTTGAAGCAGTCACAAATGCGAGAGCAGCAGGGCGGCACCGGCAGCCAGTGCCAGAACAAGCGGCATCGGAAGGCGCAGCCGCCAGAGCGCGACGCCGCTCGCCAAAGCGATGGCAAGCGAGAGGGGTTTCAGCGTCGCGAGGTCAGGCAGCAGCATCTGCACCGGTCCGGCGCTGATCTCGCGATGGTCGGTGAACAGCACATGCAGAGCGAACCAGAGCGAGAGATTGGCGATCACCCCGACGACGGCAGGCGTGATCCGCGCCATGGCTCCGGCAAGCACCGGTACCGCCAGCAGCCTGTCGATAAAGGGGCTCGCGGCGAAGATGAACAGAAATGACGGCAGGAAGGTCATCCAGAGCGCAACGCCCGCGCCACCAAGCGCCATGAGGGGGCCACCATCCTGAAACCCCGCGATCCAGCCGGTGAATGAGGTCACAAGGATCAGCGGCCCCGGCGTCGATTCCGCCAGTGCCAGCCCGTCGATCATCTGCCCGGTCGTCAGCCAGCCGCGCAGATCGACCATTTCCTGCGCCATCCAGGCCATCAGTGCGTAAGCGCCGCCAAAGGCCAGCGCCGCCAGTTTCGCGAAAAAGACCCCGATCTCTGCCAGCCGCTCTGGCCCGAAAACCACCAGCAGGGCCAGCGGCACAAGCCAGAGGCCCAGCCAGAGCGCCCCTTGCCAGACGGCCTCCCGCCAGATGTCACCGGCAGCCCGTGCGGGCGCGGGCGGTTCCGTGGCCGAGGGGCTGGCCACGCGCAACGCTGGCCTGGATGCTGATCGGAGCGCCTGCAGCCCGCCCCAAAACGCAGCCGCCAGCAGGATCAGCGGGAAGGGCAGGGCAAAGACAAACAGGCCGAGAAAGGACAAAAGCGCGATGATCCGCGCCTCCTGCGTTTGCAGCGCCCTTTGCCCAAGCCGGATCAGGGCCGCCGCGACAATCGCCAGTACCGCCGCCTGGATGCCGGTAAACAGCACCGGAATCAGGGGGATGGTGCCAAACCCTGTATAGAGCGCCGCGAGGACTGTGATCAGCACCGCGCCCGGAGCCACAAAAAGCCCGCCGGCAATCAGCCCGCCTTTAATGCCGCGCAGCCGCCAGCCGATCCAGGTTGCAAGCTGCATCGCCTCGGGGCCGGGAAGCAGCATGCAAAAGGAAAGCGCGCGCGCATACTCCTCCTCGTTGATCCAGAACTTTTCTTCCAGCGCCACGCGGTGCAGCAAAGCGATCTGCGCCGCCGGGCCGCCAAAGGACCAAAGGCCGATCCGCCAGAACGCGGCCGACAATTCGGCCAGCGACGGCGCCGGGGCGCGACCCGGAAAGGGCACCTCGCGGCTGTCTGAGGGGGGGCTGGCTTTTGTCGGGCTGGCTGAAGTCATGGCTGCCAGGACGCTAGCGGGGTTTTGTGACGGGGGGAAGACGTGCCCATCATGCGCCATGGACCGATCGCGCCTCTCATCCCGCCCTCTGGCGGCTCCCGTTGCCCGGCAGTGGGTACGGGAGCCGCCTCCCTTGCGCAGAGATCACGATCTGACCCCTCCCGAGGCCCCGCATTGCGCCGTGACGATCTGGGGGGTGACAAATGGCTCAGGCTCGTCACCGCAGTGGTCATCAGATACGGCGCAGCCCGGGTGCCGGTACCGGTAACGCGGCCTGCCAGATCCATCCCGCGATGGGTGCGACCGCTATTCCGGCTATCGGGCATAGTGGGGCCTGAAGCCGGATCACGCGTTCCGCCCGCCAGCGGCATGAGGCGATGGCTTTGCACAGATCCCACGGGTGACATGTTCGGATCCGGAGGGATTTCTGACCAGGCTAAAGGGGGGGGGCGATGCCGGGATTTCGCGACAGGCAAGGCCGCCCGCTGATATTGCGGGGTCGGGCGTGGGGATCACTCGACGTCGCGAAACAGGTTGCATATCGCGCCAGGGAACATGCCCGGCCCCGCAGGGTCTGGCCCTGTGGGGCCGGTCGGAACAGCGCCGCGCAGCGCGGCCTCGCTGATTGTGGTTTGCGCATCGGGATGAGAGCCGCCCATTGCTGCCGGTGAAACCACATGCCGGCCATGCGCCGTATCGAGGTGGGGACTTGCCGCCGCCTCTGTAGCGCGGCAGAGTTGGCCGCGCCGCCCCTGTCGCATAAGCGTTACCGGAGCCGGCGATATGGTCCCTGGCCCCGCCACCCGTGCCGCCCTCGCCGGCGGCCTGGGATATTAACATGCAATTCAACCGGAGCAGACATGGTCCGCCAATCCGCCTTCACCGCCCCTGGCCGCTTCTGGCGCGGAAATCTCCACAGCCATTCGGATCGTTCCGATGGCGCGCTGCCGCCTCAGGAAGTTTGCCGCCGCTACCAGGCGGAAGGCTATGATTTTCTTGCCCTGACCGATCACTATGTCGGGCATTATGACTATCCGCTGGTTGATACCCGGCCGTTCCGGGCCGAAGGTTTCACGACCATTCTGGGGGCAGAGCTGCATTCCGGCGCGATGGAGAACGGCGAGCTCTGGCATATCCTTGCCGTTGGCCTGCCGCTGGACTTTCCGAAAGTGGGCAGCGCTGATTTCCATGCCCATCCGGGCCAGGAAACCGGACCCGAGATCGCGGCCCGTGCCGCCGCCGCCGGTGCTTTCGTGACCATCGCGCATCCGCACTGGTCGGGGATGACCCTTGATGATGCGCGTTCGATCACCGCCGCCCATGCGGTCGAGATCTATAATCACGGCTCGGCTGTCGGCGCGGATCGCGGCGATGGCGGCACGATTGCCGATCTGCTGATCTCGGAAGGGCGCGACATTACTCTGATCGCGACCGACGATTCCCATCTGGCGGTTCCCGACGCCTTTGGCGGCTGGACCATGGTGAAGGCTGAGGAAAACACCCCGGATGCGCTGCTGGAAGCCCTGAAACGCGGCGATTTCTATTCAAGCCAGGGCCCCGAAATCCATGATTTCCGCGTCGAAGGCGACCGGGTCATCGTCGAATCGAGCGCCGTGGAATGGGTGATCGCCATCGGCCATGGGTCAAGCTCAAACGTCACACACGGATCCTCCATGACCCGTGCCGAAGTGCCGCTGAAATGGCAGGGCGAGACGCCCTGGATCCGGGTTGTGGTTATCGACGCTGCCGGTCGGCGGGCCTGGACCAACCCGATCCGGCGTGACCAGGTTTCCGCCTGAGCTAAATGTTCCCGCCGGAGGCAATCGACAGCCGTCATGCCTCCGGCTGCGTCTGAAACGCACCATGCCCGCCAAGCTTGCGGCTGACGATCCGGCTGAGCTTTCGGTGCAGTGGCGTGATCCGGTGCCTGATATGCATCGCCGCATAGACCGGCTGGCGCAGAACCGGCGCATCCGCCACCGCCATGACCTTGCCGGCGGCGATCATCTCCCGGGCTGTCGCCTCCAGCACATAGCCGGTGCCGCCCATTCCCATCAGAAGCGAGGTGACCGAGCCGCTTTGCCCGACCGAGATCGGTGAATTCACCAGGTCGGGCGTGACCTGGCGGTGCATCTCCTGAAAAGCGGGCGAGAAATGCGAGAAGATGAACCGTTCCGGTCGCACCCCGGAAAGCGCAGTCACTTCGGTCGAGACCATGTGATAGCCGGCATCGCCCAGGCTTTCGAAATGCAGATCCGGATGCGGTTTCGGTGAAAACATCACCGCGAAATCAAGGATCCCTGTGAGCAGATCCGCGCACATCTGATTGGAATAATCGGGCTCGATATGAAGCGCGATATCGGGAAATTGCCGCCGGATCCCGACAACCCATTCGCCGAGATAAATCGCCGAGAGGTCATTCTGGATCCCGAGCCGCAGCAGATGTCCGGCACCGGTCGGCACCTGGATATGGCGGCGCGCCTCGTTCCATTCATGCCGCAACATGCGGGCATGGGGCTCAAACCGTTTGCCTTCGGTTGTCAGCATGGTGCCGGCGCGGGAACGGTCAAAGAGCCGCGCGCCGAGCGCGGTTTCCAGCACCTGGAGGCGGGCCGAGATGGTCGATTGCGTGACGCCGAGGCGCTCGGCCGTGCGGTGGAAGCTGCGGCTTTCGGCAAGATCGAGGAAGGTCTCGATAAGTTCGATTTGCATGGCTGCGTTCTTTCTGAAGCCGCCGGGGGCAGGCCCCCGGATCCCCGGACTGTTGCTGTCATGAGGATGGCCAGGTGAGCGGTTCTGATCGGATAGGCCGATCAATAGCCGCCTCTGCGCCGAATTGAAAGGGGCGGGAAGCTGGCGGATATTGGAGGCAATCAGGGAGAATAAAATGACGGAACTGGCCAGCGCGCGGGTCGCGATCATCGGGGGGGGCGTGGTGGGCGTCTCGGCACTTTACCACCTTGCGAAAGCAGGCTGGAAAGATGTGATCCTGCTGGAGAAAAACGAGTTGACCGCCGGGTCGACATGGCATGCGGCGGGGAATGTGCCGACCTTTTCCGCCTCCTGGTCGATCATGAATATGCAGCGCTATTCAGCGGGGCTGTATCGCGGGCTTGGTGATGAGGTCGGCTATCCGATGAATTACCATGTCACCGGCTCGGTGCGGCTGGGCCATAGCGATGAGCGGCTGCTGGAATTTAAACGTGTCGCCGGCATGGGCCGTTATCAGGGGATGGATCTGGAAGTGCTGGGGCCGGATGAGATCCGGGGCCGCTATCCTTTCCTCGAGACCCATGATCTGACCGGGGCGCTTTATGACCCCTATGACGGCGATATTGATCCGGCGCAGCTGACCCAGGCGCTGGCTACAGGGGCACGCCAGATGGGCGCGCGCATCGAGCGGTTCTGCCCGGTGACAGCGGCGAAATGGACCGGGTCGGAATGGGTGCTTTCGACGCCGAAGGGCGAGGTCCGGGCAGAATATGTCGTCAATGCCGCAGGTTACTATGCGGCTGAGGTCGGTAAGCTTTTCAATCGCCGGGTGCCGATGATGGTGATGAGCCATCAGTATCTGCTGTTCGACACCATTCCCGAACTTGAAGCCTGGTCGAAAGAAAGCGGCGCCAAGCTGCCGCTTCTGCGCGATGTCGACTCGAGCTATTACCTGCGTCAGGAGAAGATGGGCTTTAACCTTGGCCCTTATGAAAACCCCTGCCGCGCGCATTGGGCGACACCCGATGACCCGATGCCGGAGGATTTCAGCTTTCAGCTCTTCCCCGATGATCTTGAGCGGCTGGAATGGCATATTGCCGATGCGATGGCCCGGGTGCCGCTGCTGGAGAAGGCGGCGCTGCAAAAGGTCATCAACGGGCCGATCCCCTATACGCCGGATGGCAATCCGCTGATCGGGCCGATGCCCGGCGTGCCGAATGCCTTTGAGGCCTGTGTCTTCACCTTTGGCATCTGCCAGGGCGGCGGGGCCGGCAAGGTGCTGGCCGAATGGATCACCGAGGGCGCGACCGAATGGGATATGTGGTCCTGCGATCCGCGCCGGTTTACCGGGTTTGAAGATCACGATTACTGCGTCGCCAAGGGCAAGGAAGTCTATGGCAACGAATATGCGATGCATTTCCCGCATCACGCCTGGGGCGAGGGGCGCGGCAAAAAGCTGTCGCCGGTGCATGACAGGGTCGAGGCGCTTGGCGCGCAATTCGGGCCCTATAATGGCTGGGAGCGCGCGCTCTGGTATGCGCGGCCCGGTGATGACGTCACTGAGGCGGCGCAGCGCACCTGGAAACGCGAAGGGCCGTGGTTCGGGGCGGTGAAGGCCGAATGTGAGGCGGTGCGCGATGCCTGTGGTATCCTCGATCTGCCGGGCTTCTCACGTTACTGGCTGTCGGGTGAGGGCGCGGCCGCCTGGCTGCTGGAGCAGACCACCGGCAAGCTGCCATCGGTCGGGCGGCTGGGCCTGGCCTATTTCGCCGATGACAAGGGCCGGATCGTCACGGAAATGTCGGTCGCGCGCTTTGCGGAAGATGAGATCCTGCTGATCACGGCGGCAACGGCGCAGTCGCATGACCGTGCCTGGCTGGAGCGGCATCTTGCACCGGGGCTGAGCCTGACCGAGGTCACCAATGACTGGTCCTGCCAGATCCTGACCGGGCCTCAGGCGCGGGCGGTGCTGGAGGCGGCGGGGACTGAAGCTGATCTTGCGAAGGGCTGGCTCTCGCATCAGACCGGGCGGATTGCCGGGCGCGAGGTCTGGCTGGCGCGGGTGAGTTTTGCCGGGGAGCTCGGCTGGGAGATCCATTCCCGCCTGGCCGATACGCCGGTGGTATATGATGCGATCCTTGCGGCAGGCACGCCTTTGGGGCTGAAACCCTTCGGGATGTTTGCCCTGAATTCGCTGCGGATCGAGAAAGGCTATCGCGGCTGGAAGGGTGATCTTTCGACAGATTACAATGTCTTGCAGGGCGGTCTTGAGAGATTTGTCGATTGGGGGAAACCTGCTTTCCGCGGTCGCGCCGCTTTGGAGGCCGAAAGGCAGGCCGGTGTTGCAAAGCGCTTTGCGACCCTGGTGATCGAGGCAGGCGCCTTTGATCCGCCCTATATGTCGACAATCTGGAAAGGCGATCAGGTCGTGGGTGAACTGACCTCGGGCTATTTCGGGCATCGGGTTGGAAAATGCATTGGTCTCGGGATGTTGCGGGTTGATCTGAATGTGCCGGGTGAGGCGCTGGAAGTTGAGATCTTCGGCGAGCGCTTTGCTGCGGTGGTGCAGGCGGATGAACCGCTCTGGGATGCGAAGAACGCGCGGATCCGCGCCTGACTTGAAAGCGGGACCGGGGCGCTGCCCCATGCCACCGGATCGCTTGATCCGGTGGCGCTGATCCGGGGCATACCCGGGATATTTACAGACAGATGAAAGGGTAACATCGTGGTCGATGTTCCGAAAACGGCGCGGGCAGTGGTGATCGGGGGCGGCATTTCGGGCTGCTCGGTGGCCTATCACCTGGCGAAAGCGGGCTGGACGGATGTGGTTCTGCTGGAGCGGCGCAAGCTGACCTCCGGGACCACCTGGCATGCGGCGGGGCTGATCGGGCAGCTGCGCGCCAATCAGAATATGACGCGGCTCGCGAAATATTCGGCGGATCTTTATGGCAGGCTGGAGGAAGAGACCGGCGTTGCGACGGGCCTGAAACGGGTTGGGTCGATGACGGTGGCGCTGACCGCCGACCGGATGCAGGAGATTTTGCGCCAGGCGACAGTGGCGCGGATCTTCGGTGTGGATGTGACCGAGATTTCTCCTTCTGAAATCAAAGCGATGTATCCGCATCTTAACACCGATGGTGTGATCGGCGGCGTGCATCTGCCGGGCGATGGCCAATGTGATCCGGCCAATATCGCGATGGCACTGGCCAAAGGCGCGCGGATGCGGGGCGCGAAGATTGTCGAGGGCGTCAAGGTCACTGGTGTGACAGAGGGGCCGGCAGCGGGCGGCAAGCGCCAGGTCACGGGCGTCGATTACGAGGGGCCGGAGGGCCCGGGCCATATCGCGGCAGATGTGGTGATCAATTGCGGCGGCATGTGGGGGCGTGACCTTGCGGCGCAGTCGGGGGTCACGCTGCCGCTGCATGCCTGCGAGCATTTCTACCTGCTGACGGAGCCGGTGGCGGGGCTCACCGATATGCCGGTTTTGCGGGTGCCGGATGAATGCGCCTATTACAAGACCGATGCCGGCAAGATGATGGTCGGTGCGTTCGAGCCGGTGGCAAAGCCCTGGGGGATGGCGGGGATCCGCGAGGATTTCGAGTTTGATACGCTCCCCGAAGACTGGGATCATTTCGCGCCGATCCTTGAGGATGCGGCGAACCGGATGCCGATGTTCCAGACCGCCGGCATCCACACTTTCTTTAATGGTCCTGAAAGCTTTACCCCCGATGACCGCTATTACCTTGGCCCCGCGCCGGAGCTGGGCGGTTATTGGGTGGCGGCTGGCTATAATTCGGTGGGGATCGTGTCTTCGGGCGGCGCTGGCATGGCGCTGGCAGAGTGGATCACCACCGGCGAGGCTCCTTTCGATCTCTGGGATGTCGATATCCGCCGGGCACAGCCGTTCCAGAAGAACCGTCGTTATCTGAAGGATCGGGTGACCGAGACCCTGGGGCTGCTTTATGCCGATCACTATCCCTATCGCCAGGTGGTCACCGCGCGGGGTGTGCGCCGCACGCCCCTGCATGAACACCTGAAAGCGCGCGGTGCCGTTTTTGGGGAGGTTGCGGGCTGGGAACGGGCGAACTGGTTCGCGAACCCGGGGCAGGAGCGTGAATATCGCTATGCCTGGGGGCGGCAGAACTGGTTTGAGAACCAGAAGGCCGAGCATATGGCGGTGCGCGAGACTGTCGGCCTGTTCGATATGTCGTCTTTCGGCAAGATCCGGGTCGAGGGGCGCGATGCGGTGAGCTTCCTGAACCGCGTTTGTGCGGGGCAGATGGATGTGGCGGCGGGTCGTATCGTTTATACCCAGATGCTGAACCAGAAGGGCGGCATCGAGAGCGATCTGACCGTGACGCGGCTGTCGGAGCGCGCATTCATGCTGGTGGTGCCGGGGGCCACTTTGCAGCGGGATCTGGCCTGGCTGCGCCGCCATCTCGGCGATGAATTCGTGGTGATCACCGATGTGACCGCAGCGGAATCGGTGCTCTGCGTGATGGGGCCAAAATCGCGTGACCTGATGCAAAAGATCAGTCCGAATGATTTCTCGAACGCGGCGCATCCTTTCGCGACCATGCGCGAGATCGAGGTCGGCTACGGGCTCGCCCGGGCGCATCGGGTGACCTATGTCGGCGAGCTCGGCTGGGAGCTTTATGTGTCAAGCGACCAGACCGCGCATGTCTTTGAGGCGCTTGAGGCCGCGGGGGCGGATCTGGGGCTTAAGCTTTGCGGGCTGCATGCGCTGGATTCCTGTCGGATCGAAAAGGGCTACCGCCACTGGGGCCATGACATCACTGACGAGGATCACGTGCTGGAGGCCGGGCTTGGCTTTGCCGTGCGCACCAAAAAGCCGGAGTTCATCGGGCGTGACGCGGTGCTGCGGGTCGAAGCCGAAGGCGTGGCGCGGCGGATGGTGCAGTTCAGGCTGGAGGATCCGATGGTGTCCCTGTTCCATAATGAGGCGATTGTGCGCGACGGCGAGATTGTCGGCCCGGTGACATCGGCAAATTACGGTCATGCTTTGGGCGGTGCGATCGGCATGGGCTATGTGCCCTGCAAGGGGCAGAGCGAGGCGGATGTGCTGGGCTCGGCCTATGAGATCGAGGTGGCGGGGGTGCGGCATAAGGCCGTCGCGAGCCTTGCGCCGATGTATGACCCGAAATCGGAGCGTATTCGTATGTGACGGGCCGGGACGGGGGGCTTTCTGCCCCCCGAACCCCCCGAGGATATTTAAGGACAGATGAATGAAGCTGGCAGCGCGGCATCAGGATTTTGCGGATTTGCACCTTTCGGGGTGTTTTGTGATTCCCAATCCCTGGGACCGGGGATCGGCGCGGATGATGGCGGCTTTGGGAGCAAAGGCGCTGGCGACGTCGTCGGCGGCGCATGCCTTTACGCTCGGGCGGCCGGATATGGGCGGCGTCAGCCGCGATGAGGCGCTGGCCCATGCGGCGGATCTGATCTCTGCCACCGATCTGCCGGTTTCGGGCGATTTTGAGAACGGTTTCGGCGATGCGCCGGAGGTGGTGGCCGAAACCGTGCGGCTGGCCGCAGAGGTCGGACTTTCGGGAATTTCGGTTGAGGATACCCGGATGGTTGCGGGCAACCCGGCCTGTGAGTTCGGGCTTGCGGTGGAGCGGGTGCGGGCTGGGGTTGCCGCATCCCGCGCCCTTGGCCGGCCTTTCGTGTTCTGCGCGCGCGCCGACGGGGTGATGAACGGGGCCTATGATCTGGGTGAGGGGATCCGCCGTTTGCAGGCCTTTGAACTGGCCGGCGCGGATCTTTTGTATCTGCCGGTGCCACCGGGGCGGGCAGAGCTTGCGCAGGTTCTTGCGGCGGTCAGGGCGCCGGTCAATGCGCTGGCGGCGGGGCCGCTGAAGGCGATGACGGTGGCAGAGCTTGCCGCCATGGGGGTGCGGCGGATCTCGACCGGCAGCCAGATCGCGCGGCTGACCCATGCCGCGATCCGCGACGCAACGGCCGCGATGCTGGGTGAGGGAAGCTTTGCGCCGCTCAGCGCCACGGCCTCGGGGGATGAGATCGACAGGCTGCTTTTGCGAGGCGCGGCGCGGGAATGAAATCGGGCCTGCGCGGATGCCGGTTTCCGCTCAGCACGCTCGAGTTGAAGGTTGTCACCTGGGGGCGGCGCCTTTGCCGGTAGGATATGCGCCCGATCCGGCCCGGGTGAAAGGAGGATCAGCAGAAGCCACATAAAGGTGCCAGGATGGAGGTGATCCACCGCGCCGTGCCTCTCGGGCGCTGGTGATGATCGATCTGCAAATACGCCGTCTTGGGGCGTCATGGTCCAGATCAGGGCCGCGGAGATCCAGAGCGAAAATGGTGGCATCTGATGCCCGCGCGCGCTGATCGAAGAAATGTTGGCGAAGATGGCACCCCCTTTAACGCTGCCCGCGCGCGATCCGAAACATGACCATTATCCCTCGGGGACCAACATACATGCAGGGATCGCGGGTTTTGCAGTGCGTGGTATCGATCCGGATACGCTTTGCACCAGTCTTTCCAGCACGACGAAACAGGCTGGCACCCCGATCTTTGATATGGACCATGTCGGCGATGTGTTTGCGATCTGGCCTATGGTCACGGCGGGCGAAGTTGTTTGTCTCCGGCTTGGCCCGCTTCGCCGTGCCAGTGCTGCAATTCGCGAAAGAAAGCGGCGAGGTGAGGGAGGCGTGCATCTGCTGATACTGAGTGCGGCCAGCGCGCAGATGCAGCGGTTTTACCACCTGCCCGGCGGGGCCGTATCGGTGATCCCGGGAAGCAGGTTCCCCGACAGGCAGAGCGTCTGGAAAACGGCGGTCACCAATTCCCTGGCCGTGCTTTCCGGGCGAGGACTTGCAGCTTGTGAGGGGCATTGATGAGGCGCCGGACAGCGCTTCGAACGAGGCGATGAAAGAGGTCTTTATGGGCGGGCCGGGACATTATCTGGGGTCAGATCTGAGTTTGCGGCAGATGCCGACGGGGCATTGGCGAAGACGAACGAGTTTCCTGGAAAAGCCGGTTGCCGGAATGATCCGCAGATCGACGCCGCTATGCGGGCGCGGTTCAATATGTAGGGTGGCTGAGCTTGCGCCTGGGGGTAATCCACCGCAAGCTGCGCCAAAAGGCGGCGCTGCCAGGGCACCGCGATTGTAATGACTGGAGGATGATATGGCGATTTCAAAGCATCTGGGGCAATTCTATATCAATGGCGGCTGGGTAGATCCGCTGCCCGGGGGCACGAAAGCCGGGGTCGAAAACCCGGCGACCGAGGAAATCGTCGGGGATATCGCGCTTGGCACCGAGGCGGATGCGGATCGGGCGATTCTGGCAGCGCGGGCGGCCTTTGACGCCTGGACTGTGGTGCCGGTGGAAGAGCGCATCGCGCTCGTGAAGAAGATCCTCGAGGTCTATAATTCCCGCTATGAGGATTTTGCCCAGGCGATGTCGACTGAGATGGGCGCGCCGATTGAATGGGCGCGCGGCGCTCAGGCCTGGGCGGGGCAGGTTCATATCGAATCGACCATCAAAGCCGCGGAAGAGATGGTCTGGGAATATATGCGCGGCGATACCCGGATCGTGATGGAGGGGATCGGTGTCTGCGCCCTGATCACGCCCTGGAACTGGCCGATGAACCAGATCGCCTGCAAGGTGGCGCCGGCGCTGATCGCGGGCTGCACCATGGTGCTGAAGCCCTCGGAAATCGCGCCGCTTTCCGGGCTCTTGTTCGCGGAAGTCTGCCATGAGGCCGGGGTCCCGGCAGGGGTCTTCAACCTCGTGAATGGCGTAGGGCCGGTGGTCGGCGCGCGGATGTCCTCGCATCCCGAGGTGGATATGGTGAGCTTCACCGGATCGACCCGGGCGGGCACCGCGATTGCTGCCGCTGCCGCACCGACGGTCAAGCGTGTCGCGCAGGAACTGGGCGGCAAAAGCCCGAATATCATCCTGCCTTCGGCCGATATCCATGAGGCGGTGAAGGCGGGCGTTGCGGGCTGTTTCGCCAATACCGGGCAAAGCTGTGATGCACCGACGCGGATGTTCGTGCCGCGCGCCGCGACAGCGGCCGCCTATGCCGCCGCGAAAGAGGCCGCTGATGAAGTGGTGATCGGGGCGACAACCGATGCCGCGACCACGATGGGGCCGCTGATCTCGAAACTGCAATATGACAAGGTGCAGCGCCTGATCCAGGCCGGCATTGATGAGGGCGCGACGCTGATCAGCGGTGGTACCGGGCGGCCTCAGGGCGTCAATCGCGGCTGGTATGTGCAGCCGACCATCTTCGGCGATGTCACCAATGAGATGACCATCTCGCGCGAGGAAATCTTCGGGCCAGTGCTGGCGATCCTGCCCTATGACAGTATCGACGATGCGGTGCGGATGGCGAATGACACGCCCTATGGCCTTGCCGCCTATATCGCAGGCCCCGTTGAAGAGGCCAAACCGATTGCGCGGCGGTTGCGGGCCGGGACGGTGAACCTCAACTACCCGGACTGGGACACCTTCGCGCCCTTCGGGGGCTATAAGCAATCCGGCAACGGGCGCGAATATGCCGATTGGGGCATCCATGATTTCTGTGAAATCAAGGGTGTGGTCGGCTGGGGTGCCTGAACGAGGCGTCGCGCCTGCCCCCGGACGCAACTCTTCCGGGGGCGCATAGCAGATGTGCAGCGGACAGCCCTTGAATGTCCCGGGGCAGAGGCGTTGACTGTGGTCTGGCGGGGGGAGTTTCCCCCGCCTTTTCATCATCCGGAGGAGCGGCCATGCGCTATGGCTATGTTGGTCTGGGCAATCTCGGCGGTCACCTGGCGGCAAGCCTGCTCAGGGCTGGGTTCGATGTTACGGTCTGGGACCGCGATCCGGCTGCCGTTGAGCGGCTTTGCGGCAAAGGCGGCGACCGTGTCGGCTCGCTGGAGGAACTCGCGCAACAGGTGGACCATGTTTTCACCTGTCTGCCCTCGCCCCAGGCCTCGGAAACCGTGCTGGCGCAGATGCTGCCTTTCATGAAACCCGGATCGAGCTGGATCGAGAATTCGACGCTCGGGCGCGATGATGTGCTGCGGCTTGCGGGGCTTGCGCGCAGTGCGGGCGTTCGGATGATGGAGGCGCCGGTGACCGGTGGTGTCCATCTGGCGGCGAAAGGCGAGATCACCGTCCTCGCCGGGGGGGACCGCGATCTTTACGATCTGCATTTCCCGGCGCTCGAGGTGATCGGCGGCAAGATTTTCCATATGGGGCCGCTTGGCTCTGCGGCGGTGATCAAGGTGATCACTAATATGCTGGCCTTCATCCATCTCGTCGCCGATGGCGAGGCATTGATGCTGGCCAAACGCGGCGGGCTTGACCTGAAAACCGCCTGGGAGGCGATTGCGGCCTCATCGGGCAGCTCTTTCGTGCATGAAACCGAAGGCCAGCTGATCCTGAACGGCAGTTACGATGTTGGATTCTCGATGGATCTGGCGCTGAAGGATCTGGGATTCGCCATCGGCTTTGGCCGCGAATTCGGCGTGCCGCTGGATCTGGCCTCGCAGGTCAACCAGACCTTCCTGCGCGGGCGCGCGGCCTTTGGCGGCCAGGCGCAATCGACCCAGATCGTGAAACTGCTCGAGGAACTGCTTGCCACGGATTTGCGCGCCGAAGGTTTTCCGGACCGGCTGGAATGAGCGGGCGGCAAAGCCGGCATTTGCCAGAGCCCAATCCGGTGCTAGACATGGCATTGTCGGGCCGATAGAAGGCTGGCATCGTATCGTTAGCGCTAACGGTCCTGCGAAGCCGTGATGGCAACCGCACCGGACCGTGATCAGTAAAGACAGGGATTCCATGGCTTCGCGCGTCATTCCGGTCGAGATTTTCGATCTTGTGATCTTCGGTGGTACGGGTGACCTTGCCCGCAGGAAGATCCTTCCTGGCCTTTATCTGCGCTGGCTGGCGGGGCAGATCCTGCCCGAGGCCCGCGTGATCGGTGCCGCGCGCGCCGATCTGACCGAGGCAGAGTTTCGCGATTTCGTCGCCGGTGCCATAGCCGAATTCGTCCCCGAGGCGAAACGCGACGAGGCGGCGATCAGGGGGTTTCTGGACCGGCTTGGCTATGTCGCGATCGATGCGACGGGCGAACGCGGCTGGAAGGATCTCAAGGCGCTGATCCGCCCCGATGTGGTTCAGGCCTTCTATTTCTCGGTGGCGCCCTCGCTCTTTGGCGCGATTGCCGAACGTCTGACCAGCAATGACATCGCGGGCCCAGATGCGCGGATCGTGGTGGAAAAACCCTTCGGCCGTGATCTCGCATCGGCCAAAGCGCTGAACGCCGCGCTGGCCCGGCATTTCGAGGAACGCCAGATCTACCGGATCGATCATTACCTTGGCAAGGAAACCGTGCAGAATCTGATGGCGGTGCGCTTTGCCAATATTCTGTTCGAGCCCCTGTGGAAGTCGGAATATGTCGATCATGTGCAGATCACGGTGGCGGAAACCGTCAGCGTGGACGGGCGCGGCGCCTATTACGACACATCCGGCGCGATGCGCGATATGGTGCAAAACCATATCATGCAGCTTTTGTGCCTGATCGCGATGGAGCCGCCCTATCATTTCGATCCTGACGCGGTGCGTGATGAAAAGCTCAAGGTGATCCGCGCGCTGGATCCGGTGCTGCCCGAAGATATCGTGCGCGGCCAGTATCTCGCCGGTGGCGGCGAGGCGGGCTATCTGGAACATGCGGAAAACCCGGCAAGCCGCACCGAAAGCTATATCGCGCTCAAGGTGAATATCTCGAACTGGCGCTGGAAGGGGACACCCTTTTACCTGCGCACCGGCAAGCGCCTGCGGGCGCGCGAAAGCGAGATTGCCATCACTTTTAAAGAGCCGCCGCATTCGATCTTCGACGATCACGCCGGCTGGCGCGACAATGTGCTGGTGATCCGGCTGCAGCCCGATGAGGGGATGAACCTCAAGGTGATGATCAAAGAGCCGGGGCCGGGCGGTATGCGCCTGACCCAGGTACCGCTGGATATGTCCTTTGCCGATGCGCTGAAAGACAGCCTCGAAGACGTGCCTGACGCCTATGAACGGCTGGTCATGGATGTGATCCGTGGCAATCAGACCCTCTTCATGCGCGGCGATGAGGTCGAGGCCGCCTGGGCCTGGACCGATCCGATCATCCAGGGCTGGGAGACGCGCGGCGACCGGCCCCAGACCTATGATCCCGGCACTTCAGGTCCGGAGGATGCGCTGATGCTGATGCATCGGGACGGGCGGCGCTGGCGGGGGATGGGGGCATGAATTTCAACGCCTATCCCGACCGCGATTTCCTGCATCTGCAACTCGCGGACCGTATCGCCTCGCAGCTGGGGGAATTCATCCGGCGCGACGGCCGCGCGACATTTTCGGTGCCGGGCGGCACCACGCCGGGGCCGGTCTTTGATATCCTCTCGGGCGTTGATCTCGACTGGGGGCTGATCTCGGTTGTCCTGAATGACGAACGCTGGGTGCCCGAACATTCTGACCGCTCCAACACCAGGCTTTTGCGCGAACGCCTGCTGCAGGGCCGCGCCGCCAGGGCGAAACTGATCCCGCTTTACACCGCGACCGACACGCCGGAAGAGGGCATTCCCGCGCTGGAGGCCACTCTCGCGCCGGCTCTGCCGATCTCGGTGCTGCTTCTCGGCATGGGGAGCGATATGCATACTGCATCACTTTTCCCGGGTGCCGACCGTCTGGCCGAGGCTCTGGCCCCGGATGCGCCTTTGCTGATGCCGATGCGCTCGGATGCGGCGGTGGAACCCCGCGTCACCCTGACCGCGCCGGTTCTGAGCGCAGCCATGCATATCCATGTGCTGATCACCGGCGAGGCAAAGCGGGAAGCGATTGAAAAGGCGGCAGGCCTGCCTGCAACCGAGGCGCCGGTCCGGGCTGTGCTGGATCACGCCGAGGTGCATTGGGCCGAATGACGCAAAGACCGGAAGGGCAAAAAATGGATAAGTGGCAGGCGCTGAAAGCGCATCATGCGAAAGTGGCAGAGCGCCGGATCCTCTCATTGTTCGATGCGGATCCGGCGCGGGCGGCTGGCTTTTCTGCGGAGTCCGACGGGCTTTTGTTCGACTGGTCAAAGACCAATATCGACGCCGGGGGCCGCGATCTCCTGCTGGCGCTGGCCACGGCTTCGGGCGTCGCCGACAGGCGCGCCGCGATGTTTTCCGGCAAGAAGATCAATGAGACCGAGGGCAGGGCGGTGCTCCATGTCGCGCTGCGTGCCGGCGAGGAACACCGGATCCTGGTCGACGGCCAGGATGTGATCCCCGAAATCACCGCAACCCGCAAACGTATGGCGGCATTCGCCAACGCGCTGCGCTCGGGGGCCTTTCAGGGGCAGGGCGGCAAGATCACCGATGTCGTCAATATCGGCATCGGCGGCTCTGACCTCGGCCCGGCCATGGCCGCGCTGGCGCTGGTCCCCAATGCTGACGGGCCGCGCACGCATTTCGTCTCGAACGTAGATGGCGCGCATATCCATGACACGCTGGCCGGGCTGAACCCGGAAACCACGCTTGTGATCGTCGCCTCCAAGACCTTCACCACCATCGAGACCATGACCAATGCGGATACCGCAAAGGCCTGGATGGGCCGCGTGGTCAAAGACCCGGCCGCGCAATTTGCCGCCGTTTCGACCGCTGGTGATAAAACCGCCGCTTATGGCATTGCGCCCGAACGTGTGTTCGGTTTCGAGGACTGGGTTGGCGGGCGTTATTCGATGTGGGGGCCGATCGGCCTCGCGCTGATGCTGGCAATCGGGCCTGAGGATTTCGATCAGTTCCTTGCCGGCGGCCGCGCGATGGACAATCACTTCCTCGAAACCCCCTTCGCCGACAATATCCCGGTGCTGCTGGCGCTGGTGGGCATCTGGCACAACCAGCTCTGCGACTATGCCACCCGCGCCGTGCTGCCCTATGAACAACGCCTCTCGCGGCTGCCGGCCTATCTCCAGCAGCTCGAGATGGAATCAAATGGCAAATCGGTGGCGCTGGATGGTTCTTCGCTGAGCATCAACTCCGGCCCCGTGGTCTGGGGCGAGCCCGGCACCAATGGCCAGCACGCCTTTTACCAGCTGATCCACCAGGGCACCCGCGTCATCCCCTGCGAATTCCTCGTCGGCCGCCACGGCCATGAGCCGGACCTCGCGCATCAGCACCTGCTGCTCGTCGCCAATTGCCTCGCGCAATCCGAGGCGCTGCTGCGCGGCCGCTCCCTCGACGAGGCCCGCGCCATCATGGCGAAAAAAGGCCTGACCGGGGACGAGCTGGAACGCCAGGCCCGCCATCGTGTCTTCCCCGGCAACCGTCCGACGACAACGCTCGCCTATGACAGGCTCACTCCTTTCGTCCTCGGCCAGATCATCGCGCTCTATGAACATCGCGTCTTTGTCGAAGGCGTGATCCTCGGGATCAATTCCTATGATCAATGGGGGGTCGAGCTCGGCAAGGAACTCGCCCTTGCGCTGCAACCGGTGCTCGAAGGCAAAGAAACCACCGAGGGCAAAGACGGCTCCACCGCCAGCCTCGTGGCCTTCCTGAAAACCTGAGCCATATTCATCTGTCCCCAAATATCCTCGGGGGGTGAAGGGGGGCAGACAGCCCCCCTTCCTTTTTAACTCACTTCAGCGCAGCGGTCACGATGACCTCGACGCGGTAATCCGGCGTTGCGAGCTTGGCCTCGCCGGTGGCGCGCGCCGGGGTATTGCCCTGCGGCACCCAGGCATCCCAGACCGCATTCATCTCGGCGAAATCCACCATATCGGCGAGCCAGATCTGGGTCGACAGGATACGGGTCTTGTCAGTGCCTGCAGCCGCAAGGATCCGGTCCACTTCGGCAAGGCAGGTGCGGGTCTGATCCGCAACCGAGTCGCCGGGGTTCCCGACCTGGCCCGCGAGCCAGATGATGCCATTGTAAGACACGCCCTCGGACATACGCGCGCCCACGCCATAGCGTTTGATTTCCGAACTCATCTTGCACTCCCTGCTTTGGTCGGTTCCCTGCAAGGAATAGCGGTGCGGCGCGGGGAAGAAAAGCGCTCCTCCGGCAAATGCGGCGCGGCGCTTTTGTGCCGCAGGATCCGGGAGAGGCCGCTAAGGCGTGCGGCGGCACAGAAAGCTGTCACCACTGACCGGAGAAAACCAGGTCATTGTACCATCGGGGTTCATCGCCAGCGAGAGCTGGTAATCATCCTCGAAGGTCAGGGTGAATGTATCGCCCTCGGGGGCGATATCGACAATGGGCATCGGCGCTTCACCGCTGTCATAATCGCTGCCGGTAAAGGTGAAAGTCCCTACCTCGCAATCCCAGACCCCTTCGAAAGGCCAGGGCGCGGCGGCAACCGATGGCCCGGCTGCGATCACTGTGAGTACCCAGAGAAGTGCCGCCCCGCCTGAACGGCCCAGGATGCCAGAGCGGTGAGCGGAAGGATTGCGGCATGGAGCTGAACCATCAAATCCCGGATCAGGACTATCAGAGCTGAGGCCCTGGAGGCGGGTCGCCGTCCGGCCCTCGGATCTGGCCCTGGATTGCCTCATTTGCCTCATCGCGCTCCACTATCCCTCTGTCAGGGGGTGCAAATATACGTCCGTCGCTCCCCCGGAGTAAAGGGAGAGCAGTGTCCCAGATCTGGCGCTGCAGGTGTCGCCCCGGTCAAGCCTGCGGCTGGCTTGCGCTGTGACACCGGCACCCGATTGCCGACGGTCTGCTTTGATCGGGCAAGAGATGGCCGGGCCTGGCCCAGGCGCGTCCGCTCAGGGGCTGATCAGCGTGACGCCGGGCATGTCGCGGATCACTTCGATATCTTCGAGATAGGTCCGGGTGAGCCGGTCGACCGTTTCCTGCGTCCAGCCGGGCAGGGCGAACTCCATATTGATCCGCTCGGACATCGCGAATTTGTCGAGAAAGGCCGAAACCACCCGGCGGCGCTGGCTGACCGAAGCCGGCGGGTGGCTTGCGAGATAATTGCGCAGCCGTGTCAGACCGTCCCCGGCCATGATTATCGACAAAAGCTCGTCAGTCTCCTCCAGCCGGGTGTCATCGCTGAAGCTACCCACCGCCTGCAACACTTCCGGCCAGATCAGCGGCGTGTCTTCGTCGCACCAGATTGTCAGCGGCGCCCCGGGGTTTTCGGCGATGATCTGGCTGATCACATCCGACCAGCGCAGCTGGCTGATATCGGTGCCCTCGACGAATTCCTCATAGCTGCGGCTGTTCCTTTGCTTTTCGTAAAGCGCGGGCAGCCAGGTGGCGGGATTGCGGATGGCGAGAAAGAACTCGGCCTCGATATGAGGGAAGATCTGGGTAAAGGCCCGAATGCGTTCCCCGGCAAAACCATAAAGCCGGCCGCGCAGCGCCCATTGCGGAAAGGCAAGGAAACTGTCCCAGCTGAGGATCAGCCGCCCGGCCGTGTCATCATCCATGATCTGTCCGATCACCAGCGCCTGGGTCTCGACGCTGGCCGGTGCGCCGCGCAGCTGCACCGCCGTATCGCGCAGGAGCCGCCGGTAGCGCGTCGGCGCCGGCACATGAATCCCCTGTTCCGCCAGAACCGACCGATTCTTCAGCAGGCAACGGATAAGCCGCTCCTCATCGGTGCAGTGCGCACCCAGGTGGTAGACAATGCGCATGATTCGGATCGGGGCTCCCGCTGCCATCCTCGCCGCCCGCGCCAGTCGGACGGCCTGCTTTCTCCCATATACAGCACGACAGCTTGTGGCAAATGCGTTTGTCTTAAGGCGTTTGTGAGGAATTGCCCCAAAATGCGCCGGGCCATGCTTCCCGATCAATCTCCACAGGTCACATCGGCCAAAACCCGAAACCCGACCCGGCCGGCCGGATCCGGCGGCGCAACAGGGGAGGCGGAAGGGGCGCCTCTGCTGCGGCAAGCCGGTCGTTGCGCCGTCAGGACGCCAGCGCAGAGCCGACCACTGTTCCCCCCGGTAGGCGCATCGGTGCTGGCCCGCGCGGCGCTTGCGCAGACCACTGCGACCAGCGGAGGGCGCGTCGTCTCCGGCAAACTGCACCCATCGACCAGATTCGGCTTAAACCGCCAGTTTGCAGACAGCGCTCCGTCTTGCACCGGCGGGCGGGAGTTGCTACATCATCGCCCTGTGGCCCCTATAGCACAGCGGTAGTGCAGCGGTTTTGTAAACCGAAGGTCGGGAGTTCAAATCTCTCTGGGGGCACCATTTCACAATCCCTGTCCGAAATGATCGCGTGAAACACTGAACTGACGGATTAGGCTCCGGATCAGGGCGGGTCATGCCATTATGACCGGCGCTCAGATCCCTGCTTTTGCCGGCGCGTGAACCGGCAGGCCGGTGGTATGCCCTGCGCTGTCTTTGGCTCCGGAAACAGACCAAGCCAATGACCTCTCCCGCCCCTGACTTTCTTGTCGAAGGCCCGTCATTTCCGATGACTGTGCTGGCAGAACCTCTGGCAGATCAGCCTCTCCGTAAGCGGCGCGGTGCTGGTGGGCCAGTTCAGCCTCTTGCGCGCCTGGGGTCTGCGCCGGCCGGCGGGGGGTTCAGCGGCGCTTGCCGCCCGGGCGCGTGGTTTTGTTGCCGCGCGGGCCGGTCAGAATCGGGGTATTCGCGAGGTTCTCTTCATGCAGCTTGCGCCAGCGATCCAGTCGGGCGGGGTCGAGCGTTCCGGCTTTGACGGCGGCCTGCACCGCGCAACCCGGCTCATGGCCGTGGGTGCAGTCGCGAAAGCGGCATTCGGGGGTAAGCTCTGCGATTTCGGCAAACAGCTGATCCAGTCCGCTGGACAGATCGCTGACATAAAGCGACCGGATGCCGGGCGTGTCGATCACCATCGCCCCGCCGGCAATCGCATGCAGCGAGCGCGAAGTCGTGGTGTGCCGCCCCTTTGCGTCATCCTCGCGGATGCTGCCCGTCAGCTGCGCATCCTCGCCGGTTTTTTCCGCAAGCGTGTTCAGCAGGGATGACTTACCCACCCCCGACGATCCGACCAGGGCCACCGTCTGACCGGTGCCAAGCCATGGCGCCAGCACCCGGGCCGCATCGGGCGATGTTGCATCCAGCCAGACCGCCTGCAATCCGCGCTGCAATGCGACAGCCTGATCGCGAAACGCGCCCGGATCCGCGATCTTATCGGCCTTGGACAACACGATGACCGGTGTGGTTCCGGCCTCATTCGCGACGGCAAGATAGCGTTCCAGCCGCGCCGGGCTGAAATCGTCATTGCAGGAGGTGACGATGAACAGGGTGTCGACATTCGCGGCGATCAGCTGGGGCGCGCCGCCACCGTCGCTGCGCCGTTGCAGAAGGGTCTGCCGGTCAAGCCTGCGCACCAGCATCCCGCTTTCGCCATCGGTCAGGATCCAGTCGCCCACCGCATAATCTGCGGTATTGGCGCGGGGCGGCAGGGTAAGCCGGACAGGGCCCGCGACAGATTGCGCCGTCATCCTGGCGCGGTGGACGGTCGCAACCCGCATCGGCACCAGCCCTGCATCCGCCTCGCCGAGCTGATCAGAAAAGAAGGCAGACCAGCCGAGAGCAGCCAGTGCCGGATCGCTCAGGCCTGGGCCACTCAGGGCAGGGCCGCTCAGGGCGGGCGGGATCTGATCTGAGACATGTTTCACACCTGCCTGCATGTCTGTCACCCGGGACCATTGCAAGCCTCGCATTGCAGACCCGGCATGTTTTTCCTCCCGATCCGGCGCGGTCAGATATTTGCAGCTTATCGCCCGTTTAGGGCGCCCCTCGGGCTGATGCGCTGTGGCCCGGGTGGACCTGGTCCGCCTGAACGCGCTACATAGCGGTCTCGCGATCAAGAAGGGGAGCCGATCATGCTTTGGGAAATCCGGGCGCTTATGAAACCTGCCCTTTCGGTGATCGACATGATCCCGAACATCCATCGCACACCGGCACTGGCGATGCTGCGAAGGGCGGTGCTCGACGGGCGGCCCCTGTCAACGCGGCTGCACGCCGATGACAAAGAGCTGGCCTTTCTGGATGCCCATGTTGCGATGACTTCGCCTGTCGGGGCAAAGGTTCTGAAGGCGCTTTATACCGGTGGCCATCTCAGGCTGAAGAAACCTGCGCAGAAATTGCTTCCGGCGCTGGACGCCTATATCGCCACCGAGCCCGCCTTTCGCAGCGAGGTCGCGCGGATCATCGCCAGTGAAAATGCGAAACGCGATCGGCTGGCCGAGATCATCGCCAATCCGGATTGCGCAGATGAAAGCGAGCTGAACCCCTGGCTGATCGACCGGGTCATCTCGGCGCATCTTGGGCATGGTGCGACCGGTACCATGCTGATCGCCGGGCTGACCTGTGAGCGGGCAGAGCGTCTGTCCACCGGGTCCGTACACGACCCGCACCGCGCCCCGTCCGATATGATGTGCTGGTGGTTCGATCATGCGGGACAGCGTCAGGGCGATGCCGGGCCTGGTCTCGCTGATAAACCCGCATCGACCGGGTGATGCGGGGCGTCACAATCGACCGAGATCCGCACATGCGAGAGGCGCAGTTATCGTTTTCTCAGGGCCACCTTCCTGTCTTAGATCACCGCATCGTCGTCAGGGAGCCGAGACGATTGCGCCAGACGGGTAAAAGCTCCCGTTCGAAAATGGAACGCCGCATGGCACGCGTGCTGTCCGCCATCGGCGCTAACGTGAGCCACTTCTCCCCGAACTCTCCAAAACTCTTCGCTTCTTTCAATCGGCGCTTGTCGCGCTGCTTCTCGATCGCAGGCAATCGTCCTTCTGCTACTGCGCGCCTCGCATCGATGCACTTCTCTCGAGCCCGGGCAAGCGAGATACCATCGCGCCCATACCTGCCCAGATAGACAGTCTCCCGACGGCCGTTGAGCCGGTAGTCTAGTCGAAACGAGATCGCGCCGCTTGGCATGACGCGAGCATACATGCCGTCGCGGTCGGCGACTTTGTAAATTTTCTCTTTTTTCAATGCCTTAGTGGCGGCATCTGTCAGCATCTCTACTGCCTCCTGAAAAGTACCGTCAGCACGAATTCGAGGCTTTGCGACACGTTTTCTCCATTAATTTCAATGTGTTAAAGAGATAAAAGTACCGTCACAAGCCTCATTGCCCGTGACGGTACTTTCAAAAATGCGGCTAAGCAATATGCCCGAGGTCCGTCAGGCGGACCGCTAACGCCAAACTCTACCCACCGATAGCTGCCGATCGAAACAGGATGAAATAATTTTAATTTTCAGTGGCTTACGTCGTGCAATAGCTTAGTTTCGGCGGCGTTCGGTTGGGCCTGAATCATTCCAGTTCGATGGTGCCCGGCGGTTTCGATGTCAGGTCGTAGAACACCCGGTTGACGCCTTTCACCTCGTTGATGATCCGCGTCATGGTTTCACCGAGGAACTCATGGGTGAAGGGGTATGTGTCGGCGGTCATGCCGTCTACGCTCGTCACCGCGCGGATTGAGACCGCGAAATCATAGGTGCGCCCGTCACCCATCACGCCCACGGTTTTCATCGGCAGGATCGCCGCGAAAGCCTGCCAAATCTCGTCATAGAGCCCGTGTTTGCGGATCTGGTCGATATAGACCGCATCGGCCTCGCGCAGGATGGCGAGTTTCTCGCGGGTGATCTCACCAGGGCAGCGGATCGCAAGGCCCGGGCCGGGGAAGGGGTGGCGGCCGATGAAGGACGCCGGCAGGCCAAGCTCGCGGCCAAGGGCACGGACCTCGTCCTTGAAGAGCTCGCGCAGCGGCTCGACCAGTTTCAGGCCCATCTTTTCCGGCAGACCGCCGACATTATGGTGCGATTTGATCGTGACCGAAGGCCCGCCGCTGAAAGAGACCGATTCAATCACATCGGGATAGAGGGTGCCCTGGGCGAGGAACTCGGCACCCTCGATCTGGTTCGCGTATTTCTGGAACACGTCGATGAAGAGCCTGCCGATAATCTTGCGCTTGGTTTCCGGGTCGGAAACGCCTTCAAGCTCGCCGAGGAAGAGGTCGGATTCATCCGCCGCGATCAGCCTGATCTTGTAATTGTCGCGGAACATTTTAACGACTTCCGCCGCCTCGTTTTTCCGCAGGAGGCCGTGATCGACAAAGACGCAGGTCAGCTGGTCGCCGATAGCCTCATGGATCAGGATCGCCGCGACAGAGCTGTCAACGCCGCCCGACAACCCGCAGATCACCTGTTTGTCGCCGACCTGTTCGCGGATCTTCGCGATGGCTTCCTCGCGGTAGCCGGCCATGGTCCAGTCGCCGGTAAAGCCCGCAAGCCGCACGAAATTCTCGTATAGCTTTGCGCCCTTGGGGGTGTGATGCACTTCGGGATGGAACTGCACGGCATAGAAGCGGCGCGAGGGGTCGGCGGTGATCGCAAAAGGCGCATTGGGCGAGGTGCCATAGACCTCAAAGCCCGGAGCGATCTGCGACACATGGTCACCATGGCTCATCCAGACCTGTTCGTCACCGGCCTGGAACCAGCCGTCGAGAATCTCGAGATCGGCGCCTTTGCGGGTCACAAAGGCGCGGCCGAATTCAGCGGTGCCATGGCCCGATTCCACCAGGCCGCCCAGCTGTTGCATCATGGTCTGCTGGCCGTAACAGATGCCCAGGACCGGCACGCCGGCAGTCCACAGGCTTTCCGGCGCGCGGGGGCTGCCCTCACGGGTCACCGAATCCGGCCCGCCCGACAGGATCACCGCCTGGGGCGCGAATTCTGTCAGAAAGGCGTCAGAGACGCGCTGATAGGGGTGGATTTCGCAATAGACATTCAGCTCGCGCAGGCGCCGCGCGATCAGCTGGGTGACTTGCGAACCGAAATCGATGATGAGGAGGCGTTGGGGCTGGGTCATGGCTTTGCCATAGGTCCGACGCCGGAGAATCGCAAGCGGGGAATGGGGGCAGGGTGGCCCCGTCAGCGGAACTGTTTCGCCAGTTTCAGGCCCTGACCCTGGTAGTTCGATTTCAGATCGGCACCGTAGATCCGACCGGGCGGCGACGACATCCGCTCATAAACCAGCCGCCCCACCACCTGGCCATGTTCCAGCACGAAGGGGGCCTCGTGGCAGCGGACTTCCAGCACGCCACGCGAGCCATGGCCCCCGGCGGCAGCATGGCCGAAACCGGGGTCGAAAAAGCCCGCATAATGCACGCGGAACTCGCCCACCATCGCCAGGTAGGGCGCCATTTCGGCGGCATGATCGGGCGGGATCGTCACGGCCTCGCGCGAGACGAGGATATAAAACGCGCCGGGGTCGAGGATAATACTGCCGTCTTCGCTATGGACCTCTTCCCAGAAATCGCGCGCCGGGTAATGGGCAATGCGGTCCAGGTCGATCACCCCGGTATGGGGCTTGGCGCGGTAACCGGCCAGGGTGCCCTCGGTCGGGCGCAGGTCGACGGAAAAGCCGAGGCCTTCGGAAATCACCGGTGTGCCATCGACCAGCGGCACCTCCTGATGCAGCTTCGCAAGATCGGCATCCGAGAGGCGGGCTTCGCCCGCACGAAACCGGATCTGGTTCAGGCGCTGGCCCTCGCGCACAAGGACCGAAAAAGAGCGTGGGCAGACCTCGGCATAAAGCGGGCCGCTGTAAGCTTCGGGGATCCGGTCAAATTCGGTGCCGCCATCGGTGATGGTGCGGGTCAGCAGATCCAGCCGCCCGGTCGAGCTTTTGGCATTGGCGACCGCAGTGATTCCTTTGGGCAAGGCAAGGCTCTCGGCCAGTTCGATCAGATAGACGCAGCCCTTTTCCAGCACGGCGCCTTCGCTGAGGTCGATGCGATGCATCGCAAATTCCTCAAGCCGCGCGCTGACGCGGCGGCCACGGCCGGCGAGGAACGAGGCCCGCACCCGCCAGGCATACCGCCCGAGCCGCAGGTCGAGGCTCGCTGGCTGCACCTGGGCATCAAGGATCGGGCTGGTGGCTGCAATGGCCCCGTCAGCCATCAATACGCGGATTGCGTGATCGGGCAGGACGCCGCTCTTTGCCATGCTGTGCTTCCTTTCGTCCGATCCGTTGCCGTCCGGCTATTTATCCGAAACTCCCGCCCCGGTATGCCGCAAATGAAAACCGCCCGCGCTGCAAAAGCAGGCGGGCGGTTTTTCGATGGTCGGGCCGGTGAGATTCGAACTCACGACCTCCCGCCCCCCAGACGGACGCGCTAAACCAGGCTGCGCTACGGCCCGACACTGGCGCCTGAATAACGATTTCCCACGCAGGTTCAAGCACAAAGCAGCGCCGTCCTCGTCATTTTCTTCCGGGCTCTTTCGCAGGCGCGGGCGCCACAGAGGGCAGGGCTCAGCCGCCGTGCTTTTGCGCTTCGGAAAGCCTCTGACGGAGCGCGGTGATCCGCCGTGAAAGGGCGCGCAGGGAATCGTTGCGCGCAGACAGGCTGCCCGGTGGCAGCGCCCGCAGCCGTGCTGCGAGTGTCTGCGGGCGGAAGGCGGGTGTTTCGCTGGGGCTCCCGGTCAGTGCATCTGCGTGCTCTGGCCCGGCTGCGCCGGGGGCATCCGCGCTTTGTTCAGCCAGACGATCCGTTTCCGCGACTGTCACGCGGTCCGCCTCGGGAATCGGGAAGGCAGTGATGCTTGCCGTTTCTGCGGCGAGGTCATCTTCGGGGCCGATATCAAAGGCGAAAGGCGCCTCTTCATGATCGGCCAGATCCGCATCCGCCCCGGCCCCGGCAGGAAACTGAGCGTCGGGCCGGGCAGACAGATCATCGGGATTGTGGAGCTGCGCCTCTTCCTCTTCTGTCTCTTCCGCTGTGGTCATTACCAGAGATTCGTCCGGATCATGGGGCGGTTCAAAGCCCGGGAACATCGACTGACGCGGATCGAAGGCAGACAAGGCAGGCTCTTTCACGGGCGGCTCTGTGGATTGTGGGCTGGTTTCCGGCAGATCGGAGTCCGGGGGCGCTTCGCGGGACGGCTCGCCGGGGAAGGCGATGACGGTTCCGGTGGTCTCGCCTGCGGAAAGATCACCTGTGTCAGAATCAGGCCCGTCATTGCGCGCCTTTGCGTCATGCGCTTCGCTCTCAAGCGCTTCGATACTGGCCTCATTGGCCTCACGCGGGGTCAGCCTGGTCACCTCGGCGCCGCGCCGGGTGGTTTTGACCGACATTGCAGAAATCAGCGCCTCTTCCTCGGCGCTGGTCTCATCGGTCAGGCCGGCGACATGGCGCACCCCCTGTTCGCGCAGGATCTTCTGCACGCCACGGATCGTCATGCCCTCTTCATGCAAAAGCCGCCTTATCCCGGCCAGCAATGCCAGATCAGACGGGCGGTAATAGCGCCGTCCGCCCGCCCGTTTCACCGGGCGAATCTGCGGGAACCGCGTTTCCCAGAAGCGCAGCACATGGGCCGGGGTATCCAGCACCTCGGCGACTTCCGAGATGGTCCGGAAGGCGTCGGGAGATTTGTCCATCGGACGCTCCTGCCTCATCATGGCCGCAGCGTCTGAACCGCTCCGGCCGCTTTGGATAGTCTTTGCCCTGCCAGGCGGAACTGCGGCGGGCATCAGCCGGGCCGCAGATCACAGTGCCGCAAGGGCAGGCGGGCCTTCAGCTGCCGGAGCCGGCCGCCACGCGATCTTTCATCAGATGCGAGGGACGGAAGGTCAGCACCCGCCGGGGCGAGATCGGAACCTCGTCGCCGGTCTTTGGGTTGCGGCCGACCCGCGCCGTCTTCGCCCGTACCGAGAAGGTGCCGAAAGACGAAATCTTGACGGTCTCGCCGGCAACCAGCGCGTCAGAGACATGCTGCAGCACAGTTTCAACCAGGTCGGCAGATTCGTTGCGGCTCAGCCCGACTTCGCGGAACACCGCTTCGGTCAGATCCATCCGTGTAAGCGTTTTCTCACTCATGTCTCAAGGTCCCCCCCGGGATTGACCTCGCAAGGATGGCGAGTCCGGAATTGCTTTGTCAATATCAAAGACTTGTGCGGCAGGCTTCAGGCCGCGTTTCCGGCGAAAACCGGCTGGAATTACCAGCGCAGAACGACCGAACCCCAGGCAAGACCGCCGCCGATTGCCTCGGCGACCAGCAGGTCACCCTGTTTGATCTGGCCACGCGCATGGCCGACCGACATGGCGAGGGGAATCGATGCGGCCGACGTATTGCCGTGATCCTGCACGGTGACGACCACCCGCTCCATCGGAACCTTCATCCGTTTCGCGGTCGATTCGATGATGCGGATATTGGCCTGATGCGGCACGATCCAGTCGACATCGTCGCCCGTCAGCCCCAGCTTGTCGAGCGAGGCATGTGCGGTCTCGGCCAGTTTCTCGACAGCATGACGGAAGACTTCCTTGCCTTCCATCCGCAGATGCCCGGTGGTGCCGGTCGAGGTGCCGCCATCGACGTAAAGCAGATCGCGGAAGCGCCCGTCGGAATTCAGGTCAGTGGCGAGGATGCCGCGATCCGCATTGTCTCCCTGGCCTTCGACGGCCTCAAGAACCAGCGCGCCGGCGCCGTCGCCGAACAGCACACAGGTGCCGCGATCGGTCCAGTCCATCAGCCGCGAGAAAGTCTCGGCCCCGATCACCAGCGCGCGTTTCGCCTGGCCCGACACGATCAGCGCATTGGCATTCGAGAGCGCGAAGACGAAACCGGCGCAGACCGCCTGCACGTCAAAGGCGAATCCCTTTGTCATGCCGAGCCGGCCCTGCACCATGGTCGCAACCGAAGGGAAGGTCAGGTCAGGGGTCGAGGTGGCGACGACTATCGCGTCGATGTCATCGGCGGTCATTCCGGCCTGGGCCAGGGCGGCCTCGGCCGCTTTGCAGGCCAGATCCGAGGTCATCTGACCTTCAGCCGCGAAATGGCGGCGCTCGATCCCCGAGCGCGAGCGAATCCATTCGTCAGAGGTCTCGACCAGTTTTTCGAATTCGGAATTCGGAACTACCCGCTCGGGCAGGTAATGCCCTACGCCCCTGACGACTGCACGCAAAGTCATACGGATGAACCGCCCTCTTTCGCGGGACCGGTTCCGGTTGCACCGGAAGATCCCTCCGGTGACCCCTCTGGCCCCGTTTCCTCAGACGCACCATCCTGACGCGCTGTTTCGATAGATGCAAGCCGGGCCGCGATCCGTTCGGTCAGCCCGCTGAGCGCGAGGCGCCGCGCCAGCCCGATGGCCGCCGAAATGCCGGTCGCATCGGATCCGCCATGCGATTTGACCACGGTGCCTTTCAGCCCGAGGAAGACCCCGCCATTGACGCGGCGCGGGTCGATATTCTTCTGAAACCGTCTGAGCGAGCGCATCGCCAGCAGTGCCGCGATTTTGGCGAAGAAACCGGCGGTAAAGGCTTCGCGCAGGCGTTCGACCACCAGTTTTGCGGTGCCTTCGCCGGTTTTCAGCGCGACATTGCCGGTAAAGCCATCGGTCACGATCACGTCAGCGCGGGCGCCGGGGATTTCATTGCCTTCGACAAAACCGACATGGGTGAAGCCGCCCGAAGCCGCATGGGCGGCAAGGATCTCATTGGCTTCTTTCAGCTCGGCCCGGCCCTTGTGGTCTTCGGTGCCGACATTCAGCAGGCCAACACGCGGGCGCTGGATCGACAGACCAAGCGAGGCATAGGCCGATCCCATCACCGCATATTGCAAAAGATCCGAGGGCTCTGCCTTCACATCGGCGCCGACATCCAGCATCACGTTAAAGCCGCCGGGATTGCGCGAGGGCCAGAGGCAGGCAATCGCAGGGCGATTGATCCCCGGCAGCTTGCGCAGCCGGATCATCGACACCGCCATCAGTGCGCCGGTATTGCCGCAGGAGACCGCGGCCCCCGCCTCGCCATTCCTGACGCAGTCAATCGCCGCCCACATCGAGGTGTTCTGGCCATGGCGCATCACCTGGGCAGGCTTGTCCTCCATCGTCACCACTTCCGTCGCGTGACGCAGTTCAACCCGGCCTGCGAGGACCGGGGTCTTTGCAACCAGGGCAGAGAGCTGCGCCTCGTCGCCATGAAGGATGACGAAGAGATCAGGATTCCGGGCGATGGAATCGGCAAGGCCGGCGACAAAAACCGCCGGGCCCTGGTCACCGCCCATAGCATCCGCAGATATGATAACGCGGGCAGCAGTGCCGGCAGGCGAGGTGTCTTTCACGCTCTTCATGCTGGGATGCCGCTGCCCTGGGCAGGCTTATGCCGCGTCTTCGTCGATATCGACTTCGCGTGCCACAGCCACGACTTCTTTCGAATCGTAGTGGCCGCAGGACGGGCAGACATGGTGCGGGCGCTTCAGCTCGCCGCAGTTGTTGCATTCGTTCGGATTCGCAGCAACCAGCGCGTCATGAGCGCGGCGCATGTTGCGGCGGGATTTGGTAACTCGGTTCTGAGGGACGGCCATGTCACAACCTCGGGGCTTGGCTAGCGGGGACAAGCCCCTGATTTCTATAGGGCCTTCTGTTGCCAGCGGGCCTGGTTTTCCTTGTGACACAGCGCTGGCGAGACCATGCCCTCAGGGTCACAGGGACCGTTTGGACAATAGAAAACCATTGCTGTTTCACAGCTTGAATGAGGCGCGGAAAATACTCGCTTTCGGCGGAGGTTCAACCCCTATTCCGCTGCGATCCTGACCTTAGCCCGATATGTGCTCTCTGGTACCGGTCACGAAGGCCGACAGCGACCTGCGATCACGATTCCTGTGCACCATCGGGCTTGTCGCCTTTTTTCAGAAGACCCGCAAGCCCGGCAAAAGGTTTCAGGGCCTCTTGTGTCAGGGGCGTCTCTCCGGGGGGCGCAAAGACCGTCTCGCCAAGCTCTGCTCCTTCGGCGCGCGGCCAGGGCGGCAGCGCCAGCGCCAGCGCCTCGCGGGCGACATCGGCAATGTCGAGCACTTCGGGAAGCGCTTCTTCGCTGTCGCCTTCGGGGATCTCGAATTCCTCGGCCTCGGGGGGCGTCCAGTCTGAGAGGAAGCTGCGCCTGACCTCTTCGTCGATCTTCGCGGGGACGGGGGCGAGGGTGACGACACAGGACTGGGTCACATCGGCCTCCATCCTGGCGACCAGACGGAAATCAGCGCGGCCTTCCGGCAGGATCTCGCCGACAAAGGTAAAGCGGTCGATTCGTGGCAGATCGAGGCTCCGGGCGAGTTCGGCCCGCCCCGCCGCGTCCGGGCGCCAGCGAAAGCGCGTGGGCTTGCGATGCGAAAGCGTGGCCGCGCGCAGAACCGGTGCAGTGCTGTCGCGGCCTTCGGCGGCTGCGGGGGCGGGCGGATTGGGGGTCTTGGCTGCCATAGGTGTCACTTTGCCTGAATTTACTGCGGTCTTATGCCCGTCCTCAGGGCGCGGTCTTCGGATCAGATCTTCCCGGACCCTGTCGCGGCACAGATCGCGGGCCGGTACCCCGAACCGGCAATCCCGGGTGGGGTCCCGGTGAGGTCGGAGAGTGCTGCCTTGAACAAAGGGCGATCCTTCTGCTATCTCAGGGCGCAAGAGGGTATTGCCGGCCGGGACGGGCGGTTATCGACCTTATCGCAGAGAATTCGGGCAGAGCAACGGGGCAGGAATGGCAGGCAGGACTGGAATGGCGCTGCGTATGGCGGCCCTGGGGCTTCTGCTCATGGTCGCGGCCTGTGCGAAAGTCTATCGCAATCACGGCTATGTTCCCGATGATACCGAACTGGCAAAGGTCCAGGTTGGCGTCGATACCCGCGACACGGTGGCGACAAAAATCGGTCGCCCCTCGGCCCAGGGTCTGCTGAATGACCTTGGCTGGTTCTATGTACAGAGCCGGTTCGAACATTACGGCCCTAAAGAACCGACAGAGATCGAACGCCAGGTCGTCGCGATCAACTTCTCGGAAAACGGCACGGTGCAGAATATCGGTCGTTACGGACTTGAAGATGGCCGCGTGATCGAATTGTCGCGCCGAGTGACCGAAACGAATATCAAGGGCGTGAGCCTTATCGGCCAGCTTCTGGGCAATGTGGGCCGTATTCAGGCCAGTGACCTCGTCCGGAACTGATCTGACGCATTGAGGAAACGGCGCCGGTTTGCCCGGCGCCGTTTTTATTTGCCTGTCATTCGTCCTGGCGGTCGAAGTCCAGCGCCACACCGTTGATGCAATAGCGCAATCCGCCCCGCTCCGGCGGACCATCGGGGAAGACATGCCCCAGATGCGCGTCACAGCGTGCGCAATGGACCTCGGTACGGACCATGCCATGCGTGGTGTCGCGCGAGCCCTCAATGCTTTCATCGGCAACCGGCGCGGTAAAGGCGGGCCAGCCACAGCCCGAATCGTAGCGCTCCTCTGAGGTGAACAGCGGCGCGCCGCAGCAGATGCAGGTATAGACGCCGTCGCCTTCCGGCGTCTCGTCATGCGAGAAGGGGCGCTCGGTTGCATGGTGGCGGGTGACCTCATAAGCGAGATCCGAGAGCTGTGCGCGCCAGTCCTGATCTGATTTGACGATCTTGCTCATATCGCTCTCCCTGAGATGATGGGTGTCTGAGCACGAATCTAGGGCGTGGGATGGGAATGTCGAGGGGCGGGGCTGCGATCATTGCGCCACAAATGACCACGATCACGCGCGGCGGGATGCGGGCGCGGCTGGCAGGTGATGCCGGCGATATCGACGCGGTGATGGCGCTGAGGCACCAGGCCTGGCCTTCGGATGGTGTCGATCCGCTGGATGCGGTCGCGGGGCAGCTGATGATCGAGGGCAGGGACGGGCGGCTTCTGGCGACATTGCGGGTAGGGCTGGTGCCGGCTCTGGCGCTGGCGGGCAGCTATTCGGCGCGGTTCTATGACCTTGCGCCACTTGCTGCGGAAGGCGGGCTCTGGCTGGAGCCTGGCCGCTTTGCCGCAGCCCCAGGTGCCGGCTGGGAGGCGCTGCGGCTGTGCTGGGCGGCGCTGGCGCGGATCGCGCTGGAGGCGGGGGTGCGGGGGCTTTTCGGTTGCGCCTCTTTTCCGGGCGCCGACTGGCAGCATCACCGCGAGGCGCTGGCGCTGCTGGCGGCGCAGCCTGTGCCGAGCGGCGGCCTGCGCCCGGGGCCGCTTGCATCAGAGCGGGTGGCATATCCGGCGCTGGCCGGTGCGGTCAGCGATCAGAAGGCGGCGCTGGCGGGGATGCCGCCGCTGCTGCGCTTTTATCTCTCGCTTGGCGGCCAGGTCTCGGATCATGCGGTGGTGGACCGCCAGCTCGACACGCTGCATGTCTTCACCTGCATCGAGACCGACAGAATACCAAAGGCGCGCAGAGAGTCGCTGCGCGCCCTGGCTATGGACTGACAAGCCGAGGGATCAGCCGCGCGCGCGGCGCCCGCCACGACGGCCACCGGCCGCGCTTGTCGCGGCTGCCGCCGAAGCTTCCGAAAAGGTCTGGCCGCCTTCAACCGCCTCGATCACTTTCGAGAAGCGGATCCATTCGCCGCCATTCGCATCATGGTTCATCAGGAAATTGGCGGCACGGATCGCTTCCATCTCCTGCTGGCGGACCGGGTTCATGATCGCGCTGGTCATGCCGGCGCAGATTGCCATCGGCAGGAAGGCGCCGTTGATTCCATGGCGATGCGGCAGGCCGAACGAGATGTTCGAGGCGCCGCAGGTGGTGTTGACACCCAGCTCGTCGCGCAACCGGCGGACCAGCGTGAAGACCTGCTGCCCGGCAGAGCCCATGGCACCAACCGGCATCACCAGCGGGTCAACGACGATATCATGCGCCGGAATGCCGAAATCGGCGGCACGTTCCACGATTTTCTTCGCCACAGCAAAGCGCACATCCGGATCGGGCGAGATGCCGGTATCGTCATTCGAAATCGCCACCACCGGCACATTGTATTTCTTGACCAGCGGCAGCACGAGTTCCAGCCGTTCCTCTTCCCCGGTGACCGAGTTCAGAAGCGGGCGGCCCTCGCAGGCCATCAGCCCGGCCTCAAGCGCGCCCGGGACCGAACTGTCGATGCACAAAGGCACGTCGACGGTCTGCTGCACGATCTCAATCAGCTGTTTCATCAGGGGCGGCTCGACAAAGTTATTGTCGGCGTAGCGCGGGTCTTTCGCCATCATATTGGTGAAGACGGCGCCCGAATTGATGTCGAGTACGGTTGCGCCGCAGGCGACCTGTTCCAGTGCATCCCGGATGACGGTGTCGAAATTCCCCGCCTCAAGCTCGGCTGCGAGCTTTTTACGCCCGGTCGGGTTGATCCGTTCGCCGATGACACAAAAGGGCTCGTCGAAACCGATGATCACGGTTTTCGTTTTAGATTCAATGACGGTACGGGTCATTCCTGATCCTGTTGATTAAGTATGTTCAGGCAGCGCGTGCGGGTTTTCCGGCGAGGCCGCCATTGGCGGTGACCCATTCCGCATTGGTTTTGATGCCGCCCAGCGGGAAGAAATGCACCTGCTCGATCGCGAAACCGGGATTGGCGGCCTTATGGGCGGCAAGCGCGGCAAGCACATCGGTCGGCTCATAGGGAAGGAGTAGTTTGGTCACATCCAGAGCGCGTTTTTGCAGCACTTTCAAAGACGGGCCAACGCCGCAGGCAATGGCGAATTTGATCAGGGTCTGCAGCTTTGCCGGCCCCGCGATGCCGATATGGACGGGCAGGGACACGCCTTCCTGTTGCAGCCGGTTGACCCAGGCAATCACCGGTTCCGCGTCAAAGCAGAACTGGGTCGCCATCGCCATTTTCGCATCCGTCCGCTCGGCAAAGGCCGATTTCCAGCGCGCAGCCTCCATCACCGCACGATCCGAGCCATCGGCGTCGATATCCTTATTTCCCTCGGGGTGGCCCGCGACATGGAGACGCTCGAACCCGTCAAAGGCGCCCGTTTCCAGCAGCTGCATCGAGGAGTGGAAATCGCCATATGGCTTTGCGACCCCACCGGCGAGCATCAGCCCCTGGCGCACGCCGACATCTTTGTAGCGCGAGATCCAGTCGACCAGCGTCGCCTTATCCCTGATGATGCGGGCCGGGAAATGCGGCATCACCGTATAGCCTTCTTCGCCGATCCGTTTTGCGGTGGCGACCATTTCCTCGATCGGCGTGCCCTCGATATGGGCGATATAGACGCGGGTGCCCTCGGGCAGCAGCGCGCGAAAATCCGGGATCTTCTCGGCGGTGCGCGGCATTACCTCGATGGAATAGCCTTTCAGAAAGCTTTCCAGAGAGCCGCCGGATGTCGCGGGAGCGGCGGGTTTGCGGAAGGAAAACAGGGCCATCAGTCGCTCCTTTAACGTCAGTTGCATTCAGAGATCAGCCCGCGGTGGGGGGCGTGGCCCAGCCATCATTGGCAATCAGCGCTTTGATCCGGTCGGTGTCGTATTCCGCCTCTAGGCGGGCGGCGGCATCGCGGGCGATGTCATCGGGATCGCCTTCGGCCTCGCCTTCGACGGCCTTGCGCCATTCTGCGAGATAAGCGTCAGAGTCCCGCGCGCCGATCTTCATCGCACAACGGTCGATTGCCTGTTCAAACCGCTCGGGCAGCTGCACTTTCGACCCGCGCCGGCCCTTGCCGACGATGACCTGGGCGGGAATGTCTCTCCAGCGAACGATGGTGATTTCGGGCATTGCTGCGATTCCCCCCTCAAGCCTCTCTGTCTTTGTGTAGACGTCGCAAACCAGCCGCCATGGTCGGTTTTCGACATGGCGACGCCTTGCAGCGACAGCGGGCACAGGCCTGTCCGGCGCGCCGATCTCTGCGCGCCGCCAGCGCCACACCCTCGCTGCCGCCACCCTGCCATGACGTGCCCCGTGATGAAACCTTGTCATACCAGGGCCACGCTATTACATTCGTCTCAACCACATATGGAGGGCGGTATGACGCCCGAGCGTCCCCAAGGGGCGGACGCGGCACCAGTCAGGGTCGAGCCAGAGCAATCCGGTTCCCTCCCCGGTGTTTCGTCACCCCGCGAAGGCCGGGGATCAGCGCTTTACGCTGCGCTGGATCTTGGCACGAATTCGTGCCGCATGCTGATCGCCCAGCCATCGGGTGCGCAGTTCGCGGTGACGGACAGTTTTTCCAAGACCGTGCAGCTTGGCGCGGGGCTGGAAGCATCGGGACGGCTCAGCCGGACCTCGATGGCGCGCACCATCCAGGCGCTGCGCATCTGTCAGAAAAAGATCGAAAAACATGGCGTGACCCGGATGCGTCTGGTCGCGACCGAAGCCTGCAGGCGGGCGCGGAATGCCCGCGAGTTCATCCGCCAGGTGCGGCGTGAAACCGGCATGAGCCTCGAGATCATCTCGGCCGAGGAAGAGGCGCGGCTGGCCGTCGTCTCCTGCGCGCCGCTGGTCAGTGCAAAGACCGAACAGCTGCTGGTGGTCGATATCGGCGGCGGATCCACGGAACTCGTCTGGATCGACCTTTCCGCTGTTCCGCCCGAGGACCGCGCCAAATCGATCATGCGGCTCAGGACCGGGTTCAACCAGGCCTCAGATCTGCCCCAGGCGCGGGTGGTGGACTGGATTTCGGTCAAGCTCGGTGTGGCGACGCTGAAAGAACAATTCCAGGATGTCGAGGATGACGCCGCGCGTTTCGCACTGATGTCCTGGTTTTTCGAGGAAAACCTCGCCTCCTTCAGCCCTTATCACGCGCAGTCGAAACGCGACGGTTTTCAGATCATCGGCACCTCGGGCACGGTGACCACGGTTGCGGCCTCCTGGCTGGGGCTCAAACGCTATGACCGCGCCAAGGTTGACGGGCTCGAGATGACCTCGACCCAGATCGACGGGGTGATCCGCGACTATCTTGCACTTGGCCCCGAGGGGCGGCGCTCTGACCCGCGGATCGGGCGCGACCGCCATACGCTGATCATGTCGGGGGCGGCGATTTTGCAGGCCCTGATGCGGATCTGGCCTACCGAACGGCTGTCAGTTGCGGATCGCGGTCTGCGCGAGGGCCTGCTATATGCCCAGATGAGCGCCGATGGCGTACTGGATGAAGCGCCGTAAAAGAAGGGCCGCAGGATGTCGAAACCGCCAGAGGGCAAGAACACGTCGGGCCGTGGTGCGCGCGATCTGCGCGTCAAGGTCAAGACCGCCAAGGGGCGCAAGCTTTCCTCGACGCTCTGGCTGGAGCGGCAGCTGAACGACCCCTATGTCGTCCGCGCCAAACGCGACGGGTTTCGCGGGCGGGCGGCCTATAAAATCATGGAGCTTGATGACCGCTACGGGTTTCTCAAGCCGGGTGCGCGGGTGGTTGACCTTGGCTGTGCGCCGGGCGGCTGGTGCCAGGTCGCAGTGCCGCGCGTCAATTCGCTGGGCGAGAACCTGAAAAAACCGCAGGGCTATGTGCTTGGGGTCGATCTTCAGGAGGTGGAGCCGATCCCGGGGGCCGAGATCCACCAGCTCGATTTCCTCGAAGACGGCGCCGATGACAAGGTCAAGGCCTGGCTGGGCGGGCGCGCTGATGTGGTGATGTCGGATATGGCGGCGGCGGCCTCGGGCCATAAGGGCACCGACCACCTGCGGATCATCGCACTGATCGAGGCAGCGCTGGCTTTCGCCTATGACGTGCTGGAAGATGGCGGCACTTTCGTTGCCAAAGTGCTGGCTGGCGGCGCCGAGAATCAGATGCAGGCCGAGCTGAAGCGGAACTTCACCAAAGTCGCCAATGTGAAACCACCCTCAAGCCGCAAGGATTCCTCGGAAAAATTCGTGATCGCCATGGGCTTTCGCGGCCGCAACCGCGAGCAGAGCCCGGACGAGGAATGACCTGTCCGGTCGGCGGGTCATAGAGCGGGACAGAAACCGGTCCGGAAATGCTGCGACCGTGAGGGCAGGTGACGGTCGGCGCGCGGGGGGAAGGGCACTCTGCCGGAACCTGCCCCCGGCTCTCACGGATGTTTGCTGTCTGTTATGCCCTTTTGACGCGCCCGCTCCGGTAATGCCGCGACCGGGCGGAACTCTGTCCCGTGCGGGGAAGAGGCCGCTGTCCCGTCGCTTTTCAGCCGCGCCCGAGTGGCAACCTTAACCCGGATCTCAGAGTTGCGACTCCAGGACCCTTGACGCCCGGCCCGCATTGACGCCATAAGCGCGGCAGCGGGCGAAGCGACCCGGGCGTAACGGCCCGGAGACCAGTCCGCGAAACGGTGCCCTCCGGCCGGATCCTGATCCTGTCGCTGCCATGCGGGTTCCGTGCGTTGCGGGTGTGGCGGAATGGTAGACGCGACAGACTCAAACTCTGTTTCCGCAAGGAGTGTCGGTTCGAGTCCGACCATCCGTACCATGACTTTCCCGGGGAGTCTTCTTTCGCAGTAAAATAAGGGAAATTCCGACCTTTGCTGGATGAAGTTTCCACCCTGGGGATGTCAATCTGACCAGTTTTGCCCTTCATATTGCGCAGGAATTACGCACCTGCGTAGAAGGTGGTCATGGTAACATTCCGTAGCTCCCCTCGGGCGCCATAAGGACGGAGGTCTCTTGCAAAGACAAGCGGTCCTCGAAGTCATTTCCGACCAGGCAGGCTGCGAAAGAGTGGGCGGCGCGGCAGGAGTTCACGATCGCCGAATCTAACGTGGTGAGCTACTCCCCGGTAATCGGACAGTGACGGAAGCTACGATCTGACGTTTGCTGGTCTGCAAGGACGAGGAGATCAGGAATTCGGAAACGCAGGAACCCTGACGCTGGCTTCAAAGCGCGCGTTGTGCTTGAGGCCGTGAAAGGCGAGCGCACTGTGTCGGAGCTGGCGGCCGAATACGGGGTGCCTCCGACGCTGATCCATCAGTGGAAGAAGGCGCTGCTCGACGGGGCTGCGGATATGTTCGAGCGCGGCGGCAGAAAACCCGTTGCAGAATTGGATGAAGAGACGGTCCGGTTGCTGCACGCCAAGATCAGGGAGCTGGCCGTCGCCAACGATTTTTTGTCACGAAAGCTCAAGCCGTGGACCGGCAAGCGAAGCGTAGGATGATTGAGCGGGGCCATCCAGCATTGTCGATCGGCGCGCAGTGCCGCCTGCTGTCGATCTCGCGCTCGTCTTTCTACCACGAACCGGCGGGTGAGACGGATCAGAACCTCGGCCTGATGCGGCTGATCGACCGGCAATTCCTCGACACGCCCTTCTATGGGGTTCGCCAGATGACCTGGCACCTGCAGAACGAGGGGCATGGCGTGAACCGGCGCCTCGGGTAGGGCGCGATCATTCCCAAGCGTTCCGTGGTGGATCACACGCGAGGCCAGAGCGCAGGCGGCGGCGGTTCTTCGCAGGTCGATGTGCGGGTTTCGGTCGATCAGGATGGTAATTGGCAGGCGGCGGTGGAGCGGATCTCGACCCGCACCGCCGGCAATGTGGTCGGAAAGGCCGCGCCCGGAATTGTCGGGCGGTCTGTCTCAGCGACGGCCCACGCTTCGCGTCGGACGAAATCTGCCTTTGGTATCCGCTGATGCGCCGCCTGTCTCGCCAGCTCTGCACCGCTGTCGCTGCTTCGCTGAAAGGTGACAAGGTCCGCCCCCCGAGGCTGGCCGGATCCTCTGGAACACCTTCCAGCGCCTGAGTCTGACCCGAACCTATCATCCCGCCGGCCCGAATGCGCTCCAGCCCTCAGAGGTGGAGGCTTGGTGCCGGATGATGGGGCTCGCCATGGAGCCGCGCCATATCTCGATCCTGATGGAGATGGATCGTGCCTGGCTGGATCAGGTTTATGCGAAAGAACGAGCGAAGGCCTCGGGTCAAAAGACCTTGCCGCCCATGTCAAAGCAGCCGCTCTCCGCCGCGCTTCTGGACGTGATGCTCAAATGACCCCGGACGCCATTCGGAAGAAGCAGCAGCGTCGGGATCGGGACGCAAGGCGCGGGCGGCTTGGCAAAGGTGGCGGCATCTCGCTCTCGGCGCTTGAGCGCTGGATCCGCCGGCCGGAACTCGCCTTCCCGAAACCCCGTATGATCGGCCAGCGCCGGTTTTGGGTGGAGGCCGAAATCCTCGCATGGCTGGAAAGCCGGGAGGTCGCGGCATGAAGTTTGATCGCACCCTCGCGCAAGCAATGCAGCGCCTCGCCCAGTTCGAGGAATGGACCGGCACAGAGGCTCCGAGCGCCATCACCGAAGGGGAAGGTAAGGATCGCACGTTCGCGCATGATTTCCTTATTTATGCAAATGAGAACAACCTCAGCCTCGACTGGCTCTGGATGATCGCGATGCTGGCGGCCTGTGTGCCAACTCATTCCAAATCGGAATTGGTTCGCCAGAAGGGCACCAAGCGCTCAGTCACAGCCAAAGGACGGCGACAGATGGACGACATGCGGGACGGGGGCGAACGCTTCCGCCAGCTGGCTCATCGAGTCAATCGCAACCTCAGACACGGCACCTAAGCTCTTCGAGAGCCCTCTATGCCCCCGGATTTACCGGAGGCCTTTGCGGCGAGCTGAGTCTCGCTCTGTCCCGCCACGAACATTGGTTCGCGATGGCGGGCGGTGAAGTCAAATCGAGGACTAACCATGTCAGCAATCGGGACGTTTCCCGCGATCAGCCATATCCGGGTCTACCTTTTGCTGCTGATCACCATGTGGCGCCATGACGCCAGGCTTCCAAATAGCCCGACAAAATTGGCGCGGATCGCTCGCGTCCACCCTCCGCGCTGGTCCCGTGTATGGGCTGAAATCGAGAAGTTCTTCATCGTCACAGAGGATGGGTTCATCACCAATTCCCGCCTGCTCAAGGAGCATGAAAAGGCGCGTCATAAGTCCCAGTCTAGGGCTGCATCGGGCGCCAAGGGCGGCAGAGCTAAGGCATTGAAAAGCCTAAACACAGGTGTAGCAAATGCTACCGATTTGCCAGAGCATTGTCAGAGGTCAGAACCAGAAGAAGATAAATCTTCTTCCAGTGCGCGCGTGTCGCGATTTGAAGAGTTCTGGCAGGCCTACCCCCATCGAAACGGGGCGAAGAAAGGCCGAGCCGCAGCTGAGGCGAAATATGCCACTGCGGTCAAATCCGGCATTGATGAGGCAGTTCTGATCGATGCGGCCCGGCGGTATGGTTTCGACCGGCAAGTGGCGGAAGGCTTTGCCAAGGATCCTGCCACCTGGCTCCACCAGAAATGCTGGTGGGATGAAGTCGAGGTGGCGAAGCCTCAGGCCGTGAAGCACGCCGAGATTGGCGAAATCCGAATGATCGGCGGCAAGCGGAAGAAATTCGCGGGCGTCGGCGCGGGCTGGCTGGTGATCCATGACTGAGCCCTTCGACATCGACGCCTTCGAAGAGCGGGCGGCAATCATCGAGTTTGACGGGGGGCTGTCCCGCTTCGAAGCGGAAACCCGGGCGGCACTCGCCCAAGCGTGTTGACCCCCCTGGCGGGTTCATCACCGGATTGCTCGACCTGCCACCGCTGCCGCCTCGGCGAGTGCTTCGGATCGGGATGGCCCCTTACGATTATGGCATCGCTTTCGAGATCGGCACGCTTTCGGTCGGCACCGGCACGCCCGGGGCTGGGAAATCCACATTCACGACCTTTGCGGCCTATCAGGTGGCTCAGCATGAGAAAGTGAGGGTCGCGTTCCTCGCGTTCGAAACATCAGCACAGCGGATCCGCGACCAGCTTTGCCGCCTGCACGGCCGGAAGCCTTTTGATGACATGGGGCGGGACGAACAGCTCAGAGTTCTGACCGAGCTTCACCCGCAGTTCAGAATTGTTCACCGGACCTATGAGGACGGCACGAAGCACCACCTCGCGTGGCTGCGATCCATGATTTCTTCGCCGAGATGGATCGCTTCATGCAGCCGGAAAACCTGTGGCATCTGGCGCAGTATCACGAGACCCTGCCGCATAACGGATCAATGATGTCGCTCAAACGCGCGTCATATGGGGTCGAAATGCACATCTTCCGCCCGGGTGAGGGCGTGGTGCGGTATCAGGTCGGACAGCGAGTCAGCTTTGATGGCGTGCTCCTGAGCAGGTTGCTGACGACAGATCGGGTGGCGATCTGAGCGCTGAGCTTTAGTAATACGGACAAAGCGGAGGCTCGCGCTCGCCACCAACACTTGTGTTTAGGCCGTCATCGTTTTAACTAATCAAGATTTATTGAGGAGTTGATTCGATGGAGGAAGAACGCGCACTTGCTGCCTTTGCGGCGCTGTCGCAGGAAACGCGGCTCCGAATCGTGCGGTTGCTGATTCAAGCAGGACCAGAGGGTATGGCGGCAGGAGCCATCGGGGAGGTCATTGAGGCAACCACATCGCGCCTGTCCTTTCACCTGACGCATCTGGAGCATGCGGGGCTGATACGGTCACGGCGCGAGGGTCGCTTTATCATCTATACCGCGCTCTATCCGTCCTTTTCCGGCCTGATCGAGTTCCTGATGCGCGACTGCTGCCAAGGACACCCCGAAATTTGCACGCCTGCTGTTACGGCAATGGCGTGCGCCTGCGAACCCACAGCCACGGAGAAGTCATGACCATGGACATCGTGATCTACCACAACCCCGCCTGCGGCACGTCTCGCAACACGCTGGCAATGATCCGCAATGCGGGCATCGAGCCGCATGTGGTTGAGTATCTAAAAACGCCGCCGTCCCGTGATTTGCTCAGCCGGCTCATCGAGCGCATGAGGATAGCGCCCCGTGCCCTACTGCGCGAGAAGGGCACTCCTTATGCCGATTTGGGCCTTGATGATCCTGCTCTGTCTGATGAGGCCCTGATCGACGCAATGATGGAGCATCCAATCCTGATCAACCGGCCCATCGTGGTCGGCCCTAAGGGGGTCCGGCTTTGCCGCCCGTCTGAGGCCGTGCTGGATCTGCTACCCGCGCAGCAAGCCGCCTTCAGAAAAGAAGATGGCGAGCAAGTCGTGGACGAACTTGGCAATCGTGTGCGGAGCGCATGATGCAGCGTCTGTCTTTCCTCGACCGCTACCTGACGCTGTGGATATTCGCCGCCATGGCGCTGGGCATCCTGCTTGGCACCCTGTTCGCCGGCTTGTCGGAGGCGCTGAACGCCATGTCTGTCGGCTCTACAAACATTCCCATCGCCATCGGCCTGATCCTGATGATGTATCCACCTTTGGCAAAGGTGCGTTACGAGGAACTGCCGCTGGTATTCACAGACAAGCGCGTGCTGCTGCTGTCGCTCGTGCAGAACTGGATCATCGGGCCTGTGCTGATGTTTGGCCTTGCGGTGATCTTCCTGCACGATCAGCCGGAATACATGACTGGCCTGATCCTGATCGGCCTTGCCCGCTGCATTGCCATGGTTCTGGTCTGGAACCAGCTCGCGCGGGGTGACAACCAGTATGTCGCGGGCCTGGTGGCCTTCAACTCGATCTTTCAAATCCTTTTCTTCTCGGCCTACGCGTGGCTGTTCCTGACCGTGCTGCCGCCGCTGTTCGGGCTGGAAAAGAGCGTGATCGACGTGGGGTTCTGGACGGTAACAGAGGCCGTACTGATCTATCTCGGCCTGCCCTTCCTTGCAGGCTTTGTGACACGCCGTGTCCTGATCGCCCGCAAGGGTGAAGGCTGGTATCGGGACAGGTTCCTGCCGAGGATCAGCCCGATCACGCTGGTCGCACTGCTGTTTACCGTCGTCGCGATGTTCAGCCTCAAGGGCGGCGACGTGTTGCGTCTGCCTTTTGACGCGCTGCGGATCGCGATACCATTGGTGATCTACTTCATCGTCCAATTCATCGTCAGCTTTGCCATGGGTCGGTGGATCGCCAAAGACTACCCGCGCACCACGGCCATTGCCTTTACGGCCGCGGGCAATAACTTTGAACTGGCGACTGCCGTTGCCATTGCAGCCTACGGCCTGGCGTCGCCCGTGGCCTTCGCCGCCGTCATCGGCCCGTTGGTCGAGGTGCCGGTTCTTATCTTGCTCGTCAGTGTGGCCCTACGCCTTGGCCGCCGCTGGTTCCCGGGCGATGGCGCGCTGAAGGAGGCCCGCGCATGATCCCCGATTTGCCTAACCTGATGCCGGATGCACTGCATCTTCCGCTTATCGACGGTCCGCCGCCGCGCATTCTCCTGCTGTATGGCTCGCTGCGCGAACGGTCGTTCAGCCGGTTTGCCACGCTGGAGGCTGAACGCTTGCTGCGCCACTTCGGTTGCGAGACGCGGGTGTTCCATGCAGATGGCCTGCCACTGCCCGATGATGCCAAAGCCGACCACCCAAAGGTGCAGGAGCTGCGCGATCTGTGCCACTGGTCCGAGGGACAGGTCTGGACCAGCCCTGAACGGCACGGCGCGATGACCGGCGTGATGAAGTCGCAGATCGACTGGATTCCGCTGTCGATGGGAGCCATTCGGCCCACGCAGGGGCGGACGCTGGCCGTCATGCAGGTGTCCGGCGGATCGCAGAGCTTCAACGCCCTGAACCAGATGCGCATCCTCGGGCGCTGGATGAGGATGGTGACAATCCCGAACCAATCCTCAGTCGCCAAGGCGTATCAGGAATTTGGCGAGGATGGGCGCATGAAGCCGTCGCCCTATTACGACCGGATTGTGGACGTGATGGAGGAGCTGGTGCGCTTCACCCTTCTGACGCGGGACCGGCCCGACCTGACGGACCGATACAGCGAGCGGAAAGAGGCTGCCGAGAAGTTGCAGGAGCGCCTGAACCTGAAGGATGCGATCTGATGCATGCGGCGCGGCGCTGGTCGGTCATTTCCGCCCTTGGTATCGTTCAGATTTTCGCGTGGGGCAGTAGTTATTACCTGATGGCGGTACTGGCTGCACCCATCGTGGCGGATACGGGATGGGCGCAGCCGTGGGTGGTGGGCGCTATCTCGGTGGCACTGGTATGCGCCGGACTAGTGTCGCCACGAGTAGGCGGGGCCATCGCGCGCTTTGGTGGACGGCCCGTTCTGGCCGCAGGGTGCGCCCTTTTGGCATTAGGCCTAATCCTCATTGCGACGGCCCCGAACCTAGCTGCCTTCTATGCGGGATGGTGCGTCATAGGCCTTGGCATGGGTGCGGGACTTTACGACCCCGCCTTCGCCACGCTTGGCCGTCTCTATAAGCAGGACGCACGCGCCGCGATCTCGGCCCTGACCCTGTGGGGCGGGTTCGCCAGCACGGTCTGCTGGCCCCTGTCCTCCTGGCTGTTGGATCAGGTCGGTTGGCGCGGAACAGTGGCGACCTATGCCGTGATCCACCTACTGATCTGTCTGCCCCTGATCTTCGGCCTGATCCCGAGGGAGCCGCAGGTCCAGCCCGAGGCGCATCTGTGCGCGGCAGGCTCCGGGACATTGGTCGGCCACGAGTGGATGGTGTTTATGGTCATGGCCTCGATCCTCATCACGGCCGGACTGGCCGTCACCCTGATTTCGGTGCACCTGCTGACTCTCCTTCAGGCGCAGGGTCTGACTCTTTCGGAGGCCGTCGCCATAGGTGCGTTACTGGAACCGGCACAAGTTGCGGCGCGTGTCTTGGAAATGGCTGGTCGCGAACGGCACCACCCGATCTGGACGCTGATCGTCGCAACTGGCAGTGTCGCAACGGGCATCGTGCTTCTGGCAATGAATATGAATGTGCCGGGGCTGGCCGTGATCCTATATGGCGCAGGCAATGGTATCTTCTCAATCGCACGCGGCTCGCTGCCATTGGCGCTGTTCGGGGCTGTTCGCTATCCGGTCGTGATGGGCCGTCTGGCGCGGCCTTCACTTCTGGCGCAGGCCGCGGCCCCCGTGCTCGGCGGAGCGCTAATCGCAGGCACTGGTGCGGAGGCTGCTTTGATGGTCATTGCCTGCATCGGCATGGCGAACTTCATGCTGGCAATGACGATGTGGTGCATGATCCGAAAGCGCGCGAAACTACCGTCAGTTTAAGACCGAGGAAATGCGACCTCCCGCAACGGACTCAAAGCAACATTGACCTGATACACCAGAGTCAGTATGTTGTCTGTCAGGTGGGGTCGACCTGAGGCGAGGCGAAAGCTGGACGCCCAGACCCTCAGCCGCAGGACTGCCCGGATGGGCCACCCTGCGCGCACGTCAGCGAAGCTATGACCAGACGAGAGACGCGCCCGGATTGCCGAGGGCGTTTTGCTTACCGCGGGGCCGATCATCAGGCCTTCGGGCGCTTGGTCGATATCGGGAAGTTGGGGTTCTCGGCGTTATACCAGTCGCGGATCGCGCCACAGATTGTGGATAATGCGAAGCCCCGGCTCCCCCTGGAATCCAGTTCCAGGAAGTCTTCGGTGATTATCGCAGCATCCGCGCCTTGAGGGATAAACTCGTAGCGACCGTCCTCTTCGCCATATGCGGCATTCGGGTCATAGTCAGCCACCCGCCATCGACCGATCACCTCACCGTCTCTGGTGACCACCTCACCTCCGGCAAGATCCAGATCGTAACCGCTGTCCATCCACTCGTCGTGGCCAATGAAATTTATGGGGAATGTCAGGTCCATTCGCTGCGTGTCGCAGGCGCATCCGATTCCCGCAAGCACAATCACGAGGCGACCACATGGCCCAGAACACCGGAAAACTGACCCTCTCGACCAAGGAAGTAATGCAGGGCTTCACCCTCACCATCCGCATGCCTCGCGGCTTCACCATCCGCTCCCGGATCGCCTGCTGGCTGATCGGTCTGGCCGGTCGCGTGATGGATGTGCCGTGAGAGGTCGAGATGCGCCAAGATGGTGATGGATTTTGCGGATCTACCCTTTGTTCAAGCACACAGGACAAGTGACGACGCTACCTGTTTGCCCCGATCCGAAACATGGACGGCAATCCTTGCCATCTTCATGTTTGTCCCGTCCCTTGCAATGCGGACATTGGGCGAGGAAATCGAGCGTTCCCTTCCCGTTACAGGTTGAGCAATTCCGACGCTTCACCATCTTTTCCCTCGTGAGTCTGGGTACCCCAGGATGCGCCTGACATTTGCGCCGATCAACTAGAGGATAGGTGATGCACTGCACCTATTGCGGTTCGCACCGCCACGACATCCGTACATGTCCGAAGACATGGGCAGGATCCTCCGCCCGCAAGAACCTTCGGTGCAGCTACTGCGGTGGCAAGGATCACGACAAGCAGGCCTGCACCAAGCGCCACATCATATTCATAGGAGGCTGCAAAGCAGACTGGCGAGATGCGCGCAGAAATGGAGAGGCTTGGTCTTTACGCCCCCAAGCTGATTGAAGCGACAGAAGCCGCGGGGCAAAGCCTCGATGATCTTGTCAGTGAGGATAGGATCGAGAAGATCAAGAAAATGCGTGAGGAGCTTGATCGACTTCGCGGCAGTGCAGTATTTAACGCCGGAGATAACTTCGCAAAAATTGCAAATGAGGCATTCAATGCGGCGGTCAGGACGCCGCAGGGCGGGCTTCAGGAAACTCTGGGGGAAATCGCAGCACTTGCGGAGGCACTGAAGGCGGGCGGCATCGAGCTCAATGAAATAACGGCGAAGATCGACAAAATCTCCAAGATGGAGATGGATGAGCAAGCGCGTGAATTGCTCAACAGTCTGATTGAGATTTCGGCTCTTGATGGGGCAATCGAAAACGCACTGACCGCAGAGGGGGCCACTGCTGAAGTCGATGCGGTGAACGCCGCACTGAAAGTGATGAAGGACGAGCTCCTAAACATCAGGGATATGCCTGGCGTCGATAAGAATGTGGTTGATAGCCTTCTGAAGATCCTCGACGCGGCTGCTGAGACTGTCGCCCTTGTAGCGGATACCAAACCGGCGCCTAGGGTAGGGCGCGATCATTCCCAAGCGTTCCGTGGTGGTAGACACGCCCAGAGCCAGTAACACCTCGATCACTTCCAGATGGAATTCTGGTGTGCCGCCCAAAAAACGTACCCGTGCTTGCTTTACCTCGCGCAGCTGTGTGCTGAGGAATCGGATATCGTCGTCGTCAAGCTCGGTGAAATGCTGTTCGTCCTGAGGCACTGTGCTGCTCGCCTTCTTGTGGAGCGGCGGGGCTATCACGGGCGCTAGCTGGGGGCCATGTCGCGGATGTCGCACTCGGAGGGGATCAGCGCGGGCAGCATTCGTCGCGGCAGCCCCTGGCTAAACACTGGGCCGATGCGCTTCAGTTCCGATTCGTCACCTGGCAGGGCAGGGGCATTGGTGGTCAGCGCTGCTGTTACCCCATATGTTACCCGGCCCAAAACGAGAAAGGCCCGCTCGAAAGCGGGCCTTTTCTAAGTAGCTGTAATCCCTGAGGATTTATGGCTCCGGCGGTAGGGATCGAACCTACGACCAATTGATTAACAGTCAACTGCTCTACCGCTGAGCTACGCCGGAACATGGGGCGACGTATAGCCAGAGGATTCTGGGGCGGCAAGAGGCAAAACCAGAAAAACATGCGAAAAAATTCTTTTGCGTCATCGGGCGGTTACCAGGGGTGAGGGGCCGGGCCAGGCGGTGGCTGTGACCTGCTCGCGGCTGGTCAGATCGGCGATATGCGCCAGAAGGTTGCGTCTTGCCGCAGGCCAGAGGGCCTCGGGCGTATCGGCATAGACGATGGGCAGGAGGTCGTCCGGGCTCATCGGGTGCGAGGTGAGGGCGGCAAGGAGTTTGGCCTCGCGCTTCAGGCGGTGATCAATCAGCGCGGCGATTCTTCCGGCGGAATCGTCAATAACCTCGCCATGGCAGGGCAGGAGGCAGGTCCAGCTTTCTGTGGCAAGGCGCTGCAGTGACGTCATATAGGCGCCCATATCGCCATCGGGCAGCGAGACGAGGCTCGGGGCCCAGGCCATGATGTGATCACCGCAAAACAGCGCGCCGCGCCAGGCGAAGCTCAGATGCTCGGCGCTGTGACCGGGGGTGTGGAGGGTGCGAAAGGTCTCGGATCCGATCTGAAACTCTGCGCCATCTGCGAGGCGGATATCCGGCGCGAAGCTGCGGTCGATTCCCTCGCCACCGCTCAGGCCGGCTGCCTCAAGCGCCTGCATCGCCGGAGAACGGCCCGATCCGGCAGGGCCAAAGCCGTAAACCGGGGCGCCGGTCGCGCGGGCGAGATCCGGCACAAGCGCCGAATGGTCGAGATGCGGGTGCGTCACGAGGATGGCGGCGATTCTCTCGTCGGGATCCAGGGCCGCGACTATTGCCTCCAGATGCGCGGGCAAGGCCGGGCCGGGGTCGATCACCGTGACCGCACCGCGGCCGACAAGCCAGGTCGTTGTGCCCGGCCCGGTCAGCGGTCCGGGATTATCCGCAAGCACCCGGCGCAACGGCAGACCGGCAAGCGCTGTCTCGCCGATTGCCTTGTCAGTTGCCGCGCCGACAGTCGCGGCCAGCACGGACGGCTTTTCTTCTTCGGACGACATCTCTAGCCTCTTCGCATGATCACAATGAAACATCTGCTTCCGCGCGGGATCTATGGCAGGGCCGCCCTGATCCTGGTGCTGCCCATCGTCATCATTCAGCTGGTGGTGTCCATGGCTTTCATCCAGCGCCATTATGAGGGGGTGACGCGCCAGATGACGGGCGGCGTGGCGATTGATCTCGCATATCTCCTGCAGGAGTTCAGGGCCGGAAGCAGCGCGGAAGAGGCGCGGGCGCGGGCCGATGCGGTCGGCGGGCCGCTGCAGATCACGGTGACCTTTCCGCCCGGTCCGTTTGCGCCGGTCGATGACTCGGTCGCGGTCTTCGACTTCTCCGGCCAGGCAATTGTCGAGACCCTCCATGCCGAGATCCCCGAGATGCGCGCGGCCGATGTCTCGGGGGATGACCGGATTGTGCGCACCAGAATCGCGACGCCTTTCGGCGATATCCAGGCCGATATCGCGCGGCGGCGGATGTCTGCGACCAATCCCCATCAGCTTTTGGTGCTGATGGTGCTCACCTCGGTGCTGATGACAGTGATTTCGTTCTTCTTCCTGCGCCGGCAGCTGCGCCCGATCGCGAAACTGGCCGAGGCGGCAGAGGCCTTCGGGCGCGGCGAGCGGATCGCCTACCGGCCGCGCGGCGCGCTGGAAGTGCGGGCGGCAGGGCGGGCTTTCGTCGAGATGCGCGACCGGATCGAGCGCCAGATTGAACAGCGGATGCTGATGCTATCGGGCGTCAGTCATGATCTCCGGACGCCGCTGACCCGGATGCGGCTGGCGCTGTCGCTGATGCCGGAAGATGAGGACAGCCGCGACCTCCAGGCCGATGTGATCCAGATGGAGCGCCTCGTGGATGAGTTTCTTGCCTTTGTGCGCGGCGATGCGACCGAGGGGGAGGAGGATTGCGACCCCGCCGCCATCGCGACCGAGGTGATCCAGGCTGCCAGGCGCGGCGGCGGCACTGTGGCGGATCTTGTGGTGACCGGTGTCTCCCGGCGGGCGAAGTTGCGGGGGCAGGGGGTGCACCGTGCGCTTGAAAACCTGGTCGGCAATGCGCTCCGCCATGGCAGCATGGCGCAGATCAGCCTCAGCTTTTCGCCTCACACCCTTGTCTTCGCGGTGGAAGACAATGGCCCCGGCATTCCTGAGGCCGAGCGTGAAAAAGCGGTTCAGCCCTTTACCCGGCTCGGCAGCGCGCGTGACCCCAACCGGGGCGGTGGTGTCGGGCTTGGCCTTTCGATCACCGCGGATATTGCGGCGAGCCATGGCGGTGCGCTCTGGCTTGGGACAAGCAGGGATCTGGGCGGGCTCAGAGCCGAGATGCGGTTGCGGCGCTAGGGGCGCGATGCGACGGGGCGGGGAAAGGTGGGAGCCCTCCCTTGCAGCCCCTCTGGCGCATGACTAAGATTCCGGAAACTTTACGGCAGTAACACAGATATTGAACTGAAGAGGCAGGCCCCGATGCGCGATCCCGTTGAACACTATATGAATACGCTGGTCCCCATGGTCGTCGAACAGACCAGCCGGGGCGAGCGCGCCTATGACATCTATTCGCGCATGCTGAAGGAACGGATCATCTTCCTGTCCGGTCCGGTGCATGACGGCATGTCCTCGCTGATCTGCGCGCAGCTTCTGTTCCTTGAGGCGGAAAACCCGACCAAGGAAATCTCGATGTATATCAACAGCCCCGGCGGCGTGGTGACCTCGGGTCTGTCGATCTATGACACGATGCAATATATTCGTCCGAAGGTCTCGACGCTGGTGATCGGCCAGGCGGCCTCGATGGGCTCGCTTCTGTTGCAGGCCGGCGAAAAGGGCATGCGGTTCAGCCTGCCGAATTCCTCGGTCATGGTGCACCAGCCCTCGGGCGGCTACCAGGGCCAGGCGACCGACATCCTGATTCACGCCCGCAATACCGAACGGCTGAAACGGCGCCTGAACGAGATCTATGTCAAACATACCGGCAATGATCTGAAAACGGTCGAAGACGCGCTGGAGCGCGACAATTTCATGACCGCCGAAGAGGCAAAAGCCTGGGGGCTGATCGACGAGATCGTGGCCGAGCGCGGTAAGGCCGACGATCTCGCCAAGTGAGAACCGGCCAGGGAAGAATCATTTCTGGCACCGGCGCGGCAGGTTTATCGCCTGCCGTGACCGCATAATGACAGCGATGTGAAGATTGGCCCGGGAGCGGGCCATCCTCGGGCGATTTGGCGTTGTGGAGGTTTCGGACCTGTCCTAGACTTCTCCACTGAAATGGCCGCGTTATCTGCGCGGCGACTGCAAAGGGTTACGCATGGCCACCAATTCGGGCGACAGCAAGAACACGCTTTACTGCTCGTTCTGCGGCAAAAGCCAGCATGAGGTCCGCAAGCTGATCGCCGGACCGACCGTGTTCATCTGTGATGAATGCGTCGAGCTTTGCATGGATATCATCCGCGAAGAGACCAAGACTTCGGGGCTGAAAACCGGTGAGGGCGTGCCGACACCGCGCGAGATCTGCAAGGTTCTCGACGATTATGTTGTCGGCCAGGCCCATGCGAAACGGGTGCTCTCGGTCGCGGTTCACAACCATTACAAGCGTCTGAACCATTCGTCGAAACAGGATATCGAACTTTCGAAATCGAATATCCTGCTGATCGGCCCGACCGGGACCGGCAAGACGCTGCTGGCGCAGACGCTGGCGCGCATCCTTGATGTGCCATTCACCATGGCCGATGCGACCACGCTGACCGAGGCGGGCTATGTCGGTGAGGATGTCGAGAACATCATCCTGAAACTGCTGCAGGCCTCGGAATATAATGTCGAGCGCGCACAGCGCGGCATCGTCTATATCGATGAGGTCGACAAGATCACCCGCAAGTCGGACAATCCTTCGATCACCCGCGACGTCTCGGGCGAGGGGGTGCAGCAGGCGCTTCTGAAAATCATGGAGGGCACGGTTGCCTCGGTGCCGCCGCAGGGCGGGCGCAAGCATCCGCAGCAGGAATTCCTCCAGGTCGACACCACCAATATCCTCTTCATCTGCGGCGGCGCTTTTGCCGGTCTTGACCGGATCATCGCGCAGCGCGGCAAAGGGTCGGGGATCGGGTTCGGTGCCAAGGTCAAAGGCCCGGATGAGCGCGGTGTCGGCGAGCTGTTCAAAGAGCTGGAGCCGGAAGATCTGCTGAAATTCGGTCTGATCCCGGAATTCGTCGGCCGTCTGCCGGTGCTGGCAACGCTGGAAGACCTTGACGAGGCAGCTTTGGTCACCATCCTGACCGAGCCGAAAAACGCGCTGGTGAAACAGTATCAGCGGCTTTTCGAGATCGAGAATGTGAAGCTGACCTTTACCACCGAGGCGCTGTCGGCGATTGCGCAGCGCGCGATCAAGCGCAAAACCGGTGCCCGTGGTCTGCGCTCGATCATGGAAGATATCCTGCTCGACACCATGTTCGAACTGCCGGGCATGGAAGGCGTGCAGGAGGTTGTGGTGAATGAGGAAGTGGTCGGCGGCAAGGCGGTGCCTTTGCTGGTCCATACCGAAACGCCGGGCAAGAAAAAGCAGGCCGCCAGCGCCTGAGGCATTGGTCGGTGAAAGTCAGGGGGCGTGCCGGGAACGGCGCGCCCTTTTTCTGTTGTTGCGGTTGTCGCAACTCCGGATGCCTCCGGCGGGGATATTTTCAGACAGATGAAAGGCGGAACGGCGCGCCAGTAGGGGGAGGCGGCGCGCTGGCTCTGGACCTTTGGTGATGGCTGGTTCATATGGGGGGACGAAGATATGCCCGGAGAAACAGGTATGAAAAAGTTCCTGCTCAGCCTTCTGACCTGGTGGAACAGCGAGACGCTGAACACGAGGTTCTTCACCTGGAGAAACGGGGTGAAGGTGGGTGAAGATGATCAGGGCAATGTGTTCTACCAGTCGAAAGACGGTAAGAAACGCTGGGTGATCTTTAATGGTGAGATGGAGGCGAGCCGTGTCGCGCCGGACTGGCATGGCTGGCTGCATCACACCTGGGAAAAGCCGCCGACCGAGGCGCCGCTGAAACATAAGGTCTGGGAAAAGCCGCATCACGAGAATCTCTCGGGGTCGGATCTGGCCTATGCGCCGCCCGGTTCGATCCGGCGCGGTGTGCCGGCAGAGCGCAAGGATTACGAGGCCTGGGCGCCCGAATGACGGGATCGCGCAGGCCAGGGGGCAGGGTGAGGTTTCACGGATGAGTCATTCTGTTGCAGAAGTGCTGACCGGGGCCGCTGTGCTCGCCGTTGGGATCGGTTTTGCCGTCTGGGCCGCGAATGGGGCAGGGCGTGGCTTTGGCGCCACCCAGACCTATCCGCTGACCGCCTCCTTTCGTGCGGTGGACGGGATCCAGGTTGGCTCGGATGTCCGGCTCGCAGGGCTGAAGGTCGGCACGATCACAAAGCTTGAGTTGAATCCGGCAACCTTTTTCGCCGATGCCACGATCTCGATGCGGCAGGGGATCGAATTGCCGAGCGATTCCGCGATTCTGATTTCGCAGGACGGGCTTTTGGGCGGCAGTTACGTCGAGATCCAACCGGGCGGCATGGCGGATGTGCTGGGCCCGGGTGATGAGATCGAGGATACCCAGGGCTCGGTTTCGCTGATTTCGCTCCTGCTGAAATTCGTGGGCAGCGGCTCCTCTGACAGCGGCGCGGCGGCGCCGGCGGATGGCGGCTGATGCGGCGGCGGGCTCTGGCTTTACTTCTGATCTGCGCCGCTGGCCCTGCTTTCGCGCAGGGATTTGCAGAGGGCGAAGGCGCCGAGATCCGCTGGCTTGATACGTTGACCGGGCGCACCGGCGATCTGGAGCTGTCGCGCGGCCAGGCGGCGACCAATGGGCGGCTGACGATCCAGCTGAACCAGTGCCGCTACCCCCAGGAAAATCCGGCTGCCGAAGCCGAGGCCCATCTCACCATTCTTGATTCCAGCCGTCAGGACCCGGTGTTCACGGGCTGGATGCTGGCTTCTGCGCCGGCTTTGTCTGCGATGGATCACCCGCGCTATGACGTCTGGGTGCTGCGTTGCATCGTGCCGGGCTATAAGCCGCCCGAGACAATCGAGACGCCGGAAGAGACCGAAGAGGGTGAAGGCGAGTAACCCGTCGGGAGAAAGCTGGCCCTGCGGCCCAGAGCCGCGCGCAGGCGCTCGTGATAGGCGGCACGCGGGATTTCGACGCCGCCAAGGCTCGCCAGATGCGGCGTGATGAATTGCGTATCGAGCAGCAGATAGCCGCCGGCCCGCAGCCGGTGCGTCAGATAGGCGAGCGCCAGTTTTGACGCATCGGTCCGGCGCGAAAACATGCTTTCGCCGAAAAACGCCGCCCCGAGGCTGACGCCATAAACACCGCCGACCAGGGCATCATCTTCCCATACCTCGAGGCTATGGGCAAAGCCCATCTCGTGAAGCGATTGGTAAAGCGCCAGGATCTGCGGGTTGATCCAGGTCTCTTCGCGGTCGGCGCAGGCCAGAACCACATCGCGAAACGCCTCATTGACCGAGACACGCCAGGGCGCGCGGCGGATTGTTTTCGCAAGGCTGCGCGAGATATGGAACCCGTCCAGCGGCAGCACGCCGCGCCTGTGCGGATCGACCCAGTGAATTTCGGGATCGTCGCGCGAATCCGCCATAGGAAAAACTCCCGCCGCATAGGCGTGCAGCAGGAGTTCCGGGGTAGTCGCCGTCATCCGGGCTCAGTCGCGGGGCGCGAACTGGGCCGCGAGCCACTTTTCGAGCCAGTGGATATTGTAATCCCCGCTCTGAATGTCCGGCTCGTTCAGCAATGCCTCAAAGAGCGGCACCGTGGTCTCGATCCCGTCGACAACCAGCTCGCCAAGCGCGCGGCGCAGACGGGCCAGGGCCTCGGGCCGGTCGCGGCCATGGACGATCAGCTTGCCGATCAGGCTGTCATAATAAGGCGGGATCGAATAGCCGCCGTAAAGCGCCGAATCCATCCGCACCCCAAGCCCGCCCGGCGCGTGGAAGGTCTTTACCCGACCCGGAGACGGGGTGAAATTCGGCAGTTTCTCGGCATTGATACGGACCTCGATGGCATGGCCATTCACTTCGAGATCGGCCTGGGCCAGCGACATCGGCAGGCCGGCCGCGACACGGATCTGTTCGCGCACGAGATCGACGCCATAGATGAACTCGGTCACCGGATGTTCGACCTGAAGGCGGGTGTTCATCTCGATGAAGTAGAATTTGCCGTCCTCATAGAGGAATTCGATGGTGCCGGCGCCGATATAGTTGATCTTCGCAACCGCGTCGGCGCAGATCTTGCCGATCTCGGCGCGCAGTTTCGGGGTGATCGCCGGGCCGGGCGCTTCCTCGAAAACCTTCTGGTGGCGGCGCTGCAAAGAGCAGTCGCGCTCGCCCAGATGCACTGCTTTGCCTTTGCCATCCCCGAAGACCTGGATCTCGATATGGCGGGGTTTTTGCAGGTATTTCTCGATATAGACCTCGTCATTGCCGAAGGCCGCCTTGGCCTCGGAACGCGCGGTGCGGAAGGCGATTTCCAGATCGGCCTCGGTCAGCGCGGTTTTCATACCGCGCCCGCCGCCACCGGCCGTCGCCTTGATGATCACCGGATAGCCGATTTCTTTGGCCACGCGTTGCGCGGTCTCGTAATCCGGCACACCGCCATCCGAGCCGGGAACCACGGGGATCCCCAGTTCCTTCGCGGTCTCTTTCGCGGTGATCTTGTCACCCATGATCCGGATATGCTGCGCGGTCGGGCCGATGAAGGTGATGCCGTGATCTTCCAGCGCCTGGGCGAAATCGGCATTTTCCGACAGGAAACCATAGCCCGGATGCACGGCCTGGGCGCCGGAAATCTCGCAGGCCGAGATCACCGCCGCCTTGTTCAGATAGGAGCCCGAAGAGGCAGCCGGCCCGATACAGACGGATTCGTCCGCCAGCCGCACATGCATCGCATCGGTATCGGCGGTCGAATGGACCGCGACCGATTTGATGCCCATTTCCCGGCAGGCCCGGATCACGCGCAGCGCAATCTCGCCCCGGTTGGCGATCAGGAGTTTTTCAAACATCCGATGGCCTCACTCGATGATCATCAGGGGCGCGCCAAATTCGACCGGCGTCGCATCATCGACGACGATGCGCTTCACCGTGCCGGATTTCGGCGCCGGGATGTGGTTCATCGTTTTCATCGCTTCGATGATCAGAAGCGTCTGGCCTTCCTTGACCTGGGCGCCCACGGTGACGAAAGGCGCGGCGCCGGGTTCTGCCGACAGATAGACCGTGCCGACCATGGGCGAGGTCACGGCGCCCGGATGCTGGGTCGGATCTTCCGAGGCGGCAGGGGCTGCGACCGCTGCGGCTGCAGGAGCGAGCCCGGGTGCCGCTGCATAGACCGGAGCAGGCGCGGCGACAGCCGTGGTCACGATATTCGCCTGTTTGACGACCCGGACCTCAAGGCTGTCATCTTCGCCATATTCGCGTTTGACGGCGATCTCCGTCAGCTCGTTCTTGTTCAGAAGCTCGGCGAGTGCCGAGATGAATGCGACGTCTGCGTCGGAAGAATGTTTGCTCATGCCGTCCTCTGATGGCGTTTCATCGCCTGTTGACTTTGTTGCACCTGATTGAACGGCGCGGATATGGGCGCGATTGTCAGCGCTCACAAGGCCCCGTTTCTGCTGATCTCCGCTTATAGGGCAGCCATTCACCAGAGAAAAGCGCCGATCCATCACCACGGGCCTGAGGCGCTGATTGGCGCTTTTTTCAGCTGCGGGCGCGCGGCATGGCAGTCGGAACAGGGTTTAAAATTTTTCCATTTGGTAAAATTTAAGACCTGTGAGACGCTGAGCCCGGAAGAAGAAGCCCAGGAAGAGCCGAAACCAGCAACTATCCCCCAACAGAGAGGTCTTGTGCGATGAGCAACAGCCCGCTGACCCCCGGTATCGCATCGGGACGTTTGCCAGCCGAGGAATATGACCGCAATTTTCTCGACCACCTGCCGGCGCTTGATGTGCATGAGGCGCGGGTGGCCGCAGACCGGTGCTATTTCTGCCATGACGCGCCCTGTATGACGGCCTGCCCGACTGCGATTGATATCCCGCTTTTCATCCGCCAGATCGCAACCGGCACGCCGGAGGCTGCGGCAAAGACCATCTGGTCGCAAAACATCCTTGGCGGCATCTGTGCCCGCGTCTGCCCGACCGAGACCTTGTGCGAAGGGGTCTGTGTGCGCGAGGTGGCCGAAGGAAAACCGGTCGAAATCGGCCGTTTGCAGCGGTTTGCCACCGATTTTGCGATGCCGAAGGGGCATCCGTTCCAGCGCGCGGCGCCCACGGGGCGGCGGGTGGCTGTGGTGGGGGCAGGGCCCGCAGGGCTCGCCTGCGCGCATCGGCTGGCGATGCTCGGTCATGATATCGTGGTGTTTGAACGCCGCCCCCGGCCGGGGGGCCTGAATGAATATGGTATCGCGAGCTACAAATCGACCGGCGGTTTCGCTCAGGCCGAGGTGGACTGGCTTTTGCAGATCGGCGGTATCGAATTGCGCAATGGGGTGGAGCTTGGCCGTGACATCACGCTGGCCGAGCTGCGCCATACCTATGATGCGGTGTTCCTCGGGATCGGTTTGCAGGGCGTGAATCTCCTTTCCGCCGGCGGCGAGGATCTGGATGGCGTCGGCAATGCGGTCGATTTCATCGCGGATCTGCGCCAGTCAGATGATCTCTCGACGCTGCCGGTCGGGCGCGATGTGGTGGTGATCGGGGGCGGCATGACGGCGGTGGATGCGGCGGTGCAGTCGCGGCTTCTGGGGGCGGAAAATGTCACCATCGTCTATCGCCGCAGCCAGGAGAAAATGTCGGCTTCCGAACATGAACAGGATCACGCCACCAGCAAAGGCGTTCGAATCATCCATAACGCGGCGCCCCTGCGGGTGATCGGCGAAACCCGCGCCGAAGCCGTGGAATTCGCCTATACCGAGGACGGGCCCGATGGGTTGCGGCTTTTGCCCGAGACCTTCACGCTGAAAGCCGATCAGGTGCTGCGCGCCATCGGCCAGCGCCTCACCGGTCTGCCCGATGGGGTGACTGCCAAAGGCGGCAAGATCGACACCGCGCCGGCGCAGGTCTGGGCCGGGGGCGATTGCGCCGCCGGGGGCGAGGACCTGACCGTGACCGCCGTGGCCGAAGGCCGTGACGCCGCGCTCTCGATCCATCGCCAACTCTCGGGATTGTAACCATGGCTGCACAGCAAAGTGGCATCGCGATGCCGTCAGGGCCTTATACGCGAAGTTTGCGTAACTGCGACGGCGCGCCGGAGCTTTGGTCTTGTTCCCAGGGTTTTTCTCGTCCAAAGGTCTCGCAACTAGCGAGGCACTATGACCGATCTGATCGACCAGATAATCGACTTTATCGAGCGCCATCATGCGTTTGCCCCCTGGATCATGCTGGTCTTCGCGGCCGCCGAAACCACCGCTTTTCTGTCGATCCTGATCCCGTCGACGGCGATCATGGTCGGGGTGGGCGCCTTTGCGGCCAATGGCATCCTGAACTTCACAACGCTGTGGATCGGGGCCTCGATCGGGGCGATGGTCGGCTCGTTCTTCTCTTATTGGCTGGGATGGCGCTACGGCGCGTCTATTCTGCAGATGCGCCCAATGCGCGACCATCCGGAATGGAAGGCGAAGGCGAATACGGCGTTCCTCAGCTGGGGGCCGGTGACGATCTTCGCGGGTCACTTTGCCACCCTGCTGCGCCCGGTGGTCTTTCTGATGGCGGGGATGAGCGGCATGACGCTGCCACGCTTTGCCTTCTGGAACATCCTCGGCTGTATCACCTGGGCCGGGGTCGTATTGAAGTTCGGCGAGGTCGGCGGCTGGGTCATCAGCTGGGCCTGGGGCTGGCTCTTCGGCTGAACGCCCCTTCCTGCACAACATCTCAAGGCGCGGCGGATCTGCATCCGGCCGCGCCTTTTTCTTGCGCGAAACCTGTTCCCAGACACCAGAGACGGCGCAGAGCCGTTCATCTCCAGGGAGGCTCAAATGGCTGATCTTTCGACGAATTTCCTCGGTATCCGCTCGCCCAACCCGTTCTGGCTGGCCTCGGCGCCACCGACCGACAAGGAATATAATGTCGAGCGCGCATTCGAGGCGGGCTGGGGCGGTGTGGTGTGGAAGACGCTCGGGGCCGATGGCCCGCCGGTGGTCAACGTCAACGGCCCGCGCTACGGCGCGGTCTGGGGGGCGGACCGGCGGCTGCTGGGGCTCAACAATATCGAGCTGATCACCGACCGGCCTTTGCAGGTCAATCTGGATGAAATCAAATCGGTACGCCGCCGCTGGCGGGATCGCGCCCTGATCATCTCGCTGATGGTGCCTTGCGATGAGGAGAGCTGGAAAGACATCCTTAAGAAGATCGAGGATACCGAAGCAGATGGGGTCGAGCTGAATTTCGGCTGTCCGCATGGCATGGCGGAACGCGGCATGGGCTCGGCCGTGGGCCAGGTACCCGACTATATTGAGATGGTGACCCGCTGGGTGAAACAGCATTCGCGCATGCCCTGTATCGTGAAACTTACGCCGAACATCACCGATATCCGCCTGCCTGCCGAGGCTGCCAAACGCGGCGGCGCCGATGCGGTCAGCCTGATCAATACGGTGAATTCGATCACCTCGGTCAATCTCGACACGTTTTCGCCCGAGCCGATGATCGACGGCAAGGGATCGCATGGCGGTTATTGCGGCCCGGCGGTGAAGCCCATCGCGCTGAATATGGTGGCCGAGATCGCGCGGTCGCGGGAAACTGCGGGCCTGCCGATTTCGGGGATAGGTGGCGTGACCACCTGGCGCGACGCGGCAGAGTTCATCGCCCTTGGCTGTGGCACGGTGCAGGCCTGCACTGTGGCGATGACCTATGGGTTCAAAGTGGTGCAGGAGCTGATTTCGGGCCTCAGCGAATATCTCGATGAGAAGGGAATGACGCTGGATGAGCTGCGCGGCCGCGCGGTGCCCAATGTCACCGACTGGCAATATCTGAACCTTAATTACGTCGCCAAGGCGCATATCAACCAGGATGATTGCATCAAATGCGGCCGCTGCTATGCGGCCTGCGAGGATACCAGCCATCAGGCGATTGCGATGGGCCCGGGGCGTGTCTTCACCGTGAAAGACGATGAATGCGTCGCCTGCAATCTTTGTGTCAATGTCTGCCCGGTCGAGAATTGCATCACGATGGAGCCGATGGCGAAGGGTTCCGTCGATCCGCGCACCGGGCTTGTGGTCGGCGATTACGCGAACTGGACGACGCATCCGAACAACCCGTCCTCACGCCCGGCGGCAGAATAGGCGGAACGGGCTCTGGTGCCGTCCGCAGATGTTGGTTCGGCGCCACTCTCCGGTCGGGAAAGCCTGTTCCGGCGGGCCTGGCGTGTACCAGTCGTACGCAGCAAAAGATCACGCGCGACCCTGCGTGCGGCAGAGGCACATGGGCAGTGCGTGTGCCGCTTGGGGCCCCCTGGGCCATCGGAGCGCGCCGGAGGTCGCGGTTTGCCTGCGTCGCTCAGGGCACCCGGTTTGCCAGCGGATTCACCCCGACCGCGCGGAGCGTCATCATATAAGCCCGCTGCGCGGCCGCGACCTTGTCGCGCGCGGCTTCTGAGAGCAGGCTCTGATCGGTCAAAGGCGGTCTTGAACTGTTGGTCCCCGAGGCCTGAGCCACCGGACGCGCGATCTCGCTTGTGGCGGCGGCCGAAGCGCGGCTGCCGCTTTGTGATGCCGGAGCTGATCCGGCAGAAGTCCCGGCCTGGGCATTCGCAACCGGTTCTACGGCTGCCATGACCGGCCGGACGGCGGAAATGAATTCCATAACCGTCACCCCACGATAGAAAGCCCCACCCGAAGAGCCTGACACAGATCAGCGCCTCTCCCTAGGAGGTAATGTCTTGCTTTTTAATGGTCTTTCAGGGGATGCCCATGCCCGGCTGCGGCGATAACAGCCGCAGATAGAGGGTTTCAAGAAAGCCCGCGGCCTCGGTCCAGGGATCGTGACCCGCGCCCAGCACCGCGCGCGTCTGGCTTTCGAAATCGGCATAATGCTGGGTCAGGGCCCAGACCGAAATGATCAGATGCACCGGGTCCGAACGCCGGATCCGCCCCTGATCCATCCAGCGCGCCAGCAGCCGCGCTTTTTCCTGCACCAGATCGTGCAATTCCCCCTGAATCGCCTCGGAAATACGCGGCGCACCTTGCAGGATCTCATTGGCGAAGAGCCTGCTTTCACGGGGAAAATCGCGCGACAGATCCAGCTTGCGACGCATATAGGCCAGCATCTCGGCAAGCGGGTCACCGTCTTCGCGCATCGCCCGCAGGGGCTCCAGCCAGGAGGTCATCAGCCCGGTCAGCAGGTCGCGGTGGATCTCTTCCTTGGATCCGAAATAATACAGCAGATTGGGTTTCGAGAGCCCGGCCTCAAGCGCGATCTGATCCAGCGTGGTGCCGCGAAACCCCTGGGCCGAGAACACCTCCAGCGCCGCCGCGAGGATGGTCTCGCGGTTCTTTTGCTGGATACGGCTGCGGCGCGGGGCGCGGACGGTCTGGTTCTCCATAAAGTTTTTAAATCAGGCGCGGGGCATTCGGTCAAACCTCTGTCGCGCGTCCGGGGAAAATTCTTGACCATGTGGTCAGGCTGTGCTGGCTTCTGGCTGACACCACAGCAGGACGGGAACATCATGGCCAACACCAGCAGAATCGGGGCCAGAACAGGCGCAGGTGAAAACCTCCGTATCAATTCCGAACGACTGTGGGAAAGCCTGATGGAGATGGCCAGGATCGGGCCGGGTGTCGCAGGTGGCAATAACCGCCAGGCGTTGACCGATGCGGATAATGAAGGCCGCCATCTGTTTCGCGTCTGGGCAGAGGCCGCCGGCATGACCATGGGCGTCGATCAGATGGGGAATATGTTCTTCACCCGCCCTGGCGAGGAGGCGGAGGCCGAGCCGGTCTTCATGGGCAGCCATCTCGATACCCAGCCGACGGGTGGCAAATATGACGGGGTTCTGGGCGTTCTGGGCGCGCTTGAGGCCATCCGCACGATGAACGATCTCGGCATCCGCACGAAACATCCGATCACGGTGGTGAACTGGTCGAATGAGGAAGGCGCGCGGTTTGCACCTGCCATGGTGGCCTCGGGCGTTTTCGCAGGTGTCATCGACCAGGATCATGCCTGGTCGCGCCAGGACCCGGACGGCAAGCGTTTTGGCGATGAGCTGCGGCGGATCGGCTGGCTTGGCGATGAACCGACGGGCGCGCGGAAAATCCACGCCTATTATGAGCTCCATATCGAGCAGGGGCCGATCCTTGAGGCGGAAAACGTTGATATCGGCGTGGTGACGCATGGCCAGGGGCTGTGGTGGCTTGAATTCACCCTGACCGGGCGCGACGCGCATACCGGCTCGACCCCGATGGCGATGCGCAAGAACGCAGGCCTCGCTATGGCGCGGATATTTGAGCTGGTGCAGGAGGTCGCGATGGCGAACCAGCCTGATGCGGTGGGCGGTGTCGGTCAGGTGCGGTTCGCTCCGAATTCAAGGAATGTGCTGCCGGGCGTGGTGGTGTTCACCGTCGATATCCGCACCGTGGATCTGGCAAAGCTGAACCGGATGCGGGCGGCAATCGAGGAAGGCGCCGCAAAGATCTGTGCCGCGCTGGACGTCGGCTGCGCGGTCGAGGCGGTCGGGCATTTCGACCCGGTGACCTTTACCCCGGATCTGGTCGGATCGGTGCGCCGCGCAGCAGAGAGGCTGGGGTATTCCCACCGTGACATCGTTTCGGGCGCGGGGCACGATGCCTGCTGGATCGCGCGCGTGGCGCCGACCACGATGATCTTTTGCCCCTGTGAGGGCGGGTTGTCGCATAATGAGGCAGAGGCGATCAGCCCGGAATGGGCGGCGGCAGGCACGGATGTGCTGCTGCATGCCGTGCTGGAAACGGCGCAGGTCGTGGCGTGAAAAGAAAAGGCCGAGACATGACTTCTTCTCCGGTGATCCTTGCGGCGCTGCTGGCTGTTATGGGCACGGCCGCGGCGGCGGAAGGCTGGCAGCTGCAATATCTGGCGGATGGCGGCGGCTCGCGCCCGGTCGTGGTCGAGCGCTCCGAGGCCGAATTCTCCGAAGCCTATCTGCGCGATGGGGTCGGGAACGGGCTCTATCTTTCCTGCTGGACCGATGAGGGCGGCAATCGCACCATCCGCTATTCTGCCGCAGGCGAGGCGGCCTTCGGCAGCACGATCACCGCGCGGCTCGGTCTTACCGATGGCGACAGTATCGACCTGAACGAGATGCCCTATGCCGGCGGCAGCTATTTCACTGCGCTTGGCCCGGCCTCGGTGGAGCGGCTGCAAAACAGCGCCGGCGTCATCCTCTCTGTCAGGGGCGAAGAGGTCGGAACCGAATTCGATTTCGCTGCCGGGGGGCTGCGCGAGGCGCTGGCCGATCCGGTATGTGCGGGACAATAACAGGGAGAAGATCATGAGCACGGTCATCAAAGGCGGCACCATCGTAACGGCGGATCTGAGCTATGTTTCGGATGTGCTGATCGAGGCGGGGCAGATCATTGCCATCGGGCATGGGCTGAAGGGCGACAAGGTTCTTGACGCCACCGGCTGCTATGTGATGCCGGGCGGCATTGATCCGCATACCCATCTCGAAATGCCGTTCATGGGCACCTATACGGCGGATGATTTCGACTCCGGCACCCGCGCCGCGCTGGCGGGCGGCACCACGATGGTGGTCGATTTCGCGCTGCCCGCGCCGGGCCAGGGGCTGATGGATGCGCTGAAGCTCTGGGATAACAAGGGCGCGCGGGCGCATTGCGACTATTCGTTCCATATGGCGGTGACCTGGTGGAGCGAGCAGGTCTTTGACGAGATGAAAGAGGTCGCGGATCGCGGCATCAACTCGTTCAAGCATTTCATGGCCTATAAGGGCGCGCTGATGGTGAATGACGACGAGATGTTCGCGTCGTTCTCGCGTTGCGCCGATCTGGGCGCGATCCCGTTTGTACATGCCGAAAACGGCGATCTCGTCGCGGAATTGCAGACGAAACTCATGGCCGCCGGCACCACCGGGCCTGAGGGCCATGCCTATTCGCGGCCCCCGGCGGTCGAGGGTGAGGCCACCAATCGGGCCATCATGATCGCCGATATGGCGGGGGTGCCGGTCTATATCGTGCATGTCTCCTGCGAAGAGGCGCATGAGGCGATCCGCCGGGCGCGCCAGGCCGGGCAACGTGTCTGGGGCGAGCCACTGGTCCAGCATCTGACGCTGGATGAGAACGAGTATTTCAACCAGGACTGGGACCATGCCGCGCGGCGCGTGATGTCGCCTCCGTTCAGGAACAAACGGCACCAGGACAGTCTCTGGGCGGGGCTTTCCTCGGGATCTCTGTCCTGCGTCGCGACCGATCACTGCGCGTTCACCACCGCGCAGAAACGCACCGGGCTGGGGGATTTCACAAAGATCCCCAATGGCACCGGCGGGCTTGAAGACCGGCTTTCGATGCTCTGGACCCATGGGGTGCGGACCGGCCGGATCACGATGAACGAATTTGTCGCGCTGACCTCCACGAATATCGCCAAGATCCTGAACTGCTACCCGAAGAAGGGCGCAGTGCTGGTCGGGGCCGATGCCGATCTGGTGGTCTGGGATCCGGAAAAGACGAAAACGATTTCGGCTGCAAGCCAGCAATCGGCCATTGATTACAATGTCTTCGAGGGGCAGGAGGTCATCGGTGGGCCGCGTTATGTTCTGTCGCGCGGGCATGTGGCGGTGACGGATGGCCAGCTGACCTCGGCCGAGGGACATGGCAAATTCGTCGCCCGCGACCCGCGCGGGTCGGTCAGCCGCGCCTATACGCAGTGGAAAGATCTTACCGCACCACGCCCGGTGCAGCGCGGCGGCATTCCGGTCACGGGTGTGTAAGCCTCGGTTGTAAAGTTTTCACCGCGCTGTAAATTCTCCGGGCGAGCCTGTCGCAAGCCCCGCCCGGAGTTCCCATGTCACGCGCCCCTCTGATCGGCACCCGCCTGCGGGAGCGGCGCATTGCGGCGGGGATGCGGCAGGGCGATCTCAGCCGGGCGGCGGGGATCTCGCCCTCCTATCTGAACCTCATCGAACATAACCGCCGCAATGTAACTCCGGAGGTGCTGGAGCGGCTCGCACAAGCGCTTGATCTTGCGCCGGAGGAGTTTTCCGAGCGGGATCCCGGCGCTCTGGTGGCGGAATTGCGCGCGGCGGCGGCGAGTTTTCCGGGGTCGGGCGCCGAGGCGGACCGGGCAGGCGAACTTGCCGGGCGCTATCCCGGCTGGGCGCAGCTGATTGCCGATCTCCAGACCCATATCGCGGGCCTCAGGCAGGGGATGGCGGCGCTGAATGACCGGCTGGGCCATGACCCACATCTTTCGGCGGCCCTGCATGAGCTGTTATCGGCGCTGTCGGCGGTCCGGGCGACGGCGGGGATTCTGGTCGAGACCGAGGATCTCAGCCCCGACTGGCAGCGCCGCTTTCATCTGAACCTGCATCAGGACAGTGAACGTCTCGTGGGTGGCGCCGAAGCCCTGGTCTCCTGGCTGGACCATTCCGGGGAGGAGCCGGAGAGCGTCGCCGTCGCCCCCCAGGATGAACTGGAGGCCTGGCTGGCGCGGATCGGCTGGACGCTGCCGGATGAGGCGGCACCCGCTCAGATCCAGGGGCGCGAGGCGCGGGCACTGGCGCGGGCCTGGACAGGCCAGGCACAAAAGGACATCGCGATGATCCCCGAGGCGGGGTTGCGCAAGGCGCTGGCGGAGGGGGGCGATCCGGCGCTGATTGCCGCCAGATTCGGGGTGCCGGTTCATGCTGCGATGCGGCGCATTGCCTTCCGGCCCGGTTCTGACGCCGGGCTGGTGGTCTGTGATGCGTCGGGGACGCTCTTGTTTCGCAAGCCAGTGCCAGGGTTTTCGCCGCCGCGCTATGGGGCGGCCTGTCCGCTCTGGCCGCTGTTTGCGGCGCTGGCGCGGCCCGGCCAGCCGGTCCGGGCGGTGGTCGAGATGCCGCAGCCCGGCGGTGGGCGGTTTCTCTGTCTTGCCTGGTGCGAGGCGCGGCTGCCCTGGGGCTTTGCCGGGCCGGAGCTGCGCGAGGCGGCTATGCTGATCCTGCCGGCTCCGGCGCCACCGGCCGATCAGGCACCGATTGCGGCGGGAACCACCTGCCGCATTTGCCCGCGCGAGGCCTGTCCCGCACGCCGCGAGCCCTCGATCCTTGGGGCAGCGCCGACGGCGGCGGCAAAGCCGCAGCGCGGCGCGGCACGCCCCGGTTGAACCCTCGTGCCGCAATGCAGCGCGAGATCGCCTTTTGACAGGTGCAGGAAAATCATAAGATACTGGCGTTCCGGGCCAGGTGTCCGGAACCGGGAGGGCCGGGAGCGCCGCGTCACAGGCGGTTGAACGGGGCGGAAGAAAGGCGGGGGACGGGCATGGAAAACAGCCGCAAGGTGCTGCTGGTCGAAGATGAACCGAATATCGCCGAGGCGATCCAGTTCATCCTGTCGCGCGCCGGCTGGGAGGTGATCCATCATGCCGAAGGCCGCGATGCGGCCCAGATCGCACGAAGGCTGCAGCCGGGCCTTGTGATCCTTGACCATATGCTGCCCGGGCTTTCCGGGATCGAGGTGCTGACAGCCCTGCGCGCCGATCCGGTGACGGCAGGGGTGCCGGTTCTGATGCTGACCGCCAAGGGCCTGCCGCGCGACCGCGAGGCCGCCGAACGCGCCGGGGCGACGCGTTTCATGACCAAACCCTTTTCGAATGCCGAGATCGTGGCCGAGGTGCGCAGCCTGACCGGGGCTGGCGACATAGCCGGCCGGGCCGGGGCGGAGTCCGGCAATGTCACCCCATAATGTCGCCGCAGGGTTTGTGCATCTGTTGAGCCCCGGGCCCGGTTCTGTTTCTGGTGCTGCCGAAAGCGGGTGCCTTTGCCAGGCGGGGCCGCGCTCTGTCTGCTGCCGCATCGCGCAGCGTCCTTGTCTGTCGCGCAGGGCCCGCCCGGCCGAGATGGCAGGTCTCGCGTGAGGCGGCCGCTTTTTCTGGGCCGCATCCCCTATCGCCGCCGCCGGCTGCGCGATGCCGCGCGGCTGTTGCCGGTGGCGGGGGCCTTTCTGATGATCCTGCCGATCCTCTGGACGCCCGCGGGCGGTGATGGAAACCGGCTCCTGTCCTCGGATGTGATCTGGTTCTTTGTGACCTGGGCCTTGCTGATCCTTGCTGCCGCCGTGCTGGCACCGGGCCTCGCGCGCCCAGACGCGCCGCGCCCGGATGCCGCGAGGCCCGGCGTCCTGACGGGCGACGAGGAAGAAGGCTGATCCCCTGATGTCCTTCAACCTGCTGGTTGCCTCCTGCCTCGCCTATGTGATCTTCCTCTTTGCCGTCGCATTCCTCGTGGAGCGGCGCTCGGGGCAGGGCAAGCTCGGCTGGCTGCGCTCGCCCCTGGTCTATACGCTGTCTTTGTCGATCTATTGCACCGCCTGGACCTTTTACGGCGCGGTGGGATATGGCGCGCGGTCGGGGCTGGAATTCATCACCATCTATCTGGGGCCAACGCTGGTCTTCATCGGCTGGTGGTGGATCTTGCGCAAACTCGTCTATATCGGGCGCCAGCAGCGGCTGACCTCGATCGCCGATCTGATCTCGTCGCGATATGGCAAGTCGAACTCGCTCGGCGTGCTGGTCACGGTGATCGCGATTGTCGCGGTGACACCCTATATCGCGCTGCAGCTGCAATCGGTGGTGCTGGCCTTCGAGGTTTTCGCCAGCGCCGCCCCGGGCGAGGCCCGCCCGGGCGCTGGTCAGACCGCGATCTGGGTAGCGGCGGGGCTTGCGCTTTTCACCATCCTTTTCGGCACCCGCAATCTGGATGCGAAAGAACAGCATACCGGGATCGTCACTGCCATCGCGGTCGAGGCCGTGGTGAAGCTGGTCGCGCTGATCGCGGTCGGCTGTTTCGTGGTCTGGGGCCTTGCGGGCGGTGTCTCGGGGATCATGGCCAAAATCGACGCCTCGTCCCTCCATGACTGGCAGCTGCAACCGGGGCGCTGGACCGCGATCCTGTTTCTTGCAGGCGCCGCCGTGATCTGCCTGCCGCGCATGTTCCAGGTCATCGTCGTCGAGAATTCCGATGACCGCCAGCTTGCCCGCGCCTCCTGGGCCTTTCCGGCCTATCTGCTGGCGATGAGCCTTTTCATCATTCCCATCGCCGTCATGGGGATCGAAAGGCTGCCTGCGGGATCTAACCCGGATATGTTTGTCCTGACATTGCCTCTGGCCGAAGGGCAGGGCGGGCTTGCGATGCTCGCCTTCCTTGGCGGGTTCTCCTCCGCAACCTCGATGGTGATTGTCGAGGCGATTGCGCTCGCGACGATGGTGTCGAACCATATCGTGATCCCGACCTGGCTGAGGCTGCGCCGGTCGGGCGCAATTTCCGAAGATGTGCGCTCGCTGGTGCTGACCGCGCGCAGGCTTTCCATCGCGCTCGTTCTCGCGCTTGGGCTGGGCTATTACCGGCTTTCGGGCGGCTCCGGGGCGCTGGCCGAGATCGGGCTGATCTCTTTCGCGGGGGTTGCACAATTCCTGCCGGCGATGATCGGCGGCATCTTCTGGCGCGGCGCCACGCGGACGGGCGCGCTCCTCGGGCTGGCGACGGGCTTTACACTCTGGGCCTATTGCCTGTTCCTGCCGTCTTTCGGTGATGCGATCCTGCCGGCATCGGTGCTGCAGGCCGGGCCCTGGGGCCTGAGCTGGCTGCGGCCCAATGCCATGTTCGGGACCGAGGTGATGGACCCGCTGGTCCATGCGCTGTTCTGGTCGCTGATCGCCAATACCGCAGCCCTCTGCGCCGCATCGATCCTCAGCTTTCCCGGCCCGGTCGAGCGGCTGCAAAGCGCCGCTTTCGTCAATGTCTTTGATGGCCCTGTCGGCCCGCAACGCTGGGCGCGTGGCGAGGCGGAACCAGAGGCGCTCCTGATGATGACGCAGCGCATCATGGGCGAAGAAGAGGCGCAGGGCCTGTTCGAGCGCGCCGCCCGCGACCAGGGCAAGAGCGAGTCGATGCTGCCCGACCCGACCCCGGCCTTTCTGGCGGCGCTGGAAGAACGGCTTGCGGGCTCTATCGGGGCGGCCACCGCCCATGCGATGATCTCGAAACTGGTTGGCCTGGATACGGTCACGGTCGAGGATCTGATGGTGGTCGCGCGCGAATCCGCGCAGCTGATGGAACATTCCGCCCAGCTAGAGGAACAGCGTTTCGAACTTGCCCGCACCGCAACGGCATTGCGCGAGGCGAATGAAAAGCTGACCGCGCTGTCGGTGCAGAAAGACGCGTTCCTGTCGCAGATCAGCCATGAGCTGCGCACGCCGATGACCTCGATCCGCGCCTTTTCCGAGATCCTCGCCGAGGGCGACCTGCCGGTCGGCACTGTGGCGCGCTCGGGCGGGATCATCCGCGATGAGGCGGTGCGGCTGACCCGGCTGCTTGATGACCTCCTGGATCTTTCGGTGCTGGAAAGCGGCAAGGTGCAGCTCTCCGTCAGCCTTGTGAGTATGCGCGATCTGATCGACCGTTCGATCCTTGCGACCGAAAAGGTCAAGCCAGAGCGCGATATCGAATTCATCCGTGACCAGGTCGCCGAATCCGTCTGGATGCGGACCGATGCGGACCGGCTGACGCAGGTGTTCATCAATCTGATCGCCAATGCGCGCAAATATTGCGATTCGAGCCATCCGCGCATCCGCATCGCGGTGCGGGTCAGGGCCGGGCGGGTGCGGGTCGATGTCGCGGATAATGGGAAGGGCATTCCCAAGGCGCTGCAATCCATGGTGTTCGAAAAATTCTGGCGCCTTCCCGGTGAGGCGCGGGCCTCGGGAGCCGGGCTTGGCCTCGCGATCTGCCGCGAGATCGTGACCAATCTGGGCGGCACGATCGACTATCTTCCGGGGCAGGGCGGGGCGGCATTCCGCGTGGTGCTGCCGCTTCGGATCGAGCCGGGCTGAAAAACCAGGCAGTGCGGCGCTGGCAGCGGGTTTTAGACGATTTTCTCTGTCCCGTTAATATTGCGCAAACATTCTCGCGGCCAGAATGGCGCTGCCTGGACAGAACGGGAAGCATTGCCATGAGCGAGATCCTGCGCCGCAAACTCCGCCCCGCGCATGAGGAACAGGCCCGGCCCCATGCGCTGGTTGATCAGGCCTGGCGGCTGGCGCTGGCGCGGGCTTTGCGTGAAGGGGCGGGGTTGCCGGCCGAGACCACGACCCTGACATCGCGGCCCTGCGATCTGGCGGAACTGCCGGAGCTGCCGGCTGAACGCGCGCTGATTGCGCTGCTGGACGGGCCGGGTGGCGCGATGGGGGTGGCGGCGCTGTCGCCTGATCTCACGGCCTCGCTGATCGAGATGCAGACGATCGGTCGTATCGGCGCGGGTCCGCCGGGGGCGCGGCGTCCGACCCGGACTGATGCCGCGATGATCTCGCCGGTGCTTGACCGGGCGCTGGCACGATTCGACTTCCTGGTCCGCGATCTGCCGGACCGACGGGTGGAGGCCGGGTTCCGTTTTGCATCACAGCTCGATGACGCCCGCAGCATCGGGCTTTTGCTCGATGATCAGCCCTATCATCTGATGAGTGCCGTGCTTTCGCTGGCTGATGGCAGGCGCAGCGGTGAGATATTGCTCGCTTTGCCGCTGACCGGGGCCCCGGTCGCCGAGGCCTCTGCCAATACGCCGGGGTCTGAGGGATTTGCTGCGGATCTGGGGCAGACAGAATGCGAATTGCAGGCCGTGCTGGGGCGGCGGATGCTGACGGTCAATGAAGTGATGCAGCTGGAGCCGGGGCAGCTTCTGACACTGAACGACGCCAGTATCACGAAAATCAACTTGCATGGGATTGACGGGCGGGTGGTGGCGGCGGCGCGTCTCGGGCAGCAAAATGGCTATCGTGCGCTGCGGATCAGCGCTGTTGCGATGCCTGGGAGCGAGATTGAAGCCGGCAGCTTTGACATGGCCGTCGGGCGGGATCGGCCATCAGAGACCGCCGTTGGATCTTTGGATTTCCCGACCGGCTTTCCGATGGAACAGGGGCCTGCGCCCGATCCCGGTTTCGGGCCGGACACGGGTTTGGGCGAAGGGTTTGATATCCGTGTCCCGGCCTGAGCGTCTGGCCCGGAGCGGCATCGGAAGGGTTGCGCGATTCCGCCAGCCCCCCGGCTCCGATATCTCAGCTCGCGGATTTTTGCGCGGCGAGTGCCTCGATCTGCGGGGCAAGATGGGCCAGCTGATAGCCATGTTGCGCGGCGGCGGCGATCAGCTCGCTCGCAGGCCGCGTGCCAGCCTGGGACAGGGCCCAGACGATCGACGATCGGTTGCCGCTGGCGCAATAGGCTAGGACCGGGCCCGGCGCTGCGGCAATAGCTTCGGCCTGGGCCGTGACATTCTGCATCGTCAGCGCGCCGCCGATCACCGGATTGGCAAAAAATGCAATGCCAAGCGCTTCGGCCTGCGCGCGCATTGCCCCGGTATGAAGCTCGTCGGGGATCTCGGCATCGGGGCGGTTGTCGATCACTGCGCGATAGCCGGCGTCCCTGATCGCCTCAAGGTCCTCAAGGGCGATCTGGGGCGAAACGGCATAGGTTTCACTGAGCGGGCGGATATCCATCTTGACGTCCCTTCGGAAATTCTGCCGCAGCCTACTCCGCAGAGCGGCGGGGGAAAAGCCCCGATGCGGGGGGCAGCAGCTGGCGAAAAGCGGCGTGATCCTGATCTGGATCATGGTCGGGAAAGAGAATCTGAGCAAGATCAGCCCGGAAGTACCGGCAGCCGGAGGAGGAACGGCCATGGAAATTTACAACCGATTTTCGCGATTGCAGCATCTGACCCGGGAGGCGGTCAGGCTTGCTCAGGACGGCGCTTTGCAGGATCTGAACGCGACACTCGCAGAGCTTCAGGCCCTGGCGCATCGCTTTACGGCCTTGCCCGACAGCGGCGGGCGCGAGAGTCTGATGCAACGCGAGGCGAGGCGCCTGCGCGAAGAAGAGGAAATCGAACAAAGGTTCGACAATATGCCGGTGTGACATTCTCCGACCCGGCAACGGTTGTTTCTGGTGGACCTTTCGCAAGGGCAGATCTTTGCGGGCCCCGGCATAATCGCGATGGGGTCCGGGCGCGATCTGCCAGGATGTTGCGGATCTGGAGGTCACAACGGGGGCTATGGCCCTGGTTGTGGAAGAGGCCGGGAGGCCAGAGCTCCGGCGGGCTAGGGCCTGCGCTTGCAGGAGCTTGCCGGATAATCAGGGTAAGCTCTTGTCAAGCAACCGGAATGTCCTGTTAACTTGCACCCCATAGAGTGACGGGTGAAGGCGGGGGCATGACTCGGGTTGAGGGGAGTGGGACTGCGGGCAGCGGTTCTGCCAGATATGCAGCTGACGCGCATGAAACGGCGGCGCCGGATAATGCTGTTGTCGGCACAGCTGCGGCGGCACCGGTGCAGCAGAGCCTTGTCGGGCCAGACGGGTGTGTGCTTTTGCTGGAGATCGGCCATCCGCCCCTGAATGGCCTGACCCGGGAGGTGCGGGCTGCGCTTGCGGCAGCGCTCGCGGTCGAATGCAGTGCTGGAGAGACATGGGCCGGCGGCGCCCGCCCGGTGGTGATTGCCGGTGCCGCAGGCGCGTTTCCTTCGGCAACCCTAGTCGAGGCCGGCGCTGCACTTCTCGAGGGCAATCCCTCGCTGGCTGGAATTTGCCGACAGATCGATCTTTATCCCGCGCCGGTGGTGGCGGCGATTTCCGGCCGCGCCACCGGGCCGGGGGCAGAGCTGGCGCTGGCCTGTCACGCGCGGATCATGGCGATCGATGCGCGGATCCAGTTCCCCGAGGCCGGGCTGGGCCTTTCGCCCATGGCCGGCAGCAGCCAGCGTCTGCCGCGGCTGACCGGGCTGGATGAGGCGATCTCGCTGCTTTTGAATGCGACACCGCTCGATGCCGATCAGGCGCTGGCCATCGGCCTCGCCGATCATGTGACCGAGGGCGACCCCGTTCCGGCGGCGATTGCACTTGCGGCGCGGATGCCCGCCCCGGCGCCGGTGATTGCCCGCGAGGAGGGGATCCGCGACAGCACGGCATTTGGCGCCACCATCGCCCGGGCGCGGCGCGATCTGGCGCGCAATCCGATGCCGGCTCCGGCGCGGATCATCGACTGCATTGAGGCCGCGCTTTATTTGCCGCCGGAAAACGGCTTTGCGCTGGAGGCGGTGGTCTTCGATGATCTGCTGGCCACCGGGGAAAGCCGGGGGCTGATCGCCGCCGCGCGGGCCGAACGGGCGGCGCATATTTTGCCACCGGGCGTGGCTGGCAGTGGCGGTGCCGAGATCCGGACACTTGGGCTGACCGGGGCTGGCCCGCAGCTGGCCGCGCTGGCGCTGCTGGCGCTTGGCCGGGGCCTACGGGTGATCTGGGCCGGGCCGGAGGGTGGTGGTGACGCGGCGTCGCTGGAGCGGATCGCTGCCTGGGTGCGCGAGCGGCTGGAGGCCGAGACACGCTCGGGCCGGCTGAGCCAGGCGCAGCGTGACGCCGATTTCCTGCGGTTTGAGACCGGGCAGCCGGCCGGGGCGCTGGCGCAGGCGGGGCTGGTGGTCCATGCGCGGCCTGGGGCCGTGGCGGATGGCCTGGCCCGGCAATACCCGGCGACGCTGCATCTGGTGATTGGCGGGGGGGGCGGGCGCGCAGGCCTGACCATCGCGCCGTCCGGGCGGGTCTGCGAGATCAGCACCGGTGGCGTGGCGGGGCCGGTGGCGATGGGCGGGCTCTGGCGGCTGATGCGCAGTTTCGGCCTGCAGCCGGTGCTCAGCGGCACCCTGCCGCAGGTCGGGCGCCGCGTTGCGGCAAGCGGTCAGGCGGCGCTGTCGCGGATGCTTGCGATGGGCGTGCCGCGCCGGCTGATTGCGACGGCGCTGGAAGGGTTTGGCCAGGCGATGCCGGATTTGCCGGAGCCGGGGTCTGAGGTCGCCATGCGCGGTATGGCTGCCGAAGAGGTGATCCGGCGCTGGCTGGCGGCGCTGGCGAATGAGGGTTACCGGCAGATTGCGGATGGGGCGGCATCAGGGCCGGCTGCGGTGGATTTTCTGATGGTGCAGGGGCATGCCTTCCCGCGCTGGCGGGGGGGGCCGATGCATCTGGCGGAGGAGCGGGGCGCTATGGTGCTGCGCAGCGATCTGCGCCGCTGGCAGGAGGATGATCCGGTCTGGACGCCGCATCCGTCCCTGGACCGGCTGGTCTCAAAGGGGCGGTCGGCGGCATAAGTCTGCGCCCCGTTCCGGGGGGCAGCCCTGCGACTGATCAGCCGAGCGAAATGCCCATGATCACCATTGCGAGGCCCAGCACCGAAAGGCCAAGCGCGCCGAAATTCACCGCGAAAAGTTTTTGCAGCTCGCTGCGCATCTGTTCATCCGTGGCGCCCGAGCGGCGGATTTTCAGCCCGCGCAGGATGCACCAGAGCAGGCCGAAGACGCCAAGAAGCGACAGGAAGGCGCCGGGCCAGATCAGATAGGGCATTGAAAGCTCCGCCATGTGCTGCGGGATGCTGGCTAAACGCTGGCGGGCTTTCGCGCAAGAGGGGTCGCAAGAGCGGGCGGCAGCGCTTGAAATCGGCGGCCCCGGCAGGGTATCTGTCGGGCAAAGCATAAAGCGGAGAGCAGGAATGAATGACGCCTTCAATGTGACCGCCGATGAGCTGCGTCAGCTGATCGAGCGGATCGAACAGTACGAAGCCGAAAAGAAGGACATCGCCGAGCAGCTGAAAGAGGTCTATGCCGAGGCCAAGGGCCGGGGCTTTGACACCAAGGCGCTGCGCAAGATCGTATCCCTGCGCAAGCAGGATGCCGAGGAGCGCCAGGAAGCGGATGCGATCCTCGAAGTCTATATGACCGCGCTCGGGATGAACTGAGCAACGCATGCGGAATACGAAAACGGGGGCCAGTGGCCCCCGTTTTCATTTCGCACTGCGGCGCTGGTGTCAGATCGCAGCGCGGCTTTGGGCGCGGATTTGCAGGCTGCGCCGGAAAAAGGCGGCGAGGAACATCGCGGTCAGCACCAGGATGATGGTGGCGGCGGGCGAGGCATCAAGCCAGAAACTTGCCCAGATCCCGGTCATCATCGCGGTGAAGCAGGCGATGCAGGCCACGACCAGCATCTGGCCGAAGCGGCGGACCAGCAGGAAGGCGATGGCGCCTGGCGCGATCAGAAGGCCCACCGCCAGGATCAGCCCGGTTGCCGACAGCGTCGCGACGATGGTCAGCGACAGAACTGCAAGCAGCCCGTAATGCAGCATCCCGACCCTGAGCCCTGAGGCCCGCGCCTGAGCCGGATCGAAAGCCTGCAGCATCAGGTCTTTCCAGCTTACCACCAGCGCCAGCGTCACGAAGCCGGCGATCAGCCCGGCGGTCCAGAGATCCTGGACACTGACCCTCAGCATATTCCCGAACAGGATATGGTCGAGATGCGCGTCGCTCTCGATCGAGGTGTAAAGCACGATCCCGGCGGCAAACATGCCGGAAAACACCACACCCATGATGGTGTCAGGCTTGATGCGGCTGTTTTCCGACAGCCAGCCGGTCGCGACCGAGGTGAACATGCCGGCGGCAAAGGCGCCGATGATCAGCGGAAAGCCCCAGATATAGGCCAGCACAATCCCCGGCAGCACGGCATGGCTGACCGCATCCCCCATCAGAGCCCAGCCCTTCAGAACAAGAAAGCAGGACAGAAGCGCGCAGGGCACTGAAATCATAGCAGAAATCAGGAAGGCCTTTTGCATGAAGGGAAACTGGAACGGCAAGAGAAACGTCTCGATCATATCGCGTCCTCCTCGCGCAGGGCAGCGGCGGCGCGGCGTTTCGTAGCCAGAAGCCCGTGTTTCGGGGCGAAGATGAAAACGAGAAGGAAGATCGCGGTCTGCAGGCAGACGATCACGCCTCCGGTCGCGCCATCGAGGAAATAGCTGACATAGGCGCCGACAAAGCTGGTCACGGTGCCGATGGCAACCGACAGCACGATCAGCCGGCCGAAGCGGTCACAGATCAGCCAGGCGGTGGCTCCGGGTGTCACGACAAGTGCGATCACCAGAAATGCGCCGACCGTCTGCATCGCCGCCACAACCGAGGCCGACAGCAATGTGAAGAACACGCCTTTCAGAAACCCCGGATGCAGTCCGACAGAGCGCGCGTGGTTTTCGTCAAAGAACACCACCATCAGGTCTTTCCATTTCATCAGCAGGACCGCCAGCGTCACAAAGCCGATCACCGCCAGTTGCAGCGTGTCTTCGGGCGTGATGGCGAGGATATTGCCCATGGTGATGGTCTGGATCGAGACCGCCATCGGGTTAAGGGACACCATGAACAGGCCCAGCCCGAAAAACGCGGTGAAGATCAGCCCGATCACCACGTCTGATTTCAGCCCGCTCCGGTCTGAGAGAAACAGCATGGCGAGCGCCGCGAGCCCGCCCGAGAGAAAGGCGCCAAGTGCGAAGGGCAGGCCCAGCATATAGGCGCCGGCCACCCCGGGCACGACCGAATGCGAAAGCGCATCGCCGATCAGAGACCAGCCTTTCAGCATGAGATAGGCCGAGAGAAAGGCGCAGACGCCGCCGACAAGCGCCGAGACCCACATCGCATTAAGCATGTAGGAATAGGTGAACGGCTCCCAGAGGATCTCCATTCAGCGACCCTCCCGCGTGCGGGTCTCATGGCCATATTGCACCAGCGGACGTTCATCATCGGTCAGGATCGAGACATGGCGCGGGTCGTCATCGTCATGCAGCTGATCGCCCGAAAGGGTGAAACGGCGCAACACGCCGCCAAATGCCTCTTCGAGATTGTCATGGGTGAAGGTCTCGGCGGTCAGGCCATAGGCGAGTACCGTGCCCCTGACCAGCACGACGCGGTCGCAGAATTCCGGCACCGAGCCGAGGTTATGGGTCGAGACCAGCATCACGCGGCCTTCATCGCGCAGTTCGCGCAGAAGGGTGATGATCTGTTCCTCGGTCTTGACGTCAACGCCGGTAAAGGGCTCGTCGAGCAGGATCACCTGGCCATCCTGCGCCAGGGCGCGGGCCAGAAAGACGCGTTTTTTCTGGCCACCTGACAGCTCGCCGATCTGGCGGTGGCGGTAATCCAGCATATTCACCCGCGAAAGCGCCTGGTCGACCGCCGCGCGATCCGCCGCAGACGGGATGCGCAGGAACCCCATATGGCCATAGCGGCCCATCATCACCACATCCTCGACGAGGACGGGGAAGGACCAGTCGACCTCTTCGGATTGCGGCACATAGGCGACAAGGTTCTGTTTCAGCGCCTCGCGGACCGAACGGCCAAGCAGGCTGATCTGTCCTTTCGCAACCGGCACGAATCCCATGATCGCTTTGAAAAGCGTGGATTTCCCCGCACCGTTCACGCCGACCAGCGCGGTGACGGTGCCCCGCGGGATCCCGAAAGTAGCATTCCTGAGCGCGGTATGGCCGTTGCGATAGGTGACCGTGACATCCTGCGCGGTGATGCCACCACCCGGATCATCGGCTGCTGTGGCCTTTGTCCGGGGGTCTGGGGTCTGCGGCATGATAGGAAGGGCTTTCTCAGCTGGAATTATGGGAACTCTGCCACGGGAAACCGCGGCAGAGAAGTGTTTTTGAGAATGGGTCTCAGTTGGGGCTGCTCTCAAGCCCGATGGCGATGGTCTCTGCTGTGACTTTCAGCAGGTCGAGATAGGTCGGGACCGGGCCATCTGCGGTGGAAAGACTGTCGACATAAAGCACGCCGCCATAAGAGGCGCCGGTCTCGCGCGCGACCTGTTCGGCGGGGGCGGTATTGACGGTGCTTTCGCAGAAGACGACCGGGATATGGTGCTCTTTAACCCCGTCCACCACCGCGCGGACCTGCTGCGGCGTGCCCATCTGATCGGCATTCATCGGCCAGAGATACAGCTCTTTCATGCCGAAATCGCGGGCGAGGTAGGAAAACGCGCCTTCGCAGGTCACCAGCCAGCGTTTGTCTTCGGGAATGGCGGCGATGCGGGCACGCAGCGGCTCGATCGCGGCCTTCATCTCTGCCTTATAGGCCGTAGCATTGGCGGCATAGGTCGCGGCATTATCCGGGTCGTGCTCTGTCAGGGCTTTTTCGATATTGTCGATATAGATCAGTGCATTATCCAGGCCCATCCAGGCATGCGGATTGGCTTTGCCCTGATAGGATCCCGATGAGACCGCAATCGGATCAATCCCGTCGGTCAGCGTGGCCGAAGGCAGGTCACCGAGGTTTTCCAGAAAACCCGCGAACCAGAGTTCCAGATTCAGCCCGTTCCACAGGATCAGATCGGCATCCATCGCGCGGACCAGATCCTGCGGTGTCGGCTCATAGCCATGGATCTCGGCGCCGGGGCGGGTGACCGAGACCACATCGGCGGCATCCCCCGCCACATGCTGCGCCATATCGGCGATCACGGTGAAGGTGGTGACGACTTTCAGCTTGTCTCCGGCGAAGGCCAGTCCGGTGGTCAAAAGAAGGGCGGCGAGGGCGGTGGTCGGGGTTTTCAGCCAGGCTTGCATTATTTCTCCTCTCGGCATGGTTAGATGTAAATGCAAATCATTCTCAACTGTCAACTGCTGATTTGCGGGGGATCCCGGGGGCTGTCGCTGTCGTGCGCTGCAAATGTCGCAAACGGCACAAAAGCGCCGCAAACCCGAAGCGGTGAAACTTCGGGCAGGAGTATTTCCGGTTCAGAGCCGTTCAGGAGGATAAGATGTCGGAAGTGATCGAGGGTCGTCGGGCGCGGGGTGGCGGCGCGGCACGGCGCGCGGAACGCACGGCTGTCAGCTTCGAGACGGCGAAATTCATCAGCCGCAACATCCCGAATTTTGAAGTGCTGAATGAAGAGGCGCTTCAGATCATCGAATATAACGCCGAGACGATTCTCGAAGAGATCGGCGTCAATTTCGTGGAGAATCCGGCAGCCCTCGTGCGCTGGCGCGAGGCCGGCGCGGATGTGCGCGGCGAGCGTGTGCATATCCCGCGCGGCCTTGCACGCAAGCTTTGTTCGACTGCCCCCGCGACGTTCACCCAGCATGCCCGCAACCCCGAGCGCAGTGTCGAGATTGGCGGCAAAAACCTTGTGCTGGCACCGGTTTACGGCCCGCCCTTCGTCCGCGATCTGGAAGGTGGCCGCCGTTACGCGACCATCGCGGATTTCCAGAATTTCGTGAAGCTGGGCTATATGTCGAAATGGCTGCACCATTCCGGCGGCACGGTTTGCGAGCCAACCGATATCCCGGTGAACAAACGCCATTTCGATATGCTGCACGCGCATATGACACTGTCCGACAAGCCCTATATGGGGTCCGTCACGGAACCCTCGCGGGCGCAGGATTCGGTCGATATGTCGAAGATCCTGTTCGGCGATGATTTCGTCGACCAGAACACGGTGATGACCTCGCTGATCAACATCAACTCGCCGATGACCTTTGACGGCATCATGATGGGCGCGCTTGAGGTCTATGCGGCCAACAACCAGGCCTCGATTGTCTCGCCCTTCATCGTCGGTGGCGCGATGGCGCCGGTGACGGTCGCTGGCACGCTGACCCAGGTGCTGGCCGAGATCCTTGCCGGTGTGGCCTACAGCCAGCTGGTGCGGGCAGGCTCGCCGGTGATTGCGGGGGCGTTTGTGACCTCGATCGACATGAATTCCGGCGCGCCGACCTTCGGCACGCCCGAGGCCGCACATATCACCTATGGCGCCGGTCAGCTGGTCCGCCGTCTGGGGCTGCCGTATCGTTCCGCCGGTTCGTTCTGCGGCTCGAAACTCCCCGATGCGCAGGCGGCCTATGAGACCTCGAACAGCCTCAATATGGGGCTGCTCGCGGGTGTGAACTTCATGCTCCATGCCTGTGGCTGGCTGGAAGGCGGGCTGGTCTCCTCCTACGAGAAATTCGTGATGGATGCCGATCAGCTGGGCGCGTTGCATGGCATCGCCAAAGGCGTTGCGGTGGACGAAAACGCCCAGGCGCTGGATGCGATCCGCGAGGTCGGTCCGGGCGGCCATTACCTTGGCTGCGCCCATACCCAGGCCAATTTCAAGACCGCTTTCTGGCGTTCGGATGTGCTGGATTACAAGCCGTTCGAGACCTGGGAGGAAGAGGGCGCCCGCGATACCGCAACGCTTGCTTCGCTGAAGGTTAAGAAGATGCTGGCGGATTATGTGGCGCCGGAACTCGACGTGGCAAAGCGCGAGGCGCTGGATGACTATGTCGCGAAACGCAAGGCAGAGATGCCCGACGCCTTCATGTAACAGTTTTCCAATTCGAAACAATTGGCCCCGCCCTGGCAACAGAGCGGGGCCTTTTTCGGTCAGAACGGCTCAGTCAGGATCAAAGCGAAGCACACCCGCACGCCGCGTTGTGCCCCCGGTATCGCTCGGATGGCTTATGCCGTCGCTCACCGGGATTTCGCGGAAGTCAAACGGGCTGACCCCTTCGATACAGGCGACATTGACGCCGTATTGATCGGTATTCGATCGGCGCTGATGATGGGTGTAGATGCCGCAGGTTTTGCAGAAGTAGTGTTTCGCGGTGCCGGTGTTGAACTGGTAGAGCGTGAGATTGTCTTCGCCTGCCACAAACGCGATGTCACCGAGACCGGCCGAGACGGCGACCGCACCGCGCATCCGGCAATAAGAACAGGTGCAGCGGCGGATCGAAGCGAAGCCCCCGGTCAGACGCAGCCGGAAGCGGACAGTGCCGCAATGACAGGCTGCGCTGAAATCCTCTGTTTTCTGGCTCATTTGCCCCTCCCTGAAGTGGTGAGAGCCTACTATGTCCCGGCAGTAACGGCCACAAGACCGCCGGGATGGACAGGGAGGGGATTTCAGCCGGCGGCAGTCCGCGGTTGCAAAAGCCGGCACTCGGCCACGAGAGCTGCGAGCACCTCGATATGGTCGCAGATCGAATAGGTAGACGCGCCGCTCTGGCGGATTTCCTCGATCTGCGCCTCGGTCTCAAACAGCTTCGAGACAATGCGCTCGGGGCGGTTTTCTTCCGGGGCAAAGCGCTTCAGCGCACTGGGCCGGTGGTAATCGGTCAGGGCAAACCGGACCGCGCGCATCAGGATTCCGGGGCGGCGGATTTCAGAGAGGCTGGTGCGGATATCGGACATTCACGGCTCCTTCAGCGGGTGAGAAGGGCAGTCTGTCCCGGATAATCCCGGCGTTGCGCAGGCCTTAAAACCGGCGCGCGCCCGGGAAGGGGCTGTTTAGCTTTTGGTTACCATTATCGACAAATCGTAACCAGTTAACATCTGAGTAACCACGATCCCCTAAGCTGCATTCAGCACCAGCCGGATATTCAGACCTGAACATGCAACAGATCAGAGATTTTGAAAGCCCAGCCAGCGCGTCCCAGTTCCCGGTCTGCCTGCCGGCCTGGATTCCGGATCAGATCAGGCTTTATCTCGGTCACACCGAAGAGGGGATCTCACTCAGGGCGCTGGCGCGCGAACGGGGGGTGCATGCCTCAACCGTGATGCGCCAGGTCCGCCGCTATGAGTGCCGTCGCGACGATCCGCTGATGGATGCGGCACTCAGCCAGCTCAGCCGGGCGGCGCGGTTTTCCCCCAATCCGGTCCGCCAGGAGGTAATCCCCGCGATGACATCCCATATTCCGCAAGAAGCCGCCCGCCGCACCAAAGCCGTCCCGGCGATGAGTGCAACGCTTCCCGATGAAAGCGAACTCGACCGCGAGGCGCGCCGCATCCTGCGCCGCCTGGCCGAACCGGGCGCGCTGCTGGCCTTTGCCGGCGATATGGACAAGGCGGCGGTCCTGCGGGAGTTTCCCGATGGGCGCGCGGTCAGGACGGCGGTGCTTGAACGCGCGGTCGCCCAGGCCTTTTGCCTCAAGGACTGGATCTCGTGCCGCAAAAGCGGGCGGATCTCAACCTATGGCATCACTCAGGCGGGGCGGGCGGCGCTGCGCCGGCTGATGGGTGACGAGGAGGTGCAGCCGGGTATGGCCGAGGCGGCGACGCCTTTTGCCGATCAGCATCGCGTCTTTGCCGAGCGGGAGGTGCAGACCCCGGAAGGCCCGCGCCGGATGCGGTTTAACATCGCGGAAAGCCCGGTTGCGGTGCTGGGGCGGCGGCGCGAGAAAAATGGCGAGCTGTTTCTGACCGCGGATCTGGTGGCGGCGGCCGAGCGGCTGCGCGAGGACTTTGAGCTTGCACAAATGGGGCCGCGCGTGGCGCAGAACTGGGAGAAGTTCCTGACCGGCAGTGACCGGGGCGGCTTTCGCGGGGACAGCGGGCTGGCCGAGGGGCCGGGCCGGGCGCGGGACCGGGTGGCGCTCGCCTTGCGTGATCTTGGGCCGGGGCTTGGCGATATTGCCCTCAGGGTCTGTTGTTTTCTCGAAGGCGTCGAAAGTGCCGAGCGCCGCATGGGCTGGGCGGCACGGTCGGGGAAGATCGTGCTCCGGATCGCGCTGCTCAGGCTCCGCCGGCATTATGATGAGACCTATGGCCGGTCGGGCCCGCTGATCGGCTGAGGCTCTGGGCCTGACCCGCCAGAGGGCGGGAATGGGATAAAGATGCGCGCCCTTTTCAGGGCGCGCAGTTGCAGTTCATCCGCGCAGGTCAGTCTGCGCGCGTCAGGCCGGCCGCATGCACGACGCCGGCCAGGGCACCCCCCACCAGAGGGGCTATGATAAAGACCCAGAGCTGGCTCAGCGCGGCGCCGCCGGCAAAAAGTGCCGGGCCGACCGAGCGGGCCGGATTCACCGAAACGCCGGTGATCTGGATGCCGACAAGGTGGATCCCGGTCAGGGTCATGCCGATGGCAAGCCCGGCAAGGATGGTCGATGCGCCGGGATGGGTCGCGCCAAGGATCACCGTGACAAAGAGGAAGGTCGCCACGATTTCGAAGATCAGTGCCGAGGTCAGGTTGTATTTGCCCAGATAATTCTCGCCATAGCCGTTCGAGCCGAGCCCGTATTCCCCAAGCGTGAAGCCGGTTTTGCCGGTCATGATCAGGTAAAGCACTGCCGCGCCGAGGATGGCGCCGGCGAGCTGGGCGATCACATAGGTGATGAAGGCGCCGGGCGTCATCTTGCCCGCCAGCAATATGCCAAGGCTGACCGCCGGGTTAAGATGCGCGCCCGAGATCGCGCCGATGCCATAGGCGGCGGCGACGATCGAGAGGCCGAAGGCCAGCGAGATGCCGGTCAGGCCCACGCCGGTTGTGCCATCAGCGCCGGCGATCACCGCCGCGCCACAGCCAAAGAAAACGAGGATGAATGTGCCGATGACTTCGGCAGTAAATTGTTTAGACATTGTCCCTCCGGGTGACAGTGCCGGGTGAAAATTCCCCGGCGGATACTGGTCAGGCGGCTCCGGGGACGTGTATATGCACTATCCGTTGCCTTGGAGCCTCTCTCAGCTTATGTCTGGGGTGATCCCCGGAAAAGGGGGAAAAATTCCAGAGGTCAGCCCATGCGCGATCTGAAGATCCCCGATCAGCGTCACCCCGAAAAGGCGCATCGCCCCGATCAGGAGCAGCCGAAAAAGCCGTCCTGGATCCGGGTCCGGGCGCCGAATTCGGAAGGGTATAAAAAGACCCGCGACATCATGAAGGAAAACCGTCTGGTGACGGTCTGCGAGGAAGCGGGCTGTCCCAATGTCGGCGAATGCTGGAGCCAGGGTCACGCCACCATGATGATCATGGGCGAGATCTGCACCCGTGGTTGCACCTTTTGCAATGTGGCGACCGGCAAGCCGCAAAACCTTGATGCGTTCGAGCCGGGGCGGGTGGCCCATGCGGTCTCGAAGCTCGGTCTGAACCATGTGGTGATCACCAGCGTCGACCGCGACGATCTGGAAGATGGCGGCGCCGAGCATTTCGCCCAGACGATCCGCGCCGTGCGGCACCGCTCGCCGGATACCACGATCGAGATCCTGACGCCCGACTTCCTGAAATGCGCGCCCTCGGCGCTGGAGAAAGTGGTCGAGGCGCGGCCCGATGTTTTCAACCACAATCTCGAAACTGTGCCGGCGCTTTACCATGAGGTCCGTCCCGGCGCGCGCTACTTCCATTCCCTGCGGCTTTTGCAGCGGGTGAAAGAGCTTGATCCGACGATGTTTACCAAATCGGGGATCATGGTCGGTCTTGGCGAGACCCGGCCCCAGGTCTTGCAGGTGATGGATGATATGCGCTCGGCCGATATCGATTTCCTGACCGTGGGCCAGTATCTGCAACCAACCCCGAAACATCACCGTGTTGCGGAATTCGTCACGCCGGAGGATTTCAAGGCCTATGAGAAATCGGCCCGGAACAAGGGCTTCCTGATGGTCTCGGCCACGCCGCTGACGCGGTCTTCCTATCATGCGGGCGATGATTTCGCGCAATTGCGCCAGGCGCGGATGGAAAAACTCGGCCAGGCCTGAGCCTGGTCCGGGCCGCCCTTGGGCGGCTCACTCTGCCGGCGCGACCTTTTTCAGCCAGGCCGCGACGGCTGCCGCCTCTTCCGGGGGCAGACGGGCGAAATTCTCGACCACATGCGCCATATCGCCGCCGACGGAATCATAACCCGGGGTGAAGCCGGTGGTCAGATAATCGGCGATTTCCTCCGCGCTCCAGTCGAGGGCGGCGGGGGTGATGTTCGGGATCTGCCCGCGCCCCGAGGGATTTGGCGCACCCGCAAGCCAGCGCGAGCGGTCCATCGCCCCGAAAAGGTTGCGCGGCGTATGGCATTCGCCGCAATGCGCCATGGCCTCGCCAATATAGCGGCCGCGCTCTTCCTCAGGCGTCAGATCGCCGGTCACCACCCAATCCTTGCGCAGGAACAGAAGCTTCCAGCCGCCCAGCAGCCAGCGCTGGCTGAACGGAAAGCTCAGCTCATGGTCGTGGCTGGGCGACGGATCGGCGGGCAGCGTTTTCAGCCAGGCGTCAAGGTCGGCCACATCCTGCAGGGTGAGCTTTGCATATGAGGCGTAAGGCAGCGCCGGGTAGAGATGTTCGCCGCCGCGCGAGACGCCCCTTGTCAGTGCATTGGCAAGATCAAGGGCTGACCAGGCGCCGATGCCATACTGCCTGTCCTGGCTGATATTTGGTGCATAGAATGTGCCGAACTGCGATGCGAAGGCCTGCCCCCCGGCCAGGACCGGCCGGTCATCGGCGCTGTTCTCCTGCCCGGGTGCAAGATGGCAGGAAGCGCAGCCGGTGGCGAGGAAGACCAGCCGCCCGGCTTCGGCATCACCGGAAAGCCCGTCCATGGCATCGGCCGAAAGCGGGGCGGGCAAAGTGGCCCATGTCAGCACGGCTGCCGCAAGCGCGGCGCCTGACGCGAGGATCAGCGCGGCACGGCGCAGGGGATGAGGGGCTCGTGGCATCGGCTTGCCTTTCCGGGCTGGCTTTCCCCCATCCTGGACCGCTCAGCGCCGTTTGTCAGCGCGTTTTCCTGCGGCCCTCAGAACCGCATCCTGTTCACCCGGAGCCAGTCCGGCCAGCCCCAGATCCATTCAAATGCCGCAAAGGCGAGACAGGCGGCGATCACGCCCAGCACCAGCAGCACCCGCTTCATCGGCGGCGGGTTCTGCACCCAGCGTTTGGCACGCAACAGCCAGACGGTGATATTCATCGACACCCCCTTATCGCGGTATTCGCCCTGTTGCGGGAGGCAAACAGGACGCGCCTCACTTCAGACACCCGGGTAAAGCCACCGGAATGGCGCCTGGCAGGACCGAAACAGCGCAGGTCACGTTGCACCGAGGACTGCTCCTCGCCCGAACAGGGGATCTCGCCCGGAATCTGCGGGCAATGCTCAGGCGCCGTCGGTGAATCTGACCTTGCCAATATAGGGAAGGTTTCGGTTTCTCTGCGCAAAATCAATTCCATACCCAACGACAAACTCATCGGCGATCTCAAATCCGGTCCAGGTTGCGCGGATCGGCACCTCGCGCCGCGACGGTTTGTCAAGCAGCGCACAGATCTCAAGCCGGCGCGGCAGCCGCGACATCAGCAGGTTTTTCACATGGGTGAGGGTATGGCCGGTATCGACGATATCCTCGACCACCAGCACATCGCGGCCCTGAATCTCGCCGCGCAGATCCTTGAGGATCCGGACCTCGCGCGAGCTTTGCGTCGAATTGCCATAAGAAGAGGCTTCGAGAAAATCGACCTCGACCGGCAGGTCCAGCTCGCGCACGAGATCTGCGATGAAGACGAAAGAGCCGCGCAACAGGCCGACGACGACCAGCTTCTCGGTTCCCTGATAGGCGGCGGTGATTTCGCGCGCCAGCGTCTCGATCCGCGCGGCAATCGCTTTGGGGCTGATCATCTGGTCGATGACATAGGGCCGCCCCGCCGGGGTTTCGAGGGCCGGGCCCGGTGCAGTGGCCCGGGCAGGGTTCCTGGTGGTGGACTGGGCTTTGGTCGGATCGGTCATGGCTGGCGCTCGGTTCTGGCGGAATGATTTCTTTTCACCCCGAAAACGGGTGGGGGAAAGCGGAAACTCCCGCAATGGGGTTGAATTCCGGCGGTCGAGCGGTGAGATGGGGGTGTATCCGCAAGATTATCAGACATGCCCAGACATCAAGAGACCCGCAAATTGCCCTGGTCGGCACAAGAGATGTTCGATCTCGTCGCCGATGTGGAAAGTTATCCGAAATTTCTGCCCTGGAATGCGGCGGCACGGATCAAATCGCGCCGGCCGGTCGAGGGTGGCGCCGGGGGCGATACTGTGATCGAGGCCGATCTGGTGATCTCGTTCAAGGTGTTTCGCGAACGCTTTGGCAGCCGGGTCACGCTGATGCGCGACGAAAAGCGGATCCTGACGGAATATATCGACGGGCCGTTCCGGTATCTGCGGTCGACCTGGGAATTCCGCGATCTGGAGGAGGGCGGCTCTGAGGTCGGGTTCTTCGTCGATTTCGAGTTCCGCAATGCGATCCTGCAGGGCGTGATCGGGCTGGTTTTCAACGAGGCGATGCAGCGGATCGTGCGGGCGTTCGAGCGGCGCGCGGCAGAGCTTTACGGCGTGCGCGGGTAGCTGGCGCATCTGTCGGGGCTGAGGCGTAGAATGCGTGCCCTTACGGGCCTGCGCCTGTTTTAAGTCAGCATTAAGCGGATCAGCTCTGTGATATCAGGCCTTTGCCGTCGGGGCGGCTGCGTTATGGAGAAGGCGCAGCGCATATTCAGTGGCGGCCCTGCGCACATTGCTGCGGCCGAGGGCGCCGAAATCCCGGGTCTCGGTCAATGTTGTGCCACCGGTCCGGGCGAGGCCGAAACAGACCCGGCCTTCGGGTTTATGTTCGCTGCCGCCGGGGCCGGCGATGCCGGTGACCGAGACCGCGAGACCGGCGCGGGACTGGCGCAGCGCGCCTTCGGCCATTTCGCGCGCGACCTCCTGGCTGACGGCACCGAATTGGGTGAGGCTGCGCTGATCCACGCCGAGCATCGTCTGTTTCGCCTCATTGGAATAGGTGACGAAGCCGCATTCGACGACATCGGAAGAGCCGGGAATATCGGTCAGCGCGGCCGAAACGAGGCCGCCGGTGCAGCTTTCGGCGGTGGCGATCCTGAGCCCGCGCGCGCGGGCCTCCTGCAGGACGGCTTCAGCGAGGCGCGCGATCACATCAGCCATGGCTGCAGCACCGCATGATAAAGCCCGGCCAGGACGACCGATCCGATGCCGGCGAACAGCCCTGCAAGAACGTCGTCCAGCATCACCCCGGTGGCATCATGGCGCCTGTCGGCCTGGCCGATGATCCAGGGTTTCCAGATGTCAAAAAGGCGAAACAGCAGGAAAGGCACGACCCAGGCCGGCCAGGCGCCCCACCAGAGCCCGATATCAAGGCTGTGGTTCATCGCCGGAATGGCGGTGAAGCTCAGCGCGATCCACTGGCCGGCGACCTCGTCAATCACCACCTCGGACGGGTCGGTGTCGGTTGTGCCACGCAGGTAAAGCGGCACCGCCCAGAAGCCGAGCAGCGTCGCCAGCACCGCCCCCACCGGCACCAGCCAGTAAAGCCCCTGGTTCATCGCCAGCAGCGCCAGCAGTGCCGCCGCCAGCGAGGCCCAGGTGCCCGAAGCCGGACGGAGATGGCCAAGGCCAAAGAAAGTGGCAGTCAGGTTGATCATGCTTTCACCAATACCACGGTTGCAATGGAGGCTATACCTTCTTCGCGACCGGTAAAGCCCAGTCGCTCCGAGGTGGTTGCTTTGACGCTGATCCGGCTTGCGTCGAGTTCCATGATAGCCGCGAGGGCGGATTGCATGGATGCGGCATGTGGTCCGATCTTCGGGCGCTCGCAGATCAGGGTCACGTCGCAATTCGAGATCGCGAAACCGCGATCTGAGGCCAGCGCCACGGCATGGCGCAGGAAGATATGGCTTGCAGCTCCCTTCCATTGCGGATCCGAAGGCGGGAAATGCCGGCCGATATCGCCTTCTGCCAGCGCGCCATAGATCGCATCTGTCAGCGCATGCATCCCGACATCAGCATCGGAATGACCCAGCAGGGCGTGGTCATGCGGGATCTTTACACCACAAAGCCAGAGATGATTGCCCTCGGTGAAGGCATGGACATCAAAGCCATTGCCCATGCGGATATCCATGGTGCTTTCCTTTCCGCGCCGTTGCGCGAGGATCTGTTCCGCGCGGGGGAAATCCGGCGGGAAGGTGAGTTTGAGATTGTCTTCCTCGCCTTCGACAATCGCGACCTCCAGCCCGGATGCGAGGGCGAGTTCGACATCATCGGCGGCCTGGCCTGCCATGTCGGCGCGATGGGCGGCGAGAATGGCATCGAAATGGAAGGCCTGGGGGGTTTGCGCGCGCCAGAGCCCGTCGCGGGGCTGAAGACCGGTCACAACCGCGCTTTCGCCCCGCCAGAGCGCATCACTGACCGCAAGCGCAGGGGCGGCGGCCGGGCTGTGATCCAGGGCCGCAAGCATCCGTGCGATCAGTGCAGGGCTGGTCAGCGGCCGGGCGCCGTCCTGGATCAGTACCCTTTTGTACCCCTGGCCCGCCATGGCTTCGAGCGCGCGGCGCACCGACCCGGCCCGCGTGGCGCCGCCTTCGACAAGACGCGCCCCCGGCGCAATTTCTGCGACAAGTCCGGCGGCGGTCTCACGGTCATCGGGATGGATCACCAACGCCAGATCAAAGCCCTGAAAAGCGCGCAGCGTATGGGCGAGCACCGGTTCTCCGGCGAGAAGACGCCATTGCTTCGGCATGCCCCCACCGGCCCGCACCCCACGCCCGGCGGCGGTGATCACCACCAGCGTCTTTGGACTTGCGCTGGCCGGACCGGCTTCCGACATGTGTGAAACAATCTGGGGATGGGTCACAGAATTTTTGCCTGGTTCGGACTGGGGCTGTTGCGGCGGTTTTAGGCCAGGGAAAGGATGCTGGCAATCTGCGTGTCCCTGCCCAAAATGCGGGCAAGTGTGATTAATTATTGTGCAGGCTCTCGTTCCGGTGCAGGTCTGCCCGCGAATTATCCGGGCATCTGCCTTGGAACTATGCCGAACGGCAAATAGCACTTTCCCAAAGACAAAAGGAACCCGACCTTGGCTTTGACCCCTGGCACTTTGGAAAACGGTCCTTCGCAAAGGGATATGCCTGCAGCACCTGTCGCAGCGAGGCTTGCTGCAGTGGATATCGGGTCGTTCAGCCTTTACCCGCCGGTGTTTCTGGCGCCGCTTGCGGGGATCACTGATCTGCCGAACCGGCGGCTTGTAGGGTCATTTGGCGCAGGGCTTGTGGTGTCGGAAATGGTCGCCTCGGATGAGGTGCTCAGGAACCGTCCCGAAGCGCGGGCGCGGGCAGAGCTGGGTTTTGGTGAGAATATCACTTCGGTCCAGCTGGCGGGGCGCGAGCCCGCATTGATGGCCGAGGCGGCCAGGTGGTGCGAGGGGCAGGGCGCTGAGATCATCGATATCAATATGGGCTGCCCGTCGAAACGGGTGACGACGGGGCTCTGTGGTTCGGCGCTGCTGAAAGATCTCGACCTCGCGGTCGGGCTGATCGAGGCGGTGGTCGGCGCGGTGAAAGTGCCGGTGACGCTCAAGACCCGGCTGGGCTGGGATGAACATCTGCTGAATGCGCCCGACCTGGCGGCCCGCGCCGAACAGGCGGGGGTGAAGATGGTGGTGATCCATGGCCGCACCCGCTGTCAGTTTTACAAAGGCCAGGCCGACTGGGCCGCGATCAGACGGGTGAAAGAGGCGGTGACGATCCCGGTGATCGCGAATGGCGACATTATTGATGCCGCCACCGCGGCCGAGGCGCTGGCGCAGTCGGGGGCGGATGGCGTCATGGTCGGGCGTGGCGCCCAGGGCGCGCCCTGGCGACTGGCCGAGATCGCCCATGCACTTTACGGCACGCCTGCGCCGGTGATCCCCGAAGGGCCGGCGCGGGGCGAGATGATCGTCCGGCATTACGATGAGATGCTTGGTTTCTACGGGCGCGAACTGGGCCTGCGCTGCGCGAGGAAGCATCTTGGCTGGTATCTGGAAGAGGCCGGGATGGACCATGCCCGCGAGGCGGTGCTGACCGCAACCGACCCCGCTCTGGTCCGCGAGCTGATCCTTCGCGCCTTCAGCGAGACCGAGGAGGCCGCATGAGCAGCTATCGCTCTCCCTGGCCGGTTCCCGGTGTGGTCTGGGCGTCATTGCCGCTGCCGGCCCTGCTGGTCGGGCCGGATGGCCTGATCCGCGAGGCCAATCCGGCGGCGGAGAGCTTTCTCAACGCCTCGGCGAAATCCCTGTCCGGTCAGCCGGTGCTGGACCGCATCATGATCGACGCGCCGATGGAGGAAGCCTTCGCCCGCGCCCGCGCCAATCAGGCACCGATGAAGATCAACAATGCCGACGTGACCAGCGGAGACCGCCCGCCGGTGCAGTGTTCGGTCCATATCGCGCCGATGCAGGACCAGCCGGACCATCTGATGCTGATGTTTTCGCCGCGCGAGATTGCCGTCCGGCTGGGGCGCGCAGGGGCCTCGAAAACGGCGGCGAAATCGGCGATCGGCATGGCCGAGATGCTGGCGCATGAGATCAAGAACCCGCTCGCGGGCATCGCAGGCGCGGCACAGCTATTGTCAATGTCGCTGACGCCGGAAGATCGCGAGATGACCGATCTGATCGTGGAAGAGACCCGGCGCATCGTCAAATTGCTGGAGCAGGTCGAACAATTCGGCAATCTGCGGCCGCCGGAACGCCGCGCGGTGAATATCCATGACGCGCTCGACCGGGCGCGGCGTTCGGGGCTTGTGGGTTTTGCCTCGCATATGGTGATCCAGGAAGATTACGACCCCTCGCTGCCGCCGACCTGGGCCGATCCCGATCAGCTGATGCAGGTCTTTCTGAACCTGATCAAAAATGCCGCCGAAGCTGCAGGGCGCAAGGGCGGCACCATCCGGCTGCGCACTTTTTATGACCTGAGCCTCAGGATGCGCCGCAAGGATGGCAGCCAGGCGGCGCTGCCGCTGAATGTCGAGGTGATTGACGATGGCCCCGGCCTGCCACCCGATATCGCGGCCGAGGTTTTCGACCCCTTCGTTTCGGGGCGCGAGAACGGCACCGGGCTCGGCCTCGCGCTGGTCTCGAAAATCATCGCCGACCATGAGGGCTGGATTTCGGTCGATTCCGTTCCGGGGCGGACGGTGTTCCGTCTCTCGCTGCCGATGGTGCCCAAAGAACCAAGGAAAGAGGTGTAACCCATGGATGGAACGGTTCTGGTCGCGGATGACGACCGCACGATCCGCACGGTTCTGACCCAGGCGCTGACCCGGGCGGGCTGCAAGGTGCATGCGACCTCTAGCCTGATGACGCTGATGCGGTGGGTGGAAGAGGGCAAGGGGGATCTGGTGATCTCGGATGTGATCATGCCGGATGGCAACGGGCTGGATGCACTGCCGCGCATCGCGCGTATGCGGCCCGGCCTGCCGGTGATCGTGATAAGCGCGCAAAACACCATCATGACCGCGATTCAGGCCGCCGAAGCCGAGGCGTTCGACTATCTGCCGAAACCTTTCGATCTGCCCGATCTGATGAAGCGCTCGGCCCGCGCGCTGGAGCAAAAACGCCGCGCCGCCCCGGTCGCACAGCCAGTCCGCGAACCCGCCGAAGAACTGCCGCTGGTCGGGCGCACGCCCGCGATGCAGGCGCTGTACCGGCTGGTGGCGCGGGTGATGAATACCGATATTCCGGCGCTGATCTCGGGCGAATCGGGTACCGGAAAAAGCCTGCTCGCGCGCGCCATCCATGATTTCTCGGACCGCCGGACGCTGCCCTTCGTCACCGCGACCGCAAGCGATCTGCAAGGGGTCGAAGGCCCGTCTTCGCTGATCGCGAAAGCGCGTGGCGGCTCGGTCGTTTTCGATGAGATCGGGGATTTCAACGAGGATGCCCAGGCACGGGTGGTGCGGCTCCTCGATATGCTCGGGGACGATTCGATGGCCGGCAAGGCCCCCCGGATCATGGCGACAAGCCAGGTCGATCTGGCCGGGCGGATGGAGACAGGAGGTTTCCGCCAGGATCTTTACTACCGGCTCGGCGGGGTGACGCTGCATGTGCCTTCCTTGCGCGAGCGCGTCGAGGACATCCCGCTGCTGGCCGAACATTTCCTCGCGAAGGGCGAGCGCGATTTCGGCACCACCCGCCAGCTGGCCCCCGACGCGCGCGAACTGATCCGCAACCATGCCTGGCCGGGCAATGTGCGTCAGCTGGAAAATGCGATTCGCCGTCTTCTGGTCACCGCCTCCGATGCCGAAATCAACCGGGCCGAGGTGGCGGCGGTGCTGGGTCAACTCCCGGTGGCGGAGCCGAGCCGTGGCGTGATGGAGGGTGAGAAACTTTCCGCCACTGTGATGCGCCATCTGAAACGCTACTTCGATCTGCATGGCGGACAGCTGCCACCCCCCGGTGTTTACCAGCGTATCCTGCGTGAAGTGGAGATGCCGCTGATCGAAATCGCGCTGGATGCGACCGGTGGCAACCAGGCAAGATGTGCCGATTTGCTCGGGATAAACCGCAATACTTTGCGCAAGAAGATCACCGATCTGGATATTCGCGTGACACGGCGCCGCAAGCTGATGTAAAACCGCAACATCAAGCGTGGCAGACGGGTCGCACAAGGGCCTGTCCACAAGATGTTGAAGGTGATGGCGGGATTTGAATCCGGTCGGGTTGTGAAGCGCGATGTCTGGCAAAGGGTTTCGCGCCTGCGCCGGCAGCGGCGGATTCAGACAGCCTTCACTCTGGGGCTGGTCTTCCTTGGGCCGGTGCTGGTGGTCGCGACCTTCCTCCTGCTCGGGCCGATGAACCACAGCGGCAACTCGCCTGCTTTGCGGCTGATCCTGCTTGCCGACCTGGTCTATGTGCTGCTGATCGCGGCGCTGGTGCTGGCGCGGGTGATGCGGATGGTGGCCGATCGCCGCCGCCGCTCGGCCGGGTCGAACCTGCATATGCGGCTGACCGCCGTTTTCGCCGGCATGGCGCTGGTGCCGACCATCCTCGTCGCGGTCTTCGCGGTACTTTCGGTCAATCTTGGCCTGGAGGGCTGGTTTTCAGAGCGCGTCCGTTCAGTGGTGGGCGCATCGCTTGCGGCGGCCCAGGCCTATGAGGGGGAACAAAGCGCGAGCCTTGCGCAGGATGCGATGGCGCTGGCGGTCTATCTGAATGCCGCGCGCGAACAAAGCGTGATGCTGCGCGATGACCAGCTGCGTCCGCTTTTGGCCAAGGGGCAGGAACAGATCCAGCGCGGGCTCAAAGAAGCCTATCTGGTCGATGGCACAGGTCAGCTGAAGACGCGGGGTGAAAGCTCTTATCTCTTTGACTTTGAAGTCATTTCTTCTGATGATCTGCAAAAGAGCCAGGCCGGTGGTGTCGTGCTGATCCGCGACTGGCAGAATAATGAATTCCGCGCGCTGGTGCGGCTGCCGGCCTATGCCGACCGCTATCTCTATGTCTCACGCGCCGTGGACGGGCGGCTCCTGTCATTGCTGGACGAGACGACCGAGACCGTGAAGCTTTACAACCAGCTGGAAGCGGATCGCGGCAAGCTTCTGCTGAATTTCGGTTTCATCTATCTGGGCTTTGCGCTGATCCTGATTCTTGCTGCGATCTGGCTGGGCCTGTGGTTCGCCGAACGGCTGTCGCGCCCGGTGGGGCGGCTGACCGGCGCTGCGCAGAGGGTCGGCGAAGGCGATCTTGACGTGCAGGTGACCGAAGAACAGGGCGATGACGAGATCGCCATGCTGGGGCGCATCTTCAACCGCATGACCCGGCAGCTGAAGGGCCAGCGGCTTGCGCTTGAGGCCAGCCACGCCGAGACCGAGGAACGCCGGCGGATGTTCGATTCCGTGCTGTCGAATGTGACGGCGGGAGTGATTGGCCTTGGCGGTGACGGGCGGGTGGATTTCATCAACCGCGCGGCTTTGCGGGTGCTGGATCTGGGCGATGAGGTGGAAGACCGGCGTCTGGACGAGATCGTGCCCGAATTCGCCGGCTTGTTCGAAACGCTCCAGGCCAGTTCCGGCCAGGTTGCGCAGGAGGAAATCCGCGTTACCCGGCGCGGTCAGATCGAGAGCCTGCTGGTCAGAATGGGCGAACGGCGCTCGGACAGTGGCGAGGCCGAAGGCTATGTGGTGGCCTTTGACGATGTGACCGACCTTGTCTCGGCGCAGCGTATGGCGGCCTGGGGCGATGTCGCGCGCCGCATCGCGCATGAGATCAAGAACCCGCTGACGCCCATTCAGCTTTCGGCGGAACGGGTGAAGCGCAAATTCTCGAAACAGGTGCAGGATGTAGAGGAACTGGCGAGCCTGACAGATGTTATTGTTCGGCAAACCAATGACTTGCGCCGCATTGTTGATGAGTTTTCCAAATTCGCCCGTATGCCTGAACCGGACCGGCGCGAGACCGATCTGCTGGCAATCCTGCGTGATGCAGTGACCTTGCAGCGTGCGGGTCAGCCGGGCGTTGCTTTCACGGCCGGGATCCCGGATGGCCAGCTTCTGATGGATCTGGACGCGACCATGATCAGCCAGGCCCTGACAAATCTGATCAAGAACGCCGGAGAAGCTACTGAATCTCATATTGAAAATGGGGCAGGTGAAGGATACCGTCCGCAGATCCGCGTTACCCTTGCCAGGGATGAGGCGGAAAGCGTAATCCGCATCATGGACAATGGCACCGGCCTGCCGGAAGACCGGGCGCGGCTGTTTGAGCCCTATGTCACGACGCGCGCCAAGGGGACGGGCCTTGGCCTGCCGATCGTGCGCAAGATCATCGAGGAACATGGCGGCACGCTGACCCTCACCGATGCGCCGGTCTTCGAGGGAGAGACCCATGCCGGCGCCATGGCCGAGATCAGGCTCCCGCGTCTGAACCGGCGCAGGATGGGACGTAACATGGCACCGCAAGGCACTGCTGCGGCTGAGAAAACGGATAACAACTCCCGTAACGGGGTGGCTTTTGCCCCTGGCAACGGACCCGGGAACGGGAATGGAGGCTGAGATGAGCATTCTGATCGTCGATGACGAAAAGGACATTCGCGAACTGATCGGCGATATCCTGAAAGACGAAGGTTACGCGATACGCCTCGCCGGGAATTCCGAGGATTGTATCAACGAAATCAATACAGAGGCGCCCGATCTTATGGTGCTCGACATCTGGCTGAAAGACAGCCGGATGGATGGGATCGACATTCTTAAAACCGTCAAACGCGATAACCCGGATGTGCCGGTGATCATCATCTCGGGTCACGGCAATATCGAGATTGCGGTCGCGGCGATCAAACAGGGCGCTTACGATTTCATCGAAAAACCCTTTAATATCGATCAGTTGGTACTGGTTGTTGCGCGTGCGATGGAGACATCAAGGCTCCGCCGTGAGAACAGCGAGCTCAAGCGCCGCGATGTGACCTCGACCGAGATGATCGGGTCGAGCCCCGCGTTCAAAGGGCTGCGTGCCCAGCTCGACAAGGTGACGAAGTCGAATGGCCGCGTGATGCTGACCGGGCAGCCGGGATCGGGCAAGGAACTGGCGGCGCGCTATATCCATCTGAACTCGAACCGCGCCTCGGCGCCCTTCATCACCGTGTCTTCGGCGACCATCGAGCCGGAGCGGATGGAGGAGGTGCTTTTCGGGCGCGAGACGCCGGAACGCGGCATCGAGCCGGGGCTTCTGGAACAGGCGCATGGCGGTGTGGTCTATTTTGACGAGGTCGGCGACATGCCGACCGGCACGCAGTCAAAGATCCTGCGCGTGCTGACCGAACAGCAATTCAACCGCGCCGGCGGCAGCGACAAGGTGCGGGTCGATCTGCGGGTGATCTCCTCGACCTCCCGCGATCTGCCGGGGGAAATCCGCGCCGGGCGTTTCCGCCAGGAGCTGTTTGACCGCCTTAACGTGGTGCCGATCCCGGTGCCTTCGCTGGCCGACCGCCGCGATGACATTCCCGAACTCGCCCGTCATTTCGTGGCCTGGTTCCATCGCAGCCAGGGCCTGCCTTTGCGCCCGATCAGCCCTGATGCCGAGGCGATGCTGCAGACCATGTCCTGGCCGGGCAATATCCGTCAGCTGCGGAATATGATCGAACGCGTACTGATCCTCGGTGAGGGCACCGACGAGATCGAAGCGCGTGAGCTGCCCGGGGCTGAAGGGGCCAGCGGCGCCGGTGAGACGATGGTGCTGGGCGGCGCGGTGGCGACGCTGCCGCTGCGCGAGGCGCGCGAGCTTTTCGAACGCGAATATCTTCTGACCCAGATCAACCGCTTCGGCGGCAATATCTCGCGGACGGCGAATTTTGTCGGCATGGAGCGTTCGGCGTTGCACCGGAAGCTGAAAAGCCTCGGCGTGGTGACCTCGTCGAAATCAGGCACCCGCAGCGCCTATTTCGACGACGAGTTCCAGGAGGGAGAGGCGGGCTGAGCACGGCCCGGGCGCCATTGCCGGCGGGGGAATTGACCTTTCGCCAGGGCTTTGCGAAACAGGAAGAATGACGGCGGGCGAGGCCAGAGGAGAACCCTATGAAGGTCATCATCTGCGGCGCCGGCCAGGTCGGCTGGCAGATTGCGCGCCAGCTGGCCGGTGAAAAGAACGATGTCACCATCGTCGACACCAATGCCGATCTGATCCGCCGCGCGACCGAAGTTCTGGATGTTCAGGGCGTGGTGGGTTTTGCAAGCCATCCCGATATACTGGAAAAAGCCGGCGCCCGTGACGCCGATATGGTGATCGCCGCGACCTATTCGGACGAGGTGAATATGGTCACCTGTCAGATTGCCGCTTCGGCCTTTAACGTCACCCGCCGCATCGCGCGGATCCGGGCGCAGAACTACCTCGAGACCGGCTATTCCGATCTTTATAACACCGACCGGCTGGCGATTGACGTGATCATCAGCCCGGAGCTTGAGGTGGCCGAGGCCGCGCTGCAACGGCTTGCCGCGCCCGAGACTTTTGACACCGAGGTTTTCATGTCGGGGCGCGCGCATCTGCTGGGGATCCGCCTTGGGCCGGAATGCCCGGTCCTGAACACGCCGCTCAGGCAGCTCAATGATCTCTTCCCCTCGCTCCGGGCGATCGTGGTGGGGGTGCGCCGCAATGAAAAGCTTTTTGCGCCACATCCCGAAGATCAGCTGCTGGAAGACGATCAGATCTATCTTTTCGTCCATACCGAAGATGTCAGCCGCAGCCTCGGGATTTTCGGCAAGCGCGAGCATAAACAGGATAGCATTGTCATTATCGGTGGCGGCAATGTCGGGCTGACGGTCGCGCGGGCGCTGGAGGCGCGGTCGGATCGGGTCCGGGTTCGGATGATCGAGAAGAACCGCCAGATCGCCGAGGCCGCTGCCGATCAGCTGTCGCGCACCATCGTGCTGAATGGTGACGGGATGGATATGGATCTGCTGGCCGAGGCTGGGGTGGACCGGGCCGATGCCGTCCTGGTGGTCACGGATGATGACAAGACCAATCTTCTGGTCTCGGTTCGCGCCAAACAGGCGGGCTGCCCGCTGACCATCGCGCTGGTGAATGACCCGACCATGGCGCCTCTGATGGCGGCGCTGGATCTTGACGCCTGGATCAACCCGCGCGCGACGACGGTCTCGTCGATTCTGCGCCATATCCGTCATGGCCGCGTCCGCGCCGTCTATTCGCTGGGCGATGGCGAGGCCGAGATGATCGAGGCTCAGGTCATGTCGACCTCGCCGATCTCGGGCAAGATGATCCGGGATATCGCATTCCCCGAAGGCGTGCTGGTCGGCGGCGTGATGAAGGGCGACCGGATGCTGAAACCCGAGCCCGATACGCGGATCGAGCCGGGTGACGTGGTCGCGGTCTTTGCCCTGGTGAAAGATGTTCCCGAGGTCGAGCGCCTGTTCCAGGTCTCGATTGATTTCTTCTGATGCGGCCGCTGGCAGGGCTCCCGCGGGGTGGCAGACGCCCGCTGTTATGGGATGTGCCGCTTCTGGTGCTGGCTCTGGGCGTGGTCGGGGTCCTGTGCTGGATCCCGGCGGCCCATGCCGCAAGCCTGAGCGATCACCGCACCGCGCAGAGCTTTTTCTATTCCGGGCTGATCCTCGTCGTGCTGACGGTGATGCTGGCCATGGTGACCCGCGACTCAAAGCGCCGCCATTCCGCCCATAGCCAGCTGGCGGCACTGGCCGGAACCTATGCGATTTTGCCCTTTGCTTTCGCACTGCCCTTGATTCCGCTGATCCGCGACACCACGCTGCTCAATCTGTGGTTCGAGATGATCTCGTCTTTCACCACCACCGGCGCCACGGGTTATGCGCCCGACCGGCTGCCGGCTTCTGTCCATCTGTGGCGGGGGATGGCGGGCTGGCTGGGCGGCTATTTCGTGCTGATCGCGGCCTGGGCGGTGCTCGCACCTCTGAACCTGGGCGGGGCCGAGGTGATCTCGGGGCAGCTTCCGGGGCAAAAGAGCCAGCTGATCGGCCGCGGCGGCGGGTTGACCGATCCGCGCGAGCGGCTGACCCGCGCGTCTTCAGCGATCCTGCCGGTCTATGCCGGGCTGACCTTCGCGCTGTGGATCATGTTGCTGATCGCGGGCGAAAACGGGCTGATCGCGCTGACCCATGCGATGGGAACCCTGTCGACCAGCGGCATTTCGGCGGGGACGGGACAGGCGGTCCTGTATTCCGGCCTCGCGGGCGAGGTGCTGATCTTCTTTTTCTTCCTGCTGGCGCTCAGCCGGCATCTGATGCCGTTCAACCTGCCGGGCCAGGTGCACGGATCGCTGCGCCAGGACCCCGAGATCCGGCTCGGCCTGATCCTGATTTCGCTTGTGGTCGTCGTTCTGCTGCTCCGCCATCTGGTGGCGGATGCCGGGGCGGGCGGCGAGGAAAGCCTGGCCGCGCTGATCCGCGCCTTCTGGGGATCTCTCTTCACTGCGGCCTCGTTCCTGACCACCACCGGCTATGAAAGCGTCTGGTGGAGTTCGGCGCGCAACTGGGCGGGGATGGGGTCGCCGGGGCTGATGCTGATGGGGCTTGCGATAATCGGTGGTGGTGTGGCGACGACCGCCGGGGGGGTGACGCTTTTGCGGGTCTGGGCGCTTGGCCTTCAGGGCAAGCGTGAGCTCGAGCGCATCATCCACCCCCATTCCATCGGCATCGGTGCCGAGGTGCGCAGGCTTGCCGGGCGCGGCGCCTGGTTCGCCTGGATTTTCTTTATGCTTTTCGCGATATCTGTCGCACTGATCACTGCCGCGCTGACCCTGTTCGGGCTGCGGTTCACCGAAGCGCTGATCTTCTGCCTTTCGGCGCTGACCACGACCGGTCAGCTTGCCTGGCTTGCCGGGGCCGAGCCGCTGTCCTGGGCGGCGCTGTCTGCCCCGGTGAAGGTGATTCTCGCTTTGACCATGGTGCTTGGCCGGGTGGAGACGCTGGCGCTGATCGCGCTGATCGCACCGGGCAACTGGTCGGGAGGCTGGTCGGCCCCCTGGTCGGGCAAGGCGGGGCGCTGAGAAGTCAGGGCTCTGACGGGCTTTTGCGCAACAGTCTGACGCTCACAGGTCACAACCAGGTGGAGATTCTGCATTTCCTCTCTGGAAACCATGCGCAACATTCCTATTATTCGCGCAACCCGGTCGGTTTTTCCGCATCCGGGCGAGGTGGGCTTGATGCGGGTGTTCCGCCGGCCTCACCGGATTTCTCAAACCCGCAAGTGAAGCGGGCCCAGGCGCAAGGCAAAACAAACAATGGCTGGCGATAAACAGAACCTCCAGGACGCCTTCCTGAACCATGTCCGCAAGGCAAAGGTTCCGGTGACGATCTTCCTGATCAACGGGGTCAAACTCCAGGGTGTGATCACCTGGTTCGACAATTTCTGCGTGCTGCTGCGGCGCGACGGTCAATCGCAACTCGTGTATAAACACGCGATTTCGACCATCATGCCCGGTGCGCCCATCAATCTTTATGAAGGCGAAGATTGAGCAATAAGCCCTCCGATCCCGCATCCGATCCCCCTGAAAATTCAGACGGGCCCGAATATCAGGACGCGCCGGGATCTTCCGCTCTGACGGACGATGATGATCTGTTCTCCGACCTGTCCGCGCTGCGGGCAGAGCGGAGCAAATGGCAACTGACCGCGACTGAAAAGACGCGGGCAGTTGTTCTGCATCCCGATATCCGCAGCCGCCAGACCCGCCGTCTTCCCGAACATGGTCTGGCCGAGGCCGTCAGCCTGGCCGCAGCCCTTCCGAATATGGATGTGGTCTGGTCCCAGGTGGTCAAAGTGTCAAAGACCGTGCCCGCAACGCTGTTCGGCCCCGGCAAGGTCGAAGAAATCGGCGAAAGGCTGAAGGCGGAAAAGATCGGCCTTGTCTTTATCGACGGGCCGGTGACGCCGGTGCAGCAACGCAATCTTGAACGCGACTGGAAGGTCAAGCTCCTTGACCGGACCTCGCTGATTCTCGAGATTTTCGCCGACCGCGCCCGCACCCGCGAAGGTGTGTTGCAGGTGGAACTGGCGGCGCTGAACTATCAGCGCACCCGCCTGGTACGCGCCTGGACCCATCTGGAACGCCAGCGTGGTGGCTTCGGCTTTGTCGGTGGCCCGGGCGAAACGCAGCGCGAAAATGACCGCCGCGCGATTGACGAACAGGCGATCCGGCTGCGGCGTCAGCTGGAAAAGGTCGTCCGTACCCGTGAATTGCACCGCGCCGCCCGTGCCAAAGTGCCGTTCCCGATTGTGGCGCTGGTCGGCTATACCAATGCCGGCAAATCGACCTTGTTCAACCGGGTGACCGGGGCCGAAGTGCTGGCGAAAGACATGCTTTTCGCCACGCTCGACCCGACGATGCGCGCGCTGGAAATCCCCGGAGCCCTTGGCGGCAGCCGCCGTGTGATCCTCTCGGATACGGTGGGTTTCATTTCCGACCTGCCGACCCAGCTGGTCGCCGCCTTCCGCGCCACGCTGGAGGAGGTGCTCTCTGCCGATCTGATCCTGCATGTCCGCGACATCTCGCATCCCGAAACCGCCGAACAGGCCGCCGATGTCGAAGAGATCCTGACCTCGCTTGGCGTGCCGCCAGAGACGCCGAAATTCGAGATCTGGAACAAGCTCGATCTCGTCGATCCGAGCGCCCGTGAGGCGCTTGCGGCCCAGGCTGCGACCCGCCCCGATACATTCGTGATCTCGGCGCTCACAGGTGAGGGGGTTCCCGATCTTCTGACCGCCATTTCCGCCAGTTTCGAGGCCGAGCGCCGCGAGGAAGAGCTGGCGCTTGGCTTCAGCGAGGGCCGCAAACGCGCCTGGCTGCATCAGACCGGTGTCGTGGTCCGCGAGGATCAGACCGATGAAGGCTGGCAGATCACAGTGCAATGGACCGAAAGGCAGGCGCAGGAATGGGCACGGCTCTGACCAGGCTCGGGCGGGCCCTCGCGGCGGGCCTGATCGGCACGGCCCTCGCGACCGGCCTGCATTTCATGATCCTGACCTCCGGCGCGGCGCGGGGCCTGATCGGTTCGGGGCAGGGGCTGCCGCAAACGCCCGGCCTGCCGCTGACGGCGGGCGGGCTCGTGCTTGAATGCCTGATCGCGGCCCTGCCGGTTCTGCCGGTTGTTGCGCTCACCGTCTTTGGCGGCCGCGTCCTGATGAGCCTTGGCTTTCTCGCCGCCTGGGCCTGGGGCGGTAATCGCCTCGGCACGTTCTTTACGGCTGTAAGCGGCGGCACCTTCGGCTGGGGGGACGGCTTCTCGCTGTTTTACAGCACCGGCATGTTCACGATGATCGCCGCGCTGACCGCCGCCTTCGTGCTCTGGATCCTTGCGCCGCACCCGCGCTGAGGCGCGCCGCGCCCTTTCCGCCTGACCCTATTATGCCCCGCTGGAACAGTTGTCCGGCGAGGGATCGGTGGCTCATTCCGCCGCAGAGGCCGGGGTCAGCAGCATCACCCCCGCCGCTGCCGCATGGGCGAGGTCCGGGTCCAGCGACATCGGGATATATTCGCCGCGCCGCCACAATTCGCCCAGATCATCATAATGGCGCGACAGCGGGTGCCCCGACTGTCCGGTTGCCGTGATGAAGATCGAGCTGTCAGGGTCGGCGAAATCATAGACCCCACGATAGCCGGCGCCATGGACGTTCAGATAGGGTTCCGGCCCCGATCCCTTGGTCACACCGCGCATCAGCGTGTCATCGCCTCCGGATGTCGACTGGCGGATATTCACGAACCACCTGACAAAGGGAATATTTCCCAGCACCGGATGGTCATGCGTCGCCTGATGCGCATCGCCCCATCGCCAGCTTTCGATATTGCGCCCATAGGTCTCGCTCAGCTCGATCAGTGCCTCGTCCAGCGCCATCCGCGCCATATCGGTGCAGGTCTCGACCGGAGCCGATTGCACCACATCACACCAGACCGCCGCACCATCGATATTGCGATAGACGCGTTCGAGGAAGACCGGGTCGATGCGGCGGAAATTCTGCGCAAGCGGCCCGAGTTCATCGCGGATCAGCCGATCCATCAACACCCTGAGCCAGGCTTCGGCGATCAGCGGTTCGGGCGCATGTTCGCTCATCTCGCCATTCCAGGCCGCCAGCAGCTTGAGCGCGCGCTGGCGGAATTCCTCTGCTGTACCCGTTTCTGCCGCCCCGCCGGTGAACCACAGATCCGCCCCGATCAGCGGCAGCAACAGCCGCGCCGTCGGGTTCATCGTATCGAGCTGCGCCTCCATAAAGCTTTCGCGGGTATGGACCTCGCGGGTGCGGATCAACGCGAGCCAGGCCTGGATGCGCTGCGTATCGCCCCAGGTAAAGCTGACATGATTGGGGAAGGGGCGGTCGACAGTCTTATTATTGGTGTTCCCCAAAATGCCCTCGGGCGGGTTCACGAAGCGCGGATTTTCCTCATAGGGGAAGATCCCCTTGAAGCCGGTGGCCTCGACCCAGCCGGGCGATGGCATCCGACCCTGGCTCGGATGGGCCGCGTCACGGATCGGCATGGCGCCGATCAGCTGCATCGCAATGCCGTCTTTTCCCGCGAGCATCAGGTTCTGCGCCGGTGCGACATAGAGCCGCCCGGCCTCGATCGCATCCGCGACCGTGTTGGCCGACATCAGCCGCACGGCGGCCGTCATCGAAGTATCTGCCGGGGAAAGCGCAGTCCAGGACATCACAGCGACATGGCCGGTGGGTGTCACCGATTGCAGGTCATATTGCTTGCCCGAAAGCACCGGGCCATTTCTGGACCAGCGCAGGGTCAGCGTGATCGGCGCGCCGTCCTTGACCCGCACCACGCTCTGGCGGGTGATAAAGCGCTCATATGTGCCATCGGGGAGCAGATATTCTTCCTGGTTGTCCGGGTTCAGCTTTTCGATGACGATGTCCTGGTCATCGAGATAAGCCGTCGTCAGGCCCCAGCCGAGTTCTTCGCTGCGCCCGATCATTACCACCGGAATGCCGGGGATCGTCGCGCCGATCACGCCGCCTTTTTGCAATTCCAGCCGCGCCAGATACCAGATCGTCGGCGCGGTAAAGCCCAGATGCGGATCATTCGCCAGAAGCGCACCGCCCGCAGCCGAGCGTCCCGCCATCGCAGCCCAGGCGTTCGATGCGCCCGAAAGCGCCGGCTCCACCAGAGGCGACAATGGCCCGAGCGCGAAATCGACAGGCTTGTCGCCGGGCTGCACGCCGGGGATAAGGCTCGCGTAGTTGGGCGAGGTGATGCCTTTGGTCGGATCTTCCGGCAGGATATCGGCCAGCCGTTCGGGTGACAGCACCAGGGATGCGCGGGCGCGCAGGACTTCGCTTTGCCCCATACCGGTCAGTTGCAGCGCCATCAGCTTCAGGATCGCGATGGAATCGGCCGGCGCCCAGGCGGCGATCTCGGGGGCAAAAAACCAGAATTCCGGCGCACCACGCCCGCGCGCGCCCGTGTTCACTTCATTGATCCAGGCGTTCACCCCGGCCGAATAGGCCTCAAGCACCGCCAGCGTCTCGGGATCCTGCGCCTTCACCGATTCCAACGCGAGGCCGTAGAGATCGTAGCGCCGGATCAGCTCATCGACTGCCAGTGTCCGCTCGCCGAAAATTTCCGACAGGCGGCCCTGGGCCGTGCGGCGCAGCATGGTCATCTGCCAGAGCCGGTCCTGGGCATGGGCAAAGCCAAGTGCGAAATAGGTGTCATGATCGTTCTTGCCGAAGATATGCGGCACCGAGTCATTATTCCTGACCACCTCGACCGGGGCCGAGATGCCCTCAAGGGTGAAGCCCTCGTTGTAATCCACCAGCGAGCGCGACAGGAACCAGTAGCCGGTCAGAACGGCAAGGCCCGCAAGCAAAAGCAGCCCGGCGGTAATCCGCATCAGCCAGCGAAAGAGGGTGAGCATCCGGCCTGTCCTTGACGTCCTTGGTCCAAAGGGTTCCTAGTCCATCACGAAACCAAGGGCAATTCACGGCGACAGGAGCGGATCATGGCAAAGGTGGCATTTCTCGGGCTGGGGGTGATGGGGTACCCGATGGCCGGGCATCTTGCAGCGCAGGGTCATGAGGTGACGGTGTGGAACCGCACCGGGGCCAAAGCCGCATCCTGGGGGGCAAAGTTCGGCGGCCATGTGGCTCTTACCGCGAAAGAGGCGGCGTCGGGTGCAGAATTCGTCATGGCCTGTGTCGGCAATGACGAGGATCTGCGCGAGGTCTGTCTGGGCGAAGAAGGCGCTTTTGCCGGTATGGGGAAGGGCGCGATCTTTGTCGATCACACTACCGTTTCGGCGAAGGTGACACGCGAGCTGGCAGAGATCGCGGCGGCGCGCGGCTTTGGTTATGTTGATGCGCCGGTCTCGGGGGGCCAGGCGGGGGCCGAAAATGGTGTGCTTTCGGTTATGTGCGGCGGGTCTCAGGCCGATTACGACCGCGCGGCCCCGGTGATCGACGCCTATTCCCGGATCTGCCGCAGGATCGGCGATGCGGGGGCAGGGCAGCTTGCGAAAATGGTCAACCAGATCTGTATCGCGGGGCTGATGCAGGGGCTTTCCGAGGCGCTGGCCTTCGGATCGAAGGCCGGGCTTGACGGCAAAGCCGTGGTCGAGGTGATCTCGCAGGGCGCTGCGGGCAGCTGGCAGATGGTGAACCGGCATCAGACCATGCTGGAGGACCGGTTCGATTTCGGTTTTGCCGTCGACTGGATGCGCAAGGATCTGAACATCTGCCTGGAAACCGCCGAAGAGATCGGCGCAAGCCTGCCGGTGACCGCACTGGTCGATCAGTTCTACAAGGATGTGCAGCTGATGGGTGGCGGCAGGAATGACACGTCAAGCCTGATCCGCCGCCTGCCGCGCTGAGCGGCGTCGTGCCTTGCGCCGCAGGATCAGATGCAGCGCAAGGCCGACCCCGGCGATCATTATCAGCATCATCCCCAGATGCATCCCGTGGAGGCGCCCCAGCATAAGATAAACCGCGCGCCCGAAATGATAGCCAAGTGCGGTGAACAGCATCGCCCAGATCGCGCAGGACAGCGCATTCAATGCGGTAAAGCGCCGCCATCCCATCGCGGTCTGCGCCAGCAGGACCGGCCCGACGATCCGCGTCCCCGGCACAAAGCGGAAGGCAAGCGTCAGCCCGTCCGGATGGCGCGAGAGCCATTGATGCAGCCAGTTCGCCTTTGTCCTGTCAGCCATCCGGCTCAGCCAGCTGCCGATGCGCCCCTCGCGCGGCATATGCCGGGACAGCAGGAACCAGATCTGATCGGCAAGGAAGGCGCCGGCGAAAGCGGCCAATGCAGTCAGCGCCCAGTGGCTCAGCCCGTGATGGGTGATGACGCCGCCAAGAATGGCGGCGGTTTCGCCTTCGAAAAAGCAGCCCCAGAAGACCGCGACGAGACCCCAGCGGGACAGGAGGCCCTCAAGGGTCATCGCAGATCAGGGAATGATGCGGGTATATTTGACGCCCGCAAGCGTTGCGCCCGCAATCAGCCCCTGCTGGCCGAAGATCAGCGCGATCACCGGGTCGCTTTCGGTGGTGGCCTTGCCGATCGAGGCGCCTTCCTCGGGCGTGGCATAGCGCAGATCCGCCGAGGCGGCCCAGCCGGTTGAGCGGCGGAAATCCTCCAGCGCGTTCGGCGTCATGTAGAACAGCGCATGGGCATATTGCTGCGCGCCGATCTGCAGGCCGACACTGGCCTTGGTCGCGGAATAGTAATCCACCGTCGCGCCCTGGATCCTGAGCGCGCCGCGCCCGAAAGCGCCGCCCCAGACCAGACCGGCCTCGGTCATCAGCGGCATATAAAGCACGCCATTGGCGCGCGACGCCAGCTCACGCGTGCCGGGGTAACGGCCGAAGAGATAGTTCTGCGTCGCATCCACCCGCGCGTCGATCTGCGCCGCACCATTCGAGCCGACACCATTGCCGCAGGCGGCGGTCAGCAGCGTGGCCGAGCCGGCTCCGGCCAGCATTGCGCGTCTTGTGATCTTTTCCATGGCTCTGCCTTCAATGATTTTTGCCGGCATATCCGGCCGAGGCTCTGCGGCCCCATTCCCGCTGAATCTAACGGCGGATCTGTGATTTGTCATCGGTTATGCGCAATTATCCCCGGTATCGGCGGCATTTCCCGCCGATCCTGCTCGCTCCGGCGGTCAGCCGCGCAAAAGCCGGGCGGCTTCCGGCGCGAAATAGGTCAATACGCCGTCACATCCGGCACGGCGGAACGCCATTAGGCTTTCCAGCATCACTTTTTCGCCATCGATCCAGCCATTCAGCGCCGCCGCCCGGATCATCGCATATTCGCCCGAGACCTGATAGGCGAAGGTCGGCGCTCCAAATGCCTGTTTCACGCGGTGGCAGATGTCGAGATAGGGCATTCCGGGCTTTACCATCACCATATCGGCGCCCTCGGCCAGGTCGCGGGCCACCAGACGGATCGCCTCATCGCCATTGGCCGGGTCCATCTGATAGGTCTTCTTGTCACCGACCAGCCGCCCCGATGCGCCCACCGCATCGCGGAACGGGCCGTAAAAGCCGCTCGCATATTTCGCGGCATAGGACATGATCGAGACATTCCGGTGGCCTGCGGCCTCGAGACCGGTGCGGATCGCGCCGATCCGGCCATCCATCATGTCGGATGGCCCAAGGATATCCGCGCCCGCCTCGGCCTGGGCCAGCGCCATTTTCACCAGCGCCGCGACCGTCTCGTCATTGATGATCTCGCCATTCACGACGAACCCGTCATGCCCGTTGGCATTATAGGGGTCGAGCGCGATATCGGTCATCACCGCCAGATCCGGGATCTCGCGTTTCAGCGCCCGGATCGCGCGATTGGTCAGATTTTCGGGGTTCCACGCTTCTTCGCAGGTCTCGGTGCGCAGGGCCGCGTCGGTATAGGGAAAGAGACAGATCGCGGGGATCCCGAGCTTTGCGGCCTCTTCTGCGTGCACAAGCAGCCTGTCGAGCGACAGCCGGTTCACCCCGGGCAGCGAATGGATCGGCTCTTCGACACCGGTGCCCTCGCGGATGAAGACTGGCCAGATCAGGTCATTCACGGAAAGCTCATTCTCGCGCGTCAGCGCACGAAGAGCTGGCGTCCGGCGGATGCGGCGGTGGCGGGTGGCGGGGAAATCGGCCTGAATCGGGTGCATATCGGATCCTGCAGGATGGCGGCACGGTCACAGATCGCGCCGGACAGGCTGCCTTGCTTTGTGTCTCTCGTCCTTGGGGCTTGCGGCCCGTGCCCTTGCCTGCCATGGAATGGGGCGGGTCTTCAAGCGAGACCCGTCGGGATCGGCATCGGACAGACGAAGGATTCTTCGCGCTTGGAGCTTTACGGCATTCTCTCTGAAGTGATCGACCTGCGATCCTTCTCTAACCTGTGGTACTGGATTGTCCTGGCGGTGCTGTGGTCTTCGGCCAGTCACTGGGTTCTGGGCGTGCCCTATGACCTGATCACGCGCGGGCGCCGTGTCGGCGGTCAGGCGCAGCTCGATGTCGAGGCCATGGTCGCGATCAACAGCCGCCGGATGCTGAATGTCACCCGTACCGCTGCCGTTCCATTGTTCTTCGGCGTGGCCTTCTTTTTCACCACGCTCGCGATGCTGGCCTTCTGGTACTGGCTTGAATTCGCCCAGGCGCTGTTCTTGCTGACGGTCTGGCTGGTACCGGTGGGGTGGATATCGCTCTGGACCGCGCTCAGGATCGAGGCGGGCGAGAATATCGGCGAGGCGCTCAACCGTCGCCTGATGATCCTGCGCCGCCTGGTGCAGGTTCTGGGGATGTTCGCAATCTTCATCACCTCGCTGTTCGGCATGTGGCGCAACCTGTCCTATACCGTTTTCCACTGACTTCTGATGAGTTTACCTGACCTGCCATGACCACACGTCTGCCGATCATTCTCGGAGGCGCCCCCGAGGGCTATGACGGGCACCTGCTTGCGCGTGAGCTTGAGCGCGGGGCGCCGGTAATTTTTGTTGCGCGCGATGACAAGCGGGCCGAAGCGATGCGGGTCGCGCTCGCGGCTTTCGCGCCGGGCGTGCCGGTCCTGAGCTTCCCGGCCTGGGATTGCCTGCCCTATGACCGGGTCTCGCCCAATCCCGAGACATCTGCGCGGCGCATGTCGGTGCTGGCGGGGCTGGCCGATGGCATGGCGGGCGCCTTTGTCCTGATCACCACGCTGAACGCCGCCACGCAGCGGATTCCGGCACGCGAAGTGGTGCGGGCATCTTCGTTCCAGGCGAAGCTCGGCGACCGGGTCGATGAAAAGCGGCTCAGGGATTTTCTGGCCCGGATGGGGTTCACGCCGGTTTCGACCGTGGCCGAAACCGGGGATTACGCGCTCAGGGGCGGTATCGTCGATATCTGGCCGCCCGGGGTTGGCGGACCGGTGCGGCTGGACTTCTTCGGAGATCAGCTTGACGGCATCCGCCGCTTTGACGCGACCAGCCAGCGCACCACGGAAAAGCTGAAATCGGTCGAATTCGCGCCGATGTCCGAGGTGATCCTTGACGAGGCTGCGATCAGCCGGTTCCGACAGAATTACCGGGTGGAATTCGGCGCCGGTGGCTCGGATGATCCGCTTTACGAGGCGGTCAGCGCCGGGCGCAAACATCAGGGGATGGAGCATTGGCTGCCCTTCTTCCATGAGCGGCTGGAGACGGTGTTCGACTACCTGCCCGACGCCACCGTGATGCTGGATGACCAGGTGGTCCCGATGCAGCTCGCCCGCTGGGAGGCGGTCGAGGATGCCTATGACGCCCGCACCGACGCGATGGCGGCCCGGGCAAAGATGGACAGCCCCTATAAGCCGGTGCAGCCGCAGGGCCTCTATCTGGATGAGGATGCCTGGAAGGCCGCTTTGATCAACCGGCGCGAGATCCGGCTGTCGCCGCTGGCGCAAAGCCCGGGGCCGTCGGTGCTGGATGCGGGCGGGCGGGCAGGGCGAAGCTTCGCCCCCGAACGCCAGCAGGAAAGCATCAATCTGTTCGAGGCGCTGGCCGATCACATCCGCGCGCTTCGCGGTGATCGCCATGTCGTGCTGGCCTCCTGGTCGGAAGGCGCGCTGGAACGGCTGCGCGGGCTTTTGTCGGATCAGAAGATCGCGACCGAAACGATCCGGGATCTGCGCGCCATCGAAAAGCCGCCCGCAAAAGGCGCGGGCCATGTGCATCAGATCATATGGGCGCTGGAGGCGGGCTTCACCGCCAGGGGCCTTGCCGTCATCTCGGAACAGGATGTACTGGGCGACCGCCTGATCGGGAAACCGGCCCGCAAGCGCAAGGCCGAGAATTTCCTGCGCGAGGTCGACAGTCTTGCCGTGGGCGATCTGGTCGTCCATGTCGAACATGGCGTCGGGCGATATCTGGGGATCGAGACCATCACCGCGCTTGGGGCCCCCCATGCGATGGTGATGATCGAATATGCCGAAGAGGCAAAGCTTTACCTCCCCGTAGAGAATATCGAACTGCTGTCGCGCTACGGCCATGAAGAGGGGCTTCTGGACCGGCTTGGCGGCGGTGCCTGGCAGGCGAAGAAGGCAAAGCTCAAAGAACGTATCCGTGAGATCGCCGACAAGCTGATGCGGGTCGCGGCAGAGCGGATGCTGCGTTCGGCCCCGATCCTTGAGGCGCCACATTCGGCATGGGAGGCCTTTGCCGCCCGTTTCCCCTGGCCCGAGACCGATGACCAGCTTTCGGCGATTGCCGATGTGGTGGCGGATCTTGAAAAGGGCTCGCCCATGGACCGGCTGATCGTCGGCGATGTGGGCTTTGGCAAGACCGAGGTCGCGATGCGCGCAGCCTTTGTGGCGGCGATGGCGGGGATGCAGGTCGCCGTGATCTGCCCGACCACGCTGCTCGCGCGCCAGCATTACCGCAGTTTCGCCGAACGGTTCCGGGGCTTTCCGCTGAATGTGCGCCCCCTGTCGCGTTTTGTCAGCGCGAAAGAGGCGGCAGAGACCCGCAAGGGTCTCGCAGAGGGCGGCGTCGATATCGTCGTCGGCACCCATGCGCTGCTGGCGAAAGGGGTCTCGCTGAAAAACCTTGGCCTGCTGATCATCGACGAGGAACAGCATTTCGGCGTGTCGCATAAGGAACGCCTGAAAGAGATGCGCTCCGAGGTGCATGTGCTGACGCTGACGGCGACGCCGATCCCGCGCACGCTGCAACTGTCGCTGACCGGGGTGCGCGATCTTTCCATCATCGCAACACCGCCGGTCGACCGCCTGGCGATCCGCACCTATGTCTCTGAATTCGACACGGTGACGCTGCGCGAGGCGCTGCTGCGCGAACGCTATCGCGGCGGGCAATCCTTCTTCGTGGTGCCGCGCGTTTCCGACATTCCCGAGATCGAGGAATTCCTCAAGGCGCATGTGCCGGAAGTGTCTTACGTCATCGCGCATGGCCAGCTGGCGGCGGGCGATCTCGATGAGCGGATGAACCAGTTCTATGACGGGCGGTTCGATGTGCTGGTGGCGACGACCATCGTTGAATCCGGTCTGGATATCCCGACCGCGAATACGATGATCGTGCATCGCGCCGATATGTTCGGGCTGAGCCAGCTTTATCAGATCCGGGGGCGGGTGGGCCGCTCCAAGACCCGCGCCTATTGTTATCTCACGACGCGGCCCCGGATGATCCTGACACCGCAGGCCTCGAAACGGCTGAAATTGCTCGCGAGTTTCGACAGTCTCGGCGCCGGGTTCAACCTGGCCAGCCACGACCTCGACCTGCGCGGGGCCGGCAATCTGCTGGGTGAGGAACAGTCGGGCCATATCCGTGAGGTCGGCTATGAACTCTATCAGCACATGCTGGAAGAGACGATTGCAAAGCTGAAATCGGGCGAGATTGACGGGCTGGCGGATGTCTCGGATGACTGGTCACCGCAGCTGAACCTCAATGTGCCGGTGATGATCCCGGAAACGTATATTCCCGACCTGGATATCCGGCTGGGGCTTTATCGCCGTCTGTCGGGGCTGAGCTCAAAAGTCGAGCTGGAGGGCTTTGCCGCCGAGCTGATCGACCGGTTCGGCGCGATCCCGAAAGAGGTGAACACGCTCATGCTGATCGTGCGCATCAAGGCGATGGCGAAAAAGGCGGGGATCAACCGGCTGGATGCCGGGCCGAAAGGCGCGACGCTGACCTTCCAGAATGACCGATTTGCCAATCCGGCGGGGCTGGTGGAGTTCCTGAAAGCCCAGGGACCGGCCGCGAAGGTGCAGGGCAATAAGATCGTGCTGCTGGGCGAGATGAAGACCGAAGCCGAGCGGATCCGGGGGGCTTTCGCGATTGCCCGCGATCTTGCGGAAAAGGCGCGCGGTAAGTAACCGCGCGCCTTTTGATTTACGTATTTCCGGCGGAAGTATTTGACCGGGTGGAAATGGCTGACCCCTGCGCAGGGTCAGCGTTTCGCCAGCCGCATCAGGGCGAGGGCGAGGCCGAGGAAGACCACCGAACCTGCCACCAGCGGCAGATGGCTGCCGGAAAAGCTCTGCGTGACCGGCAACGAGATGATCACCGACAATACGGTCGAGACCCCCGCCATGATCGAGGCGGCAAAGCCTGCGATATGGCCCACCGGCTCCATCGCGAGGGCGTTGAGATTGCCCATCGTCAGGCTCATCATGCAAAAGAGGCTGATGATCCAGACCATGAACAGGGCGAATTCCAGTTCCTGTGGCAGGGCGACCCAGAGCAGCGAGGCCAGCACGAGGACCGAGACCAGCAGAACCCCCGAAAAGGTCAGCGTGATCACGCGGCGCATGCCCACGGTCATCACGAGACGCGCATTGGCAAGCGAGCCCATCGCCGAGAAACCGGCCGCCAGCGCGAACCAGAGCGGGAATTCCGCGCCGCGCTCGAAATGCTGCTCGAAAACCGGCGAGATCGAGGAAAGCAGCGAGACCAGCACCGCCATCACCAGCGCCTGGATCAGGATCGTCACCACCACGACGCGATGCGAGAACATGTCCTTTGCCGAAGCGATCAGACGGGGCATATTCAGCGGGATGCGGTCGCTCACCGGCAGGGTTTCGGGCTGACGCAGGCCAAGCCAGACAAGGCTGACCAGTGAGAATAGCACGAAGACAAGGAAGATCGCGTGCCAGTCGGCAAGATGGATCACGGCCTGACCCATCAGGGGGGCAATGGCCGGGGCGACCATGAAGATCATCATCGCAAAGGACATGATCCGGGCCATTTCACGGCCGCTATACATGTCGCGCACCATGGCAAGCGAGACCGTGCGCGGGCCGGCGGCGCCGATGCCCTGAACCACACGGGCCACGATCAGCATTTCGAGCGAGCCGGCGAAGTAGCAGACCAGCGAGGCTGCACAATAGACCGCGCCGCCGATCATCATCACCGGTTTGCGGCCCCAGGCATCAGAGAGCGGGCCCGAGACAAAAGTGCCCAGCCCCATCCCGAGGAAGAAGGCGCCGATGATCAGCATGGCGCGATTGGGCGCCTCGGGAGAGAGGAGCTTCCCGATATCGGTTATCGCGGGCAGCATCGCGTCGATGGACAGCGCGATGGTCGCGAAAAGCATGGCAATCAGCGCGATGAATTCGGGCTGGCTCAGCGCCGGTTTCGCGTGATTGGGGCCAGTAGCGCGCGGGCTGTTCGGAGTTTTCATATTTCGGTCTTTGTTATTTCCTGGATCACATTCCCCCAAAATTCAGGGGGTTGAGCTCCGTTTACGACATATTGCTGTGCGACGAGGAAGGTGGGCACCGCGTTCACACCTTTGCGGCGCGCCTCGCCTTCGCGGGCGATCAGCTCTGATTTATCGGCATCCGACTGCAAAAGCCGCAGCGTCGCCGCCCGGTTCATGCCGGCGCTGGCGGCGATATCAGCCAGCACTTCGGCATCACCGATGTCACGGCCTTCGTCCCAGTAGGCCTGGAGGATGAGGGTGACAACCTCATGCTGCACGCCTTCGATCCCGGCCCAGTCGATCAGCCGATGCGCGTCAAGCGTATTGGGAATGCGTGACGGGCGGTCGGGGTCGATCTCTCCCCCGGCGTCACGGGCCACCTGGCGCAGACGTTCATTGACCTCGTTGACCTTTTCCTCGCCCCCGAAACGGGCAGCGAGATAGCTGCGCTTGTCGACGCCTTCGGCGGGGATGTCGGGGTTCAGCCGGAACGGGTGCCATTGCAGGCGGAACGGATGCCCGGGTGCGGCGGCAAGCGCACGTTCGAGGTTCTGCATCCCGATATGGCACCAGGGGCAGACGGGGTCGATGAAGATGTCCAGCCTGACGTCAGGCCGGGTTACGTCGATGGTCATGTTGAGGCTTTCCGGCTCGGGGGGGAATGAAAACCCGTCTCCATACACAAGGCCACGAGACGGCGGCGGAGCACTTTGCCGGTCGGACCACGCGGCAATTCCGTCAGCCCGAGGGATGAGAGCGGTATCCATGCGCGCGGGCACTTATAGCGCGCGAGGCGCGCGGCTGCAAAGTCATTTGCGGTGCGATCAGACACAGCCTCGCCTGCGTAAAAACACGCAATGATGCGGGTGCCGCTGCCCGGGGTGGCGCCTGGAGGCTCGATTTCAGCCACGGCCAGTTCGGTGATCCCGGGGAGGCCGGCCAAGGCGATCTCGACTTCGCGCGGGCTGACGCGGATGCCGCCTGCATTCATCATCTCGTCGGCGCGGCCCTGGTAATGGAAGGCGCCGGCCGCATCGGTTGCGACAAGATCTCCGGTGGTGAACCAGGCCCCTGACGGGGCAGCACTGCCCTCATAAGACAGCATGAGCCCCGGATCATCGGTTGCGATGGCGAGATGGCCGGTCTCGCCAGGGGCGACCGGCTGGCCGGCATCATCCAGCACCGCGATGCGGCGGCCGGGCTGGGGAAAGCCGCAGCTTCCCGTGGGGGCGGGGCGGGCGGGACTGCCGGAGAGAAAGGTCGAGACCTCGCTCATCCCGAGGGCTTCATGGATGTCGGTTCCGGTCTTCACCTGCCAGTCGCTGCGCAGGGCGGGGGGCAGTGCTTCACCGGCGCAAAGCGCGTGGCGCAGGCGCGGGAGCGCGGGCAGCGGCCCCCGCAGCAGGCGGCGGAAAATCGCGGGGACCGAGGCGAAGATCGTCGCATCATGGCGTCTGAGCACCAGAGCGAGCTGTTCCGGCGCGATATCCGGCGCCGCAATCAGCGCGGTCGCCCCGACCGTCCAGGGGTCCATCAGACCGGTTCCCATTGTATAGGTCCAGTTGAAGGCGCCCGAATGCAAAAGCCGGTCCTCTTGCCGCAGCCCCTCCCAGCCGTCATGCATCGGCTGGCGGCCGAGAATGGCGCGATGGGCGTGGCGCACCGCCAGCGGCGTGCCGGAAGTGCCTGAGGTGAAAACGATGTAAGCCTCGCGCCCGGCCGGGCCGTAATGCCAGTCGGCGGGGGGCAGGGTCTCGGGCGTGGGTGGCGGGGTCAGGCGGCGCAGCCCGTCGGGGCAGGCGATGCCTTCGCCGGCGATCACCGCCTGAGGGCTGACCTGCGCGGCCATGCGGGTGATTTCAGGCCCGGTCAGAAGGGGCGAGGTCGCGACGGGCACGAGGCCTGCCGCCATCGCGCCAAGATAGCAAAGCGGATAATCCGGCGTATTCCCCAGCCGCAGGAGCAGGCGGTCGCCGGACTGCAGCCCTTCATCGAGCAGCCAGCCCGCAAGCCCCCGGACCGAGGCGATCAGCCGCGCATAGCTCCAGCGTGTCGCACCCGTCAGGCTCAGAACCGCCAGCGCGACCTTGTCGGGCGTCGCCGCCCCGGCGCGCAGCACATGTTCTGCGAGGTTGAAACGGCTGGGGTCGGTATAGTCCATCATCGAGACGGCCTCCGGTGCGGGATGCGGGGGCAAAGCGGCTGCGTCCGGCATAATCCGCAGCCCGACCCGGTACAAGCCAGGGCGGGGGCTGTCACAGGCATGGGGGCTTAGTGCAACCGGAAGAAAATCAGCCCCGAAGTCGTGCCACAGCCCTGTGGCCGACACGCAGTCGGACGGCGCATGAAAGGGGATGGTCCCCGTGGTGTCGGGAAAGTCAGGAAACCGCTCTCCCAAAGGGCGCAGTCGTCGCATATGCGTTCAGGTCAGAGCCGGAAGGCCTTGACCGAAAGCGCCTCAGAACCAGCCCTGCACGGTGCGCGCGCCGCCCGAGACATCGTCGCCCACGCCCGCAACCGTGTTGCAGCCTGCAAGCCCTGCGACAAGCGCACCAAGAAGAAGAAGTTTTTTCATGATCTTACTGCCTTTCTGCCCAAAGGCCGGACCATCTGCGCGGTCCCGAACCCGATTTTCTGCACGAGAATATAGCCACTCAATCGGCCTGATACCACCATGTATCCGGCTGGAACCCGTTCCAGTCGCCATAGAGTGGGATTTTTGCCGGATAGCGCAGCTCTTTGCGATGCGCGATGCGGGCGCGGTCGGAATACCAGATCGGCATGACATAGCGCCCGGCCGTCATGATCCGGTCCAGCGCCCGGACGGCGGCCTGAAAGTCCTCCGGATTGTCGGCGCGCAACAGGGCCGCGATCATCGCGTCGGCGGCGGACGAGTTCATCCCCATCCAGTTGCCGCTGCCCGGGGTCGTGACGCCCCCCGAACCCCAATAGAGCACCAGCTCATTCCCCGGAGAAAGCGAGAGCGAGCGGATGTAATGGGTGACCTCGAAATTGTAATCCTTGGTGCGTTCGCGCATCTGCGCGGCGTCGATGATCGAGACCCGCGCCTCGACGCCCAGCTGTTTCAGCGCCTCGACCCAGATCGAGGCCACCGCGATCAGCTCGTCCTGGCCGACGCTCAGAAGGATCTCAAACCGGAACGGGGTGCCGTCGGCATCGCGCAACACGCCCCGGTCATCGACCAGCCAGCCGGCCTCTTCCATAAGCCGCGCCGAGCCCCTGAGCTTGCGGCGGTAATCGCGCTCATCACTGGCAAAGGGCAGCTGGTAGCCTTCCAGCGTCCCGGGCGTGAGGCTGTCGGCAAAGGGCTCCAGCAGCGCGCGTTCCAGCCCCCCGGCCGGGGTGCCGGGGATCATGCCAAGCGGCGAGTTCGAGAAATAGCTTTCGATCCGGGGCTGCACGCCGCCATTGATCACCTGATTGACGAACTCGAAATGGAAGGCCTGGATCAGCGCCTCGCGCACCCGCCAGTCCTGGAACAGCGGGTTGCGGGTATTGAACACGAATCCTTCGATCCCCGAGGGCCGGTGATGCGGGATTTCCGATTTCACCACATCGCCCGCAAGCCGCGCCGGGAAGTCATAGGCGGTCGCCCATTTCGAGGGGTTGGTCTCGCGGAAACTGGTGATGAAGCCGGATTTGAACGCCTCGAAAATCGCCTGAGGATTGGCGAAATACTCATAGCGGATCTCGTCAAAGTTCCACTGGCCCCGGTTGAAGGGCAGATCCTTGCCCCACCAGTCGGGATTGCGGCGATAGATGACACTGGTGCCGCGTTCGACTTTTTCGACAAGGTAGGGGCCGGAGCCGAGCGGAGGATCAAAGCTGGTCGCGGTGAAATCGCGCCCGTCCCAGCTCGCCTTTTTCAGGATCGGGCGCAGGCCGAGGATCAGCGGCAATTCACGGTCTTCGGTGGTGAAGGTGAACCGCACCTTGCGCGGGCCGGTCTGTTCGGCCCTGGCGATCTTTTTCCAGGCAGTGTGATAGCGCGGTGCGCCATCGGTCCCGAGCGTCTCGAAAGACCAGAGCACATCCTCGGGGGTCACCGGCGAGCCGTCGGAGAATCGGGCCGCCTCACGAAGGGTAAATTCTGCGTATGTCCGTGCCGAATCTGTCTCAACCGATTCGGCCAGCAGCCCGTAAAGCGAGAAGGGTTCGTCGTAATTCCGCCCCAGCAGCGTCTCGGTCACCAGGGGAGAGACGCTGACAACCGGCTGGCCCGAGGTGATGAAAGGATTAAGGCTGTCAAAGGTGCCGGGAAGCGCAATGGTGATCGCGCCCCCCTTGGGCGCATCGGCGTTGACCTGGGGCAGCGACACAAAATCAGGGGGGAGCGCGGGCTCTCCATACATAGCTATGCCATGCTTTGGTTCTGCAACTGCAGGGTGCGGCATCAAACCCGCCATAAGCAGGCCGGCAAGAGCCCCCATAAGAGCCGGGCTGCCGCGCATCGGTCGCAGGGGAGATTCGGTCGACATAGTGGAAACAATCCCTGGGCCGTCATGGTGTATTGGCGCGACCCTAAGCCGAGGGGCCAGGGTTTTCAAACTTTTAGCTTGGCCATCGGCGCAGAGAGGACTATATAAGACTCACTGCTCGATAGGTTTCTTGCCTGTATGAAACCTGCCTCAACGACTTAACGCCGGCCTAGCGCCGGCGTTTTTTTTGGCCCAAAGGCCATATGTGATGCAAGAGCGGGCAGCCTGAGAACACCATAGATTTACCAATCCTTGCTGGAATTCCCGGGTTCAGACGCTAGAGTTCCTTGCAGGTGCAGCATGGAGTATCGGGTCATGTATCTGAGGGAAAAACGCGCGGTGATCACCGGTTCGAATTCGGGAATCGGTCTCGGAATCGCTGAGGAACTTGCGAAGGCGGGGGCCGAAATTATCCTCAACAGCTTCACCGATCGCGCGGAAGATCACGATCTCGCGAAGAGTTTCACCGAAAGATTCGGGGTGAAGGCGCGCTATATCCAGGCCGATCTTTCCTCGGGCGCGCAGGCGCGGGCGCTGGTGGAACAGGCAGGCGGCTGCGATATCCTTGTCAACAATGCGGGCATCCAGCATGTGGCCCCGATCGATGAGTTTCCGGTCGAGACCTGGGACCGGATCATCGCGATCAATATGAACTCGGCCTTCCACACAACGGCGGTGGCGCTGCCGGGGATGAGGGCAAAGGGCTGGGGCAGGGTGGTCAATATCGCTTCGGCGCATGGGCTGACGGCAAGCCCGTTCAAATCGGCCTATGTCACCGCGAAACATGGGGTGGTGGGCATGACAAAGACCGTCGGGCTGGAGACCGCGGGGCAGGGAATCACCTGTAACGCGGTCTGCCCGGGCTATGTCCTGACGCCGCTGATCGAGGCGCAGATCCCCGACCAGATGAAAGTTCATGATATGGATCGCGACACCGTGATCCGTGAGGTGATGCTGGAACGCCAGCCCTCGCGCCAGTTCGTGACCACGGAACAGATCGGCGGCACCGTGGTCTGGCTGTGTTCGGATTATGCGTCCCAGGTGACCGGGACGACGATCTCGGTCGATGGAGGCTGGACCGCGCTTTAGGGCGTTACGACAGCACCGTGCGGGGCGCGCCCCGGATCCTGTACAGGATCCGGACCGTTTCCTCTACAGGAAACGGCGCTGACGCGGCGGCGGGATGTCAGGGCAGCTGAAAGAGGAGGATCTATGACGGCCATCAGCCTTGCATTGCAGGGGGGAGGCGCGCATGGCGCTTATACCTGGGGCGTTCTTGACCGGCTTCTCGAGGAGACGGACCTGGAGTTCGCTGCGATCAGCGGCACCTCTGCGGGGGCGCTGAATGGCGCGGCGCTGAAGGCCGGACTGGTTGCAGGCGGGCGCGAGGCCGCGCGCAAGCGGCTGCGCCGGCTCTGGGACGATATTGCGGATATCGGTGACTTTCGTGTTTTGCTGCCCTGGTTTCAGCCTTTCCTGCCAATGATGCGTATGGTCCAGGATGTGACCGAGGCGCTGATGCCCGTCAGCCCGCAGGGTATGGCGGCGCAGATCTACAGCCCCTATTCCTGGGGCTCGGCCTGGCGCAATCCGTTAGAGCCGGTCATCCGTGACCTCGATTTCAGCCATGTCTGCACCGCTGCCGGCCCCGCGCTTTTCATTGGCGCCACCAATGTCCGCACCGGCAAGGCCCGGATCTTCCGGGGCGATGAGATCACGCCCGAGGCGCTGATGGCCTCGGCCTGTCTGCCCTCGGTCTTCCAGGCGGTCGAGATCGGAGGCGAGGCCTATTGGGATGGCGGTTTCGCCGGCAATCCCTCGCTCTGGCCGCTTTATGACCGGGCGCTGCCCGACGATATTCTGATCGTGCATGTCAACCCGCTGCGGCGCGAGTCTCTGCCCGAGACGCCGCTCGATATCCAGAACCGGATCAACGAGATCAGCTTCAACGCGACGCTTCTGTCAGAGCTGCGCTCGATTGCCTTTGTCAGACGGCTGATTGCCGAGGGTCGTGTCCTGCCGGGTCAGATGAAGGATCTGCGCCTCCATATGGTACTTGACGATCCGCTGATGAATGACCTTTCGGCCAGTTCAAAACTGCAGCCCTCCGGCGCGCTGATTCAACGGTTGTTCGAGGCAGGCCGCACCTCGGGCGAGGGATTTCTGAACAATTGTTCGGATAAAATCGGACGCGCATCTTCCGTGGATCTGGCCGCCCTGTTCGGCTGAGGCTGCTTTACCGTGATCAGACCAGCTCTTTCGGGGTCGGATAGACCAGCCCGCCCGAGACGATCAGCTTGGCCGCATCATCCACGCCGGTCTCGTCAAGAATCACCAGTTCCCGCGTCGGCACAAAGATCAGCATGCCGCTGGTGAAGGGCGTCAGCCCGACAAACACCGCCGACATCTCGCCGCCCAGCGTCCCGAGACGCTCTGCGATCTCGCCTTTCGGCCGCGTCGAGATGAAACCAAGCGCCCAGGAGCCGGGGCGGGGAAACTCGACCAGACAGGCCTTGTCGAAACTGGTTTCTTTCTTGTTGAAGAAAGTTTCGGCCACTTGTTTGATCGCGCCGTAAACCGACCGGACCACCGGCATCCGGTCGACCATGGTCTCGGCTTTGCGGATGATCGAACGCCCGATCAGCCCCTTGGCGATCCAGCCGACCAGAATGGTGAAGATCAGGAAAACGAGCACGCCCACGCCGCGCACCGGGAATTCATATTCCGGCCCGAGATAGCGCAAAAGCACCGCATCGGGCTGCCAATAGGCCGGGATCAGCGGCAGAATCCAGCCGTCGATCCAGCCAATCACCGCCCAGACGAGGTAGAGCGTCAGCCCGACCGGCAAGACGACGACAAGGCCGGTGAGGAAACTGGCCCTGAGGCTTGCGAAAAATCCGCGCTTTTGGGGCGGAATGGGCAGGATCGGATCGGACATGCTAACTCCCTGATAGCGCTAATCTAGGGGGGGCTGCCCCCCCCGCGCAATGGGCGATCCGGGAAAATCCATACAGATCAGGCGTGTTTTACCGAAGTCGCCGTATTCCGGGAGGTGCGCCGGGCAGTGTTCAGCACCAGTCCGACATTCGCGGCCAGCGCGCGGGTGCCGGTCAGCTCACAGATCCGGTTGGGAAGGATGGGCGTCACCTGTTTTGCCGTGATGTGATACGCCGCGACCTTCGATCAGTGCGGCCTCGCCATGGGGCGTGCTCTCGGTCAGCGGGGTCTTATGTTCGGGCGGGATCGGGTTGACCACCAGCTGGCCGCCGCCACCGCGATTTGCGCCGGATCATCCATGCGCAGGGGCGCCTTCAGGCCCGGGTCGCGCGCTCAGAAGGTCGGCAGATCGTCCCGGCCAAAAGCGACCAGCGGCACACCGGCGCTTTCAGGATATTCCAGGGTCTTTGGCAGGTGGAGCTTCGCTTTGAGCCTGCCGCCACCACTGTCACCGGGGGCCGGGCGATTTCCTGGGGATCGGCAGAGATATCGAGACTGGTCTCGTCGCCGCGATGTACACCGCCGATGCCGCCCGTTGCGAAAGTGGTGATCCCGGTGGGACGCGCGCATATCATCGTCGCGGCCAGCGTCGTCGCGGCAGTGCCGCCCCGGACCACGCATGCCACGAGATCGGCGCGCGAAAGCTGCGTCACATCAGTGAACCGGTCAGGGGTGTCCAGTTCTGCCTCGGTCAGCCCGATATGGATACGCCCCGGGCACAGCCATGGTCGCGGGCACGGCGCCGGCGCCGGCGGCGCGGATGTCAGCCTCGGCCCTGGTGGCGGTCAGGAGGGTGACACGCATGGTCGCCTCGCGGGGCAGCCCGTGCAGTCCGGCCGAGATATGGGCGGCCATGAAAGTGTCGCCGGCGCGTATCACCCGGGTCACGAGGACATGCGGCGGGCAGACGGAAACGGTGGATCTCAAACGGCAGGCTTCGGCCGCCGCGGCCGCGCTGTCACAAGAAGCTCCTGCCAGCAGCCCGGCCTCTTCGGGATTGAGATAAAGCGTCGCGCCGGGATGGGCGAGCAGCGGGCGCAGCCTTCCGGCCTGGCCGGAGCGATCCTCAGATCGGCCTCGCGAAACAGGGGTGAGGTGGAGTTTTCCGCGAACAGCGCTTCGGTCTGATTGCCATCAGGCGCGATCATGCCGGTCCAAGGTGCGATCGCGGAGCCAGGCCGACTGTCTTCGAGAGTGGCAAGAAGACGTGAAGGCCGGTGCCAGCGAATGGGCTTCGGAGATGGCGGCGATCAGCCTGTTCGGAGCTTCGACCGCCAGATTGCGGTCGGTCGGCAGATCCTCAGATCGCAGGGCAAATCCGGTGCCGACACCAGGCACGGATCAGGTCATCACCCTCGGCGTCGCGGCTGATCAGCGTCAGATTCTCGGGGCCGAAGCCAAACCGTACCAGTTCCATCGCGATGTTCAGCGCGATGCCGGCCGGCAGGCGGGTGATGCGACCAGGCAGATCCGGGCCCTGCCGCATCGCCGCCGGACTGCGCCCGATCATGTCTCTCAGGAGCGAGCCGATGAAGAGACGCCGCTACTCTTCTGTAATGGTCCGCTTGTTGCGCGGGTTTCAGGGCCACGCCGGCCTGTGCTGTCCGGAGGGGCAACGCTTGCGCGGGCGCCGGCGCCAAAATGCGCATGCCTCGCTAAGTTGAATAATGTTCATATTTCGTTCACGAATTGCAGTTGGCGCGGCGCGGATTTTATCCTATCTCTCTCTTTCGCGTTTATCCCCTGAGTGTCGAGATGGCGGTGTGATGATGGCCGAGCATAAGTTTATCGAAGTGCGCGGCGCGCGCGAACATAATCTGAAGAACGTCGATCTTGATATTCCGCGCGATCAGTTCGTGGTGATCACCGGGCTGTCGGGCTCGGGAAAATCTTCGTTGGCCTTTGACACGATCTATGCCGAAGGGCAGCGCCGCTATGTCGAGAGCCTTTCGGCCTATGCGCGCCAGTTCCTCGACATGGCCGGAAAGCCCGATGTCGACCATATCTCGGGTCTGAGCCCGGCGATTTCCATCGAGCAGAAGACCACCTCGAAAAACCCGCGTTCGACGGTGGGGACGGTCACTGAAATCTACGATTACCTCCGTCTGTTGTTCGCGCGTGTCGGCGTGCCATATTCACCGGCGACCGGGCTGCCGATCACCGCGATGCAGGTGCAGGATATGGTCGATGCGGTGATGGCGATGCCGGAAGGCACCCGCGCCTACCTTCTGGCCCCCATCGTGCGCGACCGTAAGGGCGAATATAAGAAGGAATTCCTGGAACTTCGTAAACAGGGCTTCCAGCGCGTCAAGGTGAATGGCGAATTCTACGAGCTGGAAGAGCCGCCGACACTCGACAAGAAATTCCGCCATAATATCGACGTGGTGGTCGACCGCATCGTGGTGCGCGAGGGGCTGGAGGTGCGGCTTGCCGACAGCTTCCGCACCGCGCTGAACCTTGCCGATGGTATCGCCGTGATCGAGATGGCCGATGAGGGCGCCGAACGGAAAACCTATTCCGAAAAATTCGCCTGCCCGGTTTCCGGCTTTACCATCGCCGAAATCGAGCCGCGGCTGTTTTCCTTCAACGCACCTTTCGGCGCATGCCCGTCCTGTGACGGGCTGGGGGTGGAGCTGTTCTTCGACGAGCGTCTCGTCGTGCCCGATCAGGGCCTCTCGATTCTGCAGGGCGCGATTGCCCCCTGGGCGAAATCGAAATCGGCCTATTTCACCCAGACGGTCGATTGTCTGGCGAAGCATTATGGCTTTGACAAAAAGACCAAATGGCGCGATCTGCCAGAGCAGATCCGCCAACTTTTCCTTTATGGATCAAAGGGTGAGGAGATTGACTTCACCTATGATGAGAATGGTCGCGTCTATAAGGTGCGTCGTCTTTTCGAGGGGATCATCCCCAATATGGAACGCCGCTACCGCGAGACCGACAGCACCTGGTCGCGCGAGGAAATGGAGCGGTATCAGAACAATCGGCCCTGTTCTTCCTGTAACGGCTACCGTCTGAAACCCGAGGCGCTGGCGGTGAAAATCGCCGGGCTGCATATCGGTCAGGTGGTGCAAAAATCGATCCAGGAAGCGTTTGACTGGATCTCGACGGCGCATGAGACGCTCACGGGCCAACAGAATGAAATCGCAAAGGCAATTCTCAAGGAAATACGTGAACGCCTTGGATTCCTTGTGAATGTCGGGCTGAACTATCTGACGATGGCGCGTAATGCCGGCACGCTTTCCGGCGGCGAAAGCCAGCGGATCCGGCTGGCGAGCCAGATCGGATCGGGGCTGACGGGTGTGCTTTATGTGCTGGATGAACCTTCGATCGGATTGCATCAGCGCGACAATGACCGGTTGCTTACGACCCTGAAAGGGTTGCGCGATCAGGGCAATTCCGTGCTGGTGGTCGAACATGACGAGGATGCGATCCGCGAGGCGGATTATGTTTTCGACATCGGCCCCGGGGCTGGTGTCCATGGCGGGCAGATCATCGCGCGCGGCACACCGGCCGAGATCGCGGCCAATCCCGACAGCCTGACCGGCCAGTATCTTTCGGGGCAGCGCGAGATTGCAGTGCCCAAGGAACGTCGCAAGGGGAACGGGAAAAAGCTTACGGTTGTAAAGGCTTCCGGGAATAACCTCAAAGACGTGACCGCCGAATTCCCGCTGGGCGAATTTGTCTGTGTCGCGGGGGTATCCGGGGGCGGCAAATCGACCCTGACCATCGAGACGCTCTACAAGACAGCTGCGATCCGGCTGAATGGCGCGCATGAGACGCCGGCGCCCTGCGAGACGATCAAAGGGTTCGAGCATCTCGACAAGGTCATTGATATCGACCAGCGCCCCATCGGGCGGACTCCGCGGTCCAATCCCGCGACTTATACCGGCGCCTTCACCCATATCCGCGACTGGTTTTCGGGTCTGCCCGAGGCGAAAGCGCGCGGCTACGGGCCGGGGCGGTTCTCGTTCAACGTAAAAGGCGGGCGCTGCGAGGCCTGTCAGGGCGATGGCGTCATTAAGATCGAGATGCATTTCCTCCCCGATGTCTATGTCACCTGCGAGACCTGCAAAGGGCAGCGCTACAATCGCGAGACGCTGGAAATCAAGTTCAAGACCAGGAGCATCGCGGACGTTCTTGATATGACCTGCGAAGATGCGCGCGATTTCTTCCAGGCGGTGCCCTCGATCCGGGAAAAGATGGATGCGCTGTGCGAGGTGGGCCTTGGCTATATCAAGGTCGGCCAGCAGGCGACGACGCTTTCCGGGGGCGAAGCGCAGCGGGTGAAACTCTCAAAAGAGCTCAGCCGTCGCGCCACGGGCCGCACCCTCTATATCCTCGATGAGCCGACCACGGGCCTGCATTTCGAGGATGTGAGAAAGCTTCTCGAGGTGCTGCATTCCCTGGTCGATCAGGGCAATACGGTCGTGGTGATCGAGCATAATCTCGACGTCATCAAGACCGCCGACTGGGTCATTGATATCGGCCCCGAGGGCGGCGATGGCGGTGGGCAGATTGTCGCGAGCGGCACTCCGGAAGAGGTCGCGAGGGTCGCGGCCAGCCATACCGGGCGCTATCTCGGCCCGATGCTGAAGCCGCGGAGGGTGGCGGCAGAGTAAGCCGCCAGAGCCCATTCAGCCGGGCCTGGCTCTCACGTCGCTGGTCCTCACTGTACGGTCCGTGACACTGCCCCTGCGACCCATATGATCGCGGGGGCGTTTGCGCCTTTCCTGATCACCGGGGGCGTTTCCTGCCTTCTTTTCAGGCGAAACCGGTCTACCCGGCCTCCGCCGCATCGAGAATCAACCTTTCCTCTCCGTAAAAACGTGGCGCCAGGCTCCTGATCGGTCTGGAACCGGCCCGAAGACGGGCGCTCATCGCGGCGGAGTTCCTTTTTCGAGGCGCTTTTTCGGGCAGATTTCCTGCATGCTCCGGTCGCACCGCTTTGGCGGCCGGGATCTTTTATTGCCCGTTGCATTGCGCTGCCGCATTTGCTTACGTCTGTGGCAAGAGAGCGGTTAATCCGCCGCAGAATTCGGCTGGCCAGGCCAGCAATGAAGTCAGGGAGAACTGAGTGACGGTTGATCCGAAGAACGACGCTTTCGTCGCTTTCGAGCATGTTCAAAAAAGCTATGACGGTGTCTCGCTGGTCGTTAAGGATCTGAACCTCCATATCGCCAAGGGCGAGTTTCTGACCATGCTCGGGCCATCGGGATCGGGTAAAACGACCTGCCTGATGATGCTGGCGGGGTTCGAGACGGCGACCCATGGCGAGATCCTTCTGGATGGTCGTCCGATCAATCAGGTGCCGCCGCATAAGCGCGGCATCGGGATGGTGTTCCAGAATTACGCGCTTTTCCCGCATATGACGGTGGGGGAGAACCTGTCCTTCCCGCTGGAAGTGCGCGGCATGGGTAAGGATGAGCGCGAGACGCGGGTGAAACGCGCGCTGGATATGGTGCAGATGGGCGCATTTATCGCACGGCGCCCGGCGCAATTGTCCGGCGGGCAGCAGCAGCGTATCGCACTCGCGCGGGCATTGGTGTTCGACCCGAAACTGGTGCTGATGGATGAGCCGCTGGGGGCGCTCGACAAACAGCTGCGCGAGCATATGCAGTTTGAAATCAAACACCTGCACGAATCTCTTGGCATCACGGTCGTCTATGTGACCCATGACCAGGGCGAGGCGCTGACCATGTCAGACCGGGTCGCGGTGTTCAATGATGGCCGCATCCAGCAGCTTGCCCCGCCCGCCGATCTGTATGAACGCCCCGAAAACAGTTTTGTCGCGCAGTTCATCGGCGAGAATAACAAGCTGCCGGGCACGATTGAAGAGATCGGTGGCGGCAAGGCACGGGTGCGGCTTTCGACCGGCGAGCTGATCGACGCGACGCCGGTGAATGTCACCGCGAGCGGTCAGAAGACGCTGGTCTCGATCCGGCCGGAACGGATCGAGTTCAAGCCCTCGCTGATGCCGCCGGGCGCGCTGACGCTGGATGCCGAAGTGCTGGAGGTCATCTATATGGGCGACATCCTGCGCACCAGGATGCGCGTCGCCGGGACCGATGATTTTGTGGTGAAATGCCGCAATACCCTCGATCAGACCCGGCTCAATCCGGGCGAAAAGATCAAGGTCGGCTGGCATCCGCAGGATGCCCGCGCGCTTGACGCGGTCTGAGAACCGCTGCGTGTAAGCGCCCCCCCGGTATACCGGGGCCTTGCCTCAGAGGCTGCGAAAACGGGCATAAGACCCGTGCGGCTCCGGGGTCACTGTTTTCCCCGCAAGGGGACCATTTTCAACACGGGAGACTGATAATGAAAAAACTGCTCGTCCTCTCCACCGCACTTGGCGGGTTCGCGCTGCCAGCACTGGCGCAGGAGGTCACGGTCATGGGCTGGGGCGGCGCCTATGCCAACAGCCAGATCGAAGCCTATTTCAAACCCTTTACCGAAAAGACCGGCATCAAGGTCAATTCAATCGATTCCGACAATCCGGCGATCCCGGTCAAAGCGCAGGTCGATGCGGGCAATGTGACCGTTGATGTCGCCGTGCTTGAAATCGCCGATGCCGTGCGTCTGTGCGACGAAGGCCAGCTGGTTCAGATCGATGGCGCCGATCTGCCTGATGGCGCTGATGGCACCAAGGCGATGGACGATTTCCTTCCCGGCACCGTGACCGAATGTATGGTTGCTGCTGACATTTTTGCGACCATCATTGGCTATGACACCACGAAATTCGCCGAAGGCGCCGGGCCGAAGACGATCGCCGATTTCTTCGATACCGAGAAATTCCCCGGCAAACGTGGCGTCCGCAAGAACCCGAAAGTTACGCTTGAAATGGCGCTGATGGCGGATGGTGTTCCGGCGGCTGAGGTCTATGCCCTGCTCGAGACCCCGGAAGGCGTCGACCGCGCCTTCGCCAAGCTTGATACAATCAAGAAAGATGCCGTGTTCTGGGATGCCGGCGCACAGCCGCCGCAGCTTCTGGCGGATGGCGAAGTGGTGATGACCATGGCCTATAACGGCCGGATCTTCAACGCGGCCCATGGCGAGAACAAGCCCTTCGATATCGTCTGGGACGGCCAGGTCTATGAATGGGAAGGTTTCTCGATCCCGAAAGGCGCCCCCAATGAGGCGGCGGCACTTGAGCTGATCAAATATGCGACCTCAAGCGAGGTTTCGGCGAAAGCGGCGTCTTACATCTCTTACGGCCCGCCCCGCAAATCGGCCGCAGCTTTCGTCGGCAATATCGACGGCTCCGACAAGCCGATGCTGCCGAACCTGCCGACCGCGCCGCAGAACCTCGGCAATGCGCTGGCCTCGTCACAGGATTTCTGGGTCGATCGCGATACCGAACTGGGCGAGCGCTATAACGCCTGGCTCGTGTCGAACTGAGCTGAAACGGGGGTGCGGGGGGCATATCCTCCCGCACTCCCGCCATTCCCTCCCTGTCGCCAGAGTGCTGTGATGACCTTTGCCCAACCGTGCCGGATCGCCGCTGCCCTGTTTTTTGGTATCGGGCTTTCGCTCGCCATACCGCCGGAGCTGCAGGCCAGAGATACCGGGGCGGTGACGTCGTCGAAATCGGGTGCGATGGCCTTTCTTACCGCTGATATCGCGATGAATGCCGCGATGGATGCCGCGCGCGAAAGCCTGCCACCGGTTCTGGCGGCGGCTGCGAAATCCGATCTCTCAGATCACAGCTATATGGTGAAATGGGCGCATCCCGTCGATCTGGGCGATGCCGGCACCGAACATAGCTGGGTCGTGCTGACGGGGGTTCACGGAAGTCTCGTCGAGGGGACACTCGCCGCTCAGCCTCAGGGCTTTTACGGCAAGGCCGGCGATCCGGTGTCTTTCCCCGCAAGCGAGATCTCGGACTGGATGCGGTTTCGGCCCGATGGGGTGATCGAAGGCGGCTATACGACCCGCGTGATGATCAGCCAGATGAGCGAGGAAGAACGCGCCTCTTATGATGTTGAATTCGCAGCACTTCCCGCCGCGCCCTCAGGTCTGAAACTAAGCGCCGGCAACTGACCGGCCTCGCAAGAGGCTGACCATACTCCGCGACGGGCCCTTTCGTAGATCGGACCATGCCCGCCGGGCCTGAGACGCGATCCAGGCCGGACAGATCAGAAGAATAAGCGCCCCTGCAGATGCGGGGCAGAAGTTTCAGGACAGAATTATGGCAGAAACCACCATGGATCCCACCGCCGCCGGGCTGAAGACAGCCGATGGCCGCCCGCTGAAGGCGGCGCTGGCCGCGGCACAGTCGCGGGCGAAACGGCGGGCCTTCCTGCTGGTTCTGCCGCTCCTTCTGTTCATCGTGATCACCTTCGCGCTGCCGATCGGGCAGATGCTGCAACGCTCCTTCTATCATGACGGGTTCTCCAAGGCCTCGCCCGCGCTCGGGGCCTGGTTCGCCGCCAACCCGGCGGGTAAGGAACCCGATGAGGCCGCCTATGCCGCACTCGCCTCCGACCTGCTTTTTATGAAAGAAAACCGCCTTGCCGGTGAGGCGGGCACCCGGATCAACTATTCCGTCCCCGGGACACGCTCGCTGATCACCTCTGCCGCGCGCGGGGCGGATGATCTGCAGCCGCCTTACCGCGAGGCTCTGCTGGAACAGGACAGGAAATGGGGTGAGCCGCTGTTGTGGGTCGCGATGCGGGAGGCGGCTTCACCCTGGACCACCGATTTCTACCTCTCCGGCATCGATATGCAGCGCTCCGCGGATGGCGGTATCGAACGCGTGGCCGAGGTGAACCGTGTCTATATCTGGCTCTATGTCCGGACCTTCCTGCTCTCGGCGGTGATCACCGGCATCTGCCTGCTGCTGGCCTTCCCGATCGCCCATATGCTGGCGACGCTGCCGATGGCAAAGGCCAATCTGCTGATGATCCTTGTGCTGCTGCCATTCTGGACCTCGCTTCTGGTGCGGACGACATCCTGGATCGTGCTGTTGCAGGGCCAGGGGGTGATCAATTCCCTGCTGGTCACGATGGGCGTGATCGATGACAGCGGGCGGCTCGCGCTGATCTATAATCAGACTGGCACGATCATTGTGATGGTGCATATCCTGCTGCCCTTCATGGTGCTGCCGCTCTATTCGGTGATGCGGGTGATCCCGCCCAGCTATGCCCGTGCCGCACGCTCGCTCGGCGCCACCTCCTGGACCACTTTCCGCCGGATCTATCTGCCGCAGACCCTGCCGGGGATCGGGGCAGGCGTGCTTCTCGTCTTCATTCTGGCGGTCGGCTATTACATCACGCCCGCCCTGGTCGGCGGCGCCGATGGTCAGCTCTTCTCGAACCAGATCCAGTTCCATATGACCAAATCGAACTGGAGCCAGGCCGCAGCCCTCGCCGCCATGCTGCTCGCCGGCGTGCTGCTTCTCTACTGGCTCTATGACCGCCTGATCGGCATCGACAAGCTCAAGCTCGGCTGACGTCACTCCGATGAAAGGGGCAAAAGTCAGGCTCCTTTCATCTGTCCTTAAATATCCTCTGGGGGTCCGGGGGGCGAAGCGCCCCCGGCGTCTTTCTCCCCGCGGCAGCCAGAAAAGACACCACCTGTCAGGAGACAGCCATGGCCCTTCCGACCTATGCCGACCCGCTCGAGCGCGCCTGGTATTACGCCTATATCGTGATCTGCACGCTGATCTTCATCTTCCTGATCGCGCCGATCCTTGTCATCATGCCGCTCTCTTTCAATGCAGAGCCCTATTTCACCTTTACCTCAAAGATGCTGAGCTTCGATCCGGAGGGCTATTCCCTGCGCTGGTATGACGAGCTGGTGGTCAAGGGCATGCAGAGCACCGGCGCCACCGGCGCGGCCTGGTGGTCGGATATGTGGCAGAATTCGGTCTGGGTAAAAGCGGCGAAAAACTCGGTGATCATCGGCTTCTGGGCGACAATTCTCTCGACCGTGCTGGGCACGCTCGCAGCTCTTGGCCTGTCGCGCCCCGAAATGCCCTATCGCCGGCTGATCATGGCGGTGCTGATCTCGCCGATGATCGTCCCGATCATCATCGTCGCCACGGGGATGTTCTTTTTCTATTCGAACCCCTGTTCGGTCATCGGCGTGACCTGCGGCACCGAAGAGCAGCCCTGGCGGCTGACCTCGACCTATACCGGCGTGATCCTCGCCCATGCAGCCCTTGGCATTCCCTTCGTGATCATCACTGTGACCGCAACGCTGTCGGGCTTTGACCAATCGCTGATCCGAGCAGCCGCAAGCCTTGGCGCAAACCCGCGAACCACGTTTTTCAAGGTGATCATGCCGCTGATCCTACCCGGTGTGATCTCGGGCGCGCTGTTCGCCTTCGTCACCTCGTTCGACGAGGTGGTGGCTGTCCTGCTGATCGCGGGCCCGGAACAGCAGACCATTCCGCGCCAGATGTGGAACGGCATCCGCGAAGCGATCTCGCCCGCGATCCTTGCCGTGGCAACGATCCTCGTGGTGATTTCCATCGCGCTCCTGACCACGATCGAGGTGCTGCGCCGCCGTTCCGACGCCATGCGCGGCGTCACAGGGAGCTGAACGCGCCGCCGATTTCTTCAGAAAGAAATCGGGCCGGAGTTTTACTTAAAACTCCGGCGCACCGCGTCAGGGCAGGATCTGCAGCCAGAGCCAGACCGAGAGGATTGAGAATGCAGTGCCAAACAGCACCGCCGAAGCATTCACCCGTTTGGCCACGCCATACATATGCGCGAAAAGATAGGCATTGGCGCCAGGCGCCATGGCTGCTGTCAGGATCATCGAGCGCAAAGCCGCATCGCTGATCCCGAAGATCCCGCGCCCGATCCCCCAGGCGATGGCCGGATGGATCACCAGCGACGTGACGCAAATCCACACAATCGTCCAGCGATCCCCTTCGGGCCGGTAGCGAAACAGGACGCCGCCCAGCCCGAACAACGCCGCCGGCAGCGCCGCCAGCGCCAGCATATCCACCGCCGACCAGACCGGACCGGGCAGGGCGACCCCGCTCAGATTGACCGCAAAGCCTGAAATGATCGCCAGCACCAGCGGCTGATGCAGAATCGCGCCCGCGATCTGGCGTGACAGTCGAAAAGCCGAGAGACCCTGTCCGCGCGAGCGCGCCCAATCCATCAGCGAGATCCCCAGCCCGTAAAACAGCGGCGAATGCACCGAGATGATCGCGAAATTCCCCGCCAGCGCTTCGGTCCCAAAGGCGCGTTCGGTGATCGGCAGGCCGAGAAGCAGCGAGTTCGAGAACATCCCCGCAAAGCCGATGGCGATGGAATCGGTCAGCGGCCGGTGGAACAGCCACAGCGCCCCGGCAAAGCAGATCGCAAAGCCCGAAAACGCCCCGATATAAAAAGAGAGCATCATTCCCGGATCATAGGCGAGCGACAGATCCAGCCCGGCCACGCCACGAAACAGCACACAGGGCAGTGCATAGCTCTGGGCGAATTTCATCAGCCCGTCGACATGGCTTTCGCTGAACTTGCCCGTTCTTGCCGCCAGCCAGCCGAACCCGATGACGAGGAATACCGGCAGGATAACGTCTAACAGCGCGGACATGGCAGCTACTCTTGCTGGGCCTCAGCCCGGGATGTCGTATTCTATGACCATGCCGTCAAAGGCGGGGCGGATATGCCGGGGCAATTCGCCACATAGCGTGTCATAATCCAGGTCGAGATGCATATTGGTCAGAACTGCCCGCTTCGGCGCCGCGCGGGAAATCCAGTCCAGCGTCATCGCCAGATGGGCATGGGTCGGATGCGGTTTGCGGCGCAGCGCATCGACCACCCAGCAGTCAAGCCCCTGCAAATGCTCCCATGCTGCATCGGGCAGGGCGACGGCATCGGGCAGATAGGCCAGCGGACCGATCCGGAAACCGAGCGCATCGATGGTGCCATGTTCGGCGAGGAAGGGAATGAATTCGATCGCGCCGCCCGCGCCTTCGATCACGACGGCGCCGTCGATCGTGTTCATCTCGAGGATCGGCGGATAGCTGCTGCCGGCGGCCTGGATGAAAGCATAGGCAAAGCGCGAAAACAGCGCCTCCTGGGTCGGGCCATCGGCCCAGACCGGCAACCGACGCTGCATGTTCAGAACGATCTGGCGCAGGTCATCCAGCCCATGGACGTGATCGGCATGGGAATGGGTATAGATCACCGCATCCAGCGTGCCGATGCCGGCATCCAGCAGCTGATCGCGCATATCCGGGCCGGTATCGATCAGCACACGGGTGGTGCCCCCGGCACTGATCCGTTCGACCAGCATGGAACACCGGCGACGCCGGTTTTTGGGATTGGACGGGTCACAATCGCCCCAGTTATTGCCGATCCGCGGCACGCCACCGGAAGAGCCACAGCCGAGAATGGTAAAGCGCAGGACGCTCATGGCTGGCCTCCGGTCACCGACACGGCACTGGCTGACGACAGGACCCGGTCAGGTGCGCGGCTTTCACCCTGCAAAGCCCCGAACGCAGCGGCCCGGGAAAACAGCCGGTCGAAATTCGCGCTGGTGGCGCGGGCAAATTCGGCCTCGCTCAGCCCGAAAAGACCCGCGCCCACACGGGCGGTATGGGCGACATAGGCCGGCTCGTTGCGTTTGCCCCGATAGGGCGGCGGCGCGAGATAGGGGCTGTCGGTCTCGACCAGCACACGCTCAAGCGGCGCGCGGGCGAAGATATCGCGGATCTCCTGGCTTTTGGGGAAAGCGGCGATCCCCGACATCGAGAGATAAAACCCCAGATCCAGCGCCACTTCCGCCAGCCTTGCGCCGGAGGTGTAGCAATGCATCACGCAGCTGAAGGGCGCGGCTTTCATACCATCTGTCAGCAGGCGCTCCATATCCTCATCGGCATCGCGGGAATGGATCACCAGCGGCAGGCCAGAAAGCTGCGCCGCCTCGATATGGACCTGGAGCGAGGCAAGCTGCGCGTCGCGGGTCTCGGGCGTATAGTGGAAATCGAGGCCGGTTTCGCCCAGTGCCACGAATTTGGGATGCTGGCTCAGCGCGATCAGCTCCGGCGCGGTGATTGCCGGTTCCTCGGTCACATGCAGCGGGTGGACGCCATAGGTGTAGAATACGCCGGGATGGGCCTCGGCCAGGCCCTGGCAGAGGGGCAGCCGTGCGATCCTGGTGCAGATCGTCACCATCCGCGTGACACCGGCTGCGGCCGCACGGGCGATCAGGTCATCGGTCTGCCCTTCGAAATCCGGGAAATCGAGATGGCAATGGCTGTCAACAAGCAGCGGCAGGGAGGGCATATCGGCGGGCGTATCGGGCAGCAATTCGGGGGGCATCGTGTTCCGGTCTCGGTTCTGGCCGGCATGTCAGCCGGAGGCGAGGCTTCCCGCCATGGCGTCGATCCTCAGCAGGATATCCATGAGAAGGGCGGCAGGGTCAAGGTTGACCGACTTGCCGCGCCTGGCGCGGAGCGTCAGGCTTTGCGCAAGTTCGGCCCAGGGGCGGGCCGCAGCGGTTCCGGGCGCGAGCCGGGCAAAGAGCGCGGCTTCGCCCGGCGCGGCCTCGGGCGGGGTTTCGCGTTTGGCGGCAGCGCGGGCGAGGCGCGAGAGGAAAAGCTCGATCTGGGTCAGGACGAGGTCGAACCGGTCACCCTGGCCCCGGGCACCGGCGGCCTCGCTCAGCGCAAGCGCGCGCGGGCGGTCAAGGCGCGGCAGGGTGGAGAACAATGTCACCAGCGCGGCATAGGTTTCCAGCCCTTCGAGATTGGTCAGGCGAAAGGCCTCGCCCGCCGAGCCGCCTGCGAGTTCGCTCAGGGCCGCGATCTCATACGGCTGGGCCAGGCCGCCGGCCTGGGTCAGCGCATCGGAAAGTGCATCGGGGGCCAGCGGTGTCAGGCGCAATTCGCGGCAGCGCGAGCGGATCGTCGGCAACAACCGCGCCGGCTGATGCGAGACCATAAGGAAAGTGGTGCCGGGAGGCGGCTCTTCCAACAGTTTCAAAAGCGCATTGGCGGCATTGGGGTTCATCTCGTCCACGCTGTCGACAATGGCGACGCGGCGGCCCCCATCGGCTGCGGAGAGCGCGAAGAAGCTCTTCATCCGCCGGACCTCATCGACAGTGATCACCTGAGAGATGGCGTTGCGTTTGTCATTCGGGGCGCGGCGCAAGAGGAAAAGCCGCGGCTCGGCCAGGGCGCGCATCCGCCGTGCGACCGCGCTTTCGGGATCGGTATCGAGCGAGGCGGGCGGTTCAGGCGCGCCGAAAAGGCCGCCATCCGTGCCGGGATCCGGGGTGGTCAGAAGGAAACGGGCGATCTTCCAGGCCAGAGTGGCCTTGCCGACGCCTTTGGGGCCGGTGAGCATCCAGGCGTGATGCAGCCGGCCATGGTTCCAGGCGTCGAGGAAACCGGCCTCGGCAGCCTGCTGGCCAAACACCGCGGCGGTCTCGCGCGGATGGGGCGCGCCTTCGGTGCGGTCGGGTTCCGGGAGATCAGGATCGTCAGCCATGGGCTTTCATTGCATGTCAGGGGGCCTGGGGAAAGGGGCTGCAGGCAGGATGCCGCGCGAGGGGGCATTGCCCCGGCTTTGCGCGGTCAGGTCCGCGCAAAGCCCCCCGGAATATCTCAGTCAGGAGGAAGGGGGCAGTTCCGGCGCCACGGTCTCGCGGATGCGCGCGGCGATCTGGTCGGGGGAGGCATCACCGCTGATCACCCGGAACCGGCCCGGATGGGCATGGGCGAGGGTGAGAAAGCCGTCACGGGCGGCGGTCTGGAAGGCGAGGCCCATATCCTCGAACCGCATCTCATGGCCCTGGCGGGCGGTGGCGCGGGCAAGGCCGGTCTCGGGGGCGAGGTCGATCAGCAGGGTGAGGTCGGGTTCGATCCCGATCATCAGGTCGTGGAGCTGGTCGACAGTTGCCGTCAGATCGCCCCGGGTCAGGCCCTGGAAAATGCGGGTACTGTCGGCGAACCGGTCGCAGATCACCACCTCGCCGCGGGCAAGCGCCGGGCGGATGGTCTTTTCAACATGGTCACGGCGGGCGGCGGTGAAGAGGAGGATCTCGGTCTCGGCCGACCAGCGGTCGGTGGCGCCCTCAAGCACGAGGCGGCGGATTTCTTCGGCCCCCGGAGAGCCTCCGGGTTCGCGGGTCAGGGTGACCTTGCGGCCCTCGGCACGCAGGCTCTCGGCAAGGCGCAGGGCCTGAGTGCTTTTGCCGGATCCGTCGATCCCTTCGAAGGAGAGGAACAATCCCGTCAACTCGGCCTCAGCTGGCCGGAGCGGGCGCAGCCGCTGGCGCTGGCCCGACATAGGTGTTCCACAAGATGCCCGAGGTTACCGTCAGGCGCCGCACAAAACCGGCTTTCGCGACTGGTGCCTCGGCCACCAGCGGCACATGGTGATCGGGCAGGCCGGGGATCTGGATGATCAGCTCGGCAAGCTCGGTGCCGGCTTCGACCGGGGCGGGGATCGGCCCGTTATAGACCACAGAGGCGTTGATATTGGTCTGGCCCATGGTCGGCACCAGCAGCGTCAGGTCCTTTGCCGGGGTCAGCCCGACGGTCGCGGCCTCGCCCATGAAGACCTCTGCCTCGGCAACCCGGCTGCCCTGTTTCACCACGGTTTTCGCGGCGAACTGGCGGAAGGCCCAGTTGACGATGGCCTCTGATTCCTGGGCGCGCGCCGCATCGGTCTCAAGCCCGGTGATCACAAAGACCACGCGACGCCCGTCATCATGGACTGCCGATCCGACAAGGCCAAAGCCCGCCTCCTGGGTGTGACCGGTCTTCAGTCCGTCGGCCTTCCAGTCGCCGCCCTTGATCCTCAGCAGCGGATTGCGGTTCTCGCTGTTCGAGGGCACGCGGTCTTTATAGACAAAGCCCGTCATGCCAAACATCGGATAATACTCGGGAAATTCTTCGATCAGCCGCACCGCGAGGATGCCCAGATCCTGAAGACTCATCCGCTGGCCCGGGTCCGGCCATCCCGAAGAGTTGGCGAAATGTGACTGCGCCATGCCCAGCTCGCGCGCGCGCTCGGTCATCAGGCGCGAGAAATTCTCCTCGGACCCCGCCATGCCTTCAGCCACGACCACACAGGCATCATTGCCGGAATTGATGATGATCCCGTGCAGGAGGTCTTCGATACTGGGCCGGTCATCGGGTTTGACGAACATTTTCGACCCGCCCATCTTCCAGGCCTTTTCCGAGACCGAGAATGTGTCGGTCATCTGCATCCGGCCCGATTTCAGCGCCTCGAACACCATATTGATGGTCATCAGCTTTGACATCGAGGCCGGCGGCAGCGGCTCGGTCGCGTTCTTGTCCAGCAGGACCGTATGGGTGGTCACATCATACACCCAGGCGGCACGCGCCTGGGTCTCAAAGGCCTGAGCCGGCACCAGGGCGGTTGCAAGTGCCGCGATGGCGTATTTGAGCGAAGAGAAAAGCCGTCTCAGGGACATATCTGTATCCTATTTCAGCATATAGGCATCGGCAAAGCCGGCGGATTTGATTTTCTTCAGCGTGGCAGAATCGCCTTTGGTGAAGACCGACCAGTAATCCTTGCCCTGCGAGCTTTCCTTGCGGATCTGGGCGGTGACACCGGCCTTTGCAAGCTGGCCCTGGGCGCGGGTGGCATTGGCCTCTTGCGAGAAGAAGCCGATCTGGATCGACCGGCCTTTGGTGGCGGCCGGCGCGGGGGCAGGGGGAGCAGCCTGGGCTGCAGGCTGTGCCGCGACCGCACCCGCTGTCGTGCCGGCGCCTGCGGCAGCGGTGGCTTCTGCGGCTGCAAGCCTCGCATCTGCCTGTTTCGCGGCCTCTTCCGCCTCGCGTTTCAGCTGGCTTTTGGTCTTTTTGGTGCCGGCCTGTACCGGGGCTGCAGCAGCAGTTGCGCCGGCGGCGGGCAGGGCGGACGAGGTGACGCCACCACCATCCAGTGGACCCGTCGTTACCGGAGCCTTCGCGACAGCGAGGCTTTCATTGCTGTCGAGCACCGGCTGACCGGGCGCAGTCTGCTGCGTCTCTTCGCGCCGCAGGGCCGTCACTGAAAGCTTTGCCGGTTGCCCGGCCAGGAGCCCGAGCGCATCAGCCGCATCTGACGAGATCTGCAGTTTCGGCCCGGGATTGTCGGCCTCACGCCTGAAAAGCGCGCCGATGACGAATTTCCCATTGGCCTGATTGCGCATGATCACCCGCTCGGGGTCGGTCACATTCGGCGAGGCGACCCAGACGCCGCCCAGGGACGGCCGCCCGTCCCAGAGCGCCTCCTCGGTGACCTGGAAGACCTGAGGCGCTTCGACATCGCGCTCGACGATCGTGGTTGACCGTTTCGGTTTGGCGGTATTCGACGCGGATGCTGTCGCCGCGCTTCCGCCGGGCGAAGATGTGAACGGTCCGGTCCCGGGCTCGCAGGCCGCAAGCGCCAGCAATGCGCCCGTGGCAAGCAGGGCCGTGCGAATCCGGCCCATTGCAGCCAGACCGCCCTTTACCGGCGCACCGGCCGGCCGGCCTGCGCCACGCAGTGCCGGGAAACCGACGGGAGCCTTCAACTCCGGATCGGCTGGCTGTTCACATCTGCTCATGTCCGCCCTCATACGCGCCATACGCGGTCTCGAATGCCGCGCTTTTAAATTGTTTTTCAGGCGATCACAGAAAAACGGGCACCACCCAGTGGGGATCCCTCATCCCGCACCTGGAACGGGTCGGTCCTGTCGCCGGCCGCCCCGCTTGCGGGAATGTCTGTCTGCTTTGCCTGTCTGCTCTTTTGCGCGTCAGTATACCCAGAGCCCCCCATTATGGAAAGAGCCGAGGCGGCCCTGCCTTTCACGATTGGCGGAGATTGGCAGGGGGTTGGGGTTCTGTGTATTTTATAATGAAATACATATGCTTAAGTAGTATAAAAGGTGCAGATGCCCTGACGCCGTCCTGCCGGATCTGCTTATCCTCGAGTGATGGCCGCACCTTCAGTCCACAGCTGCCCGCCCATGCGATGCGCCAGGGGGAGGCGCCGTCAGGCAAAAGGTCGGAGGCCGAGTTCACATTATCAGCTTGGAAATTGTTTCAGCAGTCAGTAAGCAAGACCTGCGTGATCGGGCGGGCAACCGTCGCCTCGGGGTGACCCCCCTGAAACGCGCATGCGGATGAGTGGCCGAGTGGTTTAAGGCACTGGTCTTGAAAACCAGCGAGGGGCAACCCTCCGTGGGTTCGAATCCCACCTCATCCGCCACTTCAGTCCGCTTCTGGGCACGCCAACCGCCGCCGACTGCCGCACTTGGCCAGCAACAAGCGTTCTCAACAATTCCTTCTTCGATCCCATGATGCGAATCGCATCGTCCGCGACTTCGACGCGTTGCGCCAAGGCGCGCAGATGATCCCGCCGATAGCCCCCTTCGCTGCCCCGGATGCGTTCGCGTGCGCGGCGGGCAAAGCCGAGGACCATCGTCGGAGTGATGGCGCTATGGCCGGGACTGTCGAGCAGCGCCTGAGCCCGGTCGGCATCGGCTCGCGCCTGATCGCGGATGACCTTGAGGCCGGCGATGCGCTCCTTGAGCGCCGGGTCGTCGAGATCGGCGACGCCGGCCTCGATGGCGTCATAGGGGCGCTTGAGGCGCATGTCTGATTCGACCGCCCGCCGCTCCAGTTCGGCAATGTGCTGCCGGCGTCGGTCGGCCTGATCCTCGCGGCGGCCGAGGACGGTCCCAAGCAGCTTCTCCAGCCGGTCGGGATCGAGCAAGCGGTTCTCGATGTGGCTGACCACCATGCGGTCGAGCTTGTCCATGGGGATCGCACGGCCCTTGCAGCCCGTTTCGCCCTGCCGCGCCTTGATCGAGCAGGCATAGTAGCGATAGCGGCCGCCCTTGCCGGTGCGGATGGTCATGGCTCCCCCGCAATTGCCGCAATAGCAGATGCCGGTGAGCAGCGTCGGCCCGATGACGACCCGCGCCGGCACCTGAACGGTGATGACCTCTTGCTCCGGCTTCAGCTCCTTGGCCTTGGACCGCTTGTTGAACTGGTGCTCGCCAATATAGGTGCGCCGGGTCAGGACACGGTGGACCTGCCCAATACCCCAGCGCCCGCCGTTGCGGGCGAAGATGCCCCTGCCGTTGAGGTATTTGACGATGGCCTTGACCCCCATCTGGCCCGATGAGCCTTCGCCCTCCAGGGCAAGACGATAGATGAGCCGGATCGTGTCCGCGTGCAGCCGGTCGATTTCTAGTTTCATCTTGACCTTCGCACCACGTTGCTCGGCTGCGACCACGCGGTAGCCGATGGGCGGCAGCGAACCGTTCCAGAAGCCTTGCCGGGCATTCTCCTTCAAGGCGCGCAGGACGTGCTTGGCGTTTTCCTTGGACTGGTATTCGTCGAACAGCGCCATGATCTGCCGCATCATGACGTGCATGCTCGTCGGCGAGACCGGGGGTGTAAGGTGCATGGGCGACCCGGACGGAGGGGGATCACCCGGCCTGCACAAGCGGATCGAGGCCGTGGGCGAGAGTGAGAAACACGCATCCGCGCGGAAGGCTGGGGATACCGTCCCGGTCGAGCGCCAGTGATCCCTTGTGTCGCGCCAGGGGGGCAGAGCCACCAAGCAACCGGCCCGGCCAAAGCGGAGCGGCGGCCGGGCGCAAGGACGGGATCAGGAGATGAAAGGACGAAAAGCTGAATGCCGTGACATCCTGATCGCCTTAGAATTAGCGGAGACGAGTCGGAAGCCAGCCAACGTCCATGCAATGAGAACAGGACTGCCCTTCTTGGGCTAGGCATTCTCGGCAGACGATCCAGTCACCGTCTTGCAGCATCCCGCCCATGGTGCCGTCGCATCGCTTTCGGTCATAGACCTTCGGGCATCTCTCATTTGTTGCTTCCACGGAATATCTTACGAAGCCGCAGATGGTGCATTGGGTGACAGGTATTGGTTTCATCGCACGATCCTTCTTTCATCGTGCGAAGAATGCCCGGCGAACGGTTGCTGCGACCAATCATCCCGGAGTCGCTGGAAGCTGACAGCGTGCCGAACAGGGGGAGATTCATGTATGGAATGCGCAGCCGAAGGCCAGAAGCCGCCGTCAATTTAGGGGCTTCCGGCCTAATTTCGGCTACGTTTTTAGAGGGCTATAGAGTAGACGTAGTGCTCATCCGTATCCCGCACGTCCCGCCACAACTTCAGAAACATAGATTGTTATGTAACTGATTTTAAGTGATATATTGGCTGTATTCCTGTTGTCAAGGCGCCTCTGGTTTCGTGCTGCTGGGCATTTTGCTACGTAAAACGCTGCACCTTGCCCTGCTCGTACGCGGGAGCGGGGGTTCCAGTCCTCCCACTTACCTTTGTGCTCCTGCCTTGAACAGTATTTCGCAAAGGAAGCCGATCAGAAACTGGAATGGCGCGTCGTGGCGGTGCGCATAGGCCAGCTGATTGGCAAGATCGCTGATCGCAGGGGAAAGCGGGGCGGAGTTTCCTGTTTCGTTCTGCGCCAGAATGCAGTGCATGAGGTCGGTATACTTCCTGGCAAGTGCACTTCTCGGACATCTGCCCGGATATCTAACGGATTTCACCGTTACCGCTGCCGAAACCTGGGTCTAGCGCCATCGCGCCGTGATAAAGCTGATCGCGAGCTGGTTGGCCACCTGGTATCACCTGTGGCGTCGGGGCGAAGCATTTGCGCTGAGCAGGTCAGGCTTCTGTGTCTGTTACATGGCACTGAACAAGGCGCCTTCTCTGGCCCGCGCTTTAGGACTGCGTCACTCGCCTGACCGCGGGCAGTCGGCGAGGCTGCGCGGGGGCATTGGCCGGCGTCGCCCGGTCGGGGGGCACGACCCGATCACCTTCCGATGGGCCGAATTGTGCTGTTCAGACCGGGGCCAGCGCACCACGGGTCAGCGCGACCAACTCTGCCTGGCGATGCAGCCCTGTCTTCTCATAGATCCGCAATGTGTGGGTTTTCAGGGTGCTGAGCGCGATGCCAAGATCTTCAGCGATCTGCTTCGCAGACTGACCGGTGCAAAGCCGTTGCAAGACCTGCGTTTCTGCGCCTGTAAGTGCGTAAAGAGACGCGAGCGCTTCCAGCGCAGCCGTCCCTTCACGCATTGACGGACCCGCGAGGAAGAGCATGTATTGCGCGCCTGCCGATCGCGCCCTGTGCGTGATCGGCAGGACATGCGCGACCCATGGCGCATTCTCAGCATCTGTGAAGGCCGTGCCAAAGGGGCTGGCCTTTGCGGGATCGTCGCATGCGCCGACCGAAAGCAGCGCTTTTCTGACCCGGCGCTGCGCTTCCGGGTCCGTCAATATAAGCGTGCCATTGACCACCCTGAGGATGCCGCTATCTGCGACAACCTTTTCCGCCGCACTATTGTGGAAATGCAGATGCAGATCACTGTCGATCATAAAGAGAGGAACACGGAGCGCGTGCAGTGCGGTTTCCAGATTGGTCTGACGGATTTGCTGCATTTCCAGCACGCGGCTCACGGCTATCGCGCGTTGCAGATGCGGCACAAGGAGCCGCATGATCGCGATCTCGCGCGGGCCGACCAGGCCGTGGCTTTCATGACGATTGAAGCCGATGGTTCCGAGCATGGTCTCATCGCGTGTCAGCCCCACGGCAATGGCATCGACAAAACCCTGAGGCTGATTGAAACCGAGATGAAAGGGATCAGCGCTCTCCTCCGAAATCGCAACCGGATTGACCGCCGAGAGCACCGCCGGTTCCTCAAGCGGCATGTTCCGCACAACGGCTTCACCGCCCCAAAGCGAAACCAGCCCGTCCGAGAATTCGTGCAGCCGCCCGAGCCAGGCGGGATCAAACCCGGTGGCAGAGGCCAGCAGGGGCTGGCCCGTTCCCAGATCAATCAGACTGACAACACCGGTGCGAAGATCAAGCTCGTCACAAATCGCGCCCATCGCATCCGGCCAGAGGGATGGATCAAGGGCACAGTCATAGATTCTGGCAATCAGAGCAGAAAGGCGTTCCGGGGAAATATGTAAGTCCATATGGCAAAATCCTGGTCAGACCCGCCATATTGATCCCTGGGCTCTGCTTTCTGGCAAGAAAAATCGAACGCTGCCGGTGGTCAGACAAAACGGGGGCAGCTCAGGGTTTCGGGAAATTGCCACCTTTGAAAACGCGATCCTCAAACCGCGGCCAGTCTCTCAGCTTCAGTTCTTTTCGGGGCGGCGCGCCGTTGTTCTCGGTCGGAGGATCGACGCTTTCCCGGCAGCTGTCCCTGCATTCCATCACAAAGTAGGAAACCTTGCCGTCGAGCCCATTCTTGCGCCTGTATTCAACTTTGACTGCGCCATTGAGGTTGTTCTCGAATGTGCCGACGCAAAATCCGCCGGGCGGGAAAAGCCGGATATCTTTGATCCAGATATGGGCCTCGTCATCGACGGAAGGGCGGCCTTCCGGGTCATCGTAAACGGCAAGATAACCGCCGGCGATATCGGCCTTTTCCGGGTAATCCGTCACGAATTTCACCGAGCGGAATTCATCATTCAGATTGCCAAGGCCATGGCCGCGGATCCCGTTCACCGCCCGGAACTGGGTGGTCAGACGCACCTTTCCCCGGCAATGGTTCTCGGAATAGAAATAGATCATGACCGCCTCGGCACGATCAGGCGTGACAGAAAAAGCGGCGACGGCAAGTGCTGCGGCCTTTGTCCAGGCTCGCGCATGGTTCCGAAGCAGGGCTATGGTCCGGCTCATCAGCGCAACCTCAGCTCTACACGGCGATTTTTGGCTTTTCCGGCGGAGGTCGCATTGCTTGCCACAGGCTCATCCATGCCCCGCCCGGAGGAGGTCAGTCGCTCGGCTTCGATGTCAAAGCCATTGACCAGCGCATCGACCACAGCCGCTGCACGTCTTTCTGACAGTCCCTGGTTATGTGGCCGCCCGCCATCGCTGTCGGTATGGCCGATGATCTCCAGCTTCAGTGCAGGATCATCACGCAGCATCATGGCAATCTCGAAAACCTGTTCGCGCGATGGCGGCAACAGGATGGCGCTGTCCGTATCGAACAGCAGATTGTCGAGCGTAACGTTTTCCCCGGCGACCAGCTTGTCGCGCATCGAAGTGGCGCCGGTCAGCCCCGGCTCATCCCCGGTGATTACGGTCTTGGTGATCGCCATGACCCCCTTTTCCGGGGTATCGGCAAGCGCCACCTGCATATGGATGACATTTTCGCCGGTGCCTTTCGTCAGATAGAGCAACCGAGCGCCGCCTGTCTGAAAGAGATTGCGCACGATCTGCATGTCAAGCGCATCCAGCGCGGGCATATTGTTCGGCTTATCAAGCAACAGTCCGACATAGAGCCCCGGCACCTTGTCGCCGCTGGTAAAGCAGTCGCCACGTTCGGAGTTGCAAGAGAAGACCACGTCATAATCGGCATCCTTCGCCGCCGCCTCAAAGCTGCGGGTGATCTGCAGTGCGCTGTCGCCCGGCGCGAAGCGGTAATAGGCATAGATGATCCGCCCCTCGAGAAGCTTCCAGTTCTCGCCCTCGGTCGCTTTCGTGAGCGAATCAGATACCGGGCCGGTGATCATCCAGGTCTCGTCATAATTGTCGATCTGGGGTGTCTTTTCGGTCGGAGTCGCGATGGAAAAGAAGTCCAGCAACTGTGGCAGCTCCTGCGCACCGGCCGTTGTCGTCATAAGGTGGCTGGCAAACAGGCAGGACGTCAGGGCGCGCGCAACATATAAGATGGACCGGGTCTTCATGGGAACTCCTAAAGCGTAATTATCCAACCAACGGCAGATTTTAGAGGAAATATTTTCAGCCACATCCACCATTTGGTGGATGCTTTCCCGGCTGGGGCCGCAATGATCCGGAAAGGACATCCCGTCGCTGAGAGGCATATGAGCTTGAATTATTCCACCTGCCCTCTGCCAACGCCTTGCAGTATCGGCGCCCATCTTCCGACATGGCTGTCCGGGATGTCGGATCCTGCGCAAAATAACGCAATAAGGTTGCCGGATGGGCGGACATGCTTCGGTCGCGGCCGCGTGGCAGATGCCAATCCGGGCTTGAAAGGCGCGCAACTCAGCCTCGTCAGAACCATAGTTGTCATCGCCCTGACTTTTGCCATGCATACCCCGCCAAAGGCAGCCATCACCGGATACAGAGACAGTGCAAAGGTCATTAAAACAATCCTCGATGACAGATACATTTCAACTGCCCTGAATGATCGAAAAATCAGCTCAATAGAGGAAATAAATCAGGGGTATCGGATCAGCAGCGATAAATGTCATGTTGACGTCATTGTAACGCATATGATCGCTGCACGCCCTGGGTCGACCCCATTCACGTTTCGGATAGAAAATATTAAATGTATGCCGTAATTTTTGAATATTTCCCTATATTGCAATCATTGCGGATGCGCAAAAAACCCTTTCGTCATCATTTGTTTTTTGAAGATTGCGGTGAATTCTGGTGACCAAACACCACCCTGTCAGAAATGTGAGAGGAAAATTTATGCGATTTGGCGGAATATGTGCGGCCATATTTATCCTCGCGGTCGTGGCAGGTCTCCCTTCCGCGTCAATGAGTCAACTTATGGGGCGTGGCGGAAGCATGCCCGGCATTCGGGGTGAAGCAACGCAACTTCTGGCTGTTCGCAATGGGCCGGGTAAGTCCTACACGAAACTTGGTGAGTTCCCCAAAGGAAGTGAGTTCGTGTTCCTGAACATATCCAGTTGCATGAACGGATACTGCCTGGTTCAGGGACCGGGAGGCATCCGAGGCTGGATCCTGAAAGATGGGACTACTGACATTACAGTTCCCTTGCCAGACCGTATTGATTCTGTCGGCTATGGCGTTTCCCAGAACAAGCTCAACCTGCGGTCAGGCCCAAGCAAACACGACGAAGTGATTACGGTTATTCCAGTCGGACAGCCTCTGCATATGCTGAAATCGAACTTGTGCCGGAACGGCTATTGCTATGTCGAGACGGCTTCCGGTCAGCGTGGCTGGGTTTTGAGATCCCCTCTGTCAATCGCAAAGTACTGATGCCGTCCGGAGCGATGTCGACATTGTCACTTTAAAACAACGGAGATCTGATGTGATCGGAAAAATAAAATCACTTCCCTGGATTGTGGCAGCCACAATATCTTTTCTGTCTCTGCCTGTGCATGCAGAAACAACGCCAGGTCTGAAAAATGGCTGCCAGGTATTCGAGCATAAGGATTTTAAAGGGCGGTCATATGTTTTGACTTCAGGAATGATGCTTATTGCAGCCGATGACCCCGGATACAGAAGCACCACGAATGGACATAGTTTTCAATATACCGAAGTGTTTTCCAGGCGCTGGAACGATGACATAGGTTCGGTCAAGATGGGCCCCGGATGCAGGGTTACCCTCTATGAACACGTCGACAAGCGAGGAAAAAGTAAAACCTTCTCAGGAAACACCGCCCGGCTGGGGTGGTGGAATGACGAGGCAGGAAGAGCAAGCTGCCTGTGCGACAAATAACGCTCCAGCGGTGCGCTCTTTGTGGAGCGCTGACAGAACATCGGAGAAGGTTGTCCCGGTGCCTCGGGTGCCAGGTGACATGACGACCGGCTCGGGATCGGGTTCGGTCAGGAGGGGCAAGCTCGGTGCGCTGACCTTGACCTTGCCTTCGTCGCGCTCCTGGAGGGCGTTTAATGCTTTGAGCTGCACTTCGGCCAGCGAACGCAGCAGCTCGACTCTCGCACGTCAGGCGCCAGACCGCGCCTTTAGATCGTCGGCCGCATATACGCGCATGCTAGGTTGGATCTGAGAAGCAACCTAATGTTGGGTCCATAAAGACAACGGGCGTGCGGGCTTTGTCATGGCCAATTCTGCTTCAGACGCTGGCGGGTCAGAGCGCGATCTGCGCCGCAAGCTGATCGAAAGCGGGGCGGTTGATGTGATCGTCAGCACCTCGCCCAACATGTTCTTCACCGTTACCCTGCCGGTGACCTTGTGGTTTCTCGAAAAGGTGAAGAAGGACACGCCGCGTGCCGATGAGGTGTTGTTCATCGACGTTCGGCAAATCTTCCGTCAGGTCGGCCGCGCCCAGCGGGATTTCACACCGGATCAGATCGAATTCATCGGCAATATCGTGCGGCTTTGGCGCGGCCAGGATGCAGAGCTAACGGCAGGCAGCGGTGCGAAGATGACCGAAACCTTCTGCGGTGCTGCGTACAGAGATGTGCTCGGTTTGTGTAAGGTGGCAACCCGAGCTTGCCAGCTGAAGCACTTGCGCAGGCTGAAACTGAGCTGACCCGTGATCGCTCGGCTTTGCTGCCGGTCGTGGCCAGTAGCGAGGTGCTGTCCCTCATCCGCAATGGTGTTCCGGTTCAGGTGCGCCGTGATGACGGGAAATTCGATGACTTGCTGGTGCGGGTGATCGACTGGCGGGATATTTCAGCCAACCACTTCCTTGTCGCCAGTCAGGTTTGGATCGACGGGGTGCTGCACCGCCGACGGCCCGATACCATCGGTTATGTCAACGGCCTGCCGCTTCTCTTGGCAGAATGGAAGGGGCCCGCCTGTCCGCTTGCCGATGCCTATGACAATAATCTGCGTGACTACCGTGACACAATCCCGCAGTTGTTCCCTGCCAATGGCTTCGTGATACTCTCGAACGGGCTGGAAGCGGTGACGGGGGCGGCACATGCGCCCTATGATGTCTTTGCGCCATGGAAACGGTTAGAAGAGGAAGGACCGGACGATCCTAGCCATGAAACCCTGCTGCGCGCCACCTGCGAGCCCGCCCGTTTCCTCGATCTGATCGAGAGTTTCGTCCTGTTCGACGAAGCGCGGGGCGGCTTGCGCAAGATCGTCGGCAAGTATCATCAGGTCCTAGGCGTCAACCGCGCCATTGATGCTGTTCGGCATATTGAGAGTAACCAAGGCAAGCTGGGTGTGTTCTGGCACACGCAAGGTTCGGGCAAGAGCCTGTCGATGGTGATGTTCGCGGAAAAGGTGCTGCGTCGATTGGGTGGAAATTACACCTTCGTCGTTGTGACTGATCGAACCGAACTGGACGACCAGATTGCGGGTCAATTCGCCTCTGTGGGCGCATTGACCAAGGATATTCATCAGGCGCAAGCGGGCAGCCGCGCGCATCTGAAAGAGTTGCTGGCGGGCAACGAACGCTATGTGTTCTGCCTGATCCAGAAGTTCAGCACGGCGGACAGAGAGCCGATGCCGGTTTTGTCAGAACGCTCGGATATCATCGTGATGACAGACGAGGCACACCGCAGCCAGTACGACCAACTTGCAGCCAATATGCGAGCCGCACTGCCAAATGCGGCCTTCATCGGCTTTACCGGAACTCCGCTGATCCAAGGCGAGGCCAGTCGCACGCGTGAAGTGTTTGGTGATTACGTCTCGATCTATGACTTCGCGCAGTCGGTGCGTGATGGTGCGACGGTTCCGCTGTTCTATGAGGCGAGGAAGCCTGATTTGCAGCTGAACGCCGGCGAATTGCGGGAGGAAATGGACGCCCTGCTGGATGAGGCGATGCTGGATGAGGAGCAAGAAAAGAAGCTCAGTCAGAAATTCGGGCGGCAATATACACTGATTACCGCGCCCGACCGCTTGGACAAGGTGGCCGAGGATATGGCACTGCACTTCGCAATGCGTGGCTATCGCGGCAAAGCGATGTTTGTTGCGCGACGCCCCATTTTCAGGTAGGTCGGCCCGACATTCCTGTGCCGCCATTGAGCGCGACGGTTGCGATCAGCGATCATGTCCAGCTCTTCATCGCAGTCGTCGTATATCCTTTTTGGATCAGATACTTCTATCTGATTGTGTCACATTAGATTGCTTCCTAGCGTGTGGTCTGCAATCGAAGGTAAGCGATAGATGTCCAGCACGCTTGCAGAACAAAAAATACAATTTTTCAAAAATTCTCACCCAGTGAAGCCCCGTGGTCGATGTCGATACCTGACACATTAAGACATCTTCCGGTTATTAATGAGAGATACGGAAGGGGAATATCGAGCGTCGTAAAATATCGCGCTGACTGGGGTAGGCGGTTCCGGGCAATATTGCTCTCGGAGGACAGCTATGATCTCTGCTAGTTGCTCGTCGTTCTGCGGGAGATTTTTGGCTATTCGCGCGTAGCGGTAAAAGTTTACTGGAATTCCCGCTCGGGAAAAAATCTCCTGAACGCACTTCCCATATTCTCCTTCTGGAACCTGTTCGGTGATGCCCAATGAAATGGGATTTTCAGAGTGCACTTCAAAAACTGCGCGTACTGCAATAGCGGTTGTCCGTGCCCTGATATGTCCGGATCGGCCTTTTCGGTCTTTGGCGTATTCAGTAAATAATACGTGGATGTGTGATAACAGTCGTAGCCACCTCTCCAGAGTGTCGCACGCTGCGTTTTCAATCCAAAGACTGACTGGAGGTGGGAGGCCCTTCATACAGATGATGGCTCGGTCCAGTTCCAATTTTGACGCGCCGTTGTCCCCCTTATTGTCGAGGTTAATCGCGGATTGAATTGATTGCCTTGCCCGGCGTGTTTCCTTGATGACCTTGCGTATATCTCCAATTTCTTGTCCTTGATCGGCGTGCATCCAGACAGGCCCATCGTAAAGATCTATCATCAATAATGCGGGTAAGAATGTCTGGTTGTAATCGAGTGGAATCTTCAGCCATTTTTCGAGACATTTCGTAACTTCATAGGCTGCTCGGTAGAGGATGTAATCGTGATCCGATGCACCGTGTCTCAGGTGGGGGCGCTTCACTCTTTTTCCATCCTCCCAAACTTCAAGAGGCAACATACTCGCACCACCTTTCCATCAGCACTCGTCTTTTTCTAACATATCTGACCGCGCATAAGCCCTTTCAACCTCATTGCCGACCTTGTGGCCAAGGCTCAGCTCTGCCACCTCGCGCGAGACATTACCCTCCTCAGATACCCAATCTCGGAAGGCAGAGCGGAAGCCGTGCACAGTCACATTGTCGATGCCCATCCGGCGCGGCAGCATTAGCATCGACATGTTGGACAATGGCTTGTGCCGCCGCTGCCCCTCGAACACCACTTTGGAACGAAGCGCTTTGAGCGGTTCCAGCACTGCCAGCATCTGATCGGTCAGGGGGACGCGGTGGATCGTATCTGTCTTGGTGCGGTCGTCGGGGATAACCCAGAGACGCTCCTTGAATCGAACTCCTCCCAGACAGCTTGTAGCACTTCGCTTGTGCGGCATCCGGTCAGACAGGTGAACATCAGCGCTTTGGCAGCCATGCCATTCTGTTTGGTCAGTTTGGCATAGAAAGCGGGCACCTCGCGCCAGTCCATGGCGTCGTGATGTTTGACCTTGTCTTTCAGACGGGGCAGGACGCGGGCGCTCTGGACCAGAGAAACCGGGTTTTCGCCCTCACGGTAGCCATGCGCTTGCGCGACATCGAGTACCGTCTTGATCCGCTGAGCCACGCGTCGCGCCGTTTCATGTTTTATTGTCCAGATTGGTGAAAGGATCTGCATCACCTCGCGCTGACCGATATCGCAGACAGGTATCCGGCCGATCTTAGGAAACGCATAGTCTTCGAGCGTGTCAATCCATTGCTGGCCGTGCTTGGGGTTTTTCAAGGTTGGCATGCGTTCAAGGTGAACCTGCCGGGCGATATCCTCAAAGCAGAGGATCTCCTGCTCGCGGTGTAACTTTGGGTTCAGCCCTTGCCGTGCCAGTCGCTGATGCTCTAGCGCTCGATCCCGGGCTGTGTTCAGCGGCACGACATTCACCCCGCCCAGTCCGAAGTCCGTGCGCAGCGGCTTTCCAGCGCGGTTGCGCTGCCCCTTAACGGTCACGCGAACAATCCGGCGTCTCGCGCCTGAAGGATCGACCACAAGATAGAGCCCGCCACCATCCGCATGCCTGCCGGGCCCTAGCGTGCGCACAAGGTTCTTCGTCAGTTTTCCCTAGGAATAGCCCATAACTCGTACCACCGTTCATACCACAAAATGAACAGAACCGAGCGCAATCGAAGCGAAGCGAACGAAATCAACCAACGCAAATCAGGGCATAAGTTCAGCGACTTATACGCTAGAACGCAATGATTCGGGGGGGCAATGAAAATGCCAAGTGGCGGAGAGGGTGGGATTCGAACCCACGGTAGGCGCAAACCTACAACGGTTTTCGAGACCGCCCCGATCGACCACTCCGGCACCTCTCCGCGCTTTCTGGGGGTCGTCTATGGAGGCGGGGTTTAGCTTCGTGTTTCGGGAAGCGCAAGCCCGTTTCGACAGGATTTTTCTCGGGATGAATGTTCAGGGCGGAAAATTGGCAGCGGCCGGGTTGGATGGCGCGCGCCCTGTGAAAGATCAGGCGGTCTTTGCGTCGCGCAGGGTCTGCTGACCCGGCGCGGGCCGCGCACGCAGGTTTGAGCGATCCCCCACTTGGCCTCTGGCCTGGCCATGCTTAGGCTGCATCTGAAACCGGCAAACGGGAGAAGCGGGATGCAGCGCAATGAGGGAAGGCGAGGTCTGGCGGTCAGGCATCTGGACCAGGGCGCGGCTTATCCGTCCCGAAGCTGGCCGCATGCGGCAGCTTTCGCTGCGCTGATTGCGATCTTGCCCATGCCGGGCGCCGATTTTGCGGCGCTTGCCGAGGGGCGTGACGGGGCGGGCACCGAACAGGCGCCCATCGATCAGGCCCCCATCGGACAGGCGCTGACAGACCAGCCTGGCGGAGGGGACGCGGCCGCTCAGGGCGCGACTCTGGCGGCTCTTGAGGAGAGCCTCGGTCTCGGCGCGCTGTTTGAGGTGATCGCGCGCGAGGGGCACGTATATGGCGAGGGGCTCGATCAGGGCCTGCTCGGGGGCAGGGGAGGTCTTCGCTGGCAGGCCAGTGTGGCGCGGATCTATCAGCCCGACGTCCTGCGGACGCGATTCTCGCAGGCGCTGAGCGAGGCGCTGGCGGGCAGGCCTGAGGTTCTGGCCGATGCGGTTGCGTTCTTTTCATCTCCGACCGGCAAGGCCATTGTGGCGCGCGAGATCGCGGCACGCGAGACGCTGCTGGAACCGGACAGCAAGGAGGCCGCCGAGGTCGCTGCAGGCAAGCTGCGCGATGCGCGTGCGCCAAGGCTCAGACTGATCCGCAATCTGATTGACGCTTCGGATCTGATCGAGGGCAATGTCGCCTCGGGTCTCACCGGAGCGGCGGCGTTCAACGAGGCGCTCGCGGCCACGCTGCCGCCGGAGCAACGCTTGCCGGAAGCCGACCGGATGGCCCAGGTCTGGGCGCAGGAGGCCGAGATCCGGGCCAGCACCACCTCCTGGCTTCTGACCTTCATGACCGAGGCCTATGCACCGCTCAGTGACGCCGAGCTGGAGCAGTTCCTCGCTTTCAGCAAAAGCGAGAGCGGCAGGGCGCTGAACCAGGCGCTGTTCACCGCTTATGGTGAAACCTTCCGGGTGGTGATGCAGGAGCTGGGCCACGAAGCGGGGCAGGTGCTGCGCGGCGCGCGGATCTGAACATACCGATTTGGGACGGGCAGGGGACGGAAGCAAACCTGTCGGGCCCGGGCCGGGCCCGCTGAATGGCTTGACGCGATGCCTGATGCAGATCATAAGCGCACATCTTCCCCAGGGCGCGAATCCAGGGGCGGATTCTTTTTGAACATCATCCGGTGACGGATGCGCTGTCCGAAGGCGGGGGAACCCATGAACACCAAAGACCCGGTAAAGGGTCAGAGGGGCCACAGGACGCGGGCAATGAAGGAAGACAGATTATGACCTTTGCGGTCCTGAAAACAGGCGGCAAGCAATACAAAGTGCAGGCGGGTGACGTTCTGCGCGTGGAAAAGCTTGATGCCGTCGCTGGTGAAAAAATCCAGTTCAACGAAATCCTGATGGTGGACAGCACCGTCGGCGTGCCCTTCGTGGCCGGCGCCGCTGTGCAGGCCGAAGTGATCGATCAGATCAAAGGCCCGAAAACCATCCACTTCGTCAAGCGCCGCCGGAAGCATTCGTCGCAGCGCACCAAAGGCCACCGTCAGCACCTGACGCTGGTTCGCGTGACCGAAGTTCTCGCCGCTGGCGCTGACAAGTCGGGCGTCAAAGCTGCGACCGGTACCGCTGATGCGCGCCGCACCGCTCATGAAGCCCCGGGTGCTGCCAAGGCTGCTCCGGAAGCTGCCGAGAAACCGAAGCGCGCCCGCAAGGCCGCTGCTGCAGAGGAGTAATCCCCCATGGCACAGAAAAAAGCAGGCGGTTCGTCCCGCAACGGTCGCGACTCGGCTGGTCGTCGCCTTGGTGTGAAACTCTATGGCGGCCAGGCTGTCATTCCGGGCAACATCATCGTGCGTCAGCGCGGCACCACCTTCTTCCCGGGTGAAGGCGTTGGCATGGGCCGTGACCACACGATCTATGCGGTTGCCGAAGGCGCAGTCAAATTCCGCAAGGGCCTCAAGGGCCGCACTTTTATTTCGGTGCTTCCCGTTGCGGAGGCGGCCGAGTAAGCCGAACCTTTACATATCAGATGTATCGGAGGGATCGGCTCTAAAAGCCGGTCCCTTTTCTCATTTCCGCCGTGGAAAAGCCCGGGCGGCTATGGGAGAACGAGGATCCGATACCCACATGAGCTTCGAGCAGGAGGGAAGCCATGGAATTCGAGACGATCCGCAGCCCGGGGCCTTACGGCGCCGGTAAGGGAATCGCTGCGGCAGCTGCTTCAGTGGAAGGGGTCAGTGACCTGCAGATCGCGGCGGGGCGCTTTATCCTGCGCCCGGTCCGGGCCTCTGACGCCGGTCTGATCGCGCATTACGCCGGCGATAAACGCGTGGCCGATGCGACGCAGAACATCCCGCACCCATTCCCGCCCGGCGCCGCAGAGGCCTATGTCAACCGGTCGATGAACCATGACCGGCCGGGTTCGGTCTGGGTGATGGACGGGGCCGCACATGGTCTGTCCGAACTTCTCGGGGTGATCAGCCTTAAACCCATGGAGGTGAAGGCAGGCCGCTCCGGCCAGTCCGAGGTCGCCTATTGGGTCGCGCCGGTATTCTGGAATACCGGCATCGCCTCCGAGGCGGTGCGGGCGCTGGTTGCAGCCAACCCTCTGGAAGACAGCACCTATTTCGCCGAAGTGTTCCAGGACAATCCCGGATCGGCCCGCGTGCTGACCAATGCGGGGTTTGAATATCTGGGCGATGCCGAGGCATTTTCGGTGGCGCGCAATGCGATTGTACCCACCTGGACCTATATCCGCAAAATGGTGAAATGATGCAGATCCGCGATGCCCTTGACCATGACGCCGCGGGCATCGCGGAGATCTATAATCACGCCGTGCTCCATACAACCGCGATCTGGAACGAAGCGACGGTGGATGCCGCCAATCGCATCGACTGGATGGCGGCCCGGCGCGCGGGGGGCTACCCGGTGCTGGTGGCGCAGGCCGAAGATGGCGGGGTCACCGGCTATGCCTCATACGGCGCCTGGCGGGCCTTTGATGGCTATCGGCTTACGGTGGAACATTCGGTCTATGTGGGCGTCGCCTATCGCGGTCTTGGCCTCGCTCATGCGCTGATGGAGGCGCTGATCACCCGTGCCCGTGCGCAGGGCCTGCATGTGATGATCGCCGGGATCGAGGCGGAAAACACCGCCTCGCTGGCGCTGCATCGCAAGCTCGGCTTCAGCGAAGGCGTGGTGATGCCCCAGGTCGGGCAGAAATTCGGCCGCTGGCTCGATCTGCACTTCATGAGCCTGCAACTGGATCAGCGCGAAACCCCTGCGGCGGGCTGACGGCCGGGCAGGGTGCCAGGCGCTGCCCCGTTATTGCCCGCATGTTTCAGTCTGACGAATGCACCAGGCGCAGCTTTGGCCGTGCCGGAGGTTCTGTCGCCTGCCCGTCGCCACCCGCAGCATCCCCGAGGTCGGGCACCGTAAAATCGGCAGGTCTTTCCGCGAAGATGTAATCCGGGACCCGCTCTTCCGGCTGGCTGTTCGGGGCCTGCGGCAAAGCGGCCTGGCCAAAATCCGGCAGGGTGACTGAATGCACCGGCCTGGCGGAGGCCGATTTGATCCGCTGGCCCAGCCGCTCTTCCACCGCGCCTGCAACCATGAACCGACGCGGCGCACGGCCGATCTCACCCAGGGTCGAGAGGCATCCGAGTACCGTCGGCTGGCCCCGCAACGGTACTGCCAGCGGCAGGAGCAAAAGCCGTGCCGTCAGCGCCGGGCGACCAGGGCCGCCTTCCGCCTTCAATTCCATCGTCACGAGGGAATTATGATTGCAGACCCGTTCCGCCGTATGGGTCAGTGCCGGCCGTGCCTCGGGCAGGAACATCGCCGAAAGCGGCAGGCCCTGCATATCGACCCCGGCCGGAGCAGAGACCCGCCGCCCGGCGATTCTCAGTCGCAAAAGCCCTTCGCCGATCCGCTCGGCCAGGAAGACATCTTCCAGCGCCGGCAAAAGCCCGCGCGGGTCCAGCGCCGCTGGCTCCGGAAGCGCGCCGCCCGGCCCGATCAGCCCTTCCCAATAGCCGCGCACCCTTTGCAGGCTGATAAAGTGTGCCTCTTCAGCCGGGTCGCGCCGTGCAAGTCCGAGGGTGAAGAAATCCTGTGTCAAACCCGCCTCCTGCAACAAAGGCCGGGCGGACCCGGTCGCCTGTGTGCCTGTAACGTAACCTGTAACGCCCCCGCGCCCCTGTACCCCGATACGCGAGACCGGTGGAGCCAGCCGTCGCAGTGATGTTGTATCGTCAGGTATATTTTAGAACAAAATCTACCGGGTTTGCATGGAAATCTCTTAAAATGGTAAAGAGCTGTTATGGGAACCTGAACGGTCCGGGCCAACCGGGCTGATGGGAGATTATTTTGACAATTTCAATGACGGGATTTGCGGCCGGACGTGGTCAGGCTGCGGGATTTTCATGGGCCTGGGATCTGCGCTCGGTCAATGGCAAAGGGCTTGATCTGCGGCTCCGGGTGCCGGACTGGATTGACGGGCTCGAGGCGGGGTTGCGCGCCGCGCTGCAAAAGGCGCTCGGGCGTGGCAATGTCAGCCTGTCCTTGCGGCTGAGCCGGGACGAAGGCGCCCAGGCGGGTCCGCGCCTGAACACGGAGGTGCTGGATGTGCTGTTGCGGCTTGCGGGCGAGGTGACGGCACGGGCGACTGCGGCCGATCTGCTGCTGACGCCACTGACGGCCGGCGATCTGATGGCGATGCGCGGTGTGATCGAGACCTCGGGCACCGATGAGGATACCGCGCCGCTTGCTGCAGCGATTCTCGCCGATCTGCCGGCGCTGATCGAGGCTTTCAATGTCTCGCGCGCGGCGGAGGGCCAGGCCCTGAACAGCGTGATCGCGGCGCAGCTGGGCGGGATTACCGACCTTGTCACGGCGGCGAAATCCGCCGCAGAGGCCCGCCGCCCGAAAGCCCGCGAGGCACTTGGCGAGGCGCTTGCGAGGGTCGGCAGGAATGTCGATGGCCTTGATGAAACCCGCCTCGCGCAGGAACTCGCGCTGATGGCGGTGAAAGCCGATATCACCGAAGAGATCGACCGTCTTACCGCCCATGTCGCGGCGGCCCGGGCCTTGCTGGCCGATCAGGCGCCGGTCGGTCGTAAATTCGACTTCCTGATGCAGGAATTCCTGCGTGAGGCCAATACGCTTTTGTCAAAGTCTCAGGATATCGACCTGACCCGGATCGGGCTTGACCTGAAGACGGTGATCGACCAGATGCGCGAACAGGTGCAGAATGTCGAATAACGGGGAGTGGTAATTTGGCGCGGCGCGGGCTTCTTCTGATCCTTTCCTCCCCCTCGGGCGCAGGCAAATCCACCATGGCGCGGCGGCTGATGGACTGGGATCCGACGCTGAAATTCTCGGTCTCGGCCACCACGCGTAAAGCGCGGCCCGGCGAGGAACATGGCATCCATTACTGGTTCCATGACCATGACGGCTTTCGCGCCATCGTGGATCAGGGGGGGATGCTGGAACATGCCGAGGTCTTCGGCAATTTCTACGGCAGCCCGCGCGCGCCGGTCGAGGCCGCGATGGCCGAGGGCCGCGATACCCTGTTCGATGTCGACTGGCAGGGCGGCCAGCAGATCCGCAATTCGGCCCTAGGGCGCGACGCGGTATCGGTTTTCATCCTGCCGCCCTCGATTGCGGAACTCGACCGCCGGCTGCGTGGGCGGGGTCAGGACAGCGAAGACGTGATCGCAGGCCGGATGGCGAAAAGTCGCGATGAGATCAGCCATTGGGCCGAATATGATTACGTGCTGGTCAATGACGACCAGGATAAATGTTTCGAGCGGCTGCGCGCCATCATCACCGCGGAGCGGCTGAAACGGGAGAGACAGCCCGATCTGGCCGGCTTTGTGCGCGGTCTCAATGAGGAGTTTGCCGCAAGATGATCTGGGAACTCGATGGACTCGCGCCTGAAATTGATGCGGAAGCCTGGGTTGCGCCCTCGGCCGAACTGATCGGCAAGGTGCGGTTGGGGCCGGGGGCGAATGTCTGGTTCGGCGCTGTGCTGCGCGGCGATAATGAGTTGATTGATGTGGGCGCGGGCTCGAATATCCAGGAACATGCGGTGCTCCATACCGATATGGGCTATCCGCTGGTGATCGGCACCAATTGCACCATCGGCCATAAGGCGATGCTGCATGGCTGCGAGATCGGTGAGGGCTCGCTGATCGGGATGGGGGCGACGGTGCTGAACGGGGCAAGGATCGGTAAAGGCTGTCTGATCGGCGCCTGCGCCCTGATCACCGAAGGCAAGGTCATCCCCGATTACAGCCTTGTCATGGGCAGCCCCGGCAAGGTGGTGCGCGTGCTGGATGAGGCCGCGCAAGCCCGGCTGATCCTCTCGGCCGAGGGCTATCAGGCCAATGCGCGCCGCTTCCGCGCCGGACTGAAACCGGTGGGGCACGCGTGATGTCGGACGAGGACGGCGAGGCACAGCCAGGGCTGGTCGAGCAATTGCTGGATGGGCTGCCATTGCCGGCCTTCACGCTGGACGACCGCGACACGGTCCGCGCGGCCAATGTGCCGGCGCTGGCGATTTTGGGCGAAAAGGCGCGGGGCCGCAACCTGGCGCTTTCACTGCGCGGCCCGGAGCTGCTGGATGCGGTTTCAGGCACGCGGCGGGATGGGGCACAACGGCGCATCCTTTTGCGCCTGCCCGATGATGCGCAATACCGGGTCAAGGTCTCGGGCCTGCCCGCCGCCGATCCGCCGCAGGTGATCTGCGTGATGCAGGATGTGACCTCGGAGGCGCAGAACGAGGCGATCCGCCGCGAATTTGTCGCCAATGTCAGCCACGAGCTGCGCACGCCGCTGACAGCGATGATGGGCTTTATCGAAACGCTGCAATCGGCGGCGAAGGATGACCCGGTGGCGCGCGACCGTTTCCTCGGCATCATGTCGCGCGAGGCCGGGCGGATGAACCGGCTGGTGCGCGATCTTCTGCATCTGAGCCGGGTCGAGGCTGAAGAACGGGTGCGGCCGCGCGAAACCATTGATCTGCCCGGAATTCTGCGCTCGGCTGCGGCCTCGGTGCGCCAGGTGGCCGAGGCGCATGGCTGTACGATCCGGTTCGAGGGGATCGACGGGCGGGTCATGGTGCCGGGAGATGCCGACCAGCTGACCCAGGTCTTCCTGAACCTCATGGAAAACGCGGTGAAATACGGGGCGCGCGACAAGCCGGTGACGGTGACCATCACGCGCGAGACCACCTCGCGCGGGCCGGCGATCCGGGTGGATGTGGCCGATCAGGGCGACGGGATCGACCCGATCCACCTGCCGCGCCTGACCGAGCGGTTTTACCGGGTCGATGCCCATCGTTCGAGGGCTGAAGGCGGCACCGGACTGGGGCTCGCCATCGTCAAACATATCATCAACCGCCATCGCGGCTGGCTGAAGATCGAGAGCGAAAAGGGCAGGGGCTCGGTGTTTTCGGTGATGCTGCCCGAAACCTGACGGCCCCCAAACTGATTTACAGCCGCGCGATGCGTTCGGTCAGCAAGGCGTAAAAGCCGTCGCGGTCGACCGATCCGATGAAAAGCGCGTTGGGCGCCCGTTTTGTGACGCCCCACCAGTCGGCCACCGTCATGCCAAGCGTAAGTTCGGATTTCGTCTCGATCGCGACATTGATGAAGCGACCGGAAAAGAGCTCGGGGCGCAGCATGAAGGCGATCACGCAAGGGTCATGCAGCGGCGCGCCGTCGGTGCCATATTTCGCGGTGTCGTAGCGTTCAAAGAAATCGGTCCAGGCGGCGACCGCGTCTCCGGCGCGGGTGCCAAGCGCGCGCAGACCATTCACCCAGGCGCGCGAGGTCAGCGCCTTATGGGTGACATCAAGCGGCAGCACCACCAGATCGACGCCGGAGCGGAAGACGATATCCGCAGCCTCGGGGTCGACATAGATATTAAACTCGGCCGCCGGGGTGATATTGCCGCCTTCGAACAGAGCGCCGCCCATCAGCACGATCCGGCGGACCCGCGCGATGATATCCGGGGCGCGGCTGAAAGCGGTGGCGATATTCGTCAGCGGGCCGAGGGTGCAGAGTGTTACCGTTCCGGCCTCTTCGCGACGCAGCGTTTCGACAATGAAATCAACGCCGTGTTGCGAGCTGACGGTCAGCTCTGGCTCGCCCAGGTCGATCCCGTCCAGCCCGCTTGCGCCATGGACCTCTTCTGCGGTGACACCCTCGCGGTTCATGGGCCGGTCGCAGCCGGCAAAGACCGGAACATCGCGCCGCCCCGTGAGGCCGACGATATTCAGCGCGTTGCGCACCGTCAGCGACAGCGGCACATTGCCGGCGACCACGGTCACGCCAAGCACCTGCAGCGCCTCGGGGCTGGCCAGCGCAAGCAGAAGCGCGACCGCATCATCCTGGCCGGGATCGGTGTCGATGATGATCTTTTGCTGTTCTGACATGAGCTTGACCTGCGCTGCATCCGGGATCTGACGCAAGCTTAGCCAATCCCGTGCCGCGTTGCGAGAGGGCGCGATCCGTGGGGGGGCAGCAAGCTGACCGGGCTACCATCGTAAAGATCGGAGTTTTTGATCTCGCAAATATAGTCGCCATCCGCAAATGCGAGTGAAGCGCCCGAGGCGATGGGCCTGGTGAAGACACAGACCGACCGGACAATATGGTCGTCGCTACCGATCTGCTCGATATCACGCTTTCGGCGCCTTGCGAGCGCTGCCCCGGCTTACACTGCTGGTCACAAGGCTCAGGGCCTGGTCATTTTCAACGCCGGTCTTATCGTCAAAGACGTCTTCGTCATCCTTGACAGACATGTTTCTCGGCGCGCCGTTAAGCGTAAAACTGCCCCTGTGCCAGCTTGTATCGCCAAGGCCGGGACTGCGGTTGGAGACAACGGAGAAGGTGAGAATCAGCTGGCACCGGCAGACGGGAGAGGGCGCAGAGCGGGGCATCTGCCGGGTATCCGGAAATTTGCCTGCAGAGCGATTAACCCCCGCGCGCGTGCCGTCGGTTTCGCGGTCTCATCTCCCGAAATCTCCGGGCAAATCGACGTATAACCTGCGGAATGCCGGCCTGGAAAGCTACCCCCTGGCGCTCACTTTGCGGCCTTCTCTTCTGCCTTGGCCCGGTCCCACAGCGCATCCATCTCGGCAAGGTCCGACGCCGTCGGGCTGCGGCCATCCTCGGCCAGCCAGTCCTCGATCCGGTTGAAGCGGCGGGTGAATTTCTGGTTTGCTGCCCGCAGCGCAGCCTCGGGATCGACCTTCAGGTGCCGCGCGAGATTGGCCATGACGAAGAGCAGATCGCCCATTTCCTCCGTCAGCTCGACCTCGCTCAGGGTGTCGCGCGCCTCGACGACCTCGGCGGCCTCCTCGGTGATCTTGGCCAGCACATCGCCCGCACCGGGCCAGTCAAACCCGACCCGCGCCGCCCTGTTCTGCAGCTTGACCGCCCGCGACAGCGCCGGAAGCGCCATCGCCACGCCGTCGAGCACTCGCGCAGGTCCGCGCTCGCGTGCTTTCAGCTCCTCCCAGTCGATGCGCTGTTGATCGGGGCTTTTATCGCGGCTTTCGTCACCGAAAACATGCGGATGGCGGGCGATCATCTTGTCGGAAATCGCGCGGATCACATCTGACAGATCAAAGCGCCCGGCCTCTTCCTGCATGCGCGCATGAAACACGACCTGGAGCAAAAGATCCCCCAGCTCACTCTTCAGCTCATCCCAGGCCTCACGCTCGATGGCATCGACCACCTCATGCGCCTCTTCCAGACAATAGCGTGAAATCGAGGCCGGGGTCTGTTCCACATCCCAGGGGCAGCCGGTTTCCGGATCGCGCAGCCGCAGCATGATTTCCGCCAGCCGCGCGATATCGCCGGCCCGGGTCGCGTCATCGTTAACCAATTGGTCGCTTTCGGCGCGGTCAAGGCGGGATACGGACATTGCGAAGCTCCGGTTTGGGTCACATTATACGGGTGATGAATCGGTCCCTCCGGGCCGTGAGACAACCAGGAAAGCCGCCGCAATGCCCGTACTGAACCGTATCGCTTCTTATGCCGGGGAAATGAAGGGCTGGCGTCAGCATATCCATGCCCGGCCCGAGCTGGAATTCAACTGTCACGAGACCGCGGCCTTCATCGTCGAACGGCTGCGGGAATTTGGCGTCGATGAGATCCATGAGGGGATCGCGAAATCCGGCGTTGTGGCGATCATCAAGGGGCGCGGAGCGGGGCCGGTGATCGGGCTCAGGGCCGATATGGATGCGCTGCCGATCACCGAGCTGACCGGGGCGGACCATGCCTCGACCGTGCCGGGCCGCATGCATGCATGCGGTCATGACGGGCATGTGGCGATGCTGCTGGGGGCAGCGAAATACCTTGCCGAGACCCGCAACTTCGTCGGTGATGTCGCGCTTCTGTTCCAGCCGGCCGAGGAAGATGGCGGTGGCGGCGAGGTGATGGTGAAAGAGGGCGTGATGGATCGCTTCAACATTGCCCGCGTCTTCGGGATCCATAATGCGCCGAACCTGGCGCTTGGAAATTTCCAGACCACGCCGGGGCCGATCATGGCATCGGTCGATACGGCCTGGGTCACGGTGACGGGCCGTGGCGGCCATGCAGCGACGCCGCATGAATGCGTCGATCCGGTGGTGGCAATCGTGGCCATGGTCCAGGCGGTGCAGACCATCATCCCGAGAAACGTCTATGCGCTGGACGAGGCGGTGATCTCGGTCACGATGATCAATGCGGGTTCCGCCTCGAACATCATTCCCGAAAGCGGCACTTTCGCCGCCACGATCCGCGCCTTTCGCCCCGATGTGCGCGATCTTCTGAAAAAGCGCTTTCTTGAGATCGTCTCGGGCACCGCGACCGCTTTCGGCGTCGAGGCCGAGGTGAATTACGAATGGGGCTATCCGGCCACCATCAATGACGAGAAAGAGACCGAATTCGCGGCCTCGGTCGCGCGCGAGATTTCGGGTGATGCGGCGGTGAATGATCAGTCAAATCGCGAGATGGGATCCGAGGATTTCTCTTATATGCTGGAGGCGCGTCCCGGATCTTATCTCTTCCTCGGCATCGGGCCGGGGGCGGGGCTGCATCACCCGGCCTATGATTTCAACGATGAGGCCGCGCCGATCGGCGCAAGCTTCCTCGCCCGCCTTGTCGAAAAGTCGCAACCGATCCCGGGGTAAGGCCGGTTTTTGCCGGTGTCTGGCCCTGATCGGTCCCCGGCCAGAACAGGAGCATAACAGATGTGGCGGTTTCTTCTCCTTTCGGTGCTGGCCTTCGGGCCAGCCACCATCTTCGATGCCAGGGCGGCGGCGGCTCAGGATCAGAGCGGCAGCTTTCGCAGCCCATCAGACAATATCCACTGCTATTATGATTCATCTGAGGGCGATCTCTGGCTGCGCTGTGACATGGCAGAGGGCAAACAGACCTATACCGTGCCGCCCGAGGATTGCGATCTTGACTGGGGTATGTCCTTCCTGCTCGGCGAGACCGGGCCGGCAGAGCTGACCTGTCACGGCGATACGGTCCGCGATCCTCGTTCGGCGGTTCTGGGCTATGGGGCAGAGCTGGTGATCGGTGAGATAATTTGCCAGTCGGAAAAGACCGGTCTGACCTGCCGGAATGGCGAAGGCCATGGCTTCCACCTCGCGAAGGCCGGTCAGAAAATGTTCTGAACCAGGGTGTTATGGCTTTTTTGTTCCAGCGCGCCAGAATCAGGCGGCTGGCGCTTCCCGCGCGATCAGGGCAGGATCGGATCCTGGAATTCCGGGCGCAGGGCCGATCACGATGAGACAGACCGATATCGCCGGCTGGCAGCTGGTGCTGGTGATCTGGGGCGAGAAATACGGCGCTCAGGATGTGAATGGCCTTGTCGCGGCCGTGCGCGAAACTTCGGCGGGGCTGCAGCGCGTGCTGCTGATCACCGACCGGCCCCGGGAAGGGCTGGCAGACGGGATCGGCACGCTGGCCTTCCCGCCCGAATTCCTTCAGCCTGCATGGATGCGCGGCGGCTGCCAGGCCAAGCTCGCCATGTTCTGCCCGGGGCTTGTGCCCGGGGATCTGCCGGCGATTTATCTGGATCTTGATACGGTTGTGCTGGGCGATCTGTCGCCGCTGATCCGGCGGCGCAGCGACCCGGATGCGATCTCGATCCTGCAAAGCACGGTTCTGCCTTTTGGCGCGGCATCACGGGTGCTGCACCGGCTGACCGCAGGCCGGCGCTATGCACGTGGCAACAGCTCGGTCGTGGTCTGGCAACCAGGGCGGTGCGATTACATCGCCGGGCAATTCCTCACCATGGCAAAGGGCAGGGAGGATTTCACCGGTACCCCGATGCGGGCGGATGAGCGCTTTATCTCCTGGGTGGCGCAGCCGGTGATCTCGGCGGTGCCGCGCGATATGGTCGTGAAGCTCCCTGCCGAATTCATGTTGCCCTGGCTCTGGCTGGGGCGGCTATACGGCGCGCTGCCATGGGTGCGGCGGCGGCGCGCGCGTCTTGCCGCCATCACGCTCCCCGGGGCCGAGGTCAAGGCCGGGACGCTGGCGGATCTGCCGGAAGGCAGCGAAGTGGTGGACCGCAAGGGGCGGCGCATGATCTGGTCGGATGCCTGGCTTGGGCCGGTGCGCCAAAGGCTGTTGCAGGCCATCCGCGCAGCAGGCGGCAAGGGGGGCTCGTCTTCCTGACCCCGGGCTCCGGGACCGCTGCGCCCCCTTGACCCGCGCCGTCGCGCACGGCAGGGGTTATCCATGCTGCCCCAGGATAAACTCGCCCGCATCACCCAACGATTTGAATATGTCGAGGCCCGGCTGAATGCCGGCGCCGCGGCAAGCGAGATTGCCGCGCTGAGCCGTGAATATTCCGACCTGAAGCCGGTCGTCACGGGGATCGCGGCCTGGATGCGGGCCCGCGCCGATCTGGCCGAGGCCGAGGCCATGCTCGGTGATCCCGAAATGCGCGCGCTGGCGGAAGAAGAACTCCCGCGTCTGCGCGAGGCATTGCCCGAAATGGAACATCGGCTGCGCCTCGCGCTATTGCCGAAAGATGCCGCCGATCAGCGTCCGGCGATCCTCGAGATCCGCCCCGGAACCGGCGGCGAGGAGGCGAGCCTTTTCGCAGGCGACCTTGCCCGCATGTATCAGCGCTATTCAGAAGCCCAGGGCTGGCGGTTCGAAGTGCTGGAAAGCCAGACCACGGATCTGGGCGGCGTCAGGGAATTCACCGCCCATATCCAGGGCACCGGGGTCTATGCGAAGCTGAAATACGAATCCGGCGTCCACCGCGTGCAGCGCGTGCCCGAGACCGAGGCAGGGGGGCGCATCCATACCTCGGCCGCGACCGTCGCCGTTTTGCCCGAGGCGGAAGAGGTCGATATCGACATCCCGGCCTCGGATATCCGGATCGACACGATGCGGGCCTCGGGCGCCGGGGGCCAGCATGTGAACACCACCGACTCGGCAGTCAGGATCACCCATTTGCCCACCGGCATCATCGTGACCTCGTCGGAAAAATCTCAGCATCAGAACCGCGCCAATGCGATGGCGGTGCTGCGCGCCCGCCTGTTTGAGATCGAGCGCGACCGGCTGGCCCGTGAACGCGCCGCCGACCGCAAATCGCAGGTCGGCAGCGGAGACCGCTCGGAACGCATCCGCACCTATAATTTCCCGCAGGGCCGGATGACCGATCACCGGATCAACCTTACGCTCTATGCGCTGAACCAGATCATGCAGGGCGATCTGGACGAGGTGATCCAGGCGCTGAGTGCCCATGACCAGGCCAGCAGGCTGGCCGAGGAAGAGGCATGAGCACCGGCCCGGGCCGTCTGGCGAAACTGGTGCTGGCGGAGGCCGTGGCGCAGCTGCGCGCGGCAGGGGTCGAAGATCCGGCCCGTGATGCGCGGCTTTTGCTGGCACATGCCATCGGGATCGGGCCTGAACGGCTTTTGCTGCATCTGGCGGATCCGCTGGATCATGGCTCTGCGTCCCGGTTCGATGCCGCGGTTCTTGCCCGCGCCGCCCGCATGCCCGTATCGCAGATCGTCGGCCAGCGGCTGTTTTACGGTCGCAGTTTCATCGTCACAGCCGACACGCTCGACCCGCGCCCCGAGACCGAGATCCTGATCAGCGAAGCGCTGCGGCTGCCATTCTCGCAGGTGATCGATCTTGGCACCGGGACAGGGGCGATCCTTCTGACCCTGCTTGCAGAAAACCCTGCGGCGACGGGGATTGCGACCGATATCTCGGCTGCGGCGCTCGACGTGGCGCGGCGCAATGCCGAAGCACTTGACCTGAGCGGGCGGGCAGATTTCGTCCGGACAAGCTGGCTCGACGGCGTCACGGAAAAGGCCGATCTGATCGTCTCGAACCCGCCTTATATCACGCTCGACGCCATGGCCGGCCTTGAGCCCGAAGTCCGCGATCATGAGCCCCATCTCGCGCTGACCGATTTCGGCGACGGGCTGAGCGCTTACCGCGCCATTGCGACCCAGGCCCCCGCAGCCCTGCGGCCTGGCGGCCGGCTGATCGTCGAAATCGGCTGGGATCAGGGCAGGGCGGTGGCCGAGATCTTTGCCGCCGGTGGCTTTAAAAATGTAGACATAATTCAGGATTTTGACGGCAAAGACAGGGTTGTCAGCGCCAGCGCTGCGGTCTGATCTGCGTCTTTGCCGACCTTAGTAAGCGGGGCATATGCTGATATTGCGCGTCTTGAACCCGGCAAATGGGCAACTATATCGTATTTCACCGAAAAAACCCTGTGGATGAGTGCATTTCCCGGCAGAATCAGCTTGCCAGACTGCGGCTCACATGGTTTAGCAAATTCATGCGGTGGATCTGGCGCTGGCCGCGCCCTTCCCGCAAAACCGATCCCGCCCCTGCATTTCCCGTCGCACAAAGCGGCATTATGGGGGCCACGGTGATCCCTGGACATTAGGCAAAGATGCGCTCTTCCAAGAAACGCTCGCGTTCAAATCAGAACCGCCCGCGCTCGCTCGGCAATATCGTCAACCGTGTGTTCGATTCGTCGGGTCCTGAAGGCAAGGTGCGGGGAACGCCGCAGCAGATTATCGAAAAATACCAGACGCTGGCGCGGGATGCGCAGCTGTCGAATGACCGCGTGGCGGCAGAGAATTTCCTCCAGCATGCCGAGCATTATACAAGGATGCTGGCCGAGGCGCAGCGCGAGCTTGCTGTCGAGCAGGAAGCCCGCCAGCAGCAATATCAGCAAAGCGGCACCGGCCAGAGCTCTGGCAACCAGAATTCCGGCAACCAGAATGGCGGCCAATATGGCAACCAGAACGGCGGCAATCGCGACAATCGCGAGCGTGGAGAGCGTGACAACCGCAATGAGCGCGGCGACCGCTTTGAGCGCAACGATGGCCGAAATGACAGCCGCGGTGAAACCCGTAATGATGGCCGCAATGACCACCGCGGGGACAACCGGGGTGAAGGCCGTAACGAGGGCCGGAATGAGACCCGCGCTGAAGGGCGCAACGAGAACCGGAACGACTCGCGCAATGAACTGCGCGGCGAAGGTCGTAGCGAAGGACGGGAGCCGCGCCATCAGCGCGAGGACACCCGCCAGCCGGATCTGATTTCAGATGTGATCGATTTTGGTTCGGATAATAGCGGCCTCGTTGATCTTCCCGAACGTGGCGCCCCGGCGCCCGCACCTTCGGAACCGGTACTGTCCGGCGGGGAGAGCGCGCCCGCTCCGACCCCCGAGACCGCTGCAGATACGCCGCTTTTCGCCACTGCCAGCAAATCGGCCGAGGCCGGCGAAGAGCCTGCAGCCGCACCTGCCGCGAGCGAATCTGCCGCGACCGAATCTTCACCTACGGGTCGCGCCGCGCGTGGTCCGCGCGCGCCGCGCGCTGAGAAACCTGCCGAAAAACCTGCGAAAGCCGAGCGTCCCGCCGGCAGCCGTGCGCCACGCGCCAATACCCGTCGTGAGGCTGACGAAGCTGCCGGGCCTGCGGAGGTTGCCGAGATCGAAAAGCCGCGTCGCGTCAGCCGCCCGCGCAAGACCGCCAGTGGCCCGGATACCCCCGAAGCCGCCGAGTGAAGGAAAGAAAGGCCGCCCCGGGGCGGCCTTTTTATTTTCCCGCAGACTGGCGTGGCACTGTCGGCGGGTGCTCAGTGTCGCCTCTGCTCGGGACCGCACGCGTCCTTTTATAGAGAAGCGATGGGCGAGCCGGAAATGAGCCCAACCTGATATGACGGATTGAACGGCCCGGCCCGGACAGGCCTTTTCACTGTCAAAGGCAAATGACCTTGCCTGTGCCGAACAAGGTCTATGATGCAAAGCAGAGGCCTGTCCGGCGGGTGCATGTGCTGGCCGCCGATCTGAACTGGAAACCCAAAGCTGACAATCCGGCAGAGCACTGCGCGATCTCCCCCTGCAAAGTGGAAGGGTTGCGCCGGTAGCGCGCCAGTCAGACCTGGTTCGCGGCACCTGCGGTCTGGCCTCGCAACGGGGGGGCAACCGTCAGGTCGCCAGCATGGGATGGTGACCTCCCGCAAGGTTCTGGCCTCGTGGGTGTCTGACACGCCGGAACGGCGCTTCTGCTTTGCTGCGCTGAACGCAGCCCCCCACCGCTTCGCCGCAGCAAAGCGCGCGATCAGGCGACGCATCTCAGGGTGCTGAATTAGTCCCGCCACTGGAACAGTGTTCACCTTTGCCTTTCGATGACGGCGGTGATGCGGGGCACAGATGAGGCGAACGGTGCTGTGTCCAGCTATGTTGATCCGGTTCAGGCTGATCCAGATCCTGTTTTCGATCCGGTCCGCGCGTCAGGTGATGGAGAAGATGCAGGTTAACCTGCTGTTTCTCTGGTTTGTGGGGCCTGGGCTTGATGATGCAGGCTGGGTGACGGTTGTGTTCACGAAGAACCATGACCCTCTGTTGAACAGCGCGATGTCGCACAGGGTCATGGCAGCATCGCGAAGTGAAGCCGCTTCTGTCGGATGGTCGAGGCAATCCACTGCCGCCAATGACCAGCCCACGACGACGGGGCCCGATCCGATGCGCCGCACAAAACCCAGCCCCCGCAATAGCGAAGTCTCCTTCAGGGGCGAGAAGCGCTCGAATGCGACCCGGGCCTCGACAACGTGTCCGGTTGCACGGCTTTACAAGAAAGAACCCGGCAGCAGGAGCATGCTGTGCTTCATCGGAGGAGGTGGATCAGTGAAGGCTCAGGGGGATCATTTTCCCGAAGACCGCTCTTACGGACATGACGCAGGTTCCGCCATCGGTTCGAGGAACATGCCGATTGCGCAGCGGGCTGATCGTCCAGGCGGATCTGACCCGCGCAACGGGCGTGCCGAGCGGCAGTCCGCGATCGACCTTTCGCCATTCGCCAGACTTGAGCTGGCGGCTGACGCCCGGCGCCGACAAAGGCTATGACGCGGCAGAGTTCGTTGCCGAACTGCGCGAGGCCCGCGTCACGCCCCATATCGCAAAGAAATCAGGTTATTCAGCGATTGATGAGCGCACCGCAAGGCACAAGGGCTACACCCTGTCCCACAGGCATCGCAAACGGATCGCAGAGGCTTTCGGCTGGGCCAAACCCGCCAAATAGGTCAGATGCACAAACCAAAGCCCTGAAAGGGCAAAGAACAACATTCTCAGCCCGGTGCTAAATCAGCGGCCTGTCAGACCACGCCTTCCCTGAGCGCCTGTTCGCCTTGCTGAAAGACACATGCGTCATCTGCACGGCGGTCAGATTGGCTCACAGGCCCGGGGACGGCTCCCGCGATGGGGCGTCCTGAAACATCATCGAAACTGATCCGCGAGCGGACCAACAGCGCAAATCAGCCGAACAACTGTCCAGAGATCAGGGCGAAACTCAAAGTATCTCGTCGGAGGCGATGTTGCTGCCAGCCTCGGCAGCCACCGACCCGTCAGCCTTCAGGTTCCGGCCGAAATATTGCGGGCCAGCGCGCAAAAGGCTTCCAGCCCGATTTCTTCGGCCCGCGCAGTCGGCGCGATTCCAACCGATTCCAGCCGCGCCTCGACATCAGGCGCGAGGCCCTTCAGCGAGGAACGCAGCATCTTGCGGCGCTGATTGAAGGCCATGGCGGTAATCCGGTTCAGCACTTTGCCATCGGCCGGAAAGCGCGGCTCCTCGAGCCGGGTCAGATGCACCACCGCCGAATGCACCTTCGGCGCCGGGGTGAAGGCTTCCGGCGGCAGGGTCATGACAATCTTCGCATCGGTCCGCCAGCCCGCCAACAGCGCCAGCCGACCGTAATGGTCGCTGCCGGGCTTTGCCACGATCCGTTCGGCCACCTCTTTCTGAAACATCAGCGTCAGGCTCTGCCAGAAAGGGGGCCAGACCGGCGGCGACAGCCAGCGGATCAGAAGCTCGGTGCCGATATTATAGGGCAGGTTGGCCGCAATCTTTACCGGTGCGGTCAGATGCGCCGCCACATCCAGCTCCAGCGCATCGCCATGCAGCACCGTCAGCCGCCCCGGATAGGCCGCAGCGATCTCGGCCAGCGCCGGCAGCGCCCGCGCGTCCTTTTCAACCGCAACCACATGGCGGGCGCCTTCGGCCAGCAGCCCACGCGTGAGCCCGCCGGGCCCGGGCCCGATCTCAAGGACATCGGAGCCGCTCAGATCGCCCGCCGAACGGGCAATCTTCGAGGTGAGATTAAGGTCGAGCAGGAAATTCTGCCCCAGTTGCTTTTTCGCGACCAGGTCATGGGCGCGGATCACTTCGCGCAGTGGCGGCAGCCCGTCTATCGTCGCCAAAGCTCCGCTCCTGTCTTTCTCTTGATCCAGATATTCCGGGGGGCGGGGCCGACCCCGATTATATGCCCCCCGGGCTTGCCCGTCAGCCTGATATCAGGGCCGGCGGATCAGCGCCGCATGGCGCAGTTCCTCGAGATAATTCTCGGCCAGACCATCGAGCTTCTGGTTCATCAGAACCTCTTTCACCCGCTCGCGGTTCGGTGGCGGATCCATGACCGGCTGCCGTTTGCACAGCATGATCAGCCGCCGCCAGCCATCACCGCGCGGCTTTGTCACAAACTCCCCCTGATCCAGCTTTGCAAGATCAAGCGCAATCTCGGGCGAGATTTCCGACAATGCCTGTGTCCGGATCGTCAGATTGTCGGCCGGCAAGCCCTTTGCCAGGGCGTAAAGGTCGTTGCAGACATCCGAGCCCGCGCTGACCCGCACCAGTTCTTCCATCGAATCCGGGATCAGGAAATCGGCCCATTCCACCGTGACGCTGATCGGCGCGGCCTTTTCATCCGTGGCAATCGCGCGCAGCTGGAACAGAACCACCGCCCCCGGCACCGAGATGGGCGCCGAGGTCTTCCCCGGCGACAGCGCCAGCAGCTGCGAGGAAATCGCAGGCGGCAGGTTGGAAAGCTGAAGCCAGTCGGGCACGCGGCCGCCGGTCGGCGCGGTGGGCGCCGCCGAATAGTTGCGCGCCGCCGCCGCGAAGGCGCTTTCGGATTTGACCTCGCGCGAGAGCCGCTCTGCCAGTGCCATCGCCTCGGCCTCACGGCCGGGTTCGGCCGGGATCACCAGCTCTGAGACCTGAACCTTCATCGCCTTTGGCCGGGTCGCGGCTTCCAGGAACTTGTCGACATCGGCGTCGGAGGCCGGCACTCGCCCGGCAAAACGATCGCGCACCACCTGGCGCCACAAGGCACCGGCCTGGACGAAATCGCGATAGGTTTCGGCCGAGACACCGGCCTTGGCCAGTTCCGCAATCAGCTGTTCGGCGGTCAGATTGGCGCGGGTGGCGAATTCTTCCATCCCCGCAGTCAGCTCTTCCGGCTTCAGCTTAACGCCAAGCCGTTTCGCCTCGCTCATCCGCAGCCGGTCGTCGATCAGCGATTTCACCGCTTCGGTTTCAGGATCGCCCGGCGCATTCAGGATCTGGAGGAAACGCGCGCGCTGCGTCACCTCATATTCGGTGATCACCTGCTCATTCACATAGACCCGCGGTGCAAACAGGTTCTGCGCCAGCGCGGGCTGTGCAAAAACCACCGGCGCGACCAGCGGTGCGGCGAATGCCGCGCTCATGACTGCGCTCATGATCGCGCCCCTGACCGTGCACATGTCCGGGGCTTTCATCAGGACCAGTCCCGATTTCGCATTGCGCAGCCTGTTGCGCGGGGTGTTCTCAGCTTTTACCATCTGTCCGACCGCCTGCCCGTAGTCTCTTGTCAGCTCGTAATCTCTGGCAAACCTGTGACTGACAGGGCCAATCGGGGCCCGCCGCCGCAGCTTTCCTCTTATCCCTGCCTGCCACTCCCGAAGCCGGGGCGCAAGCCCTGCCTGCCTGACCCGCCCCGGTCGGGCGGCGCCTTGCGCGGCGATCAGTAGCAGCGTCGCGACGGGCCAGCCTTCTGGCCGCTGCCGAAGCCGATCAGATCGACGGAAAGGCCGAAGGACGTGGTGGGGGTCACACTATCTGACGAGGTGAAACGCCGCGAGAGGGAAACATCCACCACAACGCATTCATTGCGGAACTCCAGCCCCAGGCCTGCAATGGTGCCGCGGCTCTGGTTGAAATCATAGCGCCCTTCGGCCTTGGCCGCGAGGGCAGGGTTCACCCGCCAGACCGCATCAAAGGTCAGCTCGCGCGTCGGGTCGGGGCGGTTTTCCTCGATATCCGCGACCGCCCAGAGTGCGGAAGATGACAGGGTCACTGTCTCATTCGCGGCGCTCAGCCGCAGCTCGGCCTTGCTGAGTTCAAGATCATTGTCAAAAACCGTGCGCCCGGTGGCAGAGAGACCATTCGGGAGCCCCACGGTCGCCGCCAGCAGCCAGTCGGAATTCAGCCCGCCAAGGCCCGATCCGGGGCTGAAGCTGTCGCTGTCATTGCGCCGGAACACCTTGCCCAGCGTGAAACCTGCATTCCAGCCCGCCGGATCATAGCGCGTCCAGGTCAGCCCGACATTGGCGCGGCTGGATTGTTCAATCGCATCCGCCCCGGGAAAGCGGTCAAGCGCATAAATATTGCCCTCGTCAAACTCGACCAGCACCGAATCCTCATTGGGCAGGCCAGAGCGGTCACGGGTCGCGCCGATCAGCTGGATCACCGGCTCGATCACATGGGTCGCGCCTGAGGCGGTCGCCTTGACCAGGGGCCAGCGCAGCTCCAGCCCGGCCGCCGCATGGGCACGGGTATAGCGGCCGGCAAAAACCGCATCCTGGCGCAGACGATAGGCGTCAATCTGGCTTTCGCCGAGAATCGTCGCCACGAGGCCCTGATCCGAGACAAAGCTGCGGCGCCAGTCGAACCGCGCAGAAAGCCGGCTCACGTCACGGCCATCGGCGATCCCGTCGGCTTTCGCCGGATCACTGCTGTCAAACGGGTTCGACGAGGTGCGGTAATGCGAATGCCATTGCAGCCGGAACCCCCCGAGGCCCCCGATCGGACCCAGCGAGAACCGCCGGTGAAAGGTCAGATCGGTCGCAAGCGCGGGGAGGGTGTCATTGTCCTCGTCATCCCGAAGCGACTGGAAGCTGACCATCCTTGCCGAGAAAAACCCGTTGCGGCGCACCCGGCTGATCTCGGCCCGGCTGTCGAGCCGGTCGGTATCGGAATAGCCGTAATCCAGCAGATAGGCATTGTCCGATGTGGCCTGGATATCGAAGGTCAGCCGGAAATCTTCGGGCAGCTGAAAGCCGCCCCGGGCACGGACCCAGCCGCGCGTTGCGTCTTCGGTCAGCTTGTCCTTCGTTACGGAGCCTTCAAGCTGGATCGCGCCGGTCCGGAAGGCCTGACGATAGCGCAGTTCCAGAGTCTGACTGTCGCGGGTGGTGACATAGGGCGTGAGCGTGACATCGCGGCTTTCCCCAAGCGCGATGAAATAGGGCAGTTTCAGCCCCGAGCCGAGGCTCGATGTCGTGCGCAGCCGGGGCGCCAGAAAGCCGGTCGCCCTTTCGCGGGTGGAATCGGGCAGGCGCAGACGCGGGATATAGGCCACCGGCATCCCGGCGACGCGGAATTGGGCGTTTTCAAAGAAGATCATCCGCTCTTCAGCGTCATGGATCACGCGTTTCGCCCGGATCTCCCACAAAGGCGTCGGATGGCTGGCGCAGACCTTGCAGCTTGAGGCGACCACATTCGACATTGCCGAATAGCGCCCGCCGATCCGCGCGATATTGCCCGCCGCCAGTTGCAGCTGCCGGTCCAGAACGACACGGGCGCTCTGCAGGATCCCCTCATTCATATCGGCGGAAAGTTCGGCCTGCGAGGCGAGGATCAATACGCTGCCATCGGCATCGGTCAGGCTCAGCGGCCCTTCGATCAAAAGCCTGTCGGTCGATTTGTCATAGATGACCCGCGTGGCCGAAAGCCGGTAGCCGCCTTGCAGCACCTCGACCTTGCCCGAAGCGACGAGTCGGTTGTTACCCTCGATTTCCAGCCGGTCAGAGATCAGAGTGGCGCGGTCATCGGTTGCCTGCGCCAGAAGCGGCGCGGTGGAGCATAAAAGCGAGACGGCCAGCGATGCGACGAGGCGGCGTATCCGCATATCAGCCGTCCTCCAGATGCAACAAAAGACCAAGCGCCAGCATCACCGCTGCAAGCGGCGGGCTCCACGCGGCCAGTGATACCGGAATCTGGCCACTGTCGCCAAGGGCCTGCGCGAAATTCCTGAGGAAGAAGAGCGCGAATCCGGCAAGGATGGCGTAAAGCACACGGATGCCGGTTTTGCCGGCGCGGGTGTGGCGCATGGTGAAGCCTGCGGCAACCAGTACCATCGCGGTCAGCAAAAGCGGCTGGGCCAGCTCCATCTGGAACCACAGACGGTAGGCGCGGGCGGAAAAACCGGCTTGCTCCAGGTCTTTGATGTAATTCGGCAATTGCCAGACCGGCACGGCCGAAGGCGTGCCGAAACTGTCGCGGATCCGTTCGGGCGTCAGGTCCGTGGGCAGGCGGGTGCCATCGGGCCAGGATTTGACCGACAGTTCGGGATTGTCGGCGTTCAGGTTCCAGACCCTGGCGCCGGAGAGGATCCAGGCGCCCTTGACCAGTTTCGCACTGGTGGTCTCGATCCGGGTGACCGGCAATCCCTGTTCGCCAAAGGTCAGGAAGGTCACGCGGGTCAGTTCGGTTCCGTCGAAATTGGCGCGTCCGGCCTGGATCACCGTCTGGCCATAGCTGCCACCCTGGCGCAGCCAGAGCCCGGCATCTGACACCGACAGGACCGAACTGCCATCCGCCGCATAGCGGGCTGAGAGGTCATCATACGCGCGCGAGGTCGCCGCCACCATCGGGTTCAGCACCGCGACCGCCATCAGCCCGATCAGCGTCGCCACCACCACCGGCGTCGCAAGAAAGCGCATCCCCGAACGCCCGGCCGCCCGCACCACCACCAGCTCGGAAGAGCGCGCCAGCGACAGGAACATCGCGATGGACCCCATCACGAAGATCAATGGCAGGATGCGGTACAGGGTTTCGGGCACATTCAGGATCGAGAGATGGAACGCATCGCCAAGACCTGCGCCCTTGCCCGAGAATTTGCGCAGCTGCTCGATCATGTCGATCAGCATCAGGATGCCGAAAAATACCAGAAACACCTGGCCCACGGTCATCGCAAAACGGCGCGCGATATAGAGGGAAAGCGTCATGCAACGCCTCCGGTCTGGGGGCCGGCTTCGGCCTGTGCTGCGCGGATGCAGCGCGGGCGCCCGGCATACCACAGCATCACCGTGGCCAGAACGATACCCAGGATCGGCGCTGCATAGACCAGTGGCCAGCGGATTTCCGACCGCAATGCCGCGCCCGAACCGGCGGTATTGACCAGTTGCAGCAGGATGATCAGCAGTACCGCCAGCCCGATCTGGCGCCACAGCCCGAAGCGCGAATAGCCCCCGAGCATCAGCGCGGCAAAGCCAAGCAGCGGCGCCGCGATCCCAAGCAACGAAGTCGCGATCCGGCCATGGCCTTCCTCCAGCAGCTTTGCCCGGCTCTCGCCGGTCTCGGCCTGCAGGTCTGGCCCGGCCATCAGCAGATCGGGCGTCGATACTTCACGCAGGCTGCGCAGGCGGGTCGCCTTGGCGCCAACGATTCCCGCCATATCAAGGGTGAAATCGGAGAATCGCGTCACTGAAAGCCGCGCGCTTCCGTCCTGGGCCAGGTTTTGCGCCATCCCGTCCAGCATCACGAGGCGTGGCCCTTCTTCGCCGCGCACAATCAGTGCCTGGCGGGCAGTATAGGTGACGCGCTCCCTCGGGTTGCGGTCATCGGCAAGGAAAATGTCATTCAGCTCGCCCAACTGGCTGATTTCGCGAATGTAAAGTGTGACCCCGGCGGCGGGATGCATGAAGCGCCCTTCATTGAGAAACCGCGCGGTGACGTTTTCCGAGATTTCGGCCGAGCGGGCGGTCAGCCGGGCCTGGCTTCTGGGGACGAGGAAATTCGTCAGGGCCATCTGCATCGCGAAAACACAGATCCCGAAGAACAGCACGGGCCGCGCAAGGCGAAAGGCCGAAAAGCCGGTCGCCTGCATCACCACCAGCTCTGAATCCTGCATCAGCCGGTTCACCGCATAAAGACAGGCGGCAAAGGCCGAGACCGGCAGCACCAGGCGGATCACATTCGGCAGGGTCAGAAGCGAGAATTCGACAAAGACCAGCGCGGTCTGACCGTCACCGATCAGCTGGTCAAAAAGCCCCACTGCGCGATTGACCCAATAGACCGCCACCAGCACAAGGCTGAAGAAGCCGAACAGGGCCAGAAGCTGGGAAAGCAGATAGCGGTCGAATTTCGACAAGTGGGATACCGGAAGTCGCAATCTGCGGGCACGCGGGCCGGCAGGGGGAGTGGCTGTTTCGGCGCCGACCCTAGCCGATATCTCGGTCAGGGAAAACTCATATCTGGTCAAGCGCCGTCCGGGGGGCTAGCTTTGGGCGAAAGTGCGGAAATACCGGTCGCCGGCCCTTGATTTTCGTGCTGAAATCATCTTCTTTCGCAGGGAAATCAACATCATGTCGCATCCTGTTCAGATCCGTTTTGAAGATTCCGATAAGGGGGATCTCACGGATCTTACCGGACGGATCGCCCTTTTCGCCGATGCCGCAGGCGCCTTGTCGCCCATGGCGCGCAAGCTGGACCGCGCGGCAAAAGGCGCGCTGACCCGCGCGGTCGGGTCAGAGGCTTTCGGCAAGCTCAAACCTGGCGAAGCGCTGGAGCTGGCCTTTCCCGCCGGGCTCGCAGCGGATGCGGTGCAAATCCTGCGCCTGCCAAAGCGCACCGATGCGGAAGCCGCGCGCAAAGCCGGCGCCAGCATTGGGGCGGCGCATCGCGACAAGGCGCTGACGGTTCTGGCCGAGACCCATCCGCGCGCGGCAGAAATTGCCTTCGGCCTCGCGCTGCGGGCCTATGAATTCGAGATCTACCGCTCTGGCGAGAAAAAGGACTTTGGGCCGGTTTCTTTCTGTGTCGCAAAACCCGAAGAGGTCGCGGCCGAGGCCGCCCCCTTTGCCGCGCTGGCAGAAGGGGTGTTCTTCACCCGCGATCTGATCAATGAGCCTGCAAATGTGCTGAACACCTATGAATTCGCCGCCCGGCTGGCTGCGATGGGGGAACTGGGCCTTGAGGTCGAGATCCTTGAGGAAGAAGAGCTGGAAAAGCTGGGGATGCGGGCGCTGCTGGGGGTTGGTCAGGGATCGGAAAGCCCGTCCAAGGTCGTGGTCATGCAATGGAAGGGCGGCGCAAAAGACGAGCCGCCACTGGCGCTTGTGGGCAAGGGCGTCTGTTTCGACACCGGTGGCATCAGCCTGAAACCTGCGGTCGGTATGGAAGACATGGTGATGGATATGGGCGGCGCCGCCACCGTGGCCGGGGTGATGCGGACGCTTGCGCTGCGCAAAGCAAAGACCAATGTGGTCGGACTGGTGGGTCTTGTCGAGAACATGCCTGACGGCAAGGCACAAAGGCCCGGCGACGTAGTGCGCTCGATGAAGGGCGACACGATCGAGGTGATCAATACCGATGCCGAGGGCCGGCTCGTCCTGGCGGATGTGCTCTGGTACACGCAGGAGCGGTTTGCGCCGCGCGGGATGATTGATCTGGCGACCCTGACGGGCGCGGTGATCGTGGCGCTTGGCGATGAGAATGCCGGGGTGTTTTCCAATGATGACACGCTGTGCAACGCCTTCCTGAAGGCGGCGGCGGGCGAGAATGAGGGCGCATGGCGGCTGCCTCTGGGCGCGGTCTATGACCGGATGCTGAAAAGCCGGGTCGCCGATATGCGCAATTCCTGCGGGCGCGATGCCGGCTCGATCACCGCCGCGCAGTTCCTGCAGCGCTTTGTGAAACCCGATACGCCCTGGATCCATCTGGACATCGCCGGCACCGCCTGGGCGAAATCGGGAACCGAGTTCAGCCCGAAAGGCGCGACCGGCTGGGGCGTCAGGGCGCTGAACCGGCTGATCCAGGACCGGTTCGAGGGCTGATCCGCCCATGGGCGCGGTAAAATTCTACCATCTGACGGCGCGCAGTCTTGCCGAGGCTGCGCGCCCGATCCTGACCCAGGCTCTGGGTCAGGGCTGGAATGTGATGCTGCGCGGCCCGGATCCTGCGTTGCTGGAGCGGCTGGATATGCAACTCTGGCTGGAGCCGAGGGAGGGGTTTCTGCCGCATGGGCTTGCGGGGGGCGATCATGATGCCCTCCAGCCGGTGTTGCTGGGCACGGGGGCCGCGGTCAATGGCGCGAAGGCGGTGATGCTTCTGGCGGGATCACCGGTCGATCCGGGCGAGGCGGCATCGATGGAGCGCGTCTGGCTTTTGTTCGAGGGCGCCGATGAGCGGCAGATGCAGGCGGCGCGGGCGGAATGGAAAGCGGTGGTCGCGGCCGGGCTGGTGGCGGAATACTGGTCGGACGCTTCGGGGCGGTGGGAGATGAAGACCTCGACCGGCGGTGCTGCTGGCTGACGGTGCGCGCCCGCTGCGGGAGTATTTATGTCAGGTGGAAGCTGGCAGGGCTTCAGCGCGTCAGGATCATGCGATCGCCTTCGATGCGGATCGAGAAGCGGCGCAGGTAATCCATGCCAAGGAGCGAGCCGTCCATTTCCCCCTCATTCACCCAGGCGTCCATGGAGCGGTCAGTGAAGGGGCCGAAATCGATTTCATCAAGCGTGACGCGGGCGGTTCGCACGATGCCGTTGGCGGTAGAGGCCTCGCCGAAATAGCGCAGCTCATCAGGGTGGAAGCCCAGCCGTTCCGCATCGCGGCGCGAGATCACCATATTGGTGGCGCCGGTATCCACCATGAAGAAGACTTCGGTGCCGTTGATGTCGAGGGCGGCGTAGAAATGGCCATCAGCGGCGCGGCGCAACACCATCTCGCCGGCCTCGCTCGCCATCTGGCGCGGGCGGTTCTCGCCCTGGATATCCTTCCAGAGCCCATAGCCTGCGGCAAGGCCGACGAAGATCAGCCCCCAGGCGGCGAAGGTGCGCAGCGCCGTACCGAAGCGACCGCGATATTCGACCAGGATCCAGCTCCCAAGTGCCGCCACCAGCAGGCTGAGATAGATGACGCGCGGCCAGAGCTCTGAATCCATTTGGGTCTCCTTTGGGCCGACTATGGCGTAAAGGCGGGCGGGCTGGAAGGGCGTCAGCCGGTGATCAACCCGGTCTGGCGCACCCCGTCGATCACGAACTGGACAGAAAGCGCGGCGAGCAGCATGCCCAGAAGCCGGGTGATCACCACGGTGCCGGTGCGGCCAAGCAGGCGCTCCAGCAGCGGCGAGGCGAGGAAGAAGAGGAAGGTCACCAGCATAATCGCCGCGAGGAGGAGAAGGACGGCGAGTTTGGCGCTCCAGGCCTCGCCCGCCTGGCCCATCAGGAGGATCATGGTGGCGATGGCACCGGGGCCGGCGATCAGCGGTGTCGCGAGCGGGAAAACCGAGGGGTCATGATCGGGATCGGCCTGCTGGCCTTCGCGGCGCTGCGTGCGGCGCTCGAACAGCATGTCGAGGGCGGTGAGAAACAAAAGGATGCCACCGGCAATGCGGAAAGCCGGCATCGAAATGCCGATGAAGTTCAGGATCACCTCGCCGAAGAGACCGAAGATCAGCAAAAGGGCGGCAGCGATCAGGCAGGCGCGGCGTGCCATGGCGCGGCGATGGCCTGGGTCCATCCCCTGCGTCAGCGCAATAAACAGCGGCACGAGGCCCGGCGGGTCGATCACCACGAAAAGCGTGGCAAAGGCGGTGATCAGAAAGGCGCTGTCCATGGCTGACTGTCAGGGGGGAAACCCGTTCCCGTCAACCGGCTTTCACAGCTCCGGGCGGCAGAAATGCAAAAGGGGAAGGCGCCTGGCCTTCCCCTTTTACGGTAAGTTCCGACCCGGCTTATTTGCCGAGGGTAACGAAGCGATGCGCGTCTTCGATGAAGGCCTTGTCGAGGAAAGGCGCTTCATTCGAGCCGAACGGCATCTGCGCCTGGAGTTTCCAGCTGGCGGGGAGGTTGAACGCGGCGGTCAGGGCCGCATCGGCGATCGGCGAATAGTGCTGCAGGCTGGCACCGATGCCTTCTTCGGCAAGCGCGGTCCAGACGGCAAGCTGCGCCATGCCGGCGGAATGCAGCGAGAAGCCCGGGAAAGCATCGGCATAGAGCGGGAAGTTTTCCTGCAGGCCCTTGATCGTGTCCTGGTCTTCATAGAACAGAACAGTGCCGACACCGGCTGCGAAGGATTTCAGCTTGGCCTCGGTCGAAGCGAAAGCCTCGGCCGGAACGATCTTGCGCAGTTCGGCATCGATCAGCGACCAGACTTTCTCGCTGTCGGCGCCGAAGAGGATCACGGCGCGCGAGCTTTGCGAGTTGAAGGACGAGGGGGCCTGGCGGATCGCCTCTTTGATCAGCGCTTCTATCTGATCTTTCGACAGGGTGACGTTGCGGCCAAGTGCATATTGGGTGCGGCGCTTGGTCAGGGCTTCGATGGTCTTCGACATTTTCAGGTGCCTATCTGGATGCCGCGTTGCGGCGTTTGCGTTGACACCTATCAACTATCGCACCAGAAGAATTTCAAGACGGCTTGAATGTGCAGAGATGAACAGTTCGGGTTCATCTCTGCGGCCATTATGGATTGGCTTTCTCCAGCGCCTCCTGGGCGTTGATCCAGAGAGATTCGGCGCGGTCCAACGCCTCCATCACTTCGGCATATTTCCGGTTCCAGACCCCCAGATCGCCTTTACGGTCATCCTCGTACAGCGCCGGATCCGCAAGTTTCACCGCCAGTTTCGAGCGCATATCCTCGATCTTGGCGACGCGTTCTTCGCATTTCCGGAGCTCGGCCTTCAGCGCGGTCATTTCCTCGCGGCTGGCCTTTTTCACCACAGGCGCGGCTTTCGCGGGTTTCAGGGCCTCATCCGGGGTCAGAAGCAGACGGCGGTAATCCTCGAGATCGCCATTATAGGGCTCGACCGCGCCGCCTTTCACCAGCCAGAGCCGGTCGGCCACAAGCGACAGCAGATGCATGTCATGGCTGACAAGGATGACCGCGCCGGAATATTCGGTCAGCGCCTCCACGAGCGCCTCGCGGCTTTCGATATCGAGGTGGTTCGTCGGTTCGTCGAGGATCAGCATATGCGGCGCGTCGATGGTCGCAAGCAGCAGCGAGAGCCGTGCTTTCTGCCCGCCCGAAAGCCGCCCCACGGCCGTTTCCGCCTGATCGGCGCCGAGGCCAAAGCCTGCAAGCCGCGCGCGCAGTTTCGCCTGATGCTCGGAGGGACGCAGGCGCTGGATATGCTGCAGCGGCGTTTCGTCGATATAGAGCTCATCGACCTGGTGCTGCGCGAAATAGCCGATGCGCAGCTTTGAGGACCGGGTGACGCTGCCGCCCGACTCTTTCAGCTTGCCGGCAAGCAGCTTCGACAGCGTCGATTTGCCCTCACCATTGCGGCCCAGAAGCGCGATCCGGTCATCCTGGTCGATCCGGAGCGAGAGTTTTTTCAGAACCGGCGGCCCGTCATAGCCCACGCTCGCGCCATCCAGCGTCAGGATCGGCGGCGAGAGCTCTTCCGGTGCAGGGAAGGTGAAAACCACCCGCGCCGCATCTTCCGGCGCGGTGATCGAGGTCATTTTCTCAAGCATCTTCACGCGGCTCTGAGCCTGCGTCGCTTTCGAGGCCTTTGCCTTGAAACGGTCAACAAAGCTTTGCAGATGGGCGCGGCGGGCCTCCTGCTTTTTGGCTTCGGCGGCCTGGAGGGCGCGGCGCTCGGCCATCTGGCGGGCGAATTGATCATAACCGCCCTGCCAATAGGTGAGCTTTTTGGCGTCGAGATGCAGGATGCCCTGCACCGCGCGGTTCAGCAGGCCGCGATCATGGCTGATGATGATAACGGTATGGGGGTATTTCTGAAGGTAAGCCTCCAGCCAGAGCGCGCCTTCAAGGTCGAGATAGTTGGTCGGCTCGTCCAGCAGCAAAAGATCGGGCTGCGCGAAAAGAACCCCGGCCAGCGCGACCCGCATCCGCCAGCCGCCGGAAAAAGCCGAACAGGGCATGAGCTGCTGATCCGCGTCAAAGCCAAGACCTTTCAGGATCGAAGAGGCGCGGCCCTCTGCCGACCAGGCGTCGATGTCACTCAGACGCGACTGGATCTCTGCAATCCGGGCCGGGTCGGTCGCGGTCTCGGATTCCAGGATCAGGCTCGCGCGCTCGGTATCGGCGGCGAGAACCGTATCGAGAAGCGAGGTCTCGGACGAGGGCACCTCCTGCGCGACGCCACCGATCTTTGCGCGGCTGGGCAGCGAGATATCGCCGCCCTCCAGCGCGAGCTGACCCCGGATCAGCCGGAAAAGGGTGGTCTTGCCGGCGCCGTTGCGCCCGACAAGGCCGACCTTGTGGCCGGTGGGAATAGTGGCCGAGGCCCCTTCGAACAGGGGGCGGCCTTCGACGGAATAGGTGATGTCAGAGATGCGCAACATGGCGCCCGCCTTGCCAGCGCCCGCGTCTCAGGTCAACCGGGATCAGCCAGAGATCAGCAGGGAAGCCGCGCTTTTGGCCCAAAGCCGCGGCGCGGCTCCGGTCCGGAAGGCGCGGGTGGGGGCAGGCCTGCTGATGCAGGCCTGCGGTCGGCATGGGGGCAGGCGGCGCCGCGCCGGCCCGACCACAGGGTCAAGGGCCTGGTCACAAGCCGCGCGACAGGGCCGCGACACCGGTACGGGCGATTTCTTTCAGGCCAAGCGGGCGCATCAGATCAGCAAAAGCATCGATCTTGTCCGGGGTGCCTGTCAGCTCGAAAATAAAGCTTTCGAGGCTGGTATCGACCACTTTGGCGCGGAAAATCTCGGCCAGCCGCAGGGCCTCGATCCGCTGATCTCCCTTGCCGACCACCTTGAACAGCGCGAGTTCGCGCTGCACGCTCGGCCCTTCGGCGGTCAGGTCATGCACGGCATGCACCGGCACCATGCGCGAGAGCTGTGCCTCGATCTGGTCGATCACGGCCGGTGTCCCGCGCGTCACAACGGTGATCCGCGAGCGATGCCCGGTATGGTCGACCTCGGCCACGGTAAGGCTGTCGATATTATAGCCCCGGCCCGAAAACAGCCCGATGACGCGCGCCAGCACGCCCGGCTCATTCTCGACAATCACCGCCAGTGTATGGCTTGCCTCTACCTCGCTGTGATGATCGCGAAGGTCATAGGCGGAATGGCTCGTCGAGCCCTTTTTGATCTTAAGCGCAGACATCTGCTGCCCTTTCATCTGTCTCTAAATATCCCGGGGGTCCGGGGGCAGGGCCCCCGGCACGGCATCACACCAAAACAGCGCCCGATTTGAACGCATCCGCATCGGCCGAAAGCAGCATCTCATTATGCGGCCTGCCCGAGGGGATCATCGGGAAGCAATTCTCATGCTTCTCGACGCGGCAATCAAAGATCACCGGCCCGTCATAACGGATCATCTCCAGGATCGCGTCATCGAGATCCTTCGGATCGTCGACCCGCAACCCTTTGCAGCCGAAGGCTTCTGCCAGTTTCACGAAATCGGGCAGGCTTTCCGACCAGGAATGCGAATAGCGCTCGCCATGCAGCAGCTCCTGCCACTGGCGCACCATGCCAAGCCGCTCATTGTTCAGGATGAACTGCTTGACCGGGGCGCGGAACTGCATCGCCGTCCCCATCTCCTGCATATTCATCAGCCAGGAGGCCTCACCCGCCACGTTGATCACCAGCGCGTCGGGATGCGCGACCTGCACACCTATGCTGGCGGGAATGCCATAGCCCATGGTCCCGAGGCCGCCAGAGGTCATCCAGCGGTTCGGCTCGTCAAAGCCGAGGAACTGCGCCGCCCACATCTGATGCTGACCGACCTCGGTGGTGATATAGCGGTCCATGCCTTTGGTCAGCGCTTCGAGCCGCTCCAGCGCATATTGCGGTTTGATCGTGCTCGAAGACGGCGTGTAGGAAAGGCAATTGACCGCCCGCCATTCATTAAGCTGCTTCCACCATTTCGCGAGGCCCTCTTTATTGACCTTGCGCCCGCGCGCCTTCCAGATCTTCAGCGCATCTTCCAGGATATGGCCGACATCGCCCAGGATCGGCACATCGACCCGGATCACCTTATTGATGGATGACGGATCAATATCGATATGCACTTTCTTCGATTTCGGCGAGAAATCGGCGACGCGACCGGTGATACGGTCATCGAAACGGGCGCCGACATTGATCATCAGATCGCAGCCATGCATCGCCAGATTGGCCTCATAAAGACCATGCATCCCCAACATCCCGAGCCAGGCCTTACCGCTGGCCGGATAGGCGCCAAGCCCCATCAGCGTCGAGGTGATCGGGAAGCCGGTCGCTTCGACAAATTCACACAGCAGCTGGCTCGCGCCCTTGCCGGAATTGATCACGCCGCCACCGGTATAGAACAAAGGCCGCTCGGCGGTTTCCATGAGTTCCACCATCCGGGTGATGGCGTCGATATCGCCCTTCACCCGCGGCTGGTAATGCGAGACCTTTGCTTTCTCCGGCGCGGTATAGGGGCCGGTTGCGAATTGCACATCCTTGGGGATATCCACCAGCACCGGGCCCGGACGGCCCGATTTCGCGACATGGAAAGCCTGGTGGATCGTGTCCGAGAGCTTTTCAGTCTCTTTCACCAGCCAGTTCATCTTGGTGCAGGGACGGGTGATGCCGACGGTATCAGCCTCCTGGAACCCATCGGTTCCGATCATGAAGGTCGGCACCTGGCCCGACAGGACGAGGATCGGGATCGAATCCATCAGCGCATCGGTCAGCCCGGTCACGGCATTGGTCGCACCCGGCCCCGAGGTCACCAGCGCCACGCCCACCTTACCGGTGGACCGCGCATAGCCTTCGGCCATATGGACCGCGCCCTGTTCGTGACGGACAAGAATATGACGGATGTCGTTTTGCTGGAAAATCTCGTCATAGATCGGCAGGACTGCACCGCCGGGATAGCCAAACACCACCTCGACGCCCTGATCCTTCAGAGCCTGCACCACCATCTTCGCGCCGGTCATCACCTTTGCCGTCATCGCTGCACCGTCATCCTCTCGCCGGCTCCTGCCGGCCGTTCCAAAACAAAAAGCCCCCGAGGGTTAATCCGGGGGCGCATGGGAGACCATTATGGCAACCGTTACCGGCCCATGCGCCTGTCCCTTACTACGACAATAATCCTGCCCATACGCATCTCCTCAGCGCAGCGGCCTGTGAAAGCCCGCGCGACTGACGGGAACCTAAGGCAAGCTGTTAAGGGGCGTCAACCGTAAATCTGCACTGAATATGTCTCGGTTGGTGTGAAAATCGCAATATTATTTCGGCCGCTTGTCGCGGCGGGCAATTTTCGTGTTTTACTGCCCCGAATCTTTGGCGGTTCGCGCTTATGACAGAGAGCAGAGTGCACCGCTTTGCAGTTTCGCGCGGCAGTTTTATCCTCCAGGCTGAAAGCTCATTCGCAACAGGTAGTCGCAACAGGGCACAGAAGCGGACGGGTGACCGCCGGTTTCCTCATGGCACTGATACGCCCGGCTGATGCAGGTGCGATCAGGCGAAGGCGCGAGGTCTGTTCAGGCACCACGCGCCTCCGGCAGACTGATCTTTGCGACCTGTTCGGCGATCGGATCAACCGAGAGCGGGTGAAGCTCGGCCTGGTGATCAGCGGGCGAGCCCAGATCGGTCCATTGCCCGCCCTTGAAAATCTCCAGCGCGTCAAAGCTGGCCTTATACCCCATCTTGCGGCTGCCAGGCACCCAATAGCCAAGATAGACATAGGGCAACCCGGCCTCGCGCGCGATCTCGACATGATCAAGGATGATATAGCTGCCGAGCGAGCGCGCGTTCATCGCGGGGTCGTAAAAGGAATAGACCATCGAAAGCCCGTCATCGAACACATCGGTCAGGCAGACGGCCGCGAGACGGCTGTCGCGGTCCGAGCCATAGCGATCCGACCTGCCAGGATCCGCGCGGTCTGCGGGGTGGGTGTATTCGATCACCCGCGACCGGATCGGGGTTTCCTCGATCATGGCGGCGAATTCGAAAATATCCATATCGGCCATCCCCCCATCGGCGTGACGGGTGTCGAGATAGCGGCGGAACAGCTGGAACTGGTCTTCCGTCGCCCAGGGGCTGGTTGCGTTGCGGGTCAGATCCTCGTTCTTTTTCAGAACCCGCTTCTGGGTGCGCGAGGGTTTGAAATCGGCAACCCGGATCCGTGCCGAGAGACAGGCTGAACATTCCGCGCAGGACGGGCGGTAAAGCACATTCTGGCTGCGCCGGAAGCCCTGTTTCGACAGCGCGTCATTCAGCCTCTGCGCATGTTCGCCCTGCAATGCCGTGAACAGTTTGCGCTCCATCCGCCCGTCGAGATAGGGGCATGGCTGCGGAGCGGTCACATAAAATTGTGGGGCGATGGGAAGGGTATGGCGCATCTGGCTGTCGGGGGCGTTACGGGTCTCTGTCGGTTGGCTTGTCTCAGTCAGGGTATGGGAAGGGCGCCCGTTTGGGGAATCTTATGCAGGACGCAGGCAATTTTGCTGGCAGGCCTGGCGGGTCGGGAAAGAAACCCGAACGCGCCAACGGTGGTCAGGCGAGACCCTAGCAAGGGCAATCCCATCCGACAACAGCACATATTCGGCAAAACGGCGCCCCGGCCACTGGCCGGAGCGCTCATGTTTTCCTGCATGTCATGCGGTGGAAACCCTTCGCCGGGCACCAATCAGCAGCCACCGTTCAGCGGGTACGGCTCACCGGCTGCGGCTTTGCTAAGGGCGGCTTTGGTAGCGCGGGGCCTCAGTATTCGCCACGTCGCGGCGCTTCGCCGGTTTCCGGCCCGGGTTTTGGCGCGGTTTCAGCGGCGGCTTCAGATCGGGCTGCGGCGGCCTCCGAGACGCCCCGGGCGCGTTCTTCCATGAAATGGTCGAATTCCTGCTTGTCGCGGGCATCGCGCAGGCGTTGCAGGAAGGATTCAAATGCGCCCTGTTCATCTTCCAGGCGGCGCAGGGTCTCATCGCGGTAAGAGTCGAAGGCCGCATTGCCGGTGGTGCGGAACGGCGCGTGACGGTCAAAGCCCCGGTGGCCAAAGCCATTGCGGGCGCTGCGGTTATGTCTGCGGTTGCTGCAGGCGAATCCGAACATCTGTTTTCCCCAGATCATCCAGGCCAGAATTGCGAGGCCAAGCGGAAAGAAAATCACGAACCCCGCCACCATGGCGACAATCCAGGCCCATTTGCCACGGGCATCAAGCCAGGCCTCAACCTGGCAAAGCCGGTCGGTAATCCCGCGAAAGGCCATCATGCCAGTGCGGGAACCAGCTGTGCTGTTCATCTCGAAATCACTCCCTGTTCAGATGTAAATGTCGTTCACATGGATAATTTGCGGCCGGCTTCCGGTTCTTTCAAGGGGGATGTGAATGATATTTACATGGCCGGAGCCGCGCAGCCCGGCGGTTCAGCGGCTTTTCGCCTGGGCCAGTCGGGACAGTCCGGGCAGCCCCGGGCGGGGCCTGATGGCCGGAAAGGCGGAATTCTTTGTCAAAGCCGCGCCGCCCGTAATCAGGGGAATTGACCCCCCCGTCACCGCGCCGCATTTTGCGCCCATGTCAGATCACGCCTTTGCCGCCCGCATCACCCGACAGCCCATCGCCTTTGATCCCGCAGCCGGGGCCGGGGCCATGGCTGAATTTGCCGATCTCGGGCCTCTGGTCGCGGGGCTGATCGGGGGCATAGCGGGCTGCTCGCCCTATCTCGGCGGCCTGCTGGAACGCGAGGCCGTCTGGATCCGTCAGGCGCTCGCGGGCGCACCGGAACATGCGCTTGCCTCACTTCTGGCCGAGCCGCGAGAGGCCGGGCTTGATACTCTGGGCGCGGCGCTGCGCCAGGCCAAGCGTCGTGCCGCGCTCCTGACGGCGCTCTGTGATCTGGGCGGCGTCTGGCAGCTGAATGAGGTGACGGGTGCGCTGACCGCCCTTGCCGATCTCGCCGTCGATCTCAGTGTCAAATGGCTGGTGGCCGAGGAAATCCGGCGGGGTAAACTGCCGGGCGCTGGCCCGCAGGATGCGGAAACCGCCGGTGGCATGACCGTGCTTGCCATGGGCAAAATGGGCGCGGGAGAGCTGAACTACTCCTCGGATATCGACCTCATCTGCCTTTTCGACCAGGAGCGCTATGGCGAGGACCAGGCCGAGGCCCGCGCCAGTTTTATCCGCGTGACCAAGAAGATGACGGCGATCCTCTCGGATGTGACCTCCGAAGGCTATGTTTTCCGCACCGATCTGCGGCTTCGGCCCGATGCTTCGGTGATGCCGGTCTGCCTCTCGATGGGGGCGGCGTATAATTACTATGAGGCCGAAGGCCGAACCTGGGAACGTGCCGCCTATATCAAGGCGCGGCCCTGTGGCGGCGATCTGGAGGCCGGGCGGCGCTTTTTGCAGTCGCTGACGCCCTTTGTCTGGCGCAAACATCTCGACTATGCCGCGATCCAGGACGCACATGACATGCGGCTGAGGATCCGCGAACATCGCGGGCTGAACGGGCCGCTGACGGTCGAAAACCACAATATCAAGCTCGGCCTTGGCGGCATCCGCGAGATCGAGTTTTTCACCCAGACCCGCCAGCTGATCGCAGGGGGGCGTGACCCGGATCTGCGCGATCCCACAACTGAAGGCGGTCTTGCCGCGCTGGCGGAAAAGGGCTGGATCCCGGGCGCTGTGGCCACCGAACTGACCATGCTTTACCGCGCGCATCGCGAGCTGGAGCACCGGCTGCAGATGGTCGGCGATGCGCAGACCCAGACCATGCCGCCGACTCCCGCGGGCGTCGCGCGGATCGCCGCCTTTATGGGCGAAAGCGAGGACCAGTTCCGCGAGGGGCTGATCACGCGTCTGCAACGCACCGATGATCTGACCGAGGGCTTCTTTGCCCCCGACGAGCCGGTGGAAGAGGGGCCACAGCTTTCCGATCACGCCCGCTCGATCGTCGAAGGCTGGCAGCATTATCCGTGTCTGCGCTCGGATCGCGCCCAGACCATTTTCCGCCGCCTCCGTCCGCAATTCCTGAAATCGCTGACCGCAGCCGCCAATCCGGATGAGGCGCTGGTGGCGCTGGACGGGTTTCTGGCGGGCCTGCCCTCGGGCGTGCAGATCTTCTCGCTCTTCGAGGCCAATCCGCAGCTGGTGGATCTGATCATCGACATTGCGGGCACCGCGCCGGAGCTTGCCCGGTATCTTTCACGCAATGCGGCGGTCCTTGATGCGGTGATCGGGGGGGCGTTCTTCGAGCCCTGGCCCGGCGCGCGCGGCCTGACGGCGGCGCTGTCGCAACGGCTTGGGGACCTCGCCGATTACGAACGTCAGCTCGACGAGGCGCGGCGCTGGATGAAGGAATGGCATTTCCGCGTCGGCGTCCATCATCTGCGCGGGCTGATCGACAGTTTCGAGGCCGGCAAACAATATTCCGACCTCGCCGAGGCAGTGGTGGCCGCGCTCTGGCCCCGGGTCGTGGCCGAATTCGCGACCAAGCATGGTGAGCCGCCGGGCCGGGGGGCGGTGCTGCTGGGCATGGGGAGCCTTGGGGCAGGGCGGCTCAATGCCTGTTCAGACCTTGACCTGATCCTGATCTATGATGCCTTTGGTGAAGGGGGCGAGGCCGAGCAATCCGAAGGACGCCGCCCGCTGCCGGTGCGCACCTATTATGCGCGGCTGACCCAGGCGATGGTGACGGCGCTGTCGGCCCAGACCGCGGGGGGCAGGCTTTACGAGGTCGATGTGCGGCTGCGCCCCTCGGGCCGCCAGGGGCCGGTTGCGACCGCGCTGGCGAGCTGGCGCGACTATCAGATGACCGAGGCCTGGACCTGGGAACATCTCGCGCTCACGCGGGCGCGGGTGTTGGCCGGCGATCCGACGCTGGCCGTCGCGGTCGAAGAGGCCCGACGCGAAGTGATCGCGCTGAAAGGCGCGGGGGGGGGCGTGGTCGCCGATGTCGCCTCGATGCGGGCGCGGCTGCAGGAGGCCAAGCCCGCGCGCGGCGAGTGGGAGACCAAGAACGGGCCCGGCCGGCTGATGGATATCGAGCTTGTCGCCGAAATGGCGGCGCTGATCAGCGCGAACCCGGCCCGAACCATTGAACGCCAGCTTGCCGGCGCGAAACAGGTGCTGGAGAAGTCCGATCAGGAGAGCCTGGCAAAGGCCTGGCGTTTCCTCTGGTCGCTCCATTGCGCGGCGCGGCTCCTGAGCGAAGGGCCACTTGATCCGGCCATGATCGGCGAAGGCGGGCGCGCGTTTTTGCTGCGCGAGACCGGGGAAAGCGACATGGAGACGCTTCTGGCACAGCTTCGGTCGGTGGTGGTGCTTGCAGACGGGGTCTGCGCGCGGCAATTTGCGGCAAAACAGAACGGGTAAGGCGATGGGGAGGCTGGCAGTGCGGCTGGAAGAGGCAGATCCGAAAGGGCTGGTGCGGGAAAGCTACCGGATCGAAGGGATTTCGCCGGGCGAATGCCGGTCGATCTTCATGGACTGGGCGCTGAGTGTCGCGGATAATCGCAAGATCCCCGATGCGCTGCGCACGCTGATCGCGGAATACAGCGCCGGCGCGCCGGATCATCCGATGAACGACGTTCTGGCCGCCGGGCTGATGCCCGCCGCAGAGCCAAAGCGCCGCGGCGGTCGTCTTGGAAGGTCAGCCTGAGAAGTCAGCGGCGGGCGAGACCTGTGGCTTCAGCGGCCAGCCGGGTGACCTCGGCCCAGGCGCCGGCCGCAAGCGCGTCTTTCGGCGCAACCCAGCTGCCGCCCACGCAAAGCACATTCGGCAGGGCAAGATAATCGGCGGCGTTTTTCAGGCTGATGCCGCCGGTCGGGCAAAACCGCACCTGGGGCAATGGCGATGAAAGTGCCTTGAGAAACCCGGCGCCGCCGGCCTGTTCGGCGGGAAAGAATTTCTGCACCGTATAGCCGCGTTCAAGCAAAGCCATGGCCTCCGAGGCCGAAGCCGCGCCGGGCAGCAGCGGCAGCCCTTCATCTTCGCAGGCCTCAATCAGCGCCGGAGTGGCCCCGGGCGAAACCCCGAACCGCGCGCCGGCCGCCTTGGCCGCCTTCACATCCGCACGGGTCAGGAGCGTTCCGGCCCCGACCACACCGCCCTCGATCTCGGCCATGGCGCGGATCACATCGAGCGCGGCCTTCGTGCGCAGGGTCACTTCAAGCGCGGGCAGGCCGCCCGCGACCAGGGCTTTCGCCAGCGGCGCAGCCTGGGCGACATCTTCTACGACCAGAACCGGCACAACCGGCGCCAGTCGGCAGATTTGTTCAGCGGCAATGGATTGCTCTGCAGGGGTCATGTCTTTTCCTCGGACAGGGATCTGCCAGCGGCAGTGTTAAGATCTGAGTATTCAGATCAGGGGGAACAAAGCGCCGTCCTCCTGACCTGAACACTCCCGCCGGAGATATCCGGCAAAAGTCGGGGGCGCGGCGGCGGATCAGACGACCACTGCCGCACCATGTTCTGCATTGCCGACCGAGCGGCGGAACATCTCGAAAAGCTCCCGCCCGGTGCCAAAGCCGTTGGCGCTCAGATCGGCCACGACCGGGGCGCGGGTCGCAAAATCGGGGGCGAGGCAGGTCAGCTCCCCCCTGACCGCGTCAAGGCGCAACAGATCACCATCCTGCAACCGCGCGAGCGGGCCGCCACAGGCGGCTTCGGGTGAGACATGGATTGCAGCCGGCACCTTGCCACTGGCGCCCGACATGCGGCCATCGGTCACCAGCGCCACTTTCAGCCCGCGATCCTGCAACACGGTCAGCACCGGCGTAAGCGAATGCAGCTCTGGCATGCCATTGGCCTGCGGCCCCTGGAAACGCAGCACCACGATCATATCGCTGGTGAACTCGCCGCGTTTGAACGCCGCTTTAACGCTTTCCTGGTCATGGAACACCCGCGCAGGCGCTTCGATCACATGGCGCTCGGGCGCCACGGCAGAGATCTTGATCACCGCACGCCCAAGATTGCCCTCCAGCTGCCGTAACCCGCCGGTCTGCGCGAAGGGATCGGCGGCCGGGCGCAGGATCCTGTCGTTCAGTGTTTTCACCGGGCCTTCGCGGTAGCGGAAGGTGCCCTCATGCAATTCGGGCTCGCGAGTGTAATGTGTCAGCCCGTCGCCTGCGACCGTCTTCACATCCTCATGCAAAAGCCCCGCGCCCAGCAGATCGCGGATCAGGAACTGCAAGCCCCCCGCCGCGTGGAAATGGTTCACATCCGCCAGCCCGTTCGGGTAAACCCGTGCCATCAGCGGGACGGCGCCCGACAGATCGTCAAAATCCTCAAGATCGAGCAGCACCCCCGAGGCCCGCGCCATCGCCGGCAGATGCAGCACAAGATTGGTCGATCCGCCTGTGGCCATCAGCCCGACGATCCCGTTCACATAGGCGCGCTCGTCAAGGATCTCGCCCGCCGGGCGGAAGTCATTGCCCAAAGCGGTGATCGCCGCTGCACGCGCCACGGCGGCCTCTGTCAGAGCCTCGCGCAAAGGGGTGCCTGGATTGACAAAAGTGGCGCCGGGGAGGTGGAGGCCCATCACCTCCATCAGCATCTGATTGGTATTGGCGGTGCCGTAAAAGGTGCAGGTGCCCGGCCCGTGGTAAGAGGCCATCTCGGCCGCCATCAGCTCTTCGCGCGTTGCCTTGCCTTCTGCGAAAGCGGCGCGGGTTTTGGCTTTCTGGTCATTGCCAATGCCGCTGGTCATCGGGCCTGCGGGGATGAAAATCGACGGCATATGACCAAAAGTGGCGGCGGCCATGATCAGCCCGGGCACGATCTTGTCGCAGACCCCGAGCCACAGCGCCGAGTCGTAACAGTCATGGCTGAGTGACACGCCGGCCGCCAGCGCGATCACATCACGCGAGAAGAGCGACAGCTCCATCCCGGGCTGGCCCTGGGTTACGCCGTCACACATCGCGGGTACACCGCCTGCGACCTGGGCCGTGGCGCCGAACCTGCGCGCGGTCTCACGGATGATCTTCGGGTAATCCTCATAGGGTTGATGCGCCGAGAGCATGTCATTATAGGCGGTGATCACCCCGATATTCGGCGCCCGGCCAAGCGCGAGATCTGTCTTATCAGCGCCCATCGCCGCATAGGCATGGGCCTGGTTGGAACAGCTCAGATGCGCGCGGACCGGGCCTTTGGCGACTGCCGCCGCCATCCGCGCCAGATAGGCGGAGCGCGAATGCTCTGAGCGCCTGCGGATCCGGTCGGTGACGCGGGCGATGATCGGGTTCAGGTCTGGCCTCGATGTCATGTTGGTCTCTCGGTCCTGGCTTTGGGGATCTCCGTGGCGGGGGTCTGGGGCCTGCCTGTCGGAGAAGCTGGGGCGGAAATCGGGGTCGGCAGGGATATTCTGTCTGAAGATAGATCTGTTAGCGCTAACATTAAAGGGGGAAACCCCATTTTGCAAGAGCTTTGCCATGGGAACAGCACAAAACGGCGGTGGCGTCAAAGGCCGCGTATCGCGATCCTGCGCGAGAGCCGGGCGATACGTTATTCCGCTGCCGCAAAGAGACCATGCCACTTTCACAAAGCAGCCGGGTTGAGTAAGAGAAGGGCATGACAGAGACAGATATCCCCACCGCCGCGTATAAATATCCAACTGTGCGGCTGCGGCCCAAAGCCGAGGCCCGTGCGATCCGCCACGGCTACCCCTGGGTCTATGCCGACGAGCTGGTGATGGACCGCCGGACCTCCGCGCTGGCGCCGGGTGCGCTCGCGGTGCTGGAAGATGCCGAGCGCCGGCCGCTTGGCCTTGTGACCATAAACCCCGCATCGAAGATCGTGGCGCGGATGCTCGACCGCGATCCGGAGGCGGCGATTGATGAGGCCTGGTTCAAAACGCGTCTGACGCGGGCGCTGGCTGCGCGGGCGCGGCTTTACCCCGAGCCCTTCTACCGCCTGGTTCATGCCGAGGCCGACGGGCTTCCCGGCGTGGTGATCGACCGCTTCGGCGATGTGGCGGTGGTGCAGCCCAATGCCGCCTGGGCCGAAGGGCATTTCGCGACCCTCGTCTCGGCACTGGCAGCGGTCACCGGCGTGACAACCGTGATCAAGAACGGCTCGGGCCGGGCACGGGGGCTCGAGGGCCTTTCCGAAGAGATCGTGACCGTGCTGGGCACAACGCCTGCCGCGCCGATTGCTGTACCGATGAACGGTGCGACCTATCTTGCCGACCTGACCGGGGGGCAAAAGACCGGGCTCTTCTTTGACCAGCGCGAGAACCATGCATTCACGGCGCGGCTGGCGCGCGGGGCGCGGGTGCTCGATGTGTTCAGCCATGTCGGTGGCTTCGCGCTGGCGGCTTTGGCCGGGGGCGCAGAAAGCGCGCTGGCAGTAGACGGATCGGCGCCGGCGCTGGCGCTGGCTGAGGGCGGTGCAAAGGCCTCCGGCGTTGCTGACCGGTTTTCGACGCGGCAGGGCGATGCGTTCCAGGTGCTCGAAGCGCTTGGTGCGGAAGGGGCGCAGTTCGATCTGGTGATCTGCGACCCGCCGGCCTTTGCGCCGGCCAAACCGGCGCTTGAGGCGGGGCTCCGGGCCTATGAACGGGTGGCAAAACTGGCAGCTGCCCTGGTTGCGCCCGGCGGCTTCCTGGTCCTCTGTTCCTGTTCCCATGCCGCGGATCTCTCGTCCTTCCGCAATGCTTCGGCACGCGGGATCGGGCGCGGCGGGCGGCGCGGGCAGCTGATCTATACCGGCTTTGCCGGTCCCGACCATCCGGTGCTGCCGCAGCTTGCGGAAACGGGCTATCTCAAGGCGCTGGCCTTCCGTCTGGACGGCTGAGGTGAAGGCCGTTCTCGACGCCTGTGTCCTTTTCCCGACGGTTTTGCGGGAGATTTTGCAGGGCGCAGGCGAGGCGGGCCTTTATGAGCCGGTCTGGTCGGACCGGATCCTCGGGGAATGGACGCATTCATCGGCCAAACTCGGCCCCGGTATGCAGGTCGTGGCCGAGGGCGAGGCCGCGCTGTTTCGCGCGGCTTTCCCGCGCGGGCGGGTTGCGCCACAACCGGCCATCGAGGCGCGTCTGGTGCTGCCGGATTCCGGCGATCTGCATGTGCTGGCGACGGGTATCGCCGGCCATGCCGATGCGATCGTGACCTTCAATGCCTCGGATTTTCCCGGTCACGTTCTGGCCGCAGAAGGCATTTCCCGAAGAGATCCGGACGGCTTTCTCTGGGAGCTGCAATCGCGTGCGCCGGAAAAGATGGCGGCGATTGTCGGGCGGGTGCGCGCAAAGGCCGAAAGCCTGTCGGGCCAGCCGGTCGACCTGAAACCGCTTTTGAAACGCGTGCGGCTCTTTCGTCTCGCCAAGGCACTGGCCGGCTGATCCTGCATCAAAACGGGCGCCCTGAGGCGCCCGCAAATTTCGTCTGCGAAATTTGAGCCGGATTTTTTCTGAAAAATCCGGCTTCTGGCCGAGGTCAGCCCTTCAGGATCGAACGTCCCGCATATTCTGCGGTTTCGCCCAGCATTTCTTCGATACGGATCAGCTGGTTGTATTTCGCCATCCGGTCCGAGCGCGACAGCGAGCCGGTCTTGATCTGACCGCAATTCGTGGCCACGGCGAGATCAGCGATGGTGCTGTCTTCGGTCTCGCCCGAACGATGCGACATCACATTGGTATAGCGCGCACGATGCGCCATATCGACGGCCTCAAGCGTCTCGGTCAGGGTGCCAATCTGATTGACCTTCACCAGCATCGAATTGGCGATGCCCTTGCTGATCCCCTCGGCCAGGCGGCGCGGATTGGTCACGAAAAGATCGTCGCCGACCAGCTGCACCTTATTGCCGATCTTGTCGGTCAGCAGTTTCCAGCCCGCCCAGTCATCCTCGGCCATGCCGTCTTCGATCGAGATGATCGGATAATCCGCCGCCAGTTTCGCCAGGTATTCGGCATTTTCTTCCGAGGAAAGCGAAATGCCTTCGCCCTTCATCTCGTATTTGCCACCCTTGAAATATTCGGTCGCGGCGCAGTCGAGGGCGAGATAGATATCTTCACCCGGTTTGTATCCGGCCTTTTCAATGGCCTTCAGGATGAAATCCAGTGCCACGCGGCTCGAAGACAGATTCGGCGCAAAGCCACCCTCATCGCCGACATTGGTGCCGTAGCCCGCCGCCGAGAGCTCTTTTTTCAGCGTGTGGAAGACTTCCGATCCCATGCGGACCGCGTCACGGATGTCATCCGCGCCGACCGGCATGATCATGAATTCCTGGATGTCGATCGGGTTATCGGCATGTTCGCCGCCATTGATGATGTTCATCATCGGCACCGGCAAGACACGCGCCGAGGTGCCGCCGATATAGCGGTAAAGCGGCTGGGTCGTGTATTCCGCCGCAGCCTTTGCCACCGCCAGCGAGACGCCGAGGATCGCATTGGCGCCAAGGCGGGATTTGTTCGGCGTGCCATCCATCTCGATCATGGTGCGGTCGATGCCGGTCTGCTCGGTGGCATCATAGCCGACCAGCTCTTCGGCGATCTCGCCATTGACGGCAGCCACCGCCTCCAGCACGCCTTTGCCGAAATAGCGGGATTTGTCGCCATCGCGGCGCTCATTCGCCTCATGGGCGCCGGTCGAGGCTCCCGAGGGCACTGCGGCGCGGCCCATGGCGCCGCTTTCCAGCACCACATCGACCTCTACGGTCGGGTTGCCGCGGCTGTCGAGAATTTCGCGGGCGTGAATGTCAATGATCGTGCTCATCGTAAGCTCCGGGTCAGACGTTTCTGTTTCAGTCGGGCGGGATGGGCCGATCCCGATCTCCGTTTAGCGGGAGCGGCCGCCCTGGGGAAGGGCGGCAATCCCAGGACCTGCGTGTTTTTTGTCGGGCTAGGTCTGCACCCGCTTTCTGGCGCGGCCGAACATATAGAGACCGGACAGGATCACGAGGCCCGATCCGATCACCACATTGACGCTCAGATCTTCGCCAAGGAAAAGCACCGCCAGTATGAAAGCGAATACCAGGCGCGTGTAACGGAATGGTGCCACGGCCGAGACTTCGCCGATCCGCATCGACTCGACCACCATGTAATAGCCGATCAGCCCGGCCAAGACCGCGCAGACCAGCACCACACCCTGTTCGGGGGCGGGTGCCTGAAAACCCTCGCCGCGCACCAGCATCAGAAGCACGCCCGCCGGGACCGAGGCCAGCACCCCCCAGGAGGAAAGGCTCATCGTTCCCAGATGCGGCGGCAACCGGCGCGTCACAAGGTCGCGTACCGACAGCGCGAGGACACAGCCGACCATGGCGAGGCCGGCAATGTCGATCCCGGTCTTCCAGGGTTCCAGAATGATCATCACACCGACAAAGCCGGTCAGGATCGATATCCAGCGCCGCCAGCCGACGGTCTCGCCCAGAAACAGCGCGGCACCTGCAGTGATCATCAGGGGCGACGCCTGCAACAGCGCCGAGGCCATCGCCATCGGCACCAAGGCAAGCGCCAGCAGATAGGTGAAAGCCGCCACCCCTTCCGAGACATTGCGAATCAGCGCCATGCCGCGCAAAGCGGCCATGCTGAACACCGCCTCGCCACGACGCAGCGCCAGGAGCGCGAAAATACCGCCCCCCGCAAGGCCGTTGATCACCAGGACCTGACCCGGCGGCATCGAGACTGCGGCATGTTTGAGAAAGGTATCCTCGATGGCAAAAGCGGCCATGGCGCTGACCATCAGGACAGCGGCCCTGCGGTTTTCAGTCACGCTTGCGGCCGCGCGTTCTGCGGCGCTGTCCGGGGCGGCATTCGGGGCACTCATTCGCTAAACTCCTTCACACCGCCTGCCGGCCCCTGGGCCGGTTTTGCCATCAGGGACGCGCTTGCGCCCGGCATATGGTGGTGACTTTCCTGCTCTTAGCCGGAGTTTTACGCAGGGGAAAGTGACACAGCCGTCTCACCTGCGACAGAATGAGGCAGCGGCGACCCCTGTTTGCGATTTCGCGCGGTTGCGACATTTTTGCCCGACAGCACATACGGCGTTTTGGGGAATCGGTCGCAGGACTGTTTTCCACAGGGGAACGCAGTGCCCCGCATATCTGGCCAGGCTTCATCCGCAATGTGAAGCTTTCGGGCCAAACCGCCCGGATCGGAGGGAAAAGCCGGCGCAGGCCAGAATACATCCCTGGATCGTCCACAGATTTGCCCACATCTGTACGCTGCAAAACCCGGGCCGGAACTGGCCCGGTCCCGGCGCATGGCCCCGTGACGTCAAGATGACATTGCGGAAAGGGGCCGAAATAAATCCGTTGAAACTGCCGTTTTCCTACGACACGTTGCTCGCGAGGCAAGTCAGGCCACCATATGTTGTATCCTTTGCACCAATACCTTTCGACGCCGGCTCTTGTCGGCTGAACCGGTCCCGGTGTGGTGGTTCAGGCCCGGGATGTCACGACCAGTGCTGCATCCGCAAAAACAAGGGCCGCAAATGGCCCACAGGGGACAGAGCAATGAAAATCGAGCGCAGATTTACCAATGCCACCGGCGGTGCCTGGGGCGCGGTGCATTTCACCACCACCACTTCTGAAATCCGCAATCCCGATGGCCGCATTGTCTTTCGCAATGACGCGGTCGAGGTGCCCGAGGGCTGGAGCCAGGTTGCATCGGATGTGATCGCCCAGAAATACTTCCGCCGCGCAGGCGTTCCGGTGCGGCTGAAGCGGGTCAAAGAAAAGGGCATGCCCGAATTTCTCTGGCGCTCGGTCGCTGACGAAGAGGCGCTGGCCCTTTTGCCTGAGGGCGAGCGCTATACCGGCGAGACCTCGGCAAAGCAGGTCTTCGACCGCCTTGCCGGCGCCTGGGCCTATTGGGGCTGGAAGGGCGGCTATTTCACCCGTGAGGAAGACGCGCAGCATTATCTTGACGAGATGCGCTATATGCTGGCGCGGCAGATGTCCGCGCCGAATTCACCGCAATGGTTCAATACCGGGCTGCATTGGGCCTATGGGATCGACGGGCCGGGGCAGGGCCATTTCTATGTCGATCATGTCAGCGGCAAACTGGTGCAATCCACCAGCGCCTATGAACACCCGCAGCCGCATGCCTGTTTCATCCAGTCGGTCTCGGATGATCTGGTGAAAGAGGGCGGCATCATGGATCTCTGGGTCCGCGAGGCGCGTCTGTTCAAATATGGATCTGGCACCGGCACCAATTTTTCGTCGCTCAGGGGCGAGAATGAAAAGCTGTCGGGCGGCGGCAAATCTTCGGGGCTGATGGGGTTCCTCAGGATCGGCGACCGCGCGGCAGGGGCGATCAGATCCGGTGGCACCACACGGCGCGCGGCCAAGATGGTGATCTGCGACATGGATCACCCCGATGTCGAGCAGTTCATCAACTGGAAGGTGATCGAGGAGCAAAAGGTTGCTTCGCTGGTCGCCGGATCCAAAGCGCATGAGCGCGAGCTGAACGGCATTTTCGCCGCCATCCGTGCCTGGGACGGGTCCGAAGCCGATGCCTTTGATCCCGCCAGGAATGCGCGTCTGAAAGCCGCGATCCGTTCGGCAAAAAAGGCTCTGATCCCCGATACATACACCAATCGCGTGCTGCAATATGCAGCCCAGGGCTTCGACAGTATCGAATTCCCCACCTATGACACCGACTGGGATTCCGAGGCCTATTCCACCGTCTCGGGCCAGAATTCGAACAATTCGGTGCGGGTGACGGATGCCTTCCTCGCGGCGGTGCGCGACGATCTGCCATGGGAGCTGGTGCGCCGTACCGACGGGACGGTGGCGAAAACCGTTTCGGCCCGCGATCTCTGGGATCAGGTCGGCCATGCCGCCTGGGCCTGTGCCGATCCCGGGATCCAGTTCCATGACACGATCAATGCCTGGCATACCTGTCCGGAAGATGGGCCGATCCGGGGCTCGAACCCGTGCTCGGAATATATGTTCCTGGATGATACCGCCTGCAATCTGGCGTCTTTGAACCTTCTGACCTTCTGGAAAGGCCGGAGGTTCCAGGCCGAGGCCTTTGTCCATGCCTGCCGGCTCTGGACGCTGACGCTGGAAATCTCGGTGATGATGGCGCAGTTCCCGTCGAAGGAAATTGCGCAAAGATCGTATGAATTCCGCACCCTGGGTCTGGGCTATGCCAATATCGGCGGGCTTCTGATGACCATGGGGCTTGGTTACGATTCCGCCGAGGGCCGCGCGCTCTGCGGTGCGCTGACTGCGATCATGACCGGCATTTCCTACGCGACATCGGCCGAGATGGCGGCAGAACTGGGGGCTTTCCCCGGCTATGCGAAGAACCGTGACGCCATGCTGCGGGTCATCCGCAACCACCGCGCGGCGGCGCAGGGCGGCGGGGGGTATTCCGGGCTGAACGTGGCGCCGGTCCCGCTTGATCATGCGAATTGCCCCGATGCCGCACTGGTTGCGCTGGCCCGGCTCGCCTGGGATGAGGCTCTGTCACTGGGCGAGGTGCATGGCTTCCGCAACGCCCAGGTTTCGGTCATCGCGCCCACCGGGACGATCGGACTGGTGATGGATTGCGACACCACCGGCATCGAGCCAGATTTCGCGCTGGTCAAATTCAAGAAACTCGCCGGCGGCGGTTACTTCAAGATCATCAACCAGTCGGTGCCGGCGGCGCTTGAGGCCCTGGGCTATCCCGCGCATCAGGCGGCCGAAATTGTGGCTTACGCGGTCGGGCATGGCAGCCTCGCCCAGGCACCCGCAATCAACCATACCGCCCTGATCGGTCATGGCTTTGGTGCCGCCGAAATCGCGAAAGTCGAGGCGGCTTTGCCGACGGCTTTCGATATCCGCTTTGTCTTCAACCAATGGACGCTTGGCGAAGAGTTCTGCAAGGGCACGCTTGGCATTCCGGAAACCGAGCTGATGGATCCGGGTTTCGATCTGCTGAAACATCTGGGCTTTACCCGCGCTCAGGTCGAGGCGGCGAATGACCATGTCTGCGGCACCATGACGCTGGAAGGCGCGCCGCATCTGAACGCGGCGCATCTTGCGGTCTTCGACTGCGCCAGCCCCTGTGGCCGCAAGGGAGATCGTCTGCTCGGCGTCGAAAGCCATATCCTCATGATGGCCGCCGCGCAGAGCTTTATCTCGGGCGCGATTTCCAAGACGATCAACATGCCGTCCTCGGCCAGGATCGATGAGGTGCTGGCGGCTTACGCACTGTCCCACAGCCTCGGCGTCAAGGCCAATGCGATCTATCGCGACGGATCCAAACTGTCGCAGCCGCTGGCAGCGGCACTGATCGAAGGCGATGACGAGGCCGAAGAGGTGCTGGAAACAGGCTCACCGCAGGAAAAGGCGCGGGTGATCGCTGAAAAGATCATCGAGAAAGTGGTGGTCAAAGAGATCGTCCGCAGCCATCGCGAGAAACTTCCCGAGCGGCGCAAGGGCTATACCCAGAAGGCGCTGATCGGCGGCCATAAGGTCTATCTCAGGACCGGCGAATATGCCGATGGGGCGCTTGGCGAGATTTTCATCGACATGCATAAGGAAGGTGCGGGCTTCCGTGCCATGATGAACAACTTCGCAATCGCTGTGAGCGTCGGCCTGCAATATGGTGTTCCGCTTGAGGAATTTGTTGATGCCTTCACCTTCACCCGGTTTGAACCGGCGGGGATGGTGCAGGGCAATGATTCAATCCGTAACGCGACCTCGATCCTCGACTACATCTTCCGCGAACTGGCGATTTCCTATCTTGATCGCACCGATCTGGCGCATGTCGCCCCGAAAGGCACGGCTTTCGATGATCTCGGCCGTGGTGATGATGAGGGCAAGCCCGACCAGCGCGCTGCAGCCGCGCCGGTGACGCGTTCGGTAGAGCTTCTGAAATCGATCAGTTCGACCGGCTATCTGAGAAATCGCCTGCCGCAGGATCTCCTTCCCGGTAATGACAAGGCAGCCGCCGGGATCGATCCGGTGACGGCGCTGAATATGCTGATCCCGGGCACCAGAACGCCCGGCAGCAGCCTTGCTGCGCTGAATGCCGGGTCAGATGCGCGGAGCCGCGCGAAACTGCAGGGCTATACCGGGGATTCCTGCACTGAATGTGGCAATTACACGCTGGTCCGCAACGGAACCTGCCTGAAATGCACCACCTGCGGCGGCACAACCGGCTGCAGCTGAGAGCGCGGCGGGGTGTCGTTGGAGCATAAGAGCCAGGGGCTTACCCCTAAGCCTGCACCGAACCTGTCAGGACCTGCGTTCCTGCACATGAGCCGACATTGAATGGAAGGGCGCGGATCGACATGGATCCGCGACTTTCCTTTTCCAGATCAGTTAGTTGCATCGCTTTTCTGCTTCAGGGTCTGAGCAATCGCATCCGATCCCCCATCCCGCTGCCGTTCCATTATTGCCCGAGGAGACAATGCTGCCCTTTGCCTCGCGTCTTCCGGCGGCGAATGGCGTGGGTCGGATGGGCAGCCCGGGCTGGATCTGAAGGCCCTGGTTCGCGGTGATGCAGATCAGACAGACCGCCTGGCCGGTTGTGGTGGCGCAGAAGCGTGCGATCTCTTCCGGCCTTCGGAGGATGGGTTCGTCCGGCTCGGGTCAGAACGGCAAGCTCGTTCGGAGATATAGCGGCGGTGGATGCGCGCCTGCCCGGAATGCGTTTCTCAGGATCGCGCCCCGGGGGGCGGGCAGCGTCTCGACCGCTATGAGCCCTTGTTAAGGCCAGGCGCTTTTGCTGCCACGGCCTGCATCTGGCCGATGCCTCGCCATGCCTACCCCATGATTTTTCGGCAACCTGGCACGAGCATGACGGCCGGGCACAGCTGGCAGCCGGCCCCCATATTTCGGGATCTGGGCGCGAGACCGCCTCAAAGAACGGACCTGCAACGCATGGATCGACGAGCTTGATATTGATGTGGTGGGGGAATGTGCGGGGATGATCGCTGTCTCCCTGCTGTTCGGCAAGAACCGAGGCGTCTGCTTCGCAAGGGCAACGCCGCGGGGCGAAACCACGTTCTTACCGGTTTCTCCCGATTCTGTCCGGATCACTGTGGCTCATAAGTGCTGTCAGGAGAGGCGAGCCAGGCGATCATCACTGATCGGTCGCTGTATCAGATCAGTCGCGCATCCGGCCGCCATCATCCCAGACCGGTGCCAGATGTACCCGGGCCGGGCGGCGCTCGCCGAGGATTTCGACCTCCAGCTCCAGCCCGTCTTCGACGCGATGGGCGGGGATGAAGCCCAGTGCCAGTGACTTTCCGGTCCAGTGGCTGTAGCCGCCCGAGGTACACCAGCCGACGACCTTGCCGTCCAGCCAGACCGGTTCCCAGGCCACGACATCGGCATCGCTGACATCGACTTCCATCGTCACGAGGCGGCGAGACGGGCCGGTTTCGCGTTCCTTCAGCGCGGCCTCTTTGCCGATCCAGTCGACAGGTTTGGTCCAGGCGATAAACCGGTCAAGCCCGGTCTCGGCAGGGGTGTAATCGGGCGAGAATTCGCGCCCCCAGGAGCCGAACCATTTGTCGAGCCGGAGGCTCATCATCGCCCGCATCCCGAAGGGGGTGATGCCCAGATCCGCGCCGGCCTTCATCAGCACGTCCCAGAGATGGCGCACAGACATCTGGTCGCAGAAGATTTCGTAGCCCAGATCGGCGGTGTAGCTGACGCGCTGCACAAGGCAATTCGCCATGCCGACGGTCATCGGCTTTACATCCATGAATTTGAACGATTTCGCCGAGACATCCGTGCGGGTGACGCGCGCCAGCAGCTTGCGGGCATTCGGCCCGGCGATGGTGAAGCCGGATCGCGTATCCGAGATGTTCTCAACAGTGACACCGGGCGTGGCATGGTCCTGGAACCAGCGCAGATGCCAGCCCTGCGCGCCATAGCTGGCGGTCAGCTGGAACTCGGTCTCAGACAGGCAGGAGACCGTGAAATCGCCGATGATCTTGCCCGAGACCGCCAGCATCGGGGTCAGCGAAATGCGGCCCGGTTTCGGGATGCGGCCTGCCATAATCCGGTCGAGCCAGGCACGGGCGCCCTGGCCTTTCACCAGATATTTTCCGAAATTCTGCAATTCATTGATGCCGACGCCTTCGCGCAGGCCTTTGACCTCGCGCGCGGTGGCCTCCCAGGCGTTGGAGCGTTTGAAGGTCGGCGTCTCATAGCGCGGCTCGCCGGGCAGGGCGAAGTAATTCACCACCTCAAGCCCGTATTGGCTCCCCCAGACTGCGCCCATCCCGTCAAACACGTCATACATTGGCGTGGTGCGGAAGGGCCGGGCCGCCGGGCGTTCCTCGTTCGGGTATGAGACGTTGAAGCGCATCTGGTAGTTTTCGATCACCTTCGGCACGGTATAGCCGGGGCTGGTCCAGGTGCCGAAACGCGCCACGTCAAAGCCGCGCGGGTCACGTTCGACCTCGCCTTCGATCATCCATTGCGCCAGGGCGAGACCCATGCCGCCGCCCTGGCTGAAGCCCGCCATCACCGCGCAGGCCGACCAGTAATTCTTCAGGCCCGGCACCGGCCCGATCAGCGGGTTGCCGTCCGGGGCGAAGGTGAAGGGCCCGTGGATCACGCGTTTCACGCCCGAGCGTTCCAGCACCGGGAAGCGGCGCCAGGCAAAGGCGATGGATTCTTCGATCTTGTCGTAATTCTCGTTCAGAAGCTCATGGCCGAATGTCCAGGGCGTGCCGTCCAGCGCCCAGGGCTCGCAGGGCTTCTCATAGAATCCGATACACAAACCGCGCCCTTCCTGGCGCAGATAGCTCTCGCCGCCCGGATCCATCACATGCGGGAATTCGCGGCCCTGGGCCAGGATATCCATGATCTCGGGGATGTCCTCGGTCACCAGATACTGATGCGCCATCGGCAAAAGCGGCAGGTAAACCCCGGCCATGGCGCCGATTTCCCGCGCCCAGAGGCCGCCGGCGTTCACCAGATGCTCGCAGGTCACGGTGCCTTTCTCGGTCACAACTTCCCAGCCGTCTTTCACCGGGCGGGTCTCCAGCACGCGATTGTGCAACACGATTTCAGCCCCTGCCATGCGGGCGGCTTTGGCATAGGCATGGGTGGTGCCGGAAGGGTCGAGGTGGCCGTCCAGCGGATCGTAAAGACCGCCGATGATGCCGTCGAGATTGACCATACCATCGGTCAGCTTCGAAATCTCGGCCGGTGAGAGGATCTCGGTATCGAGCCCCATATAGCGGTGTTTCGCACGCTCGGCCTTCAGCTGTTCAAACCGCGCCGGGTTGTCGGCCAAAGTCACGCCGCCGACATGGTGCAGCCCGCAGGACATGCCGGTGATCTCTTCGAGTTCCTTGTAGAGCCGGATCGTATAGCTCTGCAGCGCCGCCATATTGGTGTCGCCGTTCATAGTGTGGAACCCGCCCGCCGCGTGCCAGGTCGATCCGGAGGTCAGGTCAGAGCGCTCGATCAGCATCACATCCGACCAGCCGAGCTTTGTCAGGTGGTAAAGCACCGAACAGCCAACCACCCCGCCGCCAATCACTACAACCCGGACAGATGTGCGCATAGCCAACCCTTTCAGATCATATCTGGATTATCGGGCGCACCTGGCGGGATTCTTGTTCACGGGCGACTTTGAGTGTCGTTTATACTGCTGGTCTCGGCGATACGGCGGCAGGCGCGGGCCAGTTCCGGCCAGACCGCGCCGATTGTCGCAGGAGACCAGACCCCTTTGCGGCCGCGCCCGTCGCGGATCGGGCTGCCCGTTTCCAGCCGGCCCAGTTGTTCGGATTTGACCTCTGGCCCGTTCATCGTCACCACCGCGATATGGCGGCGCCGGGCGGCGATCCAGGGCAAAGCGGCCTTTATCCCGGGCCAGAAGGGCAGTTTTGACATGAATTCGCGCCGCAACATCACGGCGCAATCCTCTGGCACCGCCCGGATGATGTCGCGTGCGAGTGAGGAGATGATGACATCATCAATATACATGTCGCCTGCGGTCCTATCCTGCGGATCTTGCAAACTGGCCGCGTAGAGGCAGGCCGGATTGGGGGTGACGCCTGCATGAAACGCAAGGACCGAGGAATTCCCGACCGGGAAATGCGCCCCCGGGCGCAGCCGGTCGATCAGCCGGCGCAACCGCGAAAAGCCAAGCCCGGTGGGGGGCAGCATGAAGAGGCTGGTTTCATCCCTGACCAGGGCAGCCAGCCGTCCCAGATCACCGATCACCGCAGAATCGAGGTCAATATAGATGCAGCGCAAATCGCGGGGCGTGATTTCGGGCGAGAGCACTGCGACCTTTGCGCGGTAGCCGCGCGAAAAGAAATCCGGCTGGTTGAAGGGGGCAGGGAACAGGCATTGACGGATTCGGGGATCCAGATCCGGGCGCGGGCGGTCGCTGACCAGCACCGCCTCGCGCATCCCGGGCGAGTGATCAAAAGCTCCCCGGACGATGCCATTGATATGTGCGGCACCATAGCGCTCTCCCCAGATGGCCAGGATGAGCGCGAAGGGCAAAGGGCCGGGTTCCGGGTTCATTTCTCGGGGATCAGCCCGCGCGGCGCAAAACGCAGCACCAGGAGCAGTATCACCCCAAGCATCAGAAGCCGCATATGAGCCGCAGATTCCGCCAGCTGGGTTTTCACCGAACCTGCCGGCAGAACCGAGGTCAGCCAGCCCATGATCATCGGCCCAAAGGATTCCGCTGCAAGATAGAGCCAGCCGATCAGGATACCGCCCAGAATGGCGCCCTTGTTATTGCCCGAACCGCCGACGATCACCATCACCCAGATCAGGAAGGTAAAGCGCAAAGGCGCATAGCTTGAGGGTGTCAGCTGACCATCGAGCGAGGTCATCATCGCCCCGGCCAGACCGACCACGGCAGAGCCGAGGATGAAGATCTGCAAATGGCGGTATTTGACATTCTTGCCCATTGCCGCGGCCGAGATTTCATTGTCGCGGATCGCGCGGGTCATGCGGCCCCAGGGGCTGTTGAGCGCGCGCTCACACAGCCACAACAATACCAGCACAATGATGGCAAACAGGCCCGCATAAAGCAGTTTCACCGCAATGGCCGAGGCCGGAACCGGATCGGCATTCACCAGCCCGATCCAGTCAGCGAAATCCGGATTGCGCTGCAGTTCCAGCTCATAGGGCACCGGCCAGGGCCGGGGCAGGTCGATCAGGTTCTTTACCCCGCGCGCCAGCCAGTCCTCATTCCTCAGCGCGGCGATGATGATCTCGCCGATCCCCAGCGTTGCAATGGCGAGATAATCCTCTCGCAGACCAAGCGCCACTTTGCCGATCACCCAGGCCACGGCCCCTGCCAGAACCGCACCCACCGGCCAGGCCCAGAGCGAATTGATCCCGAGACCGCCGATATGCCCGGCTTTCGACGAGTCATTCGCTTCGACCGCCATGACGGCGGGGTCAAGCAGCGCGCGGTAGATGAAGAAGCAGACCAGCAGGAAAGCGATGGTCGCCAGCGTTCGCGTGCTGCCCTTTGGCAGCTTTTTCTGCATCCAGACCGCCAGCACGATTGCAATGGCGCCAAAGACCAGCGCCGAGAGGATCTCGGGTGTGCCGGCTTCCCAGGCGCCGGCGACGGGTTTGCCCGAGACCAGCGCTACCCCGACGCCGCCAAGGGCGACAAAGCCGACGATCCCCGCCGAGAACAGCCCGGCCCAGCCCCATTGGATATTCACGCCAATCGCCATCACCGCCGAGATCAGTGCAAGGTTCAGGATATTGAGCGCGAGGTTCCAGCTTTGAAAGAAGCCGGTCAGCAGGAAGAGAGCCGCGACGCCGGCAAAGAGAAGGGTATTGCGCATCTTATTTGCTCCCCATGATGCCATTGGGCTTCACCAGAAGCACGATGATCAGGATCACGAAACTCACCGCCACTTTGTAATCGGTCGAGAGCGCCTGGTAGAGCCCGTCTCCGAGCCAGCCCTCCGGCGTCAGATAGCCGAGGATCTTGCTCCAGGCGTTGGTGATCAGAATTTCCGAAAAAGCGATGACAAAGCCACCGATGATCGCGCCGATGGGCGAGCCGAGCCCTCCGACAATGGCGCTTGCGAAGATCGGCAGCAGCATCCCGAAATAGACGAAGACACGGTAGTTTTTATCAAGCCCGTAAAGCGTGCCGGCAATGGTCGCCAGCGCCGCCGCGATGATCCAGGTCACCGTCACCACGCGGTCCGGATTGATCCCGGACAGAAGCGCCAGATCTTCATTGTCGGAAAAGGCCCGCATCGACTTGCCGGTGCGGGTGCGGTTCAGAAACCAGAACAGCGCCACAACGCAGATCACCGCCACGATCACGGAAACCGCCTGCGAGGTGCGGATCGCCAGGGGCTCGGCCAGACCGGTCGCGGCGCGGAAGGCGGCGGGCGGCAGCAGGAAACGCTCGCCATCGGCAAATTGAATCTCACGTGTGCCGAGGATCATCCGCACCAGGCCATTCATCACGAACATGACGCCGATCGAGGCGATCATCAGGATGATCGGTTTCGCTTTGGCGCGGCGGTAAAAGCGGTAGACGGCGATATCAGAGCCCAGCACCAGAGCCGAGGTCGCGATGATCGCGAAAGGCAGCGCGATCAGTGCTGTCGGCAGCGGGCCGGCCGAGACGCCCCAGCTTTGCAGCATCCAGGTGAAAAGGATCGCCATCACCGTGCCAAGCGCCATCGTATCGCCATGCGCGAAATTCGAAAACCTCAGCACCGCGAAAACCAGCGAGACCCCGAGCGCGCCAAGCGCCAGCTGGCTGCCATAGGTCAGCCCCGGCACCAGTATGAAATTGGCAAAAGCCACGAAGGCATTCAGAATATCCATCAGCCCGTGGCCTCCGTGCAAATCAGCATTTCGGTCTTGTTTTCCGACCAGCCATTGACGCCCTGCAACATCAGCTGCGCGCCATTCGACGGGGCAAGAAAGAAGACACCATAGAAATTCGGGCCGATCTGGCCCCCGTAAACAAGATCGCCGCTCGAAGTTTTGTCGAGCATCACAAGATCGGTCGCGTAGCCCTGGCTCTGGACCCCGATCTTTTCCGGGCCGGCATGGGTGCGGTAATGGCGGCTCGTTTCCTTGCAGCTTCCGCCGGAACATTCATACCGGACGACGCAGTCGAGATTGCGCGCGCTTACACTTAGGGGGGACAGGGTGCAAAGGACTGCGATAAACACCACCGCCTTCCTAATTGACAGGGGCAGAGCGGCGAGGGACGCGCGCATATAGGTCATCAGCTGATCCCTTCCGAAGCACATGTGCCACTGAACGCAATCGATGTGGACTGACCTGCATCAGTTTCTGTGTGAAAGGACAAAGAGAAGCCGCCATCAGACGCAAAGGTCACGAGGCCAACAGCGCCGCCGGGGTCCTCGACCTGAAACCTCCGCCCGAACCGGGGCATGGCCCTTGTCAGAGCGATCAGCTTCGCCTGCGGAGGCTCAGGCCCAAGCACGCCCCCGCTGCCGTCATCTGAAAGACGGAAATCGAATATGTGATGCTCGAGCTTTTCGCAAAAATGCGCGAAAGTATCACATCTGAAAACCGCATTGCAGCTGAGATGCTCGACCGCCAAAGCGGGGCCGGGAGAAAGCAGCATAAGGACCAGCGGAGGGATGCTGCGCACCGTTTCAGCCCCCGAGGAAGGACTTGCGGACTTCGGGATCCGCCAGCAGCGCCGCACCGGTGTCGGTATAGCGGTTCGCGCCCTGGACCAGCACAAAGCCCTTGTCCGCGATCTCCAGCGCCTGGCGGGCATTCTGTTCAACCATCAGGATCGAGATGCCGGTGCGGGCGATCTCGATGATCCGGTCGAACAGCTCGTCCATCACGATGGGCGAGACCCCGGCGGTCGGCTCGTCAAGCATCAGCACCTTCGGCTGCGTCATCAGCGCGCGCCCGACCGCGACCTGCTGGCGCTGGCCGCCCGAAAGCTCGCCCGCCGCCTGATTGCGCTTTTCCTTCAGGATCGGGAAGAGGTCATAGATCTGCGCCATTGTATTGCGGATCCCCTCATCCTCGCGGATGAAGGCGCCCATTTCGAGGTTCTCTTCCACCGTCATCGTGGTGAAGATGTTATGGGTCTGCGGCACGAACCCCATCCCTTTGCGCACCCGCGCTTGGGGGGAGAGCTTCGTGATATCCTCGCCATCCAGCCGCACCGTGCCCGAGCGTAAGGACAGCATGCCGAACACCGCCTTCATCGCGGTGGATTTTCCGGCGCCATTCGGGCCGACGATCACCGCGATCTCGCCCTTTTCCACGGCCAGCGTGCAGGAATGAAGGATATCAACCGGGCCATAGCCGCCGGTCATGTTTTCGCCGATCAGAAAAGGATGCGCCATTACGCCTCCCCGAAAGTAAGAATGTTGAAATTACCCTGATGCGCGGGGGAGATCCCGACCCACCGCCTCATGCGCCGGCCTTCAGCTTGTTCTTCAGGCCGCGGCCCAGATAGGCCTCGATCACGCGCTCATCGGCGCGGATCTCGGCTGCGCTGCCTTCGGCCAGAACTTTGCCCTCGGCCATGACGATCACCGGGTCGCAGAAGCGGCCGATGAAATCCATATCATGCTCGATGACGCAGAACGTATAGCCGCGTTCCCTGTTCAGTCGCAGGATCGCATCGCCGATCGTGTTCAGAAGCGTGCGGTTCACCCCGGCGCCGACCTCATCCAGAAAGACGACTTTCGCGTCGACCATCATGGTGCGGCCCAGCTCCACAAGCTTTTTCTGACCGCCGGAAATCTGGCTCGCCTTGTTATCGGCGATATGGCTGATGGTCAGGAAGTCCAGCACCTCATCTGCTTTGGCGCGAAGCCGCTCTTCCTCTTCGCGGATCTTGCCGCGTGAGAAGAGGGCGTTCCAGAGATGCTCGCCATGTTGGCTCCCCGGAACCATCATCAGGTTCTCGCGCACCGTCATCGAGCCGAATTCATGGGCAATCTGGAAGGTGCGCAGAAGGCCTTTGTGGAACAGCTCATGCGGCGCAAGGCCGGTGATCTCTTCGCCATCCATGAAGACCTTGCCCGATGTCGGCGGCAGCCGGCCGGCGATCACATTGAACAGGGTGGATTTCCCGGCGCCGTTCGGACCGATCAGCCCGGTGATCGTGCCCTTGCGGATCTCAAGACTGGCGCCATCGACAGCATGAAAGCCGCCAAAATGCCGGTGAAGGTTCTCGACCCGGATCATGCACTTCCCCTGATTGCCCCCGCTGATACTGCCGTCAGACGCGGCCGGGTGGCGCTTTGTTTGTCACAGGCCCGCGCGGATGCACGGGCCTGCAGGGCCTGTCAAGGCAGAGACCGGGGCAATTGCCCCTACGTCAGCCGGAAATCAGTGATATTTCACCGTTTCCCACTTGCCGTCCTTGATTTCATATTCGCGGTAGCGCCCGGTGACATCGCCATTCTCCAGGAAGGTCACGCCGGTGGCGCCTTCATAGTTGATGGCTTTGCCGGCCGCGATCAGCTCCAGCGCCTTGCCCAGCTCGCCGGGGTTGATCACCTCGCCCGAGCCATCGGCGGGGCCATTGGCGACTTCCATGATCTTGTCTTTGTAGACCTTGGGGTCGGTCGACCCGGCGGCCTGCATGGCAAGGATCATGATCGCAGTCGCGTCATAGGTGTTCGGCGCAAAGTTGGTGGTGCCGTCAAAACTCGGGTCATTGGCGGTGGCCAGGTCCAGATAGGTCTGGTAGCCGGCCGCGTCTGACGACGGGTGCTGGCCGTAAGACCCTTCCAGCGGGGCGCCAATGGCTTCCGTCAGGGATTCCCCGAACATACCGCCCGGCAGGCCGAAGGTCGTGAAGGCGCCGGTATCGACTGCGGCCTGGATGATGCCTTTGCCGCCCTGGTCGACATAGCCCGCAACCACGAGCACATCGCCGCCCGCTGCTGCCAGTGCCGCGACTTCGGCCGAGTAATCGGCTTTGCCGTCATCATGCGATGCGTTGATGGTGACCTTGATCCCCTTGGCTTCGGCAGCCGCAGCAATCGCATCGGCCTGGCCCTTGCCGTAATCCGAGTTGGAATAGGAAATCGCGATCGACTTCACGCCACGCTCGGCCAGGATGTCGCCCATGATGATGCCTTCGCGGGCATCCGAGGGCACGGTGCGGAAGAAGAGACCTTCATCCGGATCATCCGACAAGGCCGGCGAGGTGGCCGAAGGCGAGATCATCACGATCCCGTTCGGGATGGCCACATTGGTCAGAACGGCGCGGGTCACACCCGAGCAGTCGGCACCGATGATGCCCTTGACGCTTTCCGAAGTGATCAGGCGTTCGGCTGCTGCCGTCGCGAGAGCCGCGTCAATGCAGCTGCTGTCTGCGCGCACGCCCGAGAAAACCCAGCCATTGGCGGCCTTGCCGGAGTCGTTCACTTCTTTGATCGCCATTTCCGACGCCAGCGCCATATTCGGCGCGATGGTTTCGATGGGGCCGGTAAAGCCGAGCAGGATGCCGAGTTTCACATCCTCAGCCGAGGCCGAGCCAGCCGCCAGCGCGCAGGCCGCAGTGGCCAGCAGAAACTTTTTCATTGATATCTCCCTGATTGGACCGAGATCCTTTCCCGACCCTAGCCGGGCCGATTTCAAAAGAAAAGCGCCGAAAAATCCAGTTATGAGGGATAAATTCCTTATCCGCCCTCGCAGCGCGGGAGAGCCGCCCCTATCTTTTCTCCCGGAGACTTAATCTGGAGATCTGGCCGGAGATTCTGCCCGGGGCTTTGGCGGCAGCCTTGCCCGAAGCTCTGGCAGTGGGACGCGGAAGCAAGGGGCGCGTGATGATCAAATCCGTAGTGAAGACGGCTCTGACCGGCCTGGCGTTTGCGCTGCTGGCCGGTGCGGGCGCCGCCGGGGCGCAGGGCAGGGTTGAGACCTCGGCTGGCCCGATGGAGATCACCCGGGTGGCAGCGGGGCTAGATATGCCATGGGGCTTTGCCTTTTTGCCCGATGGCAGCCTGCTGGTTACCGAAAAGGGCGGCAGGCTTTTGCGCCTTGCCGAAGGCGGGACGCAGGCGATCAGTGGCCTGCCGGAGGTGGCCGTGCTGGGGCAGGGCGGGCTCCTGGATGTGATGGTTCCCGCCGATTTCGCCACCAGTCGTGAGGTCTGGCTGACCTGGGCCGGCCGGAGCGGCGAGGGACTTGCGACCATGGCCGGGCGGGGGCGGCTCTCTGCGGATAACAGCCGGCTTGAAGATTTCGAGACCCTGTTCACCGGCGATACAGCCGCCGCAAGCCGGCATTTTGGTGCGCGTATCGTCGAGGGGGCCAGGGGCAATATCTTCATCACCACCGGCGACCGAGGCACCGGCCCGGCGGGGCTTGAGGCGCAGGACCCGGCCCTGAGCCATGGCAAGGTGATCAGCATCGCGCGCGATGGCAGCCCCGATGTCACGCAGACCGGCTGGCGGGAAGGGATCTTCTCGATCGGGCACCGCAATATCCAGGGCGCCGCAGCCATGCCCGATGGTGGCCTGCTGGTCTCGGAACATGGGGCGAAGGGCGGGGACGAGATCAACCTGTCACAGCCGGGCGAGAATTTCGGCTGGCCGGTGATTTCCTACGGGGTGAATTACAATGGCACGAAAATCGGCAGCGGCACCCATGCGGATGGTATGAACCAGCCTTTGCATTACTGGGATCCCTCGATCGCGCCTTCGGGTCTGATGGTCTATTCGGGTGCGCTGATCCCTGCATGGAAGGGCGATGTCTTCACAGGCTCGCTCAAGCTCGATTTCATCTCGCGCCTTGATCCCGAAACGCCCGCCGCCACCGGTTGGGCGGAAGAACGCATCACCGCCCCCGAGACCGGCCGGGTGCGCGACATCCGGGAGGGGCCGGATGGGGCGATCTGGTTCCTGGCGGAAACGGCAGGCGCGATCTATCGCCTGGCTCCCGCCGACCAGGGGTAAATCCCGGCAAAACAGGGCTACTGGCGGTCCCGCGCCCCTTGCGCCGGGACCGGGCAGTTCAGGGTCGTCGCTTTTTCCCGCCGCGTCACATCATGTTGAAAAATGGCGGAGCCATAGCCCCTGTCGGCGACCAGAATGGCGGGCTGTGTCAGGTTGTAGGCCCTTACGAAATCATAAACTGGGCAATCGGCTTCTTGCCCGTGCGTGATCTCGGCCCCCATCGGGCGGCCAGCGCCATTGACGAAGGGCGAAGGATCCTGGTCGATAAGCCACCTCCCGAACGTACAGGAGCCTCCTGTCAGCAGCACCACTTTTACACCCGCTGCATGAGGTTCGGCGCGAATTATGGTGCTTTCGACCATCCGGAGCTTGTCCGGTGTGATCCCAGCCTGGGTCGGGCACCGGTTCTTGCGATCCGGAAAATATCCTCCGGAACAAGGCGATGATCCGCTGGATTCCGCAAATTCGGGTGTCAGACGGCACGAATGAATCCCTTCTGTCAACACGACCTGGCGATGCAGTGACAGCATTGGCGCGGGTGAGGCTGGGCTGGAAAACACCCTTTGGCGCCATAAGATGCATCTGTGTTATCCGATTTCAGATTAATGCTGCTGGACCTGTCCCCAATCCAGAAAGACCCTGCGATAGAAACCGCCCGCGATACTGGGATCGCGGAGAAATTTGTGCCGGTCGCGGCTGATCTGAAAATTGTGTGCCGGGCCGTAAATTCGGGGGCATGATGGCGCCACGGAATGTTGTTGCACTTATCGGTAAGACGGATTTATGCTGTGAAACCTGAATCTTAGCATTGCTTCAGGCTCGCGCCGCCCCCATCCGTATCGCCATCCTGCATGAGACGCGGCGCCTGGCACGGGCCAGCTGCAAGCGTTCAGCCGGCTGTCATATCCGTAACAGGGGCGACGCATGCATGCATTGCCTCAAGGCCAACGCCAAGGGCATCGCCTCGCGCAACTCCGATCGGCGGACCGCAGAAATCCTGATCCGGATCGCCATCACGAACAGATAAAACGCCCTCGGAAGCATCGGGAGTAAAGCCGTCGGCCGAACGAATAGCAAAAAGAGAGCATATCGTTCTGCCGGATCGCGCAATGGAACAGGCCCATTCTCTTCGGGGCGAGGAGTATCACTGGTTCAACAAGCTCGTGTCAATCTCTGCCAATAGGATCCGGGGCGGCGGCAAGGTCCTTTCTTCACCTGCAGGGCACGGGCTCCGGAAGGGCTTGAAGCAGGCCCCGCCTCCGGGATAGGGTTCGGGCAGATGCCAGCCATCCGGCAAGCCGACCGACCTGCCGGAGAGTGAACCATGGGCGCCAGCGCCATCACCCCGCGCCGCGTGCCGATCAATCAGACCGCCGCCGCGCCTTTCGATGCCCGCCAGATGGCGCGTGATCTCTTGCGCAGCTGCCGCAGCATTGCGCTGGCGACGCTGGATCAGCACAGCGGCTATCCTTACAGCACGGTGACCAATCTCTCGATCGAACCCGATGGCAGCCCGCTGTTCTATGCGGCCGGGATCTCGCTGCATGCACGCAATATCCTCGCCGATCCGCGGATCTCGATGACGCTGGCGCAGGCCGAGGGGCTGGATGTGGTCAGCGAAAGGCGGATGACGCTGGTCGGGCGCGCGCTGCGGCTGGAGGGCGAGGCCGCGCGCATCGCGGGGGAACGCTACCGGCGCCGCTTTGCCAAGGCCTCGGCCTATATCCCTCTGAAAGATACCATGTTTTTCCGGGTGGCGGTCGAGGGGATCCATTTCAATGGCGGGGCTGCGCGCAATACCGATCTGCTGACGGTGGCGGATCTGCGCTGCGACCTCACCGGTGCCGATGATCTGATGCGCCATGAGGCCGAAGAGATCATCCGCCTCCAGGCCGACCGCGAGAGTTTTGCCTTTCTGACCGCGAAGGCGGGCGGCGCGCGCGGGCGCTGGCGGATCGCGACCATAGACCCCGAGGGGATCGACCTGGCGGCTGAACGCGCCCTGCACCGGACCTGGTTTCCGCAGCGCGTCACCAGCCGGGCAGAGCTGCGCGCGATGCTCGCGGGGCTGAGCGTCCAGGCCCGGGGGGTACTGCCTGCCGTGGCAGCGATGCCGCAATTTCGGGGGAAACCTTAATCTCTGTTTAATAATTGCACGCTGCCGCATTGCCCCGGGCGTGACTATTTCCTAAAACGCTGGCGCCCGGGCGTGATGCGCCGGGCATCCGACCAGATCCGAGACAGTTGGGCCAGGATATCCGTGGCTCCGGCGATCCAGGGGACGTCATTTCCCTGAGACAGATCCGGAGACAGCAATGTCCTATCATCATGGCGCATATCCGCGCCTTTTCTCGACCCGATTCCTCGCGCTTTTGTTGGGCAGCAGCATACTGGCGCATTACCCGCTTTCCGTCACCGCGCAGACCACAGGTGAAGACGAGACCAGCACGGCAACGCCGCATAACCTGGGCACCATCTTCCTGACCGGCGAAGGTCTCACGCTCGGCGTCGCGGGTGATGCGGTCTATGACACGCCCGCGCCGGTCAGCGCGATTTCCGGTGCCGATATCCTCGGCCGCTATTCCGGCAATGCCCAGACAGCCTTGCGCGCAATCCCAGGCGTTTTTTCCCGCCAGCAGGCCAACCAGCCGGGGATCGAGGTCAATATTCGTGGCATGAGCGGCTATGGCCGGGTCACCGCCATGATCGACGGCGTGCCGCAGACCTTCAAGAATATCGGCGGCCATGAGGCGTCTGGCGGCTCGATGCTCTATGTTCACCCCGAGCTGACCGGCGCGGTCGAAGTGGTGCGCGGCCCCGTTTCGGGGGCGCATGGTTCGGGCACCCTGTCCGGGGCTGCGAATTTCCGCACGCTCGCGATTGATGATGTCGTGCTTGAGGGCGAGACGCGGGGCGGGATGCTGCGGCTCAAGGGCGGCTCGAACGGCTATGACCAGTCGGGGATGCTGGCTTACGGGCAGCGCTTTACCGGCCTCTGGGGCGGCGAGGGTGAGGTCAATGTGATGGCCGCGATCGCCCATACCTCGCAAAGCGATTACGAGAATGGCGACGGGATCGTGGTCGCGGGCAAGGGCGCCTCGAATTCGCCGAAGGGCGGGCTGGTGAAATTCGAGGTCAAGCCGAATTCCGAACATACATTCGCGTTCGGCACCCGCTGGTATCGCAACCAGTTCATCAACTCGAATTACAATTGGGATATCGACAATCAGACCGACACGCTGTCCTGGAAATGGCGGCCGGACAATCAGTGGATCAACCTTGATCTCGAGCTGTTCCATAATGAGGAAGAGCTGAATTACCGCCCCGGCTCGACTGGTGGCTATACCGGGCGGCGCACCGCGGATGTCACCAAAGGCGCGAGCCTGACGAACCACGCCAATGTCGATCTGTCGAATGGCGTGAACCTTGATCTGACCTTCGGCGTCAGCTGGCAGCAAAACGACTTCAGAACCTATGAGCGGCGCGGTGGCAACCATCCGGGAACGCTCGATAAATCTTCGCTGTTTTCCGAAGCGGTGACCGATTTTGGCCGCTGGAGCCTGATCGGTGGTCTGCGCTATGACCATTGGGAAGTTTCGGGCACCCGGACGGCGCCGGCGAATGAATATGTTGAACGCTCGGGCGGTGAAGTGCTGCCGAAGCTCGGGCTCTCCTTCGATCTGACGCCGGAGATCGAGCTTTACGGCACCTATTCCCACACCTTCCGGCCGCCAAGCTCGCATGAGGTGTTCTATGCCAATGTGCCGTTCAACACGGGTGTCGGCAGCTCGAACAATAACAATCTGGATCTGAAGCCGGAACTGTCGAAAGGCGTTGATCTGGGCGTGAACTGGCGGCGTGACGGGCTGTTCAGCGCCGACGATCAGGTGCGGCTGAAGGTTGGTTACTTCAACAACCGGATCAAAAACTACATCGTCAATGATCTGCAGGGCGGCGTGGTTCGCTGGGTGAACACCGATGGCACGGTGAAAAGCCATGGCGTCGAAATTGAGGGCTCTTATGATGCCGGGCTCTATTACGCCAATATCGGCTATTCCGACAGCAAGACCGATGATGTGCCGACGGGCTTCGGCACCGGTGGCGGCAATGGGGAGGGCTCGATCCAGCCTGACCGCGTGGCGACCGTCGATTTCGGCGTGCGGCTTCTGGATCAGCGGCTGCAACTGGGGGCGCAATATCGCTATGTCGGCACCGGCAAAGAGGCCGAGTTCTTCAATGGCTGGCAGGAGACCGCTGCCTATGACCTCTGGGATCTCTATGGCAGCTATAAGATCAATGACACGGTTCAGGCCTTCTTCTCGGTCGAGAATATCACCGACAAGACCTATGGCTATGCCGGTTCGGGGCTGAACAATTACCGGTCTGAATCCGGGCGTGGCCGGACCTTTATCGTGGGGATGACCGCGCGGTTCTGATCAGTTTTCAGGACAGAAAACGGGCCGGCCCTGTCATGCGGGGCCGGCCTTTTCACAGGCTGGTATCAGCCCAGCGTCAGGCGCTGACAGGTTCCAAGCGCCTTTGGTTCATCATGTGAGACACAAAGGATCGTCGCCTCCGGCAATTCACGGCACAAAAGCGCCAGCATCTCCTCGGCTGCGGCCGCATCAAGGGCGCTGGTCGCCTCGTCCAGGATGACAAAACCAGGCCGCGCCAACAAAAGCCGCGCAAAGCCGAGCCGCTGCCGCTCGCCGCCCGACAGCGCCTTTAGGGGCAGCTCGGGCGCGACAGTGCCAAGCCCGGTCAGGCGCAGTGCGGCTTCGATCTGCACAGGGTCGCACTTTGCCGGGTCCAGCGGGTAGCAGGCGGCGGCAGCGAGGCTTTCCGGGAAGAGGCGCGGTTCTTGCGACAGGACGGTCGGGGCATCGGCGGGCAGCCCGATCTGCCCTTCGCCATATGGCCAGAGGCCGGTGATCGCGGCGACGAGTGTGCTTTTGCCCTGGCCGGACGCCCCCGTGATCCAAAGCCGTTCCCCGCGTGTAAGCGTCAGATCCGGAACCGGTGCCAGCGCGCGTCCCTCAGGGGTGAAAAGGCGCAGCCCGCGCAGATGCAACGTGCCATCCTCTGTTGCGGCGCGGGTGATCGCCTGGGGTGGTTCCGGGCGCAGTTCTGGCTGCGCCGTTGCGGCGAAAAGGCCATCAAGACGCTCGGATACGGCCACGAACTGCGCCAGATCGCGGTAGGAAAAGATGAACCAGCTCAGCGTTGTGACGACATTCGAGAACGCCGCCGCAAGTTGCATCAGCCCGCCAAGGGTCACCGCCCCCGCGAAATAGGCCGGCAGGGCAAAGAATGTCGGCACCCGCAGCACGGTCTGGAAATAGCTGCGCGAGAAAAGGCCGAAGATGAATTCGCGCCGGATCAGCTGGTTCCAGTTGACACGCAATACGCCGAAAAGCCGCAAGAGCCGCCGCGTCTCTGCCGCTTCGCCCCCCGATTGCGCGATCGGGCTGGCCTCTTCCCGCAGCTGGACCAGGGCATGGCGGAAATCGGCCTCGCGTTTTTCCTGGGTGAAAAGCAGGGTCTTCAGCGGCCTTCCAAGGAAATGCGTCGCAAGCGAAGAAATGGCCACATAGAGAAAGGCAAGAATTACCATATATCTATGAAGTTCAATATCATATCCGGCGATGCTGAAGCTGAGAGTGAAGTCTGAAAGGGTCCAGAGCAGGGCGACATAAGAGACCAGCGCCACGATGTTCGAGATCAGATCAAGCGTCTCGATCAGCAGCTTCTCGGCGAAAAGCCGGCAATCTTCGGCCACGCGCTGGTCAGGGTTGTCGACCGGCACTGCCGAAAATCCCGGCCTCAGATACCAATAGGCACGGCGCCCGACCCAGAGGTCCAGGGCGCGCGCGGTCAGCCGGCTGCGCAGCCGCATCAAAAGCCGTTTGCGCAGCCATTCTCCGACGAGGAAAATCGCAACCGAAGTCATGGTGAGCGCGAAGAACACCCCGATCTGACGCATCGCCTCGGGGGCGTTCATCTGTTCGAGCGCATCGAAAAAGGCCTTGTTCCAGGCGATGGTCCGGAGCGAGATCCAGACGCCGAAAAATTGCAGCCCCAGAACGATGGAATAGGTGAAAAGGGCAATCGATGTCCCCGGGCCGGAGAGCGCGATTTTGGTCAGCCGCCAGATGCGGCCTGCGAGCTTTTTCATATTTGTCCGCTTTATATGCGCGCCGCAGGTCTCAACGTTGGCGCGGCAGGGCGTCAGCGCGAGAGGATGCGGATCTGTTGCAGGGGCCGCTCGGGGCTCGCGCTTATGTCGCGGTCACGGGGGCTTCGTTTCCCGAAGACCCCGCCCGGACCGGCTGGCGGCAAGGGACTGGCTCTGCGCTAGCAATTTGTCGCAGGGGTCGCAATATGGTCTTTCACCTGTGGCGCAGGCTGGCTATCGTCCGCCGCGCCGTAGCCCGAGTTCCAGCCAGCGGATTTGTGACCAAAGGCTATGCGGAGACCTCCAATGCCAGCCAGTGAAGCCGCCATCACCCCGCGTGATATCGAAATCAATCCGGCCGCAGCTGCGGAATTCGATCCGCGAAGGGCGGGCCAGGGGCTTTTGCAGGAAAGCCGCAATGCCGCGCTCTCGACGCTGGATCCCGGCGGTTTTCCTTATGGCGTGGTGACCAATATCCTGCCCGATTACGATGGCAGCCCGGTGTTTTTCACGGCGCGGCTGGCGCTTCATGCAAGAAATATCGCAGCCGATGACCGGATCTCGCTGGCGCTGGCGGGGTTTGACAGGCCGGATGCGCTGACGCAGCCGAGGATGACGCTTGTGGGTCATGCAAAGCGGGTCGGGCCGGACCGGATGGAGGCCTTGAGCGCGCGCTACGCGGCGCGGTTTCCGAAAGCGAAGCTCTATCTGCAGCTCCCCGATGCGGCGCTGTTCCGGATCGAGGTTCTGGGCGTCACTGTCGGCGGCGGTCCCGGGCGCAATGCCTCGGATATCGGGTTCGACGCCTATCGCATTGATCTTGCCGGGGCAGAGGGGCTGATCGCGGCTGAGGGCGCGGTTCTGGCGGAGCTGAATGCCGTGCCGTCCCGGCTTGGCGCGCTGGCGGTTGGCGTCGGGGCAGCGGCAGGGCGCTGGAAGGCGATTGCGCTGGATCCGGCGGGGCTGGTCCTCGCCTCGGGCGAGCGGCTTTTGCGGCTCGACCTCCCGGAGCGGGCGGTGACGGCAGAGGCCTTATTGGCCGCAGTCGCGCGGATGGCCGGCGGCTGACCTGCGAGGCCGGTCGAGGGTGAAGGGGCCAGCCCCCTAAAACCCCGGGCGCGTTCAGATCCGAAGGAAGATCACAGCGCGAGAAGCGTATTCGTGAGCGCGGATCCCGGGTCGGCGAGGGCGTCGAGCACGTTGAAATGGTGTTTGCCCCCGCCTGTGGACCAGGGGCAGGACCATTCCTCTGCGAGCATACGGGCTTGGGCGAGGAAGGCGGGGCGCTCATCTGCGCCGACATGGATATGGGCAGAGATGCCGGGGGCGAGCCGGAGGCGCGCGGGGCTTTCGCGGGCGGCCTCGTCTTCGGTGATCCGCAGCGTCTCATTCATTTTCGTGGCCATCAGCGGGCCGAGTTCGCTGAGAGGCGAGATCGGGACAGTGCGGGCGATGGGCAAAGCGAGATCGGTGCAGGCGAGGCGTGCGGCAAGCTGCCCGCCGGCGGAATGACCGGTTGCGATGAGCGGGCCGGGATGGTCTTGCAGTATCAGCCGGGTGAGATCGGCCATCTCCTGCACCATCTGTGTGATGCTTGCATCGGGGGCGAGGCTGTAGGACGGCATGACCACGCGCCAGCCCCGTGCAAGCGGGCCGGCGGCCAGATGCGACCAGCTCTCGCGGCCAAAGGCCATCCAGTAACCGCCATGAATGAAGAGGACGGTACCCCGTGCCGTGCCTTCCGGTTCGAAGAAATCATAGAACTGGCGTGGCCCGGTTCCATAGGGCAGATCAGGGTGTGCCCGGGCGCCAAGGCTGTCGCGGAAGGCACGGGCCATTTCTGTCCAGCGGGCGGGGAAGAGCGCGGCATCTGCGATAAAGGCACCATTGGCATAATCACGGTCAGGATCGGGCCAGGCATAGGGCGGGCGCGTCATTCAGCTCATCCTCTCCGGAGCTCTGCCCGTTATCGGGCGAAAGGCGTTTTCTCCGGTATAGACTGGCTGTTGCAGCAGGGACAGGAGATCGTCGGGTGCATGCTGCCGCCGATTAACGCCATCTGGTCGGAGCAGCCCGTCTGGTCGGGGGCGACAGCAGTCCGGCCCCGCTTCGTGGCGCGGTGTATGAGAAAAGGGGCAGGGCGTCTGGCCCTGCCCCTTTGGGAGTGGATTTACCGATACTCAGGCGCAAGCCCGCGATCAGTCTTTCGCGCGTTCCACATAGGAATTGTCATCGGTATTGATGACGATGCGGGTCTCGGCGCCGATATGGGCCGGCACCATCACCCGCAGCCCCGAGGTGGTCATCGCAGGCTTATAGGAGGAAGAGGCGGTCTGGCCTTTGACCACCGGCTCGGTCTCGGCGATTTCGACGGTGATTTTTTGCGGCACTTCGATGGCGATAGGCGCGCCTTCATAGGTCTTGACGTAGCAGCGCATGCCTTCGGTCAGATAGACCTTGCTGTCGCCCATGACATCGGCGCTGACCACGACCTGGTCATAGCTTTCGGGCTGCATGAAATGGAAGCCTTCGCCATCCTCATAGAGGAAGTCGTAATCGCGCTCGTCCACGGTGGCCTTTTCGACCTGGTCGGTGGTCTTCCAGCGTTCCGAGACCTTCACCCCGTCCGAGATGCGGCGCATATCGACGGAGGTGGTGGGGGTGCCTTTGCCGGGGCGGTAGGTTTCGGCCGAAAGGACGGCGTAGAGCTTGCCGTCTACCTCAACCACATTGCCCTTGCGGAGCGATGACGCGATGACTTTCACGGGTGAATATCCTTTGATATGCGGATGCGCGACCGGGAAGGCTGAAGGCTCCGGCCAGCGATTGCGCTCCGGTTAGCGCATGATGTGTCAGATTTCCAGCAGGAATGGCGAAGATGGGCGGCAGAGACGGCGAAATGCGTAATCCGGGCCAGGATCAGTGGTGGCAGCCGTTGCATCATGCGGACCGGCGCCCGGCCTTGCTGGAGCGCAACCGCATTCAGGCGCGGATCAGGTCCTGGCTGGCGGAGGAGGGGTTTACCGAGATTGACCCGGCGGGCCTGCAGGTCAGCCCGGGAAATGAGGCGCATCTGCACGCGTTCCGCACCACCGCCATCGGCAATGATGGCGGCATGCGCGAGATGTATCTGCATACCTCGCCGGAATTTGCGATGAAGCGGCTGCTGGCGGCCGGTGAAACCCGCATTCACGCCTTTTCGCATGTCTGGCGCAATCGCGAACGCGGGCCATTGCATGAGCCGGAATTCACCATGCTGGAATGGTACCGGGTCGGCGAGGATTACACCCGGCTCATGGAGGATATCGCGGCCTGGGTGCGGCTTGCGCAGCCGGACGGGGTTTTGCGGTTTCGCGACCGGGTCTGTGATCCGGCACTGCCCTTTGAGCGCCTGAGCGTCGCTGAAGCGTTTTCGCGCCATGCCGGGATTGAGCTCATGGCGACGATGGATGCCGCTGGCGTCACCAATGCCGCGGCATTGGCGGCGCAGATGGACCGCGCAGGGATCCGCCATATGGCCGGCGAGACCTGGTCGGATCTGTTCAGCCGGGTGCTTTCGGAGCGGGTCGAGCCGAATCTGGGGCTGGGGCGGCTGACGGTTCTCGATCATTATCCGGCCTGTGAGGCGGCGCTGGCACGGCGGGTGCCGGGGGATGCGCGGCTGGCCGAGCGGTTCGAGGTCTATGCCTGCGGGGTGGAACTGGCCAACGGGTTCGGCGAGCTGACCGATCCGGTCGAACAGCGCGCGCGCTTTGAGGAAGAGATGGCGATCAAGGCGCGGGTTTACGGCGAGACCTATCCGATTGACGAGGATTTTCTGGCGGCGCTGGCATTGATGCCGCCGGCCGCGGGCTGCGCGCTTGGGTTTGACCGGCTGGTGATGCTGGCCCTGGGCGCGCCGCGGATAAGGGATGTGATATGGGTTCCGGCGGGGTGATCCCCGGCTGGCCGGGTCAGGGGGGCGCTGCCCCCGTCTGCCTGCGGCAGCCCCCCCGGGATATTTTTGGACAGTTGAAAGCGGCAGTTGGCGCGTGGAAGGGCCGCGTCGCTTGAGGTGGGGGCACTTCTCCTGTATCGGCGGAGGGAAAGTGCCATACGCCCGTTCGGAAAGATGCCCAGATGAAATTCCTCGATCTTGCCAAAGTCTATATCCGCTCGGGCGGCGGCGGCGCGGGCTGTGTCTCGTTCCGGCGCGAGAAGTTCATCGAATTCGGTGGGCCGGATGGCGGCGATGGCGGGCGCGGTGGTTCGGTCTGGGCGGTGGCGGTAGAGGGGCTGAACACGCTTATCGATTATCGTTACCAGCAGCATTTCTTTGCGAAGAATGGCCAGCATGGCATGGGCAGTCAGAAGACCGGCAAATCCGGCGATGATATTATCCTGAAAGTGCCGCTGGGGACCGAGATCCTTGACGAGGATGAGGAAACCGTGCTCGCGGATCTGACCGAGCCGGGGCAGCGCGTGCTGCTGGCCCAGGGCGGCAATGGCGGCTGGGGCAATCTGCAGTTCAAATCCTCGACCAACCGCTCGCCGAACCGGGCCAATCCGGGGATTCCCGGGGTGGAGCGGACGATCTGGCTCAGGCTGAAGCTGATCGCGGATGCGGGGCTGGTGGGATTGCCCAACGCGGGCAAGTCGACATTCCTCGCCGCCGTGTCGAATGCGCGACCAAAAATCGCGGATTACCCGTTCACGACCCTGGTGCCGAACCTTGGTGTGGTTGGCATTGACGGGCGCGAATTCGTGATGGCCGATATTCCGGGGCTGATCGAGGGGGCGTCAGAAGGACGTGGCCTTGGGACGCAGTTCCTCGCCCATGTCGAGCGCTGCAAAGTGCTGCTGCATCTGGTCGATGGCACGTCATCGACCATCACCAAGGATTACCGCACGATCGTCACCGAGCTGGAGGCCTATTCCGAAATCCTCGGCGACAAGCCCCGTATTCTGGCGCTGAACAAGACCGATGCGATGGATACAAAGCAGATCTCGGATCGCAGGCGTGCGCTGGAAAAAGCGAGCGGCGGCCCGGTCTATGTGATTTCGGGCGCAGCACAGAAGGGGATCACCGAAGTTCTGCGGGCGCTGATGGCAGAGATCCGGATGACCGGCGTGGAAGAAGAGGAAAGCGGGCCGTGGCAGCCCTGAACGACAGAGTGAGCGTTTTGCAGGCGCCCGATATCCGGGCCGCGCGTCGTCTTGTGGTGAAGATCGGCTCGGCCTTGCTGGTCGACCGCGCCAAAGGGCTGCGCCAGGCCTGGTTGTCTGCGCTGGCGCTGGATGTGGCAGAGGCGCGGGTTCGCGGCACCCAGGTTGTGCTGGTGTCATCGGGCTCGATCGCGCTTGGGCGGATGGTTCTGGGGCTGCCGGCCTCGGGCGAGCTGTCGCTGGAACAGGCCCAGGCGGCGGCGGCGGTCGGGCAGATCCGGCTGGCGCGCGCTTATGAAGAGGTACTGGCACCGCATGGCATCACCACGGCGCAGATCCTTGTGACGCTGGAAGATACCGCCGACCGGCGCCGTTATCTGAATTCCCGCGCGACGATGGAGACGTTGCTCGGGCTTGGCGTCGTGCCGATTGTCAATGAAAACGACACAGTCGCGACCGATGAGATCCGGTTTGGCGACAATGATCGGCTGGCGGCGCAGATCGCGGTAACGGCCGGCGCGGATCAGCTGGTGCTTTTGTCGGATGTGGACGGGTTCTATTCCGCCAATCCGAAAGAGGATCCGACGGCGGTGCGCTTTGATCTGGTCGATCACATCACGCCCGCGATTGAAGCGATGGCAGGGGATCCGATTTCGGGCCTTTCCAAAGGCGGCATGAAGACAAAGCTGATGGCGGCGAAGACTGCCGTTGCCGGGGGCTGCGCCATGGCGATCATGGAGGGCTCGCCCTTGCGACCGCTGAAAGCGCTGGCCGAAGGGGCGAACCGGACCTGGTTTGTCGCCGAGGCCGATCCGCAGGCGGCGCGCAAGCGCTGGATCAATGCGATGAAGGAAAAGGGCCGGGTCCGCGTGGATGAGGGCGCGGTGAAGGCGCTGCGTCTGGGCAAGAGCCTGCTCCCCGCCGGGGTGGTTGCGGTTGAGGGGCGGTTCGGGCGCGGGGAGCCAGTGGGGATCATCGGGCCCTCGGGCGAAGCGCTTGGCAAGGGCCTGATCCGCTATACATCTGACGAGGCGCGGGCGATTGCCGGGCATCGCTCGGGCGAGATTGAGGCGATACTTGGCTATCAGGGCCGGGCGGCTCTGGTGCATCGCGATGATATGGTGATGTAACACGGTGCGGGGAAGCCGGGGGCTCTGCCCCGATGCCGCCGCTGCGTTGGATCGGCGGCGGAAACGGCGGCAGACCCGGTTTTTGCGTCAAAAGGAAGAGCTTAAGGCGAAGAGGTGAGGCGATGGATGGTCAGTTTTCGGATCTGATGACACAGATTGGATCGGCGGCGCGTGAGGCTGCGGCGGAACTGGCATTTGCTCCACCAGAGCAGAAGGCGGCGGGTTTGTTTGCGGCTGCCGATGCGATTGACGCAGGCGTTGACCTGATCCTGGCGGCCAATGCGAAAGATATGGATTTCGCCCGCGAGAAGGGGATTTCACCCGCCATGCTTGACCGGCTGCGGCTGGACAGCGCCCGCGTGGCGGGGATCGCCGCCGCGCTGCGCGAGGTGGCACAGCAGCCGGATCCGGTGGGCCGCGTGCTTGAGGAATGGGAAAGGCCCAACGGGCTGCAGATCCGGCGGGTGGCGACGCCTTTGGGTGTTGTCGGCGTGATCTATGAAAGCCGGCCCAATGTCACTGCGGATGCAGGGGCCTTATGTCTGAAGGCCGGCAATGCCGTCATTCTGCGCGGCGGATCCGAGAGCTTTCATTCCTCGGGCGCGATTCATGCCTGTATGGTCCTCGGGCTGAAAAAGGCCGGTCTGCCGGAGGCCGCGATCCAGCTGGTGCCGGTCAGGGACCGCGATATGGTTTCTGCCATGCTGACGGCGGTGGACTATATCGACGTGATTGTGCCGCGGGGCGGCAAGGGTCTTGTCGGGCTTGTGCAGCGTGAGGCACGAGTGCCGGTTTTCGCGCATCTTGAAGGCATTTGCCATGTCTATGCCGATGGCGCGGCGGATCTGGAAAAGGCGCGGCGTGTGGTGCTGAACGCGAAGACCAGGCGGACGGGGATCTGTGGCTCGGCTGAATGCCTGCTGATCGACCGGGCGTTTTACGCGAAACACGGGCCGGTGCTGATCGAGGATCTGGTGAAGGCCGGGGTCGAGGTCAGAACCGAGGGTGAATTGCTGCAGGTCACTGGCACGGTCGCGGCGCAAGCCGATGATTTCGGGCGTGAATTCCTTGATATGATCATCGCGGCCAAACTGGTTGACGGGGTGGACGGCGCTATTGCCCATATCCGTCGCTATGGATCGAACCATACCGAAGCGGTTCTGACCGAGGATGATGCCGTGGCCGCGCGGTTCTTCCAGCGGCTCGATTCGGCGATCCTGATGCGCAATGCCTCGACCCAGTTCGCCGATGGCGGTGAGTTCGGGATGGGCGGCGAGATCGGGATTGCCACCGGCAAGATGCATGCGCGCGGGCCAGTCGGGGCCGCACAATTGTGCAGCTTCAAATATCTTGTGACCGGCGACGGCACCATTCGCGCCTGACCGGCTGGCGACGGGCGCTCTGTGGGCGTCAGCCTGCCGGAAGAGCCCTGGCATTACGGCAACATATTGCCCGCATACCCTGGTATGCGGGCTTTGTGCTGGCGGTATCGGTTCTCCCGGGCGTAACCCGGCCTGATCTCAACTTATGAGCGAAGATATGCCTCCTGTGACCGACCATCCGCTCCGTTATGCCACGGTGAATGAGCTTCATGCCCGGCCTTTCCCGGCGCTGGATCTGCCCTGTACCGCTGTGATGATGGCCTTCAAGGAGCCGGTGGAAGCTGCAGGGCGCGACCGGGCCCGCGACCGGGATCACCTGATCGACCTGATCGACCGCAATGGCGGCGCGCATCCGCAGCCGGACGCCACGCATTTTTCGGGCCCGATTGGCCGGACCGAGCTGAAATGGGAAAGCCATACTGAATTCGTGACCTATTCGGCCTTTACGCCCGGTGTCTCGTCGCGCCCCTTTGACCCGGTCGAGACGGAAGTTTTCCCGGAGGACTGGGTGCAGGCGGCGCCGGGCGGGCGGATTGCCTCGGTGCTGATCCGCATCGAGCATATGCCCGCGAGCATGGGGGAGCTTTTCGCCCGCTGCGAGGACTGGTTCGTGCCGGAAAGCCTTGCCTTGTCGAAAGTGGTTGACGGGGCTGCGGTGATCGCCGGTGATTTCCGCATCGATCCGGCGGGCAATATGCGCTTCGCGGTCTTCATCCGCCCCGGCACCGGGCGTCGGCGCATCGGGCGGATCGTGCAGCGTCTGTGCGAGATCGAGGTCTACCGCGCCATGTCGATGCTGGGGCTTTTGCGGGCGCGTGATCTGTCGGGCAAGCTCAACCAACTGGATCCGCGGCTTTCCGCGCTGGTCTCGGGGCTGGATACGACCGGGGGCAAGGGGCCGGCGCCTGAGGCGGCTTTGCATGATCTGTTGTCGATTTCCTCCGAGCTGGAGCGGCTGGCGGTACGGGTCTCATTCCGCTTTGGCGCGACCGCCGCCTATGAGGCGATCCTGAACCAGCGCATCCAGGTGTTGCGCGAAGAGCGGCTTGAAGGGCGGCAGACCTTTGGCGAGTTCATGATGCGCCGCTATGATCCGGCGATGCGGACGGTGAAATCGGCCCAGGCACGGCTGGAAACGCTGTCGACCCGGGCGGAACGCGCCGCAGAGCTTTTGCGCACAAGGGTTGATGTTGATCGTTCGGCGCAGAACCAGCGGCTTTTGGAAAGCATGGACCGCCGCGCGGATCTGGCGCTCCGGTTGCAGCATACGGTCGAGGGGCTTTCGGTGGTGGCGATCAGCTATTACGCGGTGAGCCTTGCGTCTTACGCACTCTATCCGTTGGGGAAACTCGCCGGGCTGTCGAAAGAGATGATGACGGCTGTGCTGGTTGTGCCGGTGCTTGCGCTGGTCTGGCTGGGCCTGCGCCGGATCCGGAAGAGCTTTCACTGAAACCAGGCTGGCCCGGATCAAGGCAGCCATCCCGGGGGCGCGGTTGAAATCAGTGATGAGGTGGGGTCACGCCGTCCATTTTCCGGAACATGAACCTGTCGGCGCCAGTACCATCGCAGATCGTGTCATTCCCGGCGCTGCAGATCACCGCTTCCAATGCACAGATGTTGACCAGGTCACGTTCCGTGGATTTGGTCCGGCCGCCAGGTAAATCGATCCACAGATCGCTGGTGAAGGCCGTCCTGGTGGTGACCTGCCTCCTGTCTGCGGGAGCGGTCAGGATGACGGTATCTGCGTTATGACCGCGCCTGAACATCGAGGTTTCGCCTGAACCGAGGGTCACGGTGTCATTACCGCGCCCGGTGTCTGTGGCGCCGAGCCACGCGGTGTTGCCCCTGACCCGGTCATTGTTCTGTCTTTCTATGCGCCTCTGAACCGGGTGCCATCATAGCCCCGGTCAACAAGCGACAATTCCGCCTTCGATAAATTGCCGACGAGCGCAGCAGCTCCCGTATAGTCGCTGAGCCTTTCCAGCGATCATGAAGAGGCGGGCAGGGCGGATATCGGCATCAACGGCTTCGGAACCGCCGCACTGGACTTCCGAGCGTGCATCATCGGGAAAATACACTTTTCTCGCTCCATCGCTGCCAGCAAGTGCAGAGGGGCCCAGGTCCGTCACTGTGAGGGAGTTCTGAAAACCAGAACGCCCCCTTTCCTGGCTTCGAAAATGCGGTCCTGTGGATTAGGTCCGGGGTCAGCTTCAGATGCCTTGCACAAAATCGATCAGGCAGGGATGAATTCGTCTGGTGCTGCCGGAGGAATTGAAATCTTGTGCGATTCTGAGGATCGATTGCCGGACCTGCAGATCCGGAATAAAGGCGCATCGCATTTCTCGTCATTTCTGTGGCCGGCGGATAGGCGGTGCAGAACTCCGGCCCGGGCATTGCCGCAAAGGCGCCCGCCGGAACACCTGGGTCTGGACGTTTGCGGAGAAGCAGAATGAGTTTTCCCATCCACGAAAACAGCCCCCTCCGGCATCGGGGCCGGTTGCCTGCGGGCTGTGATACGGTGGTGATCGGAGGCGGTATCATCGGGGTGATGACCGCGTGGGCGCTGGCGAAAAAGGGCCAGCGGGTGGTTCTGTGTGAAAAGGGGCTGATCGCGGGCGAGCAGTCCAGCCGCAACTGGGGCTGGATCCGCCAGCAGGGGCGCGATCCGGCGGAACTGCCGATCATGATGGAAAGCCTCGCGCTGTGGCGCGAGCTTGCGGCCGGGACGGGCGGGCGGCTCGGGTTCCGGCAAACCGGTGTTCTGTATCTCGCCAATAAAGAAGGCGACATGGCGGGGTTCCGGTCCTGGCTCGATTCGGTCGCGGGCTCGGGCGTGGACAGCCGGATGCTGAGCGCGCGCGAGGTGGCGGATCTGGTCCCGTCGGCCAGAGCGGGCTGGACCGGCGGTCTCTGGACGGCCTCGGATGCGCGGGCCGAGCCATGGGTTGCGGTGCCGGTGCTGGCAGATCTGGCGGCCGAGGCGGGGGTGGTGATCGTTGAGCATTGCGCAGTCCGCTGCCTTGATCTTTCGGCGGGCCGGGTCGCGGGCGTGGTGACCGAGGCCGGGCGCATCGCCTGTGATCAGGTCGTGGTTGCCGCCGGCGCCTGGTCGCGGCTTTTCCTTGGCGCGCATGGTGTCAGGATCCCGCAGCTTTCCGTCCGCGCGACCGTGGCGGCGACCGAGCCTCTCCCGGATCTTTTCCCGGGCGCGGCTGTGGACAGCCATTTCGCCTTTCGCCGCCGCGAGGATGGCGGCTATACGCTCGCCCCCGGTGACCACCAGAATTTCTGGATCGGCCCCGATGCCTTCCGCGAATTCGGCACCTATTGGCCACTGCTGAAACGCACTTTCGGCCAGACCAGCCTGCAACCGATGGCGCCGAAGGGCTATCCCGACGCCTGGTCGACGCCACGCTGGCTGAAGGGCGATGTCGAAACCCCGTTCGAGCGGATGCGGATCCTGAACCCCGCGCCCGATCGCAGGGCGCTGGAGCGGCTGCGGACCCGCTTTGCCGAAGCCTTCCCGCAGATCGGCAAGCCGCGCCTGACCGCCAGCTGGGCCGGGATGATCGAGACCATGCCCGATGTTGTTCCGGTGATTGACCGGACCGAGAAGCTGCCGGGCCTGGTGATCGCGACCGGGCTTTGCGGTCATGGATTCGGCATCGGGCCGGGCATGGGCCGGGTGATCGCCAGCATGGTTCTTGGCGAAGAGATCGGCCATGACATGCGCCGCTTCCGTCTGTCGCGGTTTACTGACGGATCGAAACTGGTGCCGGGCCCCAGTCTCTGACGGATCCCGGTCCTGATCTGCCCCGGTCTTTGGACAGTGGCGGAATGGCACGCGGCGGGGGCTTGCCCTTCTGCGCGCCGGAGATCAGACTCCGCGCCGAAGGAGACGCATATGCCCGTCAAGAACCGTTTCGCCGAACTCGCCCCCGAGATCAAAGCCTGGCGCCAGGATTTTCACCGGCACCCCGAGCTGAATTATGACCTGCCGCGCACCGCCGGGCGTGTGGCAGAGCTGTGCCGGGCCTTTGGCTGCGACGAGGTGACCGAGGGGATCGGCCGTTCTGGCGTCGTCGCCGTGATCCGGGGGCGCTCGGACAGTGCGGGCCGGGTGGTAGGTCTGCGCGCCGATATGGATGCGCTGCCGATCCATGAAAAAACCGGCCTCGAATATGCCTCGGCGACACCCGGGATCATGCATGCCTGCGGTCATGACGGCCATACCGCCATGCTGCTCGGCGCTGCGAAATACCTTGCCGGGACGCGCAATTTCGATGGGTCGGTGGTCTGTATCTTCCAGCCGGCTGAAGAGGGCGGTGGCGGCGGTCTTGCTATGGTCAAAGACGGACTGATGGAGCGCTGGAGCATCCAGGAAGTCTACGGGCTCCATAATATGCCGGGGATCCCGGTTGGCCGTTTCGCGATCCGCCCCGGCGCGATCATGGCGGCGTCGGATGAATTCTCGCTGACCCTGACCGGGCGCGGCGGTCATGCCGCAAAACCGCAGGAGGCGATTGATACCACAGTGGTCGCGTCGCATCTGGTGCTGGCGCTGCAAAGCATCGTGTCCCGGAACACCGATCCGCTGCAATCGGCGGTGGTCTCGGTCGCGACGATCCACAGCGATTCGACCGCCTATAATGTGCTGGCCGAAGAGGTGGTGATGAAGGGCACCGTGCGTACGCTGGACGAGGGCGTCCGGGCGATGATCGAAGCGCGGCTGCGCCAGATCTGCGCGGGCGTGGCCGGGACCTATGGCGCGACGGTCGATGTCCATTTCCGTCGTGGCTATCCGGTGACGGTGAACCATGAGGATGCCACCGCCCATGCGGCGGCGGTGGCACGGGCGATCTCACCCGAAGTTGATACTGAAACCGCGCCTTTGATGGCGGCAGAGGACTTCTCCTATATGCTGCAGGAGCGCCCGGGTGCCTATATCTTCCTCGGCAATGGCAATACCGCGCCGCTGCACCAGGCCGGGTATAATTTCGACGATGAGGCCGCGCCCTTTGGTGCAAGCTGGCTTGCCGGCATGGCCGAGGCGCGGATGCCGGTCGCGTGACATATCGCGCGTGAAAGGAGAGACAGATGACTGAGGAACGTGCCGTTCTGGCCGGGGGCTGCTTCTGGGGGATGCAGCAGCTGCTCCGCCGCCTGCCGGGGGTGGTGAACACCCGTGTCGGCTATACCGGCGGTGAGGTGCCCAATGCCACCTACCGCAATCATGGCCGCCATGCCGAGGCGATCGAGGTGATTTTCGACCCCGCCCGGATCAGCTACCGCCAGATTTTGGAGGCGTTTTTCCAGATCCATGACCCGACCACCCGCGACCGCCAGGGGAATGACCTTGGCCCGAGCTACCGCTCGGCGATCTATTGGGCGAGCGAGGATCAGCGCGCGGTGGCGCTTGAGACGATCAAAGATGTCGATGCCTCCGGCCTCTGGCCCGGCCCGGTGGTGACCGAGGTGGAGCGCGTCTCGGAGTTCTGGGAGGCCGAGCCCGAACATCAGGATTATCTGGAACGTCAGCCGAACGGCTATACCTGCCATTTTCCGCGCCCGGGCTGGGTCCTGCCAAAACGCGCGGCTGAGTGATCCGCCCGGTCTTTATCTGGCGCGGGGCCGATCCCAGACCATGCCGCTCAACCGTGGGTCCGTGAAGCTTTCCCGTGGAAAATCAATCCCCTGGCGCGGATGTTCGCGCAAGGCCATCGCGCCGGTGGGGCTGAGGCGGATGCGCCATGTCTGGCGGTCCTGGATCCCGGGTGCAGCAAAGGCGCTGCAGCTGAGCACCGCCAGATTGGCGCCGCCTTTCGGGTCGCGCACCGATCTGTAGCGGATGATCTCTGCCCCGGCCTCGCGGGCCGCCTCGGCCAGCGTCTGGCAGGGCACGTAATCGATCGGATGGCTCCAGGCCGGGTCGGCCATCGGCGGCGCTGTCAGATCAACCGCCCTTGCGGTCGCGAGTTTGGCCGCAAATGCGGTATATTCCGCCGGCCCGTCGGGAAAGGGCGTCGCCGGGCTCTCGGCGTAAAACAGGAAACGGTAGAATACCATTTCCGCCAGGGCGGTCTGCACTTTCTCGGCGCCATACCAGACACCCGGCGTCAGCCCGGCGCGACGAAAGCGCGAGCCATGCGGGTAGGGGCGGTAGCGAAAGGGTGTGGCCAGCAGGTAATCAAGCCCCTGACAGGCGGCGGGCATCGGCGGTTTGGTGGTTTCCAGAATGTCTTCCAGCAGCGCCTGTTCCGCGAGGCTGTCCACCAGTTTCAGGGTCGAGACCAGGTGCTGTGCTTCGACCAGGCGCCAGCCGCGCCCCTGAAAACCCCGGCATTCAGAGCCGAGCGCGGCGGCTGTCCAGATAGGCGCAGACATCAACAAGTCCCTGAACTGAGGTAATCTTTTCTGCCGGTGTCGCGCCGAGCACGTCATTCGGGGCCGAAATCCAGGCCCGCGCCACCGCTTCATCGCCGCCAGTGATCGCATCAAGCGAGCGGTAGAGCCGCACGAGCATCGCCGCGAGTTCAAAGGACTTGCTGCCTTCCTCGATCCCGGCAGCGCCGCGTTTCAGCCGCGATACACCCGGTTCTGAAAGGCCGGTCACCCGGGCGAATTGCCGCGCCGAAAGACCAAGACGTTCGGCTGCGCGCAGGGCGGCTTTGCCAAGCACCTGACCCCGCGAGGGCTGGCCCGGCGTGAGAACGGGGAATGAAATCATCTGCCATCTCCTTTCATGTGAAAATATAGGTGCACTTGATTTCATATGAAAGGGGGGTCCTGCCAGACAGTATCGAAACATCGGGCCTTATTGAAGCAAAGCCCGGCAATACCTATAGTCTGTAGAGATATCGGAGGCGCGCATGCTCACCATCGGCAAACTCGGGGACCGTACCGGCGTCAAGGTGCCCACAATCCGCTATTACGAACAGATCGGCCTCTTGCCCGAGGCGGAACGGTCCTCCGGCAATCAGCGCCTTTATAGCCAGGTCGCCGAAGAACGGCTGCGCTTTATCCGCCATGCGCGCGATCTGGGCTTCCCGCTTGAGGCGATCCGCGACCTGCTTTCGCTTTCCGATCAGCCGGATCAGTCCTGTGCCGCCGCAGACAGCATCGCGCGTACCCAGCTTGGGGCGGTGCGCGAACGGATCTCGCGGCTGAAAGCGCTGGAACATGAGCTTGAGCGGATGATCGTACAATGCGCCCATGGCACCATCGGCGATTGCCGGGTGATCGGGGTCTTGGGGGATCACAGCCTGTGCAATAACGATCACCGCGTGGCGGAAGGCGAGACGGGACCGGGACAGCGTGAGACGGCGGTCACCGGAAAAATCGACAATTTCTGAAGACCTTAACCAGAAGATGCGCCCGCCTGGCCAGGGCCTTGCAGGGCCGGAGCGCCTGGTCGCTGCCCCCGGGGACCAGGGAGCCGAGATGTAACCGCGCTGTCAGAAAGAGAATCCTCTTCCTTTCCTGGAGGCATCTTTAGAATCCTCAATCACGATAAATCATGTAGTCTTTTCCTGTGAGCTCGGGAAAGGAGCATGGTAATGATCAACACTCTTATCGTTCCGGGCCTTGACGGGTCGGCTGCACCCCATTGGCAACATTGGTGGGCGGCCAGTGACCCTCATGCGCTGACAGTGGATCTCTCGAACCCGCATCGCCCTGTAGCGGCGCTTTGGGAAGTAGAGCTGGCCTCGATGATCATTGCGCATCCCGATTGCGTTCTTGTTGGTCACTCGCTGGGGGCGATTTTGATCGCGCGGCTTCTGACGCAATGGCCGCATCTGCGGGTGGCAGGCGCCCTGCTGGTTGCCCCGGCCGAGACCGCAGGTGCCGACCGTATCGGCCATTTCGGCCCGATCCCGGAAGAGGTGCTTGACCTGCCGGTGATCGTCGCGGCCAGCCGCAACGACCCCTGGATGGGCTTTTCGCGCGCGGCGCAACTTTCCCGCGCCTGGGGGGCGGAGCTGGTCGATCTCGGATTCGCGGGCCATGTGAATGCCGCAGCCGGCTTCGGTCCCTGGGAAGAGGGCCGCGGTTTGCGCAATCGTCTTCTGGCGGGGGCGCTGCCGGAGGCTGCCGCACCATCGCGGTTTCGCAGGCCTGACGGCTATGAGACGCCGGACGCGCGCAAGCGTGCAGCCCGGACCAGGACGGGAGCGGTGCTGTGAGCGCGCGGGACACCTCGCGCGTGACGCTGCGCCGGGGGCAGGAAAGGGCGGCGATCCTGCTGGCCAGCCTCGCGATGGCGGCTGTGCTGGCGCTGACCCTGACGCCGAAAGATACGCTCGGCTTCCTCTCCGCCACACCGGCACATGCCTATGACGGCCTGCCGGTCGAGGAACCCGCCCGCTGAGGCAGGGCAGAGGTCGCTGGGGCGACACATAACCGGAATGGTGCGGCGATGCTGCTGCCCGACAATCTGCCGTGATCCGGCCTCTGACGGGGGCATCCAGAGAACCACGGGCATCCAGAAAACGGAGAGACAGATGATTTATAATGGCTTTGATCCGGGCGTGCTGGCGGTCCTGGCAGGCGAAGACCGAATGGTACAGGGCGCAATGGCGAAAGGCGGGGCAACAGAGGAGAGTGACGAAAACGCACAGGCGAACCCGGGCCCCGGCGATGGCATTCTGATCTGTGTCGCAGCGACTGTCTTGCTGGCAGCGGCGATTCTTCTCAGTGGAATCGGGGCCTGAACAGATATCCTGACGGAGGCGCGAACCGGCGCGGGGCCGGATAAATTCGCCGCCTGAGCTGACGTAGAGCGGTGCGCGCGCCCCGGATCACGCGGCGGTTCAGTGCGGAAACGGCGCAAGCCATGCCTGTCTTTGGCGGTATTTCACTTTCTCGCGCAGCTGTGTGACGGCGGGGCTTGACCAGGCCCTTCGGATCATGGCGCATGGCCGGATTGGTTCCTCGTGTCTGGTGCTCTGGCATCTCAGCACGGCGGAGATGTGCAAAGCCGGCGGCAAGCATCCCGTGATCCTGCCAGATCCGGGGCGTGTCTGCTCCTTCCCGCCGGCGGGAAAGGACAGTTTTATGAGCGTTGTGGTCAGTCGTCGTGCGGCTCTTCTGATGACTCTTTCGGGGTTGGTGTCGGCCTGTGGACCAAAGGTGCCCGAGTCCGGATCGCAACCTGATCCTGCCGCCAATGTCCCTCCGGAAATCCTCGCGATGTATGGCGAGCTCGAGGATAACGGGTTCCACATCCCGGCCGTGAACCCGCGCTATCTGATTGCCGAAAACACCCGCACCGAAGTGGATCTTGCGATCACCGAAGCGCCCGGCGCGATCATCGTCGATCCCTGGCAGCGCTATCTCTATCTGATACGGGGCGGCAATCGCGCGCTGCGCTACCGGGTCGCGGTGGGCGATCAGGGCCGGTCCTTTGAGGGCGCCGCTGTTGCGCAATATGACCGGGTCTGGCCGAGCTGGCGTCCAACCGACAATATGATCCGCGAGCGTCCGGATATGTATGCCGCCTATGCCGCCGGTCTGCCGGGCGGGCCGCAAAACCCTCTGGGCGCGCGGGCGATCTATCTGTTTCGGGGCGGACGTGACACCTATTACCGCATCCATGGCACCAATGAGGTCGCCTCGATCGGCCATGCCACATCGGCGGGCTGTATCCGCATGTACAACCAGGACGCCATTCATCTGGCGGCGAACTATGTCAAAGGCGGGAAAGTCCTGGTCCTGAGCCCGGAACAAAGCGCCGGTGCCTTCGGCTCCTTTGTGCCCGCGACCACGCCCTATAGCGGCGCCTCGTTCAACCAGCCGGCGACAGCGCCGGAGGTTGCGGGCGCCGATCCGGCCTATGGCTATCCGACCGGCTTTCCCGAAAGCCCTTACACCAGCAGCCTGAACTGAGACAGCGATGAAAAGACGCGATCTGATCAGGGGCTCTCTCGGGAGTTCGCTTGGGGCATTGATGCTGGCAGGGGCTGCGCTTCCCGTTCAGGCTGAAGAGATGCTGGCGGGGGAAGCCCCGCACGAGCTGACACATGACCCAGATCAGCCTGTGCTGGGCAATCCCGATGGCTCGGTGACCATCGTAGAATACTACGATTACCAGTGCCCCTTTTGCCGCGACTCGCATCCGGCATTGCTGGATTATGTGCGCTCTGACGGTGATATCCGTCTGGTGATGAAAGACTGGCCGATCTTTGGCGCGGCTTCTGTGCGCGGCGTGCAGCTTGGCCTCGGTTCGGTGGCCCTTGGCCGCTATGCGGAGGTCAATGCCGCGCTGATGGCCGGAAAAGGACGCCGGGTCGATGCGTTGCGAATGGATGCGGCCGTGCGCGACGCCGGGCTGGATCCTGAGGCTGCCATCGCGAGCTTTGAGCGTGAACGCGACAAATGGGTCGCCCTGATTGACCGCACCAGGGCCGAGGCCGATTTCTTCGGCCTGCCCGGCACACCCGCCTATCTGGTCGGGCTGAACCTTTTCCCACGTGTCACCGAAATCGCGGAACTGCGCGCGGCCGTCGGGGCAGTCCGGCGGGGGTGAGCGGTGAGGGTGACCGGCGGGCCGGGGCAATGGCCGGGAAAGGACGCCTCCGGGAGGGGGCGGACGGAACAGCGGGCAGGGGCCGCGTGCGCCGTTCCGTCATGACCGCTCTCGACACTGGCGGCGGGATCGGCAAAATGGGCGGGCACCCGGAACCTTTGAAGCGGCAATGCCACCGGGCTGCAAGCTGCCCTGATTTCGGACCTGATCCTTGACTTCCCTCCTGTCCTATCTGCCCGCGCTCGGTCTCGGCACTGCCGGAGGCTTAGTCGCCTGGGGGCTTGGCCTCCCGTTGCCCTGGATGCTTGGCGCGCTTTTTGTCACCATGATCGCCTCGGTCGCCGGTCTGCGGATCGAGGGGCCCAATGCCATCCGCCCGGCGGTGGTGGCGGTGATCGGCGTGCTGCTGGGCTCGCGTTTCGCCCCCGAGGTGCTGGGCCATATGGTCACCTGGATCGGGACGCTGTCGCTGTTGCTGGTCTATCTGCTGGTCGTCGGCCTGATCAATGTGCCCTGGTATCGCTATGCCGGCGGCTATGACTGGCGCACCTCTTTCTTTGCCGGCATGCCGGGCGGGCTGGCCGAGATGATCGAATTGGCCGAGGCCAAAGGTGGCAAGCCCGAGCCCGTTATCCTTGCCCACAGCCTCAGGATCGTGGTGACCATCTCGCTGATTGCGCTGTGGTTTCGGGTTATCATGGGCCATGATGTCGGCGCGGGGGCGGCAAGTGGCGCTGGCCTGCCGGAATGGCGGGAGGCGGGGCTTTTGCTGGCCGCCGCCATATTCGGGAGCCTGATCGGCCGCGCGCTGAACTGGCCGGCGCCGACCTTCCTCGGGCCGATGGCGCTTTCGGCGGCCCTGCATCTGAGCGGCATATCCGAAGCCGCGCCGCCTGCGGTTCTGGTCAATGCGGCCCAGGTGATCCTCGGCACCGTGCTGGGCTGCCGCTTTCGCGGCGTGCCACTTTCGGAACTGCGCAAGGCGGGGGGGCTCAGCATCGGATCGACCGTGCTGGTCCTGGGCGTGGCGCTTGGTTTCAGTCATCTGATGCGGATCCTGACCGGCACCAGCCCGGAACAGGCCATGCTTGCGCTTGCGCCGGGCGGGCTGACCGAGATGGGGCTGATCGCGCTGGCGATCCATGCCGATGTTGCCTTTGTCGCGCTGCATCACGTGGTCAGGATCATTGCAATCATTGTCGCGGCCCCGGTGGTCTTTGCCCTGTTCGAGCGCCGTCTCGCGGCGGGGGGCTCCGGGAAGGGCGGATCCGGGGATCCGCCCTGATCTGCCTTATGGCAGGATCGCCGTCACGGGATGCGGTGTGGTTGCGGTTTCCGCCGGCAAGACCGGCAGCACCACCTGGGGCATGGTGCCGGTCAGACTGTCGAGAAAGGCCACGATCTGCGTGGTCTCTTCGGGGTGCAGCGCTTCGCCAAGCTGGCTTTCGGCCATGATCTCGACCGCCACGCGCAGATCCCAGACCTTGCCCGAATGGAAATAGGGCGCAGTCAAGGCGATGTTGCGCAAGGGTGCTGCGCGGAAGACATATTCGTCATCCACCGTCGCGGTGACCGCGAAGCGACCCTTGTCATCGGGCGGCAAGATCTCGGCCCCGGGCTTTTCGATCAGGCCGAACGGGTAATAGCCATGCCCGCCGACATTGACGCCCGAATGGCAGGAGGCGCAGCCCTTATCCATGAAAAGCTGCAACCCGGCCAGCTGATCCGCCGTCATCGCGGCATCATCGCCGTTGAGCCAGGCATCAAAGGGCGCGGGCGTGATCAGCGTCGCCTCGAACACCTCGATCGCTTTGGCCATATTGTCAAAGCTCAGCGGTTCGGCATCGTCAGGAAAGGCCGCGTCGAACCAGGTCACATATTGCGGCATGGATCCCAGCGTGGCGATGACATTGTCGGGCGTATTCGCCATCTCGACACCGGCCTGGACCGGCCCCTTGGCCTGGGCTGCGAGGTCATCGGCGCGCCCGTCCCAGAACTGCGCCTCATTGAGCACCGCATTCAGCACCGTGGGCGCATTGCGCGGCCCTTTTTGCCAGCCATGACCGACCGAGGTTTCCATATTGTCATCGCCGCCGGTGGTCAGGTTATGGCAGCTGTAGCAACTGAACACGCCCGAGGCCGAGAGACGCGGATCGAAAAACAGCGCTTTGCCCAGATCGAGTTTCGCCGGGGTCGAGGGGTTGCCCGCGATGGCGGGAACCGTCGAAGGCAGGGCTCTGAAGGTTTCCAGCGCGAGATCACGCAAAGTTTCGGCAGACGCCGCCGTCCCGGAGAAAAGCGCCGGGACGAGGAGGGAGAGGAGGATTGGTTTCATGCTTGCTCCTGAGGGTTGAGCTGGCGTTCGCGCGGGATCAGTCTGGAGCCGGGCGCAGGCAGGGCGCCATGATCGGGATCAAACCCGAAGCTTTCAGATAAATTAATTTAAATAATTAATTGAAAATACTAGATTATTTGTGAAATCTTATGGCGTGCGGTGCCTTGCGTTCATGCATCGCCATGACCAGCGCGACCGGTCCCCGGAAGCGAGCGGAGTCCGATCACGCTATTGCCTGTTTTTCCGACAGCTCTGCTCTCTGATCACGCAGGGGAAAGATAAAATTGCGGCAGGGGCAGCGATTTCTCTTGCCCGATCGCATTGGCTGCCCGCAATATGATCAAAATATAATAATACTGAGAACCACACCACAGGGGTGATCTTTTGGCTGTTACTGCTGCCATTATGGCGAAAGACGTGACCAAGGCGTTCGGTCAGGGCGAAACCGTGGTCAGGGCGCTGGACAATGTGTCCTGCGAAATCAGAACCGGCGAATTCTTTACGCTTCTCGGGCCATCGGGCTGTGGCAAGACCACGCTTTTGCGCCTGATCGCGGGGTTCGAAATGCCAAGCGCCGGGCAGATCCTGATCGATGGTCAGGATGTGACCGGCCAGCCCCCGAACAAACGGGCGGTGAATACGGTCTTCCAGTCCTATGCTCTGTTCCCGCATCTGAGCGTGGCCGAGAATATCGGCTTCGGGCTGAAGATGAAGGGCATCGCAAAGTCCGAGGTCGACCGGACAGTCCAGGAGATGCTGGCACTGGTCCGGCTCGAGGCAATGGCAGGGCGTAAGACCAGCCAGCTTTCGGGTGGTCAGCAGCAGCGCGTTGCGCTGGCGCGGGCGCTGGCACCGCGGCCCAAGGTTCTGCTACTTGATGAGCCGCTTTCTGCGCTTGACCTTAAGCTGCGCAAGGAGATGCAGGTCGAGCTGAAACGGCTCCAGACCGAGACCGGCATCACCTTTGTCTTCGTCACCCATGACCAGGAAGAGGCGCTGACCATGTCGGACCGCATCGCGGTCATGTCGGCGGGCAGGATCCAGCAGCTTGGCGCCCCGCGCGAGATCTACACGAAACCGCGCAACCGTTTTGTCGCCTCCTTCATCGGCGAGACGAATTTCCTGACCGCAACCGGTGTGCCGGGCGGGGCGAAGCTCGCTTCGGGTGAGGTGATTGCGGTCGATACCGGCGGCAAGGGCGGGCAGATCACGCTGGCGGTAAGGCCCGAACATGTCGAGATCACGCCGCCGGATGCGCAGGGCGCGATTTCGGCCGAGGTCCGGGGCTCGGTCTATTTTGGCACCGATATGAATTACCAGATCGTGCTGCCCGACGGGACCGGGATCGAGGCCTGCGTGCAATCGGGCGTCACCGGCGAGGCGCTGATCGGGCAGGGGGCGAAGGTGGGGATCCGGTTCGCGCCGGGCTCTGTCCTCATGCTGGAGGACTGAGCGATGGCCCGGACACATGGCGCGAGCGAGGCCGAGCGCCTTCAGGCCGCAAGCTCGACCCGCAATGCCTGGGCGCTTTCGGCCCCGGCGCTGATCCTTTTGTTCTGCGCGGCGGCAGGGCCCCTGCTGATCGTGCTGATCTATTCCTTCCTCACGGCTGGCCCGACCGGCGGCGTGGTGTGGGACTTCTCGACCGAGGCCTGGGTTGGGGTTCTTTACACCCGCGACATCTTTGATGATGGCAATCTGGTGCTCGCCGATGCGCATCTGACGATCTTCTGGCGTTCGGTGAAGATCTCGATCCTGACCACGCTGATCACCTTCGCGCTTGGCTTTCCCACCGCCTGGTTCATCGCCACGCGCCCGCTGAAAGAGCGCGCGCTCTGGCTGTTCCTGATCACCATTCCCTTCTGGACCAATCTGCTGATCCGCACCTTTGCGATCACCGAAATCATCCGAAATGAGGGGCTTCTGAACAAGATCCTGCTGGGGATCGGGCTGATTTCCGAACCGATCCGCATCATGAACACCGATACCGCCGTGCTGATCGGCATGGCCTATGTCTATCTGCCGCTGATGGTGCTGCCGCTGTTTGCGGCCATCGACCGCTTCGATATGCGGCTTTTGGAAGCGGGCTATGACCTTTACGCCTCGCGCCTCCAGGTCCTGCGCCATGTCGTGCTGCCGATCGTGAAGCCCGGTATCATCGCAGGCTCGATCCTTGTCTTCATCCCCTCGCTTGGCGCCTATGTCACGCCGCGCGTGCTGGGCGGCGGCAAGAATATGATGATCGGCAATTTCATCGAACTGCAATTCGGTCAGGGCCGCAACTGGCCGCTGGGGGCCGCACTTTCCATAACGCTTTTGCTGATCGTGATGCTGGCGATGATCTTCTATGTCCGCGCCGCGACCAAAGGGGGCAAGAGCCATGGCTGAGAAAAGCTTTGAAGTCTCGCGCCTGCCCGGTTTCGCCACTGTTGCGATCCTGGTCTTTATCGCGCTCTACCTGCCGATCTGCACGCTGGTGTTCTTTTCCTTCAATGCCGGCACCACGCTTTCGGTCTGGCAGGGCTTTTCCTGGCGCTGGTATATCGAGGCCTGGGAGAATGATGTCGTGCAGGCCGCCGCGCTGCGCTCGCTGCAGATTGCGGTTTCGGCCAGTTTCATCGCGACCGTGGTGGCGACCATGGCCGCTCTTGCAACCACCAGGCGCCGCGCGTTTCGTGGCCAGACGGCGATCTATGCCTTCATCAACCAGCCACTGATGGTGCCCGAGATCGTGACCGCGGTGGCGCTTTTGATCGTCTTCGGGGTGATCAAGGCCTGGACCGGCTATCAGGGCCTCTGGTATCTGATCCTCGCGCATTCGGCCTTTTGTGTGCCCTTTGCCTATCTGCCGATCCGGGCAAGGCTGGAGGGGATGGATCTCTCGCTGGAATCGGCGGCGGCGGATCTTTACGCCAATCCCTGGCAGACCTTTCGCTTTGTCACGCTGCCTCTCCTGTCCCCCGGGATCGCCGCCGGCGCGATGCTCGCCTTCGTCATCAGCCTCGATGATGTGGTGATTACCGAGTTTGTGAAATCCGCAGGCCAGGATACGCTGCCGACCTATATGCTCGGCCAGCTGCGCCGGACGCTGACGCCCGAGGTCAATGCGATCTCGACCGGTCTTCTGGTACTGACAGTGCTGCTGCTGGTCGGGTTCTCACTTATCAACCGCAAGAAAAACTGAACCGAATGGTTCTTGTCCAAAGTTTCACAGGGAGACGGATATGAAGAAATTCCTCAGCACGGTGGCCATTCTCTGCGCCACCGCCGCCATGGCCAGCGCCGATGACAAAGTGCTGCAGCTTTACAACTGGGGCGATTATACCAGCGCTGAACTTCTGCGGAAGTTCGAGGCCGAGACCGGCATCAAGGTTATCGTCACCGATTACGATTCAAACGACACCGCCCTGGCAAAGATCCGCGCCGGCGGCCATGGCTTCGACATGGTGGTGCCTTCGGCCAATTACGTGCCGATTTTCGTCGAAGAGGGGCTGGTGGCGGAGCTTGACCATTCCAAACTGCCCAATATCGGCAATATCGCACCAGAGTGGCGCGATGTGTCCTGGGATCCGGGCCGCGCCCATACCATTCCCTGGCAGTGGGGATCGACCGGGATCATGGTCAACAAATCGGTCTATAGCGGCGACATCAACACCTCGGCGATCTGGCTGGACGTGCCTGATGAGCTGAAGGGCAAAATCAATGTGACGCCCGAGATGAACGATATCGTCTATATGGCGGTGTGGTATGTCGGCGGCGAGCCGTGCACCGAAGACACCGAAGTGCTGAAAAAGGCCCGTGATGCCCTGATCGCAGCCAAGCCCGACTGGATTTCGATGGATTATGGCGCCACCGAAAAGATGTCGAGCAATGACTGGGCGGCGACCGTCTACTGGAACGGGGCGGCCCTGCGCTCGCGCATCAACAACCCCGATGTGCATTTCGGCTATCCGAAAGAGGGCTATCCGCTGTTCATGGATTCGGTGGGGATCCTCTCGGATGCCAAAAACCCCGAAGGTGCATATAAGTTCCTGAATTTCATCATGGAGCCGGAAAACGCGGCGCTGATCTCGACCCATGCCAAATATGCCAATGGCATCACCGGCTCTGAGCCGTTCATGCCCGAAGAAATGAAGGGCGCCCCGGAGATCGAGATCCCGGAGGCCTCGAAAGCCGCCGGTCATTTCCTGCAACGCTGCCCGCCCAAGGCGCAGGAATATATGACTGCGATCTGGACCGAGCTGATGAAATAAGCGGCATCCCCGCTTTCTGAAATCCAGGGCGGCCCGCTTCGGGCCGCCTTTCTGCCGAATGGAGCCTGAAATATGCCCGCCGACCTGATTTTCTTCAATGCCAAGGCCCTGACCATGGATCCCGACATGCCCCGGGCCGAGGCCGTGGCGATTGCCGCGGGGCGTATCCTCGCCGTGGGCTCCAATGCCGATATCACCGCGCTGAAGGGGGCGGCCACGAAAGTGGTGGATGCGGGCGGGCGGATGCTCTTGCCGGGCTTTGTTGAAAGCCATCTGCATCTGGGGCTTGGCGGCTCCGAGCTGAGCGATCTGCAACTGACGCATGTTCATGGCATAGATCAGTTGCGCGAGGCCTTTCTGGCCTATGCAGCCGCCAATCCGGATCTGCCCTTCCTGATGGCGCAGGGCGCCGATTATGGCCTTATCGAAGGTGGCGCCAATCGCCATATCCTCGACAGTATCATCGCGGATCGCCCGATCGCTATGACCTCGCATGACCACCACACGATCTGGGCCAATACGCTTGCGCTGGAACTTTCCGGCACGCTGAACGGGCTGGAATGCTCGCCCGGCCATGAGGTGGTGATGGGGGCGGACGGGCTCGCCACCGGCGAGCTTCTGGAATTCGAAGCTTTCGGCCGGGTGGTTGATCTGGCCGGGCGCGGGCGGCTGAATCTGGGCATCGCGACCGGGGGCGAGCCGGTCAATCCAAGCCAGGCCGAGCGCGATCTGGACAAGGATATGTTCGAGCGTGGCCAGATCCATTGCGCGCAATATGGCATCACCTCGATGGTGATGATGGATGGCAACCGATACACGCTGGAATGCCTGCGCGAATTGCAGGAGGAAGGCCGGCTGCTGGCACGGGTCAAGGTGCCCTTCCATTACAAACCCAATATGGATCATTCCGAGCTCGACCGCGCCGTCGAGATGACCGAGAGCTTCAATGATGAATGGCTCAGCTCGGGCTTTGTGAAAATGTTCATGGATGGTGTGCTCGACAGCTATACCGCCTTTATGCTGAACGATTATCCGACAAAGCCCGGTCATAAATCGGTCGCGCTTTTCCCGCCGGATCAGTTCAACCCGCTCGCGGCCGAGATTGATCGCCGTGGCCTGCAGATCGCGGTTCATGCCATCGGTGACGGGGCGGTCAGGACCACGATTGATGGCTATGAGACCGCGCAGATCCAGAATGGCAAACGCGACTCGCGTCACCGGATCGAACATATCGAGCTGATCGACCGTGCCGATGTGCCGCGTGTCGGTGCGCTTGGAATTGTCGCGAGCCTGCAACCCTCGCATCCGCCGGGCGCGATGGATTTCGGGATGGAACCGACGCTGACCAATATCGGCGCCGCGCGCTGGCCGGATGCCTATCTGCACAAAACGCTGGCCGATCACGGCGCGCCCGTTGCCTATGCCTCGGACTGGGCGGTGACCGATGTGGCGGTCTTGCGTTCGGTCCAGGCGGCGGTGACGCGGCTGCCATACAGCGATGCCTGCACCGATGAGCGCCTGAGCCTTGAAGAAAGCCTTTACGCCTATACGGCAGGTGGCGCCTGGGCGGCGCATACCGACCATATCACCGGTCGGCTGAAACCCGGTCTCGCGGCGGATCTCGTGCTGTTGCAGGAAGATCTGGAACAGGTTGCACCCGATCATATCGGCAGCGTCCAGGTCGCGCTGACCATCTGCGGCGGTCGGGTGACCTATGCGGCTGAAGGCCAGGCCATCTGATATCTGAACCAAAAGACGGTGACGTTACGGCACCTGAAGCAAAACTGAGACAGTCGCCGGCGGGGAAATACGGAATTCCGCCGGCGTCGTCATTTGTTAACTTGCCTGTGGAAATCTTTCGCCTAAGTTGCCGCTCTTCGAGAAGACAGATCATCCCTGCCCGGCGGGCATGTCAAAGGTCCCGGTCATGTTTCCATTCCTGCCCCCCAGCGCCGCACAGATGATGCGCCTCGGCCTGCGATCTTCGGTCATGATGGCCGAGGCTCAGGCGGTTATCGCGATGCGGATGGCCGGGATGATGGGGATGTGGCCGGTTTCACCGGGTGAGAATGCGCGGATGGTGTCGGAAAAACTCGCAGCCCTGCAAGAGGCGCAGATCGCGGTGATGAAGGCCGCGATGAAGGGGGCCTCCCCCGCGACAATGGCCGAGGCCGCATTGCGCCCGGTCCGCCGCCGTACCAAAGCCAATGCCGAACGGCTGGCGCGTGAAATCACCCGTTAAGCCACCCGTTAAACCGCTGGCCGATCATTCGGCGGCGATGCGGATCACCGGCTCCATCGCGGCAAATTGCGCGGGCGAAAGGTGGCATTTGATCTGATGCCCGCCGGCAAGCTGCAGAACCGGCGGCATCACGCGATCACAGATCCCGCCCTCGATCTGGGATTTCCAGCGGCAGCGCGTCTGGAACGGGCAGCCCGGCGGCGGGTTCATCGCCGAGGGGATCTCGCCCTCCAGCACGATATGTTTGCGCGTCACCGTCGGATCGGCAATCGGCACTGCGGATAAAAGTGCCTCGGTATAGGGGTGATAGGGGGGTGCGAAAACCTGATCCGTCGTGCCCATCTCGACCACATGGCCAAGATACATCACCATCACCCGGTCGCTGAGATAGCGCACGATGGAAAGATCGTGGCTGATGAACAAAAGCGTCGTGCCATTCTCGCGCTGGATATCCATCAGAAGATCGGTGACTGCGGCCTGGACCGAGACATCCAGCGCCGAGACCGGCTCATCCGCGACCACCACTTTCGCACCACCCGCGAAGGCACGGGCGATGCCGACGCGCTGCTTTTGCCCGCCTGAGAGCTGGCGCGGCATCCGTTCGGCGAAAGCGCGCGGCAGTTTCACGAGGTCAAGAAGCTCGAGCATCCGGGCCTGACGTGCGGCGTCACTGTCGCCGTAATGAAAGACCTCCAGCGCGCGGATGATCTGGCGCCCGACCGTCATCGAGGGGTTCAGCGTGTCGAACGGGTTCTGGAACACCATCTGCAGTTTTGAGACAGTATCGGCGCCGCGTTTCTGGATCGGCGTGGATTGCACGTTTTCATCAAACAGCATGATCTTGCCCGAGGTCGCGGTCTCCAGCCCCATCAGCACCCTGGCAAAGGTGGATTTGCCACAACCCGATTCCCCGACGATTGCAAGGGTCTCGCCTTTCCGGGCCTCGAAACTCAGCGTCTCATTGGCCTTGACGACTTTGGTCAGACCGCCACCGAAGGCCCCCGAGGAAACCTGGTAATATTTCCTCAGATCATCCATTTTCAGAACGATCTCACCCGGCGGCAGTTTTTTACGGGCTTTGGCCACCCCGGGCGGCGCGCGCCAGTCGATCTCCTGCCACTTCAGGCAGCGGGTCGCGTGGCGGTCGCCGCCGGGAACCGGCTCCATGGCGATGTCACCGGTATCGCAGCGCCCGGCCTCGAAATAGTCGCAGCGCGGGCCGAAATTGCAGCCATTGGGGCGTTCATGCGGCAGGGGGAAATTGCCGGGGATCGAGATCAGCGGGCGGGCGTTTTTGTCAGCTCCGGGCAGCGGGATGGCGCGGAACAGGGCCTGGGTATAGGGATGGCGCATCTCGGTGAAGACCTCGGTGACATTGCCGGTCTCGACCGCTTCACCGGAATACATCACGCAAAGCCGGTCGCAGACATCGAGGATGAGGCCGAGATTGTGGCTGATGAACAGCATCGAAGTGCCGTATTTCTCGCCGAGTTCTTTGACCAGGGCGACAATGCCGGCCTCGACGGTGACATCAAGTGCAGTGGTCGGCTCATCGAGGATCAAAAGCGCCGGTTTCGCCATCAGCGCCATGGCGATGACGATGCGCTGTTGCTGGCCGCCGGACAGCTGATGTGGATAGGAATTCAGCATCCGGTCCGGATCGGGCAGCCGCACATCGGCGACGATCTGGCGGGCGAGCGCCCAGGCTTCCGCGCGGCCCATCCCACGATGAATCATCGGGACTTCCGCCAGTTGCGCGCCGATCTTCATCGCGGGATTGAGCGAGGCCATCGGCTCCTGGTAGATCATCGCGATCTCAGAACCACGTATACGGCGCAGGTCTTCCTCGCTCATGGTGGTGAGGTCCTGGCCTTTGAAGAGGATGCGCCCGGCAGTGATGCGGCCGTTTTTGCCGAGGTCGCGCATCACCGCGAGCGCCACGGTGGATTTGCCGCAACCGGATTCTCCGACAAGGCCCACGGATTCGCCCGCCATCACCCTGCAGGAGAAATCCATCACCGCCGGGATCTGACGCAGGCGGGTGAAAAAGGTGATCGAGAGCTTCTCGATTTCGAGGATCGGCTGTGAAGGGTCCCAGGTGCTCGGCTTCGCGGTCATATGGGTTTCCTTTGGCTGCTGGCCGGGGCGCTGCCCCGGACCCCGGGATATTCAGGGACAGATGAAATCAGTCTTTCAGGCTTTCTTCGCGCAACCCGTCGGCGAGGAGGTTGAGGCCGAGAACTAGGCTCATCAGGGCGATGGCGGGAACGAGGGCGGCATGGGGGAAGATTGCGAGGAGGCGGCGGCCATCATCGATGGTGGAGCCCCAGTCGGGGCTTTCCGGCGAGACGCCGAGGCCGAAGAAGCCGAGCGTGCCGAGGAGGATGGTGGTATAGCCGATCCTGAGGCAGAAATCGACGATCAGGGGGCCGCGCGCATTGGGCAGGATCTCCCACAGCATGATATACCACGGTCCCTCGCCGCGGGTCTGGCCGGCGGCGACGTAATCGCGGGCTTTGATGTCCATGGTCAGGCCGCGCACGATGCGGAAGACGCCGGGGGAGTTCACGAAGACCACCGAAACAAAGACGTTGAGCATATTGGGGCTCATCGAGAAGAGGCCGGTCGGGTCTCTGTTGAAAGCGAGCCCCGCCCAGGCCCAGAGCCCGATCACGAGCGTCAGGCCGACATAGAGGTTGCGGCGCGCGGGCAGCATGTGGAAGCGCGAGTTGAAAAGCACGGTGAAGAAGATCACCGGGAAGAGAAACAGCGCTGCGGCAAAGTAAATCGGGATCCCGGTCTCGACGATTTCAGGTGTGACCAGCAGGTAGAAGAGCAGGATCACCGGGAAGGCCAGCACGAGATTAGCGACGAAGGAAAGGAGCGTGTCGAACTTCCCCGCGAAATAGCCGGCGGGCAGGCCCAGCGTGATCCCGACCATGAAGGCGAAGACGGTGGCGGCCGGGGCGATTTTCAGCACCTCACGCGCGCCCATCACCATGCGCGAAAACACGTCACGGGCGAGGTTGTCGCCGCCGAGCAAATACCATGGGTAGACCCCTTCGGCCGCGGTGGCGAGGGCCGTGCCGGGGAGTTTGTTTTTCATCCCCGACAGCTGCACGAGGGGGTCATGAGTGATGATCAGATCGGCGAATATTGCCGTGAAGATCCAGAACATCACCACGGCAAAGCCGATCTGACCCACGAGGGAGTCGAAAAGCCTGCCGTAAAGGCCGAGGCGGCGGCGGTACCGGATCGACAGGATGAATGTGGCGATCAGGGCGATCCAGACCGGCGCGAAGGCGAGGCTGGATTTCAGGACAATCTGGAGCCAGGAGAGGTCTTGCATCTGTCTCTCCTCAGCTCAGCCGGATGCGGGGGTTGAGGAAGACATAGCCGATATCCGAGATCAGCTGCGTGATCAGCACGACGATCACCGCGACAACGGAACAGCCGAGCAGGAGCGGGATGTCATTGTTCCCGGCCGCCTGCACGAGTGTCCAGCCGAAGCCTTTGTAATTGAACAGGGTTTCGACAATCACCACGCCATTCAGCAGCCAGGGGAATTGCAGCATGATCACCGTGAAAGGTGCGATCAGCGCGTTTCTCAGCGCGTGTTTCATGACTACCTGGGCAAAGCTGACGCCCTTGAGGCGCGCGGTGCGGATATATTGCTGGCTCATCACCTCGGTCATCGAGGCGCGGGTCATGCGGGCGATGTAACCGATGCCGTAAAGCGCGATGGTCATGACGGGCAGCGCAAAATTCCAGAAGGTGATCTTATCCATGGCGCTGGTGGCGGTGCCCTGGAAAAGCGTCTTGCCCTCGATCCAGCCCATCTCGGCCAGCACCGGCGAGATGCCAACCGTGGCCGAGGCAAAGACCACGATGAAAATCACGCCCGAGACATATTCCGGCGTTGCCGTGGTTACGATGGCAAAGCCCGAAAGGATGCGGTCGGTCCAGGACCCTTCGCGCATGCCCGAGAGCACGCCAAGGGTCAGCGCGGTCGGCACCATCACGATCATCACCCAGAGCATCAGCCAGGAGGTCATCGACAGCGCGCGTCTGATCACATCGGCCACCGGCTGTTTGAACACGGTGGAAAAGCCCCATTGCCCCTGGAGAATGCCGCAGCGGGCCGGGATATCGTCAAGGGTCGCCACCGTCCCGGTGATGCAGCGGCCGGTAAAGCGGCCATCTTCTTCGCGCGTCCAGCCTGGCATGACGCCAAGCCATTGCCCGTAGCGATGCAGCGTCGGGGCGCCATAGCCGTTGCGGTTGAGCCAGCTTGCGACTTCTGCATCGCTCATCCGCACTGAAGCCTCGGATTTCGCAAGCTTTTCCAGATTGGGCGGCAAATTGGTCAGCCAGAAGACAATAAAGGTCAGCGCAAGGACAGTCAGGAACATCACGCCGATACGGCGCAGGACAAAGGCGAACATGGCTTCTCCTCTTCCGGGTCAGGGAAGGCGGCGGCTTGTTGGCTGAAGGCCCAGGGGCGGGGCGGAAACGGGGCAGGGCGGTGCTGCCCCGGGAACCGCATCAGGCGGCGATCCACCACTTGTAATGATGGTGTTCAAAGGTTGCGTGGATGCCGCAATCCTTCACCTTCGGATCGGTATGGCGATAGAGCGAGCGCCAGTAGGATTGCACGAGCACGCCCTGCTCCTGCATGATTTCCTCGACCCGTTTCATGACCTTGCTGCGCTCGGCCGCGTCGTTGATCGCCAGGGCCTTGCCAAGTTCAGCATCGAACTCCGCATTCGAAAAGGCGGATTCGTTCCAGGCCTCGCCGCTGCGATAGGCGACTGACAGAACCTGGACGCCAAGCGGACGCATATTCCATTCGGTGGCCGAGAAAGGATATTTGGTCCAGTCATTCCAGAAGGTCGAACCCGGCAACACGGTCCGTTTGATCTTGAGACCGGCATCGCGGATCTGGGCTGCGATGGCGTCGCAGGTTGCAGCCTGCCAGGCGTCATCAAGCGAGATCAGTTCGAATTCGAAATCACCATAACCGGCCTCAGTGACCAGCGCCTTGCCGGCGGCCGGATCGGTCACCACCGGCGGCAGCTGGAAATATTCCGGATGGATCGGGCAGACATGGTGATTTTCGGCAACCGTGCCAAGGCCGGAATAGCCCAGTTCAAGCACCACGGCATTGTCGACGCATTTGATCAGGCCGGTGCGGGTCCTGACATCCTTATATTCCTCGGCCAGCTGGTTGAACCGGACCGCCAGCGTCGCAGAGGTCACCGCTTCGGATTTGTCCCAGCCCATCGCGTCGAGCACTTCAATGAACTCGCCAACTGACTGATATGTCGCATCAATCTCGCCCGAGCCTGCTGCCGCAACCTCGGCCGCCGGGTCGGTGCCGAGATCGTAATATTCAATCCGGTCCAGCCAGGGCCCGCCATAAACTTCGGTCCCCCACCAGGGCTGATCCGATTTCACCAGCGAGGCGCGCACGCCGGTTTCAAAATTATCATATTTGAACGGTCCGGTTCCCGGTGTCTGGGTCGGATCACCATTCTCATAGCTTTTATGAACGACCATGCCGGGATAATCGGCCAATGCCGCGATCAGGGCGATATCGGGGGCGCTCAGCACCAGTTTCACGGTCGAGACATCGACCACGGTGACCGCACCGTCGCGCATCTTGCCGCCCTCGCTGCCGTCCCGCAGACCGACACAGCGCGCCGCCATCGAATTGCCTTCGACCGAACCATCGCACCAGCGTGCGAAGTTATGCGCCACGTCTTCGGCGGTGAAATCGTCACCATTCGACCATTTCACGCCCTGACGCACCTTCAGGGTATATTCGGTCGCATCGTCATTGGCCTCCCAGCTTTCCAGCAACATGCCGCGGATCGAGCCGTCATTGTTGTACTCGACCAGATATTCCAGCCAGCCGCGCATGAAATTGGCGATCTGGCTCCAGTCAGAGGTGCGCGGGTCTTTCAGCGCTTTCAGCTCCATCGACATGCGCAAAGTGCCGCCGGGCGTCGGCGTGCCTTCGGCATAGGCCGGGGCGTCCAGCCCCAGCAGCCCCCAGGCGACCGGTGCCGCCACGCCAAGCGCGGTGGTACGGGTCAGGAATTCACGGCGGCTGAGCTGGCCCGCGCGATGCTCTTCGGCATACATTGTTGCGGCGGGGTGCAGACGGGTATCGGTATCGGTATCGGTATCGGTATCGGTATCGGTATTCCGGGTCATTCATCATCTCCCTGTCAGGCTCGGACGCGAGGCGGAAAGCGTCGCGCAAACGAGGTCCGGGACGTGCTGTTCTCTCCCGGCTGCAGTGCCCTTCCAGAGCCTGTCCGGGCTTATGCCGGAACGGCCGGAACTGCCTGGCCACGCAGGAACTGCGCCGCGAAACAGGATGGCGGGATCTGCGTTGCGGGCCGGATTTGTTCCGCCAGCTTCATTCCCTGGTCCGTCCATTGCGCATGTTTTCCGCTTTCGCGTCAATGCTTTTGACAGACCAGTCGCAGGGCTTTTGCGATATCGGGACTAAGGAAATGTTAACGACGCTTTGCAGGTTCAGCCGCCGGTGCCCGGCAGTCGCGGGCCCGGCAGCAGGCCCCGCAAGGCGCATGGGCCAGGCGGGCCGGCTGAACGTGTTGATGCGCCTTGCCGGCCTCTGGCCCCCGGCTCAGCCAGCGCGGCGGAATGCCGTCGGCGACTTGCCGGTCATATGGTGGAAGGCGCGGGTGAAATAGGCCGGCGAGGCAAAGCCAAGGCTGGCTGCGATATGGCCCACCGGGATCTTCGTCTCGCTCAGAAGACGCTGCGCCTCGAAGATACGGCGGTCCTGCAACAGAACCGAGGCCGGTTTGCCGCAGGACTGTTTGCAGCAACGCGACAGATGAGTGGGCGTGACATTCAGCTTTGCCGCAAAATCCGCAACACCAAGACCAGAGCGGTATTCCCGTTCCAGCAGGCTGGAATAGCGCGCGGCAAGCCGGCGGCTGGCATCGGGACGGGTGGTTTCCGGCTCGGCCCGGGCAGCCTGGCGCTCCAGCCAGACCCCGAGAAGCCCCAGATAATGGCCGGTGGCACGATCATGGGCCGGCACATCCGAACTCATCTCGCGCGAAATCGAATCAAGCAAGACGTTGATTTCCTGCTGCGCATGGACTTCGCGGATCCGCAGATGCTGCGGCGATGCGGGCAATGGCAGCCCGCAATTACGCCCGAAAAAGACCGCCGTGCCGAAAACCGAAGGGCCGGCATCAAAGCCATGCATAACACCCGGCGGGATGAAAACCACATTATGTGCGGTGTAGCCGCGCGTCTGCCCCTGGACCGTGATACGGCCCTGGCCTTTGGTGAACCACAAAAGGCAGGATTCCGACAGAGATCGCATCGCCTCCACACGCCAGCGGCCGGCGGCGGCAAGGCGTGGAATGGCGAGGACCCGGAGGTTTGAAATCGCGGTAAAGTCTTGCATAGTCTTCTTATCTTTTCTGCCGATGGCCGAAAGGTAAGCGGCACGACTGCAAAAATGAAACCAAAAAGATTGTATTTCAGATAAGTTATCCACAGAGCTTGCGGAAAGCTGGGGGTAAATTTGTGGATTTCCGCAGGCCACCGGCAAAGCCGCAGCAGTCGGAAAGGGCAGGGCGCGCCTCAGGGCAGGGCCAGCCCCTGCCAGTCGCGCATCCGGTTGCGAAACCAGGTGCGCTGACGTTTTGCATATTGATGGCTGGCGATTTTCGCTGCCGTGATCGCATCGTCCAGGCTGGTTTCGCCACGCAGATAGGCGACCAGTTCCGGTGCCCCGATCGCCCTGGCCCAGGGGCGTGCCGGATCCCAGTGCGGCAGCGCGGCGCGCGCTTCCTCCAGCGCTCCGATCCCGATCATCTGGTCGAAACGCAGGTCGATGCGGCGGTTCAGCCAGTCGGTTTCCGGCTGGATCACGATGGCCTCGCTGCGCGCGCGTGGCAAAAGCGCGGGGCCCGTCTGCGCCTGCCAGAAAGCCAGCCCGCGCCCCGACGCCTGCAAGACCTCCCAGGCGCGCTGCACGCGGGCGGGGTTGCGCAGGTCGATCCGCGCGGCGGTCTCGGGGTCGAGCCCCGCCAGCATCGCGGGATAATCCTCCAGCCGCAGCCGGTCCGCCTCGGCCCGTATCGCGGGCGGCACCGGTGGCACCCCGGCCAGACCTTCCGTCAGCGCCATGAAATACAGCCCGGTCCCGCCGACGATCACCACCGGGCGCGACAGCAAAGCCGTGATCTCCCGCAGCCAGTGGCCAACCGAATATTCCGCATCGCGCCCGATATGACCATAAAGCAGATGCGGCGCCGCCGCCTCCTCGGCCAGAGAGGGCCGCGCCGACACGACCCGCCAGCATTCATAGACCTGAAGCGCATCGGCATTCACCACCGCACGCCCGTCCCGCGCCGCCAGTTCCAGCGCCAGCGCCGATTTTCCGCTCGCCGTCGGTCCGGCGATCAGCACAGGCAGCTCCCTTGAAATTGCAGAGAGATCCGGCATTGAATGTCCTTTTGATCCAGGTATTCCGGGTCAATCCCGGCTTTGCCGGGATGGGGGCCACGCCCCCTTTCGCGCTCTCTTTCGCGCCTGTGCGGATCCGCCGCAACCCCGGTTGATCCCGGCCCGCTTTTGGACCATTTTGCGCGCAACTTCAAAATCAGAACAAGACCAGGGGATTCCCATGTCCAGCGCAAGCACAAAGCCAGGGCCAGTCACGGCCTCGGCGGTGAAATATTCTCGCGTGATGCTCAAAATCTCGGGGGAGGCGCTGATGGGCGACCAGGGCTTCGGCCTCAATCCGCCCACGGTTGCGCGTATCGCCCAGGAAGTCAAAGCGGTGCAGGAGCTTGGCGTCGAGATCTGTATGGTGATCGGCGGCGGCAATATCTTCCGCGGCCTTGCCGGTTCGGCGCAGGGGATGGAACGCACCACCGCCGATTACATGGGCATGCTCGCCACGGTGATGAACGCGCTCGCGATGCAATCGGCGCTCGAACAGATCGGTGTCTTCACCCGGGTGATTTCGGCCATTCCGATGGACCAGGTCTGCGAGCCCTATATCCGCCGCCGCGCCGTCCGCCACCTGGAAAAGAAACGCGTCTGCATCTTTGCCGCCGGCACCGGAAACCCCTATTTCACCACCGACACGGCTGCGACTTTGCGGGCCAATGAAATGGGCTGCGAGGCAGTGTTCAAGGGCACCAAGGTCGATGGCGTCTATGACAAAGACCCGAAAAAACACGAGGATGCCAAACGCTACGAGACCGTCTCTTATGACGAGGCGCTTGAAAAGCATCTCGGCGTGATGGATGCGACCGCCATCGCGCTGGCGCGCGACAACGATCTTCCGATCATCGTCTTCTCGCTTGATGAGCCGGGTGGATTCCGCACCATCCTCGCAGGCGAGGGCACCTATACCCTGGTGAATGCAAAGGGCTGAGATATCTCAGTCGTCGCCAGAATTACCCGGGGCGGTCCTTTTATTCCGACGTGAATGTCAGGGACCGCCCGTTTCCGGGCCTGCTGACGCAGGGTTTCAGCGCCGCCGCGACCGGTGCACTGCCTGTCGGCCTGCTGCGCCGTCGCATCATGTCGGGACAGGCCGCGGGGCATGAGGAGCAAGGGCGCAGAGAAACCGCCCGCGCCATGCCGGCGCTAAGGGAATTTCCGCGCAGGTCCCGGTCGGGGGCGGCATTCCATGCCACAAGCTTCTATACCGCGGGCCATCTTTGTCCTATAGGAAACCAGATTTCCCCGCATCTCTCGCGGGCCAGCCTGAGGAATATGCCAGATGTCGAACGAAGAGTTCATGCTCGACACCGATGATCTTGTTCGCCGCATGGAAGGGGCGATTGCCTCTCTGCGGGTCGAATTTGCCAGCCTGCGTACCGGCCGTGCCTCCGGCGCGATGCTGGAGCCGATCATGGTGGATGCTTACGGCCAGATGACGCCGATCAACCAGCTTGGCACCGTCAACGTCCCCGAGCCGCGGATGGTCACGATCAACGTCTGGGACAAGGGCATGATCAACAAGGTGGAAAAGGCGATCCGCGAATCCGGTCTGGGCATCAATCCGCAGACCAATGGCCCGATCATTATGCTGCCGATCCCCGAGCTGAACGAGGAACGCCGCCGCGAACTGACCAAAGTCGCCGGCTCCTATGCCGAACATGCCAAAGTTGCGATCCGCAACCTGCGCCGTGACGGGATGGATCAGATCAAGAAAGCCAAGACGAAGAACTCGCTCTCGGAAGACGACCAGAAATTCTGGGAAGAAGAGGTCCAGGAGCTGACCGACAAGCATATCAAGCTGATTGATCAGACGCTTGAGACCAAACAGGCAGAGATCATGCAGGTCTGATCCTTCGGGAGGAGCCGCGCATGGTCGCCGCTAAAACCCCCGATGCCGCAGGGCCCCGCATTTCGGGATCTGGCAGTTCCGGATCTGGCACCGCCATATCCGGCCCTGATGCGGCCGCGCAGGTGCATCAGGCGCAGGCAGGTGCGGGGGCGGCGCGCCATGTGGCGATCATCATGGACGGCAATGGCCGCTGGGCGACCAATCGCGGCTGGCCGCGACTGGTCGGGCATCGGAGGGGCGCGGAACGGGTGCGTGAAATCGTCCGCGCCGCGCCGGATATGGGGCTGCGCTGGCTGACGCTTTACGCATTCTCGACAGAAAACTGGAAACGATCGACCGAGGAAGTCCTTGGTCTGATGGGGATTTTCGCGCATTTCATCCAGCGCGAGGCCGCAGCCCTGGCACGCGAAGGCGTGCGGTTGCGCTTTATCGGGGACCGCTCGCGTCTGGCGCCAAAGCTGCAACGCCTTATGGCGGGGATCGAGGCCAAGACCGCGCATCTCACGCGACTGAACCTGATCGTTGCGATCAATTACGGTGGCCGGGACGAGATCCTCCGCGCCGCGCGCCGGATCGCGACCGAGGCGGCCGAGGGGCGGTTCAACCCCGCAGACCTGACCGATGCCGCGTTTTCACATGCGCTCGACACTGGCGACGTGCCCGATCCGGATCTGGTGATCCGCACCTCGGGCGAGACCCGCACCTCGAATTTTCTCGTCTGGCAGGCGGCTTATTCGGAATATGAATTTACCGAAACACTCTGGCCCGATTTCACGCCGGAGGAACTGGCCTCGATTCTTTCACGTTTCGGCAATCGGGAGCGCCGGTTCGGCGGAACAAAACCATGACCGCAAAATCCGCAGGCGAAAAATCGGCAAGATGGGGTGATCTGGCGCCGCGTATCCTTTCGGCCATTGTCATGCTGGCGGTCGGAGGGGTTGCAATCTGGCTTGGCGGGATCTGGTTTCTCGCGCTTGCGGTGCTCTCTTCGGCGCTGATGATGTGGGAACTGGCGCGGATGACGCGCGGGCAGGGGTTTGATGCCTCGATCCTGCTCGGGGGGCTCACGGCGGTGGTGCTGATCATGGGGATCACGCTGCCCTGGGCATTGCCCATTCTGCTGCTGCCCTCGCTGATCGGGGTGCTGACGCCGCGCCGCGACATTCTGGCCTTCGGCCCCTATGCGCTGGTGATCGTGGTGACGGCGATGGCGCTGATCATTCTGCGCAGCGACACGCATGGGGTGGTCGCGATTGCCTGGCTTATTTCGGTGGTGGTGGCCTCGGATGTGCTGGGCTATTTCGCGGGGCGTATCCTCGGCGGGCCGAAATTCTGGCCGAAGATCAGCCCGAAAAAGACCTGGTCCGGTACGGCGGCGGGCTGGATCGGGGCGGCCCTGGTGGGCTTTGCCTTCTGGCATTATGCCGGCTTTGGCGCGGCCGTCCTGTGGGTCTCGCCTCTGATCGCTTTCGCGGGCCAGCTGGGCGATATCGCGGAATCGGCGATCAAGCGGCGGGCAGGGGTCAAGGATGCCTCGAACCTGATCCCGGGCCATGGTGGTCTCCTGGACCGCTTCGATGCGCTGGCTTTTGCCGCGGTTCTGGCGGTGATCCTCAATCTCGGGCTGCATTTCCTGCCCGTTGCCGGCGATCTCGCGCCCCTGGCGGCCAACCTGCCGCTCACTGTGACGGAGTAAGGCCTTGCGCAAGATATCCATCCTTGGCGCGACCGGCTCGGTCGGCACCCAGACTATTGACCTCGTATCCCGAGCCGCTGAGGGCACCTTTGCCGTCACCGCCCTGACCGGCGGGCGCAATATCGCGCTTCTGGCCGAACAGGCGCGGGCGCTCCGGCCTGAAATCGTGGTGACATCCGAACCCGTGCTGCTGCGGGATCTGCGCGATGCACTTGCGGGCAGCGGGATTGCTATCGCCGCCGGGCGTGAGGCGATCCGCGAGGCCGCCGCACGCCCCGTCAGTCTCACGCTGAATGCGATCATCGGCGCGGCGGGGCTTATTCCGGGCCTTGCCGCACTTGAGGCCGGTGCCACGCTGGCGCTTGCGAATAAGGAAAGCCTGGTCGCCGCCGGCCCGCTGATGATGCGGCGGATGCGCGAGACCGGCGGCCATATCCTGCCGGTCGACAGCGAGCATTCCGCGATTTTTCAGGCACTTGCCGGAGAAGAACCCGATACGATTGACCGTATCATCCTGACCGCTTCGGGGGGCGCTTTGCGCGACTGGCCGCTGGCGCGGCTGGAGACCGCCACGGTGGCCGAGGCGCTGGCGCATCCAAACTGGTCGATGGGGCAGCGGATCACCATCGATTCCGCTTCGATGTTCAACAAGGCGCTTGAGGTGATCGAGGCGCGCGAGCTGTTCGGCGTCAGGCCCGATCAGGTCGAGGTGATCATCCACCGTGAAAGCATCATCCATTCGATGGTCGGCTTTCAGGATGGCGCGGTGATGGCGCATCTGGGCGTGCCGGATATGCGCCACCCGATCGGCTATGCGCTGAACTGGCCTGAGCGTGCGGCGCTGCCGGTGGCGCGGCTTGATCTTGCGAAACTGGCGAAGCTGAGTTTCGAAGCCCCCGATGAGACCCGTTTCCCGGCCCTGCGGCTGGCGCGTGAGGTGATGGAGGTGCGCGGCCTTGCCGGTGCCGCCTTCAATGCCGCGAAAGAGATCGCGCTGGATCTTTTCCTCGCGGATAAGATCGGGTTCATGGATATGGCGCGGCTGGTCGAGGCGACCTTGACCAGGCTTTCGTCAGATTCCGGCCTTCACAAAGACGCAGGCTCTCTTGAGGATGTGCTCGCGATGGACCATCTCGCAAGGATCCGCGCGGCAGAGATCGCGGCTGACCCCGCGCGCGCGGTCTGAAAGACGCGGTCTGAAAAAAAAGCAGACAAACAGACTAAAAGCAGACGAACAGGCATAAGGAACGGCTGATTTATGGATATCCTCGGATTGCTCACGGGGGCCGCCTGGTCGGTCGTCTTCTTCATTGTCGCACTTTCGATCATCGTGGCGATCCATGAATATGGCCATTACATCATCGGACGCTGGTCGGGGATTCATGCCGAAGTCTTCTCACTGGGCTTCGGGCCGGTGCTGCTGTCGCGGCTGGATAAGCGCGGCACGCGCTGGCAGGTCGCGGCGATTCCCTTTGGCGGCTATGTGAAATTCCTCGGTGATGCCGATGCGGCCTCTGTCCGGTCCGAGGTGCCTTCGGGGCTGAGCGCGTCTGAACGCCGCCATACGATGGCGGGGGCGCCGCTCTGGGCGCGGGCCTCGACCGTGCTGGCCGGGCCGGTGGCCAATTTCATTCTGACCTTCGCGATCCTGTTGGGCACGGTGTTGTTCAACGGCATAGCGCTGGACCGGCCCAGCGTGGGCAAGCTGGTGCCGGTGCCCGGGGTGCAGACGCTGCAGGAGGGCGATGTCATTCTCGCGCTTGGCGGGCGGGCTACGCCGGACAATAAGAGCTTTGGCGAGGCGATGCGGGCCTTGCCGCGCGACGCCGAAGTGGAGTTCCGCGTCGAGCGGGACGGTCAGGAACTGACGCTGATGGCGCCGCATCCGCAGCCCGGCCTGATGGGCGGCGTGCAGGTGAAATCGGCCGCGATTGATGCTGGTCTACAGGCGGGCGATGTGGTGGTCAGGGCCGATGGCAAGGATATCAACGCGTTTGAGGATCTGGCGGATATCGTGCGCGGCTCGAATGGCCGCACCCTGCCGCTGACGGTCTGGCGCGATGGCCGTACTTTCGATCTGGAGCTGACGCCGCGTTCGCGCGATGTGCCACGTGCGGCGGCTGATGGCGGCGGTTTCGAGACCCGCTGGCTGCTCGGTGCCTTTTCCGGCATGACTTTTGAACCCGCGAGCCGCCCGGCCGGCGTCTGGGAGGCAGTCACAACCGCCGCCAGTGCGATGTGGAATATGACCACCACCACCTTCTCGGGCCTGTGGCATATGATCGTCGGGCAGATTTCGACCTGCAATATGTCGGGCGTGATCGGCATGGCCGAAACCATGGGAGATGCGGCGAAAACCGGGACCATGGGCTTCCTGAGCATGCTCGCGGTGCTGTCACTGGGGGTCGGGATCCTGAACCTTCTTCCGATTCCGGTGCTGGATGGCGGCCATCTCGTGTTCCACGCTTTTGAGGCCGTGACGGGCAAGCCGCCCTCGGACGGGGCGCTGCGGGTTCTGATGACGGTGGGGCTGACGCTGCTTCTGTCGCTGATGGCCTTTGCGCTGTGGAATGACGTCACCTGCGTCTGACGTTGACGGCGGTGGCCGGGGCGGTTTTCCCGGCACCGCCGGATCTTGCGCGGTTTGCGCCTTAGTCTCGCCAGATTCACGGCCTATCCCTCTGCCTAACAAGAGGTGATGCTATGCAGCTGGTTGAACGCACTTTCCCGGGTCTTGTCCTGCTTGCCAGGATCAATTTCGACCGGATTTTCACCATGGGAACGATTGTGGCCGGTCTTCTTGCGGGGGCATTTCTTGGCTCCGCCATTCTGGGATATTACTCGGCGCCCGTGCACATCACGCCCTGAGGCGTCGTAACGTGGTCCGCGCCAGGCAGGTTTCCGCCGCTTGCTGACCGCGCTGTGGTTTTGTGACACCTGTGAGAAACAACCCGAACCCGGCTCATTCGTGCCGGGTTTTCGCTTTTTCGGCTATCAGGCCGCGGGGTACGTGGCGGGAAGCCCCCGGTCCGGGCGCGTATTTCTGCTGATTTCACGGCATATCGGTGCATTCGCCCTGGCCGCAGCTTCCTTCGGGTTGTGCCGCGCTTGTGTCGCCTGTCTCGTATGCGGCGATCAGCAGGGTGACATACTATATCTGCCAGACTTATCCACAAGGACCGCAGGCTTTTGACAAGGGCCAGCTTTGTCGTTAGTCAGACACAGGGAAAATTGTACTGCGGAGCGCGTGGCAGGTCATGGTGAAAAGCTCGATCCGGAAACAGCAGCGCGCCGGTGGTATTGCCGGTGGCCGCAAGAGGGTTGCCGGGGTCACGCTTGTGACTGCGGTTTTGCTCGGATCGGTGGCCTCGACGCCGGTTTGGCTCAAGCCCGCCTTCGCCCAGGTTTTCGCCTTTTCAGCGGTGAAGGTCGAAGGCAATGAGCGCGTCGATGCCTCTACCATCCTGTCTTATGCGGGAATCAGCCGTGGCCAGGAGGTTTCGGCCGGGGCGCTGAATGACGCCTATCAGCGGATCAATGGCTCGGGCCTTTTTGAGACGGTAGAGATCGTCCCCCAGGGCAATACGCTCGTGATCAAAGTGAAGGAATATCCCTTCATCAATGTGATCAGCTTCGAGGGCAACAGGCGCATCAAGGATGACGACCTCGCCAAACTGGTGAAATCGCAATCGCGTCACGTCTTTTCTCCCTCGACCGCCGAAGCCGATGCGGCGACCCTGGCCGAAGTCTACCGCCAGCGGGGCCGTATTGCTGCGACCGTCAACCCCAAGGTCATCCGTCGCGATGGCAACCGGGTCGATCTGGTGTTCGAGATCACCGAGGGCAAAGTCGTCGAGATCGAGCAGCTTTCCTTTGTCGGGAACCGCGCCTTCTCGGACCGCCGGCTGCGCCAGGTCCTGCAGACCAAACAGGCGGGGCTTTTGCGCCAGATCATCCAGCGCGACACCTATGTCTCGGAACGGATCGACGTCGACAAACAGCTTTTGACCGAATTCTACCGTTCGCGCGGCTATATCGATTTCCAGGTGCTTGACGCCTCGGCCGAAGTCTCGCGCGAACGCGATGCAAGCTTCGTGACCTTCACCATCCGGGAAGGCCAGCAATATTCCATCGGCGCGATCTCTACCGTGTCCGAGGTCGAAGGCGTTGCTGCCGACGATTTCGCGGCGGTGCAGAAGATCCGGGCAGGCCAGACCTGGAGCCCGGCGCTGATCGACAACAATATCGCCCGGATGGAAAATCTCGCCCTGAAGAAGGGGCTGAATTTCGTCCGCGTCGAACCCCGTATCACCCGTGATGACCGCAATCAGCGCGTCAATATCGAATTCGCGGTGGTGCGCGGCGAGAAGATTTTCGTTGAACGTATCGATATTGAAGGCAATGCCACCACGCTGGACGAAGTCGTCCGACGGCAGTTCCGCAGCGTTGAAGGCGACCCCTTCAACGCGCGCGAGATCCGGCAATCGGCGGAACGGATCCGCGCGCTCGGCTTCTTCTCGGATGCGCGGGTGAATGCTGAACCGGGCTCGGCCCCGGATCAGGTGGTCGTGAATGTCGATGTCGATGAACAGCCGACCGGCTCGCTCGGCTTTGGTCTGAGCTATTCGGTTGAATCCGGGGCAGGGATCTCGGTCAACTTTTCGGAATCGAACTTCCTTGGCCGTGGCCAGTCGATCGCGGCCAGCGTCGCAACCACTTCGGACAATCAAAGCTCGAGTTTCTCCTTTACCGAACCTGCACTGTTCGGCCGGGATCTGAGCCTTTCCTTCGGGTTGTTCTATCGCACAACCGATTCGGATTATGCGCTCTACAACACCCGCAGCGCCGGGTTCTCGCTCGCGCTTGGCTTCCCGCTGGGTGAACAATCGCGCCTCAGCCTGCGCTATCGGCTCAGCCGGGACGATATCTTCGATCTCGATGCGGATGAATACGATAACAGCACCGTGCCGCCGACGCCGATCTCGCTGCGGTCGCCGATCCTGAAGGATGAAGTCAGCCGCGGTGCGCTGACCTCGTCGTCCATCGGCTATACCTATGAATATGACAGCCGCATCACCGGGCTTGATCCGACGCGCGGCCTGTTGTTCCGCTTTGGCCAGGATATCGGCGGGCTTGGCGGCGATACCAAATTCCTCACCACATCGCTTTTCGCCATGGGCGAACAGAAGATCTGGAATGAGGAAGTCACGATTCGCGCGATCTTCGAAGCAGGGCATCTCCAGGATCTTGGCGATACCGGCACCCGCGTGACCGACCGCTTCTTCCTGCGCGGCAAGATGCGCGGCTTTGAACCCAACGGGATCGGCCCGCGTGACGGCACCGATCTCGAAGATGCGCTCGGCGGCAACGTCTTTGCCGTGGCGCGGTTCGAATCGGAATTCCCGGTCGGCCTGCCCGAAGAATACGGCATCATGGGCGCTGCCTTCCTCGATATCGGCTCGGTCTGGAGCCTTACGGACAAAGCCGGCCTTGCCGGGACCATCGATGACAGTTTCAAGCCGCGTGTCGCTGTCGGTGTCTCGGTTCTCTGGGATACGCCGGTGGGGCCACTGCGCTTCAACTTTGCCAAGGCGCTCAAGAAGGAAGACTACGATAAAACGCAGTCCTTCGACCTGACCGTTTCGACCAAGTTCTGAGATGGCGGCGCCTGCGCTCCGGGGGATGATGCTGGCGGGTCTGGCACTGCTGCCGGTCTGCGCTGGCGCAGCTTTTGCGCAGGACGCCGAAGTCCCTGCGGCCCCCCAGGGGGCAGAAACTGCCCCCGCTGCGGCTGCGGGCGACGCTGCAACGGGCGGCTCAGGTGCGGACGCCTCAGGCAAGCGCGAGACTTTCGCACTTTTGACCCTCAACCAGGCGGAGCTTTTCGAGAAATCCGCCTGGGGGAGGGCTGCAACGCAAGCTGCGGAACAGGCGGCCGCCGAAGTCAGCGCCGAGAACCGCGCCATCGAGGCCGCGCTGGAACAGGAAGAGCGTGATCTGACGGGGAAACGCGCCGGGATGACGCCGGAGGCCTTCTCGGTTCTGGCGCGCGATTTCGACACCAAGGTCGAGGAGTTCCGCCAGTCGCAGGATGCGAAAGTGCGCGCGATCAACCGCAAGCTGGACGAGGATCGCAAGGTTTTTGTCGATCTCTCGGTGCCGCTGATGGCCGAATTGCTGGATGAATATGGCGCAGTGGCGATCATTGGCGATGATGTTCTGATTCTCTCGCGTTCCTCGGCGGATGTGACGCAGCGTGCGATTGCCCTGATGGATCAGCGTCTGCCGGCGCCCGAAGCCGCGCCTGCGGATGGGAAGGGCGATGGGCAGGGCACAGAGGGCGGTGCAGACCCCGTGCCTGCGCCGGTTCAGGATCCCGCAACCGGAACACCTGCGCCTGCACCGTGAACGCCGCGCCCGCAGCCGAACCGGCGCGGGTGGTTTCGGCGCTCTTCGCCGGTGCTGTTCGCCGGAACTTGCCCCGCAGCTATCAACTTGGTAGCAGTCGGAAAACCGCGCGAAACCGCTGCGGATTTCAGCCCTATGTGACAGGAGGAGGATGCGCCAGATGGATGCCAATACGGAAGCCAGGGCCGTCACCAATGCCGATCTGGATCTGATCCAGAGGATTATCCCGCATCGTTACCCGTTTTTGCTGATCGACAAGGTCCGCGATGTGGTGATCAACGAATCCTGCGTTGGTGTGAAATGCGTCACCTATAACGAGCCGCAATTCACCGGCCATTTCCCGGGTATGCCGATTTTCCCCGGTGTGATGATCATCGAGGCGATGGCACAGACCTCCGGCGTGCTGGTGGGGCTCTCGATGGATCTCGTCGACAAGAATGCGAAAGTGTTCTTCATGGGCGTTGATGGTGTGAAATTCCGCCGCAAAGTGGTGCCCGGCGACGTGCTGGAACTGCATGTGAAAGCGCTGCGTGGCGGCGGCAAGGTCTGGAAATTCTCGGGCCGCGCCACGGTCGATGGTGAACTGGCCTGCGAGGCTGAATTCACCGCAATGTTCGACCTGCCAAAGGCCTGATCCATGTCCATTCACGGTACCGCCGTCATCCACCCTTCCGCCGTGATCGACGACGGCGCCGTGATTGGCCCGGATTGTTTTATCGGCCCGTTTTGCGTGGTCGGCCCCGAGGTTACGCTGCAACGCGGGGTCGAGTTGAAATCGCATGCCGTCGTCACCGGCTGGACTGATATCGGCGAAGAGACCACGATCTGGCCCTTCGCGAGCGTAGGCGAAGTGCCGCAGGATCTGAAATTCAGGGGCGAGCGCACCCGTCTGGAGGTCGGCGCCCGTTGCCGCATCCGCGAAGGCGCCACGCTGAACACCGGCACCGAAGGCGGTGGCGGGGTGACACGCGTCGGCGATGATTGCCTGCTGATGACCGGGGTTCATATCGGCCATGACGCGATTGTCGGAAATCGGGTGGTGATGGCGAATAATGTCGCCATAGCGGGCCATTGCCATATCGGCGATGATGTGGTGATCGGCGGCCTGTCCGGCATCCATCAGTTTGTCCGCATCGGGCGCGGCGCGATCATCGGCGCGGTCACCATGGTCACCAATGACGTGATCCCCTATGGCCTCGTCCAGGCCCCGCGTGGCGAGCTGGACGGGCTGAACCTTGTCGGGCTGAAACGACGTGGGGTCACCCGGGCCGAAATCACCCAGCTGCGCGCCGCCTTCCAGATGCTGGCCCAGGGCGAGGGCACCTTCCATGACCGCGCCGAGCGTCTCGCGGAGGATTTCGACGCCGTCCATGTGCGCGAGATCAGCGAGTTCATCCTCTCGGCCAGCGACCGGTCGTTCCTGACGCCGAAAGGCGCGAAATGAGCGTCGCGATCATTGCCGGGCGTGGTGCACTCCCTGCCGCGCTGGCGCAGGCTGCGCCCATGCGCCCCTTTGTGGCCGCGCTGGATGGCTTTCCCCCCGAAGGGCTGGTGCCCGATCTGACCTTCCGGATCGAACGGCTCTACCCGTTTTTTGCCGCCTTGCATGAGGCGGGGGTCACCGCCGTCTGTTTCGCCGGTGCGGTGCAGCGCCCGCGGCTCGATCCGGCGCTGTTTGACCCGATCACCGCCGGTATCGTGCCGCGTCTGATGGCCTCACTGGCCCAGGGCGATGACGCGACTTTGCGCGAGGTGATCGCACTCTTCGAGGAAGACGGGTTTTCGGTGATCGGCGCCTCCGATCTTGCGCCCGCCCTGGTGCCGCAAGCCGCGTTTTATGCCGGCGAGGTTCAGCCCCGCGACCGTCAGGATGCGGCCCGCGCTGCGCTGATTGCCGAGGCGCTTGGCCGGGTCGATGTCGGCCAGGGCTGTGTCGTGCAACAGGGGCTCTGCCTTGCAACCGAGACGCTCGCAGGGACCGATGCGATGCTGGCTGGCGTGGCTGCCCTGCCGGCCGGGCTGCGACCCGAGGCCCCGCGCGGACGTGGGTTGCTGTATAAGGCGCCGAAACCGCTGCAGGACCGGCGTATCGATCTGCCGGCGCTTGGGCCGGTCACCGTGGCCCAGGTGGCGCAGGCCGGTCTGGGTGGCATCGTCTGGGAGGCAGGTGGCGTGATCTGCCTCGATCTGCCGGCAATGCAGGCCGCTGCGCGTGACGCGGGGCTCTTCCTCTGGGCGCGTCAGCCCGGAGAACCTTCGTGAAATTCATCCTGATTGCCGGAGAGCCCTCGGGCGACCGGCTCGGGGCCGCGCTGATGGCAGGGCTGAAGGCGCTGGTGCCTGAGGCGCGCTTCGAAGGGGTTGGCGGCCCGGCCATGCAGGCCGAGGGGCTGGAAAGCGCCTTTCCGATGGAAGAGCTCTCGGTCATGGGCATTGCCGAGATATTGCCGAAATATTTCCATCTCAAGCGGCGGATCCGCCAATGCGCTGACCTGGTGCTGGCTGAGCAGCCGGCGGCCCTGATCACCATCGACAGCCCGGATTTTTGCCTGCGCGTGGCGCGGATTGTCAAAGAGGCCGCGCCGGAAATTCCGACGATTCATTATGTCGCCCCCTCGGTCTGGGCCTGGCGCCCGGGCCGCGCCGCTAAGATGGCGGGGGTGATCGACCATGTGCTGGCGCTTTTGCCGTTTGAGCCGCCCTATATGGAAGCCGCCGGGATGAGCTGCGATTTCGTGGGCCATCCGGTGGTCTCTGAGCCTGTGGCCGGTCCGGCCGAGGCAGAGGCCTTCCGCGCCGCGCATGGCATTGCCCCCGATGCACCCTTACTTACCGTGCTGCCCGGATCGCGCCGGGGCGAGGTCAGCCGGCTTTTGCCGCCATTTGGCGAAACGGTTGCCGGTCTGGCCGCGTCTTGCCCTGGCCTGAGGGTGATCCTGCCAACGCCGAGCCATCTGATGCCGGTCGTGTCAGAGGCGGTTGCAGGCTGGGCCGCTGCGCCGGTCATCCTGAAATCCCCAGATATCGCAACCCGCACTGCTGCCTTCGCCGCCGCCGATGCTGCACTGGCCGCGTCCGGCACGGTCAGCCTGGAACTGGCGGCACAGGATTGCCCGATGGTGATCGCCTATGACATGGCGCCGCTAACGCTCTGGCTGATGCGGCGGATGATCCGGATCGATACCGTGACCCTCGTCAATCTCGTCTCCGAGACCCGGACAGTGCCGGAATTCATCGGCCGCGATTGCCGGCCGCCAAAGCTCATCCCGGCGCTGACCGCACTTCTTTCCGGAAAATCGAAAGGGCAGGAGGCGGCAATGCGCCTGACCATGGAGCGCCTTGGCCGTGGCGGCGAAGCCCCCGGGCTGCGCGCCGCGCACTCTGTTCTGACCTTTTTGCAGGTTGATACCGCGAAACTGCGCTGACGCGCATGCCTCCGGCGGGGATATTTAAGGACAGATGAAAATGTCAGCCTCTTTCATCTGTCTCTAAATATCCCGGGGGTGAGGCTCCTTCAGGAGCCGAGGGGGCAGCGCCCCCTCTCTGTTTAACGCCCGCGCCAGATCCAGCCGCCGCCATAGATGCGGCTGCCCTCATTCGCGTAGAACACGCAGGCCTGGCCGGGGCTGACGCCATCTTCCGGTTCGATCAGTTCCACTTCGGCTTCTGTTGCTGAGATCGGCCGGATGATTGCCGGGCGCGGCGCACGGGTCGAACGCACCCTGGTCAGCACGTGCCATTCCGGCTGGCTCTGAAAGGGCGCATCGCCCAGCCAGTTGATTTCCCGCACCGGGATCACCCGGGTCGAGAGCGCCTCTTTTGGCCCGACCACGACCCGGCGGTTTTCGGCATCGAGTTTCACCACATAAAGCGGCTCGCCGAGCCCCCCGATCCCCAGCCCCTTGCGCTGACCGATCGTGTAATGGATCACGCCACGATGCTCGCCCAATACCCTGCCTGCGAGATCGACGATCTCACCGGGTGAGGCGGCATCGGGCCGCAGTTTCTCGATCACGCTGGCATAATTGCCATTCGGGACAAAACAGATGTCCTGGCTGTCGGGCTTGTCGGCCACCGGCAGACCATATTTTGTCGCCAGTGCCCGGGTCTCAGCTTTGGATTGCAGATGGCCCAGCGGAAAGCGCAGGTAAGAAAGCTGGTCCGGCGTGGTCGAAAAGAGGAAATAGCTCTGATCGCGGTTCGGATCGGCGGCTGAATGCAGTTCTGGCCCGGCGCCGCCCAGTTTGCGCTGGATGTAATGGCCGGTCGCCATACAATCGGCGTCCAGCTCCTTCGCGGTGGCGAGCAGGTCCTTGAACTTCACCCTCTCATTGCAGCGGATACAGGGGACGGGGGTCGCGCCGGCCAGATAGGCCTCGGCGAATTCCTCGATCACCGCCTCGCGAAAGGTGTTCTCGTAATCCAGCACATAATGCGGAAAGCCCATGGTCTCGGCCACGCGCCGCGCGTCATGGATGTCACGCCCCGCACAGCAGGCGCCCTTTTTCGCCAGCGCCGCCCCGTGATCATAAAGCTGCAGCGTGACGCCGACGACATCATAGCCCTCTTCCTTGAGCATCGCCGCCACGACCGAACTGTCGACGCCGCCAGACATGGCAACGACAACACGTGTATCTTGCGGGGCCCGGTCAAAGCCGAGCGAGTTGAGCCTGGTATCAAAGGGCATGGGAGGGTCGCCGATGGGGAACAGTTCCGGATTAGCCCGGAATATATGAAAATCTTTCCTACTCTCAAGGTGCGGGTTCAGCAATGTTTAAGCGTAAGTGGTCAAATCTGGCTGAACCAGACAGCGAACGGAAACTGCGATGTATCTCAGACGAGTTCACGGCCCGAGGCAGGTGACGCTTCCTGACGGCTCAGTCCTGACCCGGGCGGATCTGCCTGCTCCAGAGACGCGACGCTGGGTTGCCAGCCGTAAGGCGACGGTTGTGCGGGCTGTGGCACATGGGCTGATCACTGCCGAAGAGGCACGGGAGCGATATTCTCTGTCGGAAGAGGAATTCCGGCTTTGGTGTGACGCTGTGGAAAAACACGGAGAGAAGGCGCTGAAAGTGACGTCTATTCAAAAATTCAGACAACTTTAGATTGTATTGGAATTTCTCTCTGGCACTCTGTGCGTGGTAACCATGCATTAACCAGGGGATGCGAGTGTCGTTAACGAAAATGACCTGACAGCCCGGACCGGAGATTTCATATGCGTATTTTACTTGTCGAAGACGATCCAACAACATCGCGCAGTATCGAACTGATGTTGACCCATGCCAACCTGAATGTCTATTGCACCGATATGGGCGAGGATGGGATAGATCTCGCCCGACTTTATGATTACGATCTGATCCTGCTTGATCTCAATCTGCCCGATATGAGCGGGCATGAGGTTCTTCGCCAGATCAGGCTCGCGCGGGTGGAAACGCCTATCCTGATCCTGTCCGGATCGGACGATACCGAAAGCAAACTCAGGGGGTTTGGCTTTGGCGCCGATGATTATCTGACCAAACCTTTCCATCGCGAAGAACTGGTGGCACGGATCCATGCGATCATCCGCCGCTCAAAAGGACATAGTCAGTCCACAATCCGGACGGGCCTGATCACGGTTAATCTCGATGCCAAAACCGTTGAATCCGAAGGCAAAGCCGTTCATCTGACCGGCAAGGAATACCAGATGCTTGAGCTGCTTTCGTTGCGCAAGGGAACCACTCTGACAAAAGAGATGTTCCTTAAGCATCTTTATGGGCATGCGAATGTGCCGGAAGAGAAGATCGTTGATGTCTTCATATGCAAGTTGCGGAAGAAGCTGTCAGAGGCAACAGGTGGTTGTAATTACATAGAAACTATCTGGGGGAAGGGTCACGTGATGCGAGATCCATCCAAAGCGATGGGCGCAGAGCGGCTCGTCGAGCTCGCTTAGCGTTTCAAAGCCGTTTCAACTTTCATGTTTCGTATTCGTTCCGTTCCCGCGCGCTTTTTGGGCCTCTGCCGCCCGTGCTTTCTGCATGGCCGGACCTGCATATAGGCGCACCATGGCCGCCTCGGCGTGACCTGTGATCGCTTTCACGTGCTCAGATGTCATGCCAGGGATGGATGCGATTTCGCTGGCGGCTGTATAGCGCAAGCCGTGGATGTCGTATGCTTCCGCCCCAACAGCCCGGCGGGTCGCCATCACGTCTTTCCATGCCAGGTTATAGCCAACGCGATTCCCGTTATCCTGCGCCACGATGAACAGTGCGCGGCGTGGTGTAGCAGCAAGGATGGCGCGCAAGCGGTCGGTGAGTGGAATGTATAGCCGGGTCTTCGTCTTCCCTTGCGTTAAGGTGAAGCCGTCGCTGTCCAGATCGGACCAGCGCAGGGACAGAACGTCCGTGATACGCTGCCCGGTGCCGATCAAGAGCTCGAATAGGAGAAGAGTTCGCGGATTTGCTGCCTCGCGAAATGCCTCGATCATGTCTGTCGGCCAAGGTTGACGCTGCCTTCCGGTCGGATCCAGTTTTCTCACACCTTTTGCCGGGTTCGCAGTCAACCAGCCGATATCAATGCCGTGCTCAAAAAGAACGGAAAGGGTGCTGATTTTACGATTGGCATCTGTGGGGCGGTCAGCAAGGGCATCGCGCATCTGATTAATGTGAACCCGGCGCAGAGTGCTCGGGTCGATCCGTCCGGCGACCTCGTCGAAATAAGCTAGATTCCGTTCATAGCCGATCCGCGTGTTTCGGGCCAGCTTCGCCCATCTCGGCGAAGTACGATAGTGCTCGATCAGTTTAGAAATCGTTTTGCCAGCAGGCTGCACTCTGCCCTTCATAAGAGTGGCATATTCTACTGCAAAATCAGCAGTTCCGGGCGAACTCTTAATCCTTTGACAGAGCTTCCCTCGGACAAAATAGATGTATCCGCGCTTGCCCTTGCGATAGCAGTGTGCGGGCAGATCTCTCTTCGTCATCGTGGTCTCTTCCAGTCAATCAGATCTGCGTCATCGCGGTTCTCCATTGGCGGTGAGACATCGACAGTGCCATCAGGTCCGATCTTCACTCTGCAGCCAAGAGCAATCCACTCGGGCACCGCCTTGCGGAGGTCTAGCGCACGGATAAGTGATCGCGCTTCTCCCATCACGAATCGCCTCCATTGCCTCGCATCGCGGTCATGCCGCTTCCTCCCTCACCATCAGATGGGCGCAGTTGGCCCGGGTCATTTCGGGATCTCCGGATTGCAGTCCGGGCACTGCTCGAGGATCACGTGGCTATCCAGAAACCGCGTGTCCTCGCAGCGCGCGCAATTCGGCGCCGGCTTCGCGAGCTGGCGTGTGCCGGTCAGAACGCGGGCGGCTTCCTCCATGCGGATGACGTGCTGGGCGAGTTCACCGATGGTGATGCCGGCTTTCAGCGCTGCAATGATCGCGGCAAAGGCGAGAACCTGCGCTGCTGAGGCAGGATCGTCCCAGCAGGCTTCAATGGTCTCCTCGGCTATGGCGAGGCTGCCTTTGCAGGTGTGAGGCGCCGTAAGCTCACCCATTGGCGATCTCCATCAGCGTTTCGGCATGGCAGGGCGATCCCGGCTTGCACCAGCAGGCGAAGCTATGACCGCGCAGGGCGGGCAGGCGCTCCAGCACAGCGATGCGCAGCTCTTCGATGGCGTCAATGCAGCGGGTCACATCGGTGTCGCTCAGGCCAGCCGGCAGAGACGGGTTCTCGGTGAGGAGCCATTCGGCGTGAAGCGCTACTGCGCGCTCGACCGTGAGGATCTCGGTCGTGGGGATCGGCGGGTACCAGTCCATTTTGCCCTGCAGCGATCCGTTTGGCAGGCGCAGACCACCGTTCTCTCCCGGCACCCATGGGTTGCCGAATATGGTGGATCGGTCGCAGCGCACGGTATTTGCCGGCAAGCGCGAGCCTTTGGCGCGCGACAGCTGGATGCGGGAGGAGGGGGTATGGTCACGCATGATCAGCCCATCTCACCGCAGCCGCGACCAATTTGGCCATGCTCGACCGGCGCGACGAAATCCTGCCAGTGGACCCAGCCCTTGGGGCAATGGAAGCCCCATTCGCGAACCTTCGGGCCGGTGATGAACAGCGTCTCGCAGGGCTGGTTGTCGATCAACTCGAGCCTGTGTGCGAAATCGGGACCGCGGTAAACGCATTCCCCTGCGCGGATGATGCGAGGCCCGTCCGGTGTGATCTCGCGCAACTGGCCGAGGATCATCACCGAGAAGCTCGGCCAGGGGTGATCGTGCAGGGCGCGGTCGTCATCATCGCGCAAAATGCGGTGGTAATAGACGTTGAAGACGTCATTGCGCGGGATCATCCACCAGCGAAGCATGTAGGGGCTGTCGGCTGTTCCGATGATGAAATCGGGTTCGCGGCCCGGGCGGCAGGCTAGACGCGGAGATTGGTCCAGCATCACTCGATCCCCCGCGTCACAGGATGGCGCGGGCGGGCGCGCATTTCAGAGACGGTCTCGCGCATGGTCGCAGGGGTGGTATCGCCCTGGCACCATGTCCAGTCGGTCAGGCCAAGGTTTGGGGCCATACGCACCGCCTGCGAGAAGCTGTCGCAGGGCCAGTGGCGGCCGGTTTTATCGCAATGCAGGGTCATATCGGTTCCTGGAAAAGGCTCCCGGCCTTCGATCTGGCCGGGAGAAGTCCAACAGGGAGGTTGGGGCGGATTACCCGCCGCCCCGGTCGGGGTAGAAACCCCGGTGGTCACCTGGCAGAGCGCCACCGGGGGAAGTAGACGCGGGGCAGGCATGCCGCTCGCGCCTGCGAAACTGGTCAGCTCATCCCGAGCGCGGTCATATAGACCTCGAGGATTGCCTCGGCCTCCTGACGCTCATCGGGATCCTGTTTGCGAAGCGACACGATCTTGCGCAGGGCCTTGGTGTCGAAGCCGCGCCCCTTGGCCTCGGCGTAGACCTCTTTCAGCTGCTCGCTGATGTCCTTCTTCTCGGCCTCGAACTGCTCGATGCGCTCGATCAGCTGGCGGAGTTCGTCACCGGTGACACTGAAGGCGTCACTGGTCACCTTCTTGTCGGCCTCGGTTTCCTTCATTGGTGTGCGCTTCGATTTCCTGGCGACCTTGTCGAGGGCCTTGTTGATCCCGGCCACGGCGCCCATCGTCGTTTGGATTTCCTCTCCGCCAGCCCGGATGGTCATGCGCGTATCGCCGTCCATGTCGGATCCTTTCAGCAGCATCCCGGCGGGGTGCCGGGGAAGTTGTGGTTGAGAAGGGCGATGATCACGCTGCGCGCGATCACCGCACCACCAGTGGCGAGGGCAATCACCGCTGCGATCGCGGTCAGGCCTTCAAAATGCAGCAGGAGGCTGCGGCGGCGCATGTAGCGCGCAAGTGGCGTGGCGTAGCTGGCGCGGGGGATCACGCGGCACCGCCGGGGTGCTGGTCGAGGCGACGGTTGTTCAGACCGGCCTCAAAGACGCAGCGCGGCACCCGGACCACGGTGTGGTCGCGGGCGATCTCGATGGATTTCAGGACGTGGCGCGCCTTGCGCTCCCGAAAGGCCTGTTCAGCGGGAGAGAGCGAGGGGTCGGGCTGCGCCAGCATGCGCCTTGCGGCCTCGATCTGGGAAGGGCGATAGCTGGGCACGGCGTGGCCTCCATCGGGTTGCGATGGGGTGAGTTTATCAAGGGGACGTTTGTCCCTGTCAATATTATAATGGGGACTACTGTCCCTTTTTCATTGCGCCACCATCTCCACAGTGGCAAGAATCACCCTGCCAGCACTCCGCTGGCGGACAGCAAAAAGCCCGCCGGGGTGCGAGCTGGGGAGGGCCTATGGCAAGGAAGTCGCGGTTTGAGCGAAGGATGGATGCCATGTCGCATAGCGATAGGCTTGAATACAGTCGCCGCGTGATGAGGCGTGTGTGGTGGCTTAATATGATAGCGTTCGCGCTGTCCGTGGTTGCGATGGTGCTCGCAATTTCGGCTGAGTTAAAAACATACTAACGTTTGGTTCCGTCAACCCAATGCCAGGAAAACTCCAAATCTTTGGTTTCAAGCTCGGCGTTGGCGATGAGATACACAGCCATGCCTCCTGCCGCTTGGTCTGGTGACGGCATAACGCGGATGTTGACCGGGCGCTCTCTGCCGAAGTCGTTCTCGCTGGAAATTTGGTGTTTGCGAGGGTCCATCTTGATCAGAGTGGCTCTTTTCTTGCTTCGAATTTCCGTCAGTCGTGCTTCGTGAGGCTCAAGATTTCGGATGCTGATGCGAACATAGCGCAGGCCATCATCTGTTGGTTTTCGGGTAATGTAAGGAGCGATCGCGAGCTCTTTGCGTTTCAATGCTGCTTTTGCGTGGGCGCTTTGGCGCCACGTAAAAAACGCCGCGACGGATGCGGCGAGGAATGACATCGTGGAAATAATGAGCGCAAGTCGCGCCTCGGAGAGCCAATCCGGCCAGTTCATCCCTCTCCTCTCAATCTCTCCGCCACCTTCCGTGCGATGATTGCCGTCACCCGGCTCCGGTGGCGGCCGTCTGCAATTTGCTCCAGCGCGACCGCGATAGCCTGTCGCTGTTCGGGCGTGGCCTGCATGGCGGTGATCGCTGTCACGACCAGCGAAGCGCCGGCGTCCTGCGCCTCGATCAACTCGGATTTCAGGTCGGAAATCTTCTCTTCTGGTGTGCGGGTCATTCACTGTCTCCGCTGGTTGTCCATGGTCCGTTTGTGATCAAATTCAATGCGGCGGATCAGTTTTTAAGTGAAAAACATCTTTTGTTTTCCGGCCCTTGATCACCTCTGGATTGTGCGGGCAGCATCTTCAGATTGCGGGCATGGGGGCAGAGATGGGTTCGAAAATTGATCTGGTTCTATCGGTTATGAGGGAGTTGGAGGTGATGCAGGTGGGTCGGGATCCGAGAGATCACCTTCGCCAGCTTTCAGCATCCGAATTACTCTCGGTGGTAGAGATTTGTATATCCGAACTATCTCAGCTCGGTCTTCGATCTGGGGCGCGGAAAGCAGTTCTTCGAGGGAGTAGCCGAGCTCACGAGAGATGAGGATGGCGTCCGACACCTCAACCTTGCTCTTTCGAGATCTTGCTTTCTTTACTCGATCATAATCGACACCTGCGCCCTCGCATATACTGCGAAGGGTGCGACCACCAGCCTTCATGGCATCCGCAAGGGCGTCCCAAAAATCTCTCATGACAGCGAGAGTAGCGGTAGGAGGGCATCGCGTGAATGGTGACGAATGTCCCTTGACAGAATGGGGACTAATGTCCCTATATCTGGCGTATGACCAGCAACGATCTCATCACTTGCATAGAAACCTGCGCAGAGCGTCATCGGATTGCTCCGGCAACCGTGACCGCTCGAGCAGTAGGCAACAGCAGGCTGTATGCGCGACTTAAAGCGGGCAAAAGCTGCACCCTCATTGTTGCGGAGCGCATTGTAGCGTTCGCTGATGCACTTGATGCGGCTTCGTCTGAAACCAAAGGCGCTGCGTGATGAAGCACGCAGCGCCCTCGTCCCTTTCCCAGCCAAACCACGTTGATCGCCTGTCATGCGTTCAACATGGGGAAGGACCCACTCAAATGTCATGGTCAAAAGTTTTTGAGCCGCGTGCTTTCCGCGCGCGGTTTGCTGGTTTCTGGGCGGATTTTCTTCATGAGAACTACCGCAACCCCGAGGAGGTCTCGGTCGCGTTCGGGGTCCGGTATCAGACCGCGCTGAACTGGTGGCAGGGCGTCAACCGGCCATCTGGAGATGTAGTCGCGTTGGCCGGTCGCCCGTTCCAGGACTTTCTGGAGGGCCGGGGATGATCTGGGCTCTGGGGGCAATCCGCATCGTCGTGAGCGGCGTGATCATCACGCTGACCGGGATTGCCTTCATCCCGAGGGAGACAGCCTGCTGGCTGATCCCGCTGCAAAAGTTTTTGACCAGAGAAATTGAGCGCCGGAGGGCAGGGCGATGACCGCCGCTGCGCCCAAGGGGCAGAACGTCTCGACGGCTGTCATGCAGCGCCGGGTCGAGCCACATGACAGCCTCGACGATTTCCCGACACCTCCTTGGGCAACGCGCGCCCTGTGTGAGTGGCTCAAGATGTCCGCTGAGTGTGCTGAGGATCACCCTTTGGTACTGGCCGCTCGCGAGCCCTGCGCCAACAGGGGCCACATGGTGCGGGTGCTGCGAGAGCATTTCGCGACAGTCGATGCCGCTGATGTGCATGACTATGGCGCTGGCTTCCCGGTGCGGGATTATCTGTTCGGGCCAGATCCTGATCTGGTTGACTGGACCGTGATGAACCCGCCTTTCCGTTTGGCCGAACAGTTCATCCAGCGCGGCCTGCGCACCAGCCGCCACGGTATCGCGGTCATCGTGCGCAGCGCCTTCCTGGAGGGCATTGGCCGATACCGCGATCTGTTCTCGGTCATTCCCCCATCGGATATCCTTCAGTTCACCGAACGGGTGCCGATGCATCGCGGCAAACTGGCAGGCCTGGGCGGCACAACTGCCACAGCCTATTGCTGGATTGTCTGGCGCGCGCAGTTTCAGGGATCTGTGACCCGGTTTCGCTGGATCGCACCCTGCCGCAGTAATCTGGAGCGGGCCGACGATTATCCAGTCGAGGAGGGCGTGGCTGCGCCGTTCGATGCTGGGGCGGTGCTGATATGAGCCATACCGCCCGCAAGCGCCCGGAATGGATAGGTAAGACACCTGACACGGCTGTGCCGTCCTGGGTCAAATCCCGGGTTCTGGCCTCTCAGGGAGACTGCTGCGCCAACTGCCGCAACGCTTTCAGCGCGCGGCTGCGGCCGGAGTTCGATCACATCACGGCCCTGATCAATCTGGGCGAGAACCGCGAGAGCAACCTGCAGGCTCTTTGCGGCCCGTGTCACAGCCAAAAGACCGCCGCCGATGTGGCGCTCAAGGCGAAGGTCGCCCGGGTTCGCGGCAAACATCTCAATCTCAAGCCGAAGTCAAGTCGCCCGGTCGGCGGCTGGCTCAATGAGCGCTTCATCAAGATGCCGGGCGGGGAGGTCCTCGACCGGGCCACCCGTCTGCCCGTGACCAGGCAATAGGGGGCCGATATGACCGGATCTCAGGATAATGACGCAGGCGCTGCGGATCTCGCTGCGCGGGGGCAGGGCTGCGCGGGCGGTGCTGTCGGGGCCTCCGCCATCCCCGGCCACCACCCTGGGGCGCTCGCCGCTGCGGCGTCCTCGGCCGGACGGGCTGAGGGTGGGGCTGGTGCTGCGCCCGCCGTTCCAGACGTGGTTGCAGATCAGGGCGCGGTAACGGATCGCATGTCTGCGCGCCGATATGGTGCCCCCCCCGCCACGCCCGAGGGCGATGCGATCAGCATCCCGCGCCACCTGATTTCGATCTGGTATGACGCGGCAGGCGAGTTGTTGCAGGAGTGCTATGACTGGCTCAAGCTGAAGCACGGCAACCATCCATCCGCCGCCGGCCTGAACTTCGGTGAGACCGAGCGACGCCGTGAACTCGCACGCCTCCTTTTTCTTGATCTTGCATGGCTCTCTGGCGGCAGTGATCTCGACGCCGCGCCTGATCGTGTCGCCTCTCTCCCCCCTCAACCCGCTGATCTGCGGGGGGAGAAGCTGCAAGCCTTGCTGGCCGCGAGCGATGATCGGCTGCGCACTACGGAAATGCGTTTGATCGATGCCACGAACGCATATCGGATGACGCAGGTGGAGCGCGATGCGGCACGGGAGGAAATCGCCACACTCAAGCGCACCTATAACCAGCTTTTCGATGCCTGCTCCGCCGAACAGGCCCGCGCCGAGAAGGCGGAGGCCGCCCGTGAGGCGGGCCATTGCGCGACCTGCGGCACCGCAGGGCATTACTGCTTCGGTCAGGACGATACCGGCCCGGACCATGCTGACTGGATCGGCGCGACCGGCGGGAAGGCATGCTGTCACGCCTGTCACAAGGGCGGCGCCGGGAAGGTGAGGGCGCTGGTGGAGCAGATGGACGCTGCGGCGATCTTTGTCGATGGCGATGATTGTGCCGGCGGCAACCTGTGGCGCGAGCTGCGCGCCGCCCTCCAGCCGGGTGACGGGTGGCAGGGGAGTGCGCGATCGGCTGACGAATGGCACGAGGATATGGGCTATTGCGTCTGGTGGTCATGGACCGGCACCGAATGGGCCGGCGAGCCAGCGTGGATCGGATCGCCGAATTGCAGCGACTGGCCGGGCTATCACACCCATTTCACACCGCACCCGGATATGCCCGCCTCTCTCCCCCAAGGGGAGGAGACGAAGTGAGCGACAGAGCGGACATTATCGCCAAGGTCAGGAACTTGCGCGCCAGGGCGGGGGATAGCGCCTCGTCCGAGGGGGAAGCCGCCGCAGCGGCGCGGATTGCCGCCAAGATCATTGCCGAAAATCAACTCACGGAAGCGGAACTGCGGCAGCGTGGCACTGGGGGCGTTTCTGAGGCCACGCACAATGACGGGCGGGCGAAGAAGCACCCCGCACTTGACGCGGCGGCGGCAGCGATTGGCCTCCTGACCGAATGCACTGCGCTTGTGCGGCGCGGCGCAAATATCTGGGTCGGCCAGCCAGACGATGTGGCCTTTGCGATCTACCTCTGCGAGCTGATTGAGGGAGCTTCCGAAAGGGCATATCGCGCCCACTGGACACGCAATTTCATGTCTGCACCCCGGCCATTCTATAGGCAGTCATTCATGACTGGGTTTGGGCACGGGGTGGCGCAGCGCATGATAACCCTCACGCGTGAGCGCGAAGCGGATAGGAAGCGCGCGGCAGAGAAGAAGGGCGGCACCGATATTGTTGTCCTGAAGGATGCTTTAGTCGCTGATTATCTGGCGGAGACGCGCCCGATGTTGCGCAAAGAGCGCTCCAGGGCAGGAAAAGAGCCGGATCTCATGGCGCTCTTGAGCGGGCTGCAAGCCAGCAAGTCTTTACAGCTGGTCCGTCCGATTGAAGCCGAACCCCCGCCCTCCGCTCTCTCTCAGGAAGGGAGGGAGTGATGGATAGCATCTGGATCTGGATTTACGTCGGCATAGCCTATGGCTGCAATGATGCTGGCTGGGGGTTCTGGCGTTCCATGGCATGGCCTGCCGCCCTGGGTCGCATGATCGCCCGCGCCACCCCTCACAGGGAGGGCGAGTGACATGGGGCAGGTTGCGGATCGCTACATCACCCCGGGCGGCCGGACTGACGCCTATGATAAGGCCGCGCTGACGGACGACATCATTGATGCCGCGTCCTTCCTCGTCTGGGCAGAGCATGATCGCGAGATGTTTGGAGGGGTTCGGGCCGCAGATGCCTATCAGGCGTTCTGCAGGCTCCTCAATCTCGATGGCGTTGCCCTGCGCAACATCGTCATGGGGCGCGAAGCCCGCGCCGCCTCTCAGGACAAGGGGAGGGGGACATGACCCGAGGCGAACAATTCCGCGCGGCTGAATTTCTGCAAGCCGCCGCTCGGAAGCGCCTTCGTGAGGCGAAGGCGCTTCCTCCTCACCATCCTATGCGGATTGATGCGGGTGCGGAGGCTGCGGCATATCTGGTTGCGATGCGCCTCTTCATCGGCTGTGCGGATAACACCGATAGCGCCACCCCTCAGGACGAGGGAGAGTGATGGCATACGCACATTGCCCGCGCTTCAGCATCGCCGCATTGCGCGAAATCTGGGCCGATGATCGGCTGACAAATCGTCAGGTCGGGGCCGCAATAGGCCGCACTGAGCGAGGTCTGCAGGATATCGCGTCCCGGCTGGGTCTGCCGCCTCGCAAGCTTGGCCCGAAGCTGAAGCTGGATCAGGGCCTGTTTTCGAGGATGTACCAGGCGGGCGTGTCCATGGCGGAGATCGCAGGGTTCATGGGGATGCACAGATCCAGCCTTCCCTATGTTGCCGGGCGCCTGGGTCTTGCCTCGCGCGGAAGAGGGTGGGTCGCCACCATGACGCTTGCCCAGTTTTGGGAGGCAGAGCTGGGGCGCGCTATGGCTGAAACCGCTGTTGCCGAGCGCGCCGCTCATGCCGCACGGGCTCAGTTCATCCGTGCCGGAACAGGAGGGGTTTGAAATGATCGCCGCACAATTTGCACCGGTCGATTCCGCCGCACTGTTCAAATACCCGATCCCGGTCGGTGTCCGGCTGGAAAGCCATGGCTGGTTTCAGTTCCACCATTCCTGGTGGCGCACCAGTGACTTCCGCCGCGATGCAGACCGCGAGGTGCGGGCCGTATGGTTTGATCTTCTGAGCGGCGCTCAGGATGAGGATCCGGTCGGGACGCTGCCGGTCGCGCCAAAGGATCTGGCGTGGATTGCGCGGGTGTCACTCGAGGACTGGATGCGGCTGATGGAGCGTCCGATCAACCCGCTCTATGGCTGGCATAGGTGCATCTGCAGTGACAATCGGGTGCGCCTTTATCACCCGAAGCTTCTTGAGGTGACGAAGGGTGCGGCCCGGTCCAGCGTCGTGGCAGAGGAAAAGCGCGAGCAGGACCGCGAACGCAAAAGGCTCAAAGACTTGCCGGACAAAATAGTCCGTGCGGGCGGGTCGCAGCGCATGGCTGGCGATCAGGGCTATGTGCTGCGTCTGGATCAGTTCCTCATCGAGAACAGTGATGGGGCAGGAACCCGCACTATCTCGCGGGTCCGGGCCGCGATGGAGGCGCTGGAAACCTTCGTGTGAGCGTTGAGAAAGCTTCCCAAAAGTTTCCGCCGGAAAGTTTTTGGAAGGATTGCGGAAGGTTTTCAGCTGATCGGGCGGGCACGCCCGTTTTTAAAGCCCCAAAACTTTCCGGACTGAGAAGAGATGAGAGAGAAATTAAAACCTTAGACCAAAACCAGAGCGGTGAGGGTGGACAGGTAGCAGGCTGAGAAAAGAAAGGGGGCAGAGATGGAAAGCGATGCACTGAAGGCAGGCAAGGAACGGGTCAGGAAGCACCTGATCGAGCCATTGACCGCCCGGGGGCTGAAGCGGGCCGGCGGGTCGACCGTCGCGCAGCATGAAGCCACGATGGAAGGGCTGGCCGCGCGTCTGGCCTATATGTCTTCCGAGAACCTTGGTGCACTGGCTGATGTGGTCGAGCGGCACGGGCAGGGCAAACACAAGGATCGCTGGCCGTCTGAGGTGGTGATCTGCAACTGGGCGCGACAGCTTCAGGAGCCGCCGCCCTCTGACAGCCGGTTCGTCACCACTTATCTGCGCAGCCGTGTCGGGCGGCAGGCGCTGGCCGAGGGGTGGGCGGTCGAGCTTTACCTCTCCATCAAGAAGTTTGGCCAGCCACCGAATGGGTTCGTGATCAGAACCCTGAAAGAAGAGGCTGATGCGTCGAAGCGCCGCCGGGGAAGGATTGAGACAGAAAGCCGGTTCGGCACCGTGGCACCTGCGGATCGCCAGTGGCTCGAATGGTATCATCTGGTCGAGGCGCGGGTCGCGGCCATCATGGATGCGCAGGATGCGGAAGGGGATGCGGCATGATGATGTCGGGGAATTTCAGAGTAGGAGACGTGGTGCCCGTTTCTGGCCCAAAGGCTCCGATTTTCGTGCCCGGCCAGTCACGCTGGCATGCGCTTCGTGTTGCGCCCCAGCGTGAAGATCAGGTCGAGGCCTGGCTTAAGATGCGTGAGGTCTATGGGTTCCATCCGGTTCTCGCTCGGCAAACGCGTCGGTGCGGTGTGGTTCGCGAATATCATCGCAGGTATCTGCCCGGATATGTTTTTGCCTTCTTCAAGGGGGAGCCGCTGGTCCATCAGGTGATGTCCTGCCCATGGATCACCGGTGCGCTTTGCCGGTCAGATGGGGAATGGGGTGTGCTTCCGCGCCCGGGCCTTCGCAAGATCCATGCGATGCGCAAGGTTGATGCGGAGCAGCGTGAGGCTCAGGCCGCGCTCAGGGCGCGCCGGATGGCTGATGCTCGTTTACGGTCAGGAGATGGCGTCATGTTCCGCGCGGGGCCGCTCACCGGTTTCCGGGCTGAGGTCGTCGAGCTAAAGGCGGACGGTGGAACTGTGGTAAAGTTCGAGATGTTCGGTCGCGAAACGCTGATCTCAGCAACGGACGACGACCTTTTGCCTTTGAAGCCCCGTTGACAGGAGAGAATCACCCCGTCTATCTTGCGTTCTTATAGCCTCACGCTGACCGGCCCTCTGCCATTGCAGACAGCGCCCCAGCTGCTGGGCGGCGAGGATAGGTTGAACGCCTGTCTGACACGCCTGAATAGCGCCCGGAGCAAATGCTCCCGGGCGTTTTGCTTTATCCGGGGTGGCCATGAGCAAGAGTGAATGGTCCTACCTCTACAAGAACAGCGCATGGCGCAACGCGCGGCTCGCCCATCTCTCTGCTGAGCCGATCTGCCGGTACTGCAGGCAGGCGGGCATCACCAATGACGGATCATTGACAGCGGGCGGCGCGCGTCAGGCAGATCACCGGCGCCGCTTTCTTGTGGTGGATCACATCGTCCCGCATCGCGGTGACCTTGGGTTGTTCTGGGATCGGCTGAACTGGCAGACCCTGTGCCCCGATCACCATGACATCGTGAAGCAGCGCGAGGAGGTTCGTGGCTTCTCGAACGCCCGGGGCCCGGATGGCTGGCCCCTTGACCCGGCGCACCCGGCCAACCGGTGACCAGCCCCCCCCAGGGGGGGTGGGGGGAAACCTGAATGGGTCACGTCAGCGGACCGGGCGTAGGAGCTTTCTGTGCGCAAAGCTGGAATTGAAGACAAAAAGCCACGGGGTTGATGATGGCAAGAGGCAGAAGGCCTGCGGAAAGCGCCGTCATCCCGATGCGGGGCGATGGCGCTGAGGGTCACAATCTTCAGGAGCGCGCGCTCGCCCGCGCCGCGCAGCTTCGGCCCGAGGGGCTGGTCGACAAGGTCCGCTGGATCTACGACCGGCTCGCGCCGGCGCTCTGCCACCCGACAAAGGACCGGCTGAACGAGGTGAACGTCTTCATGTTCATCCAGCTGTGCCGATCCATCGAGCGCTATGAGGCTTACACCGTCCTGATTGAAGAGGTCGGGGAGACCTATGTCTCTGAGGGGCGGCATGGCGAACAGATCAAGGCACGCCCGGAGGTCGCCCAACTCAATGAAACGTGGCGCCAGATCAGGGCGCTGGCCAGTGATTTCGGCATGACGCCGGCGGCTGAGCGTGCCCTTGGGGCTTCCGGTCAGCTTGGATTCAACTTCCCGGGGGAGGGCGATGGCGACTTCACCTGACCTCGACCGTGATCGCTACGACGCGGATCCTGTCACTGCCTGGGCCGAGGATGTGGTTGCGCGCAAGATCGTGGCCGGACCGCATGTCAGGGACGCGGCGGCGCGGCACCTGCGCGATCTGACCGAGGGGCCGGGCCGGGGATTGCTCTGGGATGTGGCCACCGCAAAGAAGGTCATCGGATGGTTTGAGCGGAACCTTCGACTGAACGGCGGTCAGTTCGAGGGTATTCCCTTCGTGCTGCATCCCAGTCAGGCCTTCCGCGTCGGATCGCTCTTCGGGTGGAAAGTGAAGCCGACGGGCCTGCGTCGGTTCCGGCGCTTCTATGACGAAGAGGGGAAGGGCAACGGCAAGAGCCCGATGCTCGGTGGGATTGGCCTCTATCTCATGGTTGCCGATGGCGAGCCGCGAGCCGAGGTCTATTCCGCTGCGGCCAAGAAGGATCAGGCGCGCATCCTGTTTCAGGATGCTGTTGCCATGGTCGATCAGTCGCCGGAGCTGTCGAGCCGGATCACGCAGCAAGGCCAGAACCCGGTCTGGCAGATGTCATATCGCGGCAAGGATGGCGGGCAGCGGTTCTTCAAGCCCATCGCAAATGAGGCCAAATCGGGCGGCCAGTCTGGCCCGCGTCCGCATGCCGCGCTCTGCGATGAGGTTCACGAGCATCCCAGTCGCGACACCATCGACATGTTGGAGCGGGGTTTCAAGTTTCGCCGCCAACCTTTGCTCTGCATGGCGACCAACAGCGGATCGGACAGGAAGTCGATCTGCTGGGAAGAGCATCAGCACGCGGTCCGGGTGGCCGCCGGGATCGTCGAGGACGACAAGACATTCTCGTTTGTCTGCTCGCTGGATGAAGGTGACGACTGGGAGAAAGACCCGTCCTGCTGGGTCAAAGCTAACCCGCTTCTGGACGTGACGATCACCACGGAATGGCTTGCCGCCCAGGTGGATCAGGCAAAGAAGATGCCAGGCAAGCGCAATGGCATCGCCCGCCTGCATTTCTGCGAATGGACGCAGGCGCAGACAGCGGCGATCCGGCGCGAATCCTGGCTTGCCTGCGTCGGGGATGTCGACCTGAAGGCCATGAAGGAGGGGGGCTATCCCTGCTTTGGCGGCCTTGACCTCAGCCAGACGCGGGACTTCTCGGCGCTGACATTTGTCTGGTTGCTTGACGCCACGCGCGATGCTGAGCGGTTCGCGGCAAAGACATGGTTCTGGACGCCGAAGGATACGCTTGCGACCCGCGCGGCGCATGACCAGACGCCGTATGAGGACTGGGCGCGGGCCGGGCACATGGAGGCGGTGCCGGGTGAGCGCCTGAAATATGCCTGGATGGCAGATGCGATCGCGCGCCTCAACGCCGAGTTTGAGCCGCAGATGATCGGCTGCGACCAGTACGGCCTTGAGCGCATGCAAGAACACCTGACCGATATCGGTGTGGTGCTGCCTGTCGAGACCCATCCTCAGGGCTTCCAGAAACGGATACTCGAGACTGACAAATCCCTGCCCGAGGGGCAGCAGGAAATCTACCTCTGGATGCCTGACAGCATCAACAAACTGGAGGCCGGCATATACGACAAGCGGTTCCTGATCGACAGGAATCCTCTTCTCGACAGCATGGCTGCCTCTGTCGTTTACGCCGAGAACCGCACGGGGCACCGCATGTTTGACAAGCCGAACGCCTTCGGGCGCATCGATGGCATGGTGTCGCTCGCGATGGCGACCGGCATGGCGCTGTGCCGCTCGCCCAAAGAGCAGCAGAATAAGCGCCGTGATAGCTTCTTCCGGAGCCTCGTCTCGGCATGAAGTTGTTCCGCAAGATGTTCGGACGCCCTGAAGCGCGCCAGTTGGACCTGCGAAATCATGCAGATCTCAGCAGCGTTCCTGGCGCGATGGATGCTGGCATGCCGGTTTCGGCGCGGGGAAGCCTGGCACTCTCGGCGGTCTGGGGCTGCGTCAACCTGCTGTCTGGCACGATCTCCTCGTTGCCGCTTCAGGTGTTCCAGTCCCGTGATGACGGTCAGCGCGACATGCGCCGGGGCCATTCGCTCTATCAGGTGCTGCATGACAGCCCAAACGCCGATCAGACGGCGCTGGATTTCTGGGACTTCACCACGATGTCGATCGAGATCTGGGGCAACGCCTATGCCCGGATCGACCGGCTGGGCGGCAAGGTTGTCGCGCTGACACCGATTGTGCCCGATGCGGTTTCGGTGCGTCGGGAAAGCGACGGTGGCCTGCGCTACCGCTGGACCTCGAAGGGCAAGAGCTATGATCTGCCCGAGACTGAGGTGTTTCACATCCGAGGGCCGGGCGGTGATCCACTGGGCGGAATGTCCACCCTGGCGCATGCCCGCGCCACCTTCTCGCTTGCCATAGCGGTCAACAGCGCGGCGGCCGGCGTGTTCCGCAACGGCATGCGGCCTTCGGGCGTCTTGCAGTTCAAGGAATGGCTGTCTCCGGAAAACCGCGAAATTGCGCGGACCGAGATGGTCGAGAAGTTCCTTGGTGCGGCGAATGTAGGGCGGCCGTTCATTGCTGAGGGTGGGGTCGAGTGGAAGCCGCTGACGATGAACCCTGCCGATGCAGAGATGCTGGCATCGCGCAGCTTCTCGATTGAAGAGATCTGCCGCTTCTTCGGCGTGCCGCCGGTGATGATCCAGCATGGCGAAAAGCAGAGCAGCTGGCCCACCAGCGTCGAACAGCAGGTTCTTCTGTTCCAGAAGTTCACCCTGCGCCGCCGCCTGAAGCGGATCGAGCAGGCGATCAGCAAGCAACTGCTGACACCGGCAGAACGCCGGGCGGGCTATGCAGCCGAGTTCAACCTTGAGGGTCTGTTGCGCGGTGACAGCGCGGGCCGGGCCAGCTTCTACGGATCCGGCCTCGATAAGGGCTGGCTGACCATCAATGAAGTGCGGGCCAAAGAGAACCTCGGTCCGGTCGAGGGCGGCGATGTGCCGCGCGTCCAGAAACAGAACGTGCCGATTTCCGATCTGGAAAAGCTGATCAACGGAGGCTGACATGCAGGTCAAGCAGGGGGCGGCGCTCCTCGATATCAAGGCGCTGGAAGAGAAGGGCCAGTTTGAGGGCTATGCCAGCACCTTCGGCGGCGAGCCTGACAGCTATGGTGACATCATCGCGCCCGGCGCCTTTGCCGAAAGCCTGAAGGCGCACGCGAACCGCAACTCCATGCCGAAGATGTTCTGGCAGCACGACGCCCGCGAGCCCATCGGCAAATGGCTCGGGGCCAGCGAGGACAGCAAGGGTCTGCTGGTCAAAGGCCAGCTGAACATGGGGGTGCAGCGCGCCCGCGAGGCCTATGAGCTTCTGAAGGCGGGCGACATTGACGGCCTCTCCATCGGCTACCGGATCCGGGGCTATGAGGTGGATGAGGAAAAGAACACCTGGACGCTGACGAAACTGGATCTGCATGAGGTCTCGATTGTCAGCATCGGCGCCAATGAGAGTGCCACTATCGAGGCGGTCAAATCTGGCCGCCTCATCCATGAGGTTTCTGAAAAGCTCCGGGCCGGGGTCCGGCCTTCGGAGCGCGAGCTCGATGCATGGTTCAAAGGGATTTTGGACTGCTCGAACTCACAGGCGGAGCGTGCCGTGCGCGTCCTCCTGAAGGGTCAGGGGGAACCTGACAAAGCGGCAGACGGGCTTGCGCTGTTGCGGGCTCTCGCGGGCTGAGGCCCATTCCACTCATATTGGAGGTTCCCCATGTCGGGAGACACGAAAACGGCCGAGCAACTCGCCGTCGAGATCAAGGCTGCGCATCAGAAATCCATCGATGAGGTGAAAGCCATCGCTGAGGATGCGCTCGGCAAAGCGAAGTCTGGCGAGGAAATGACCGCGAAGGTCAAGGAAGTCGCCGACGATGCGCTGGTTAAAATGAACGAGCTGACCGGCCAGGTGACCGAACTTGCGCAGAAGCTGGCTCGCGAGGGCGGGCAGGGCGGCGATGACGTCAAATCTCTCGGCCGCCGGTTCGTCGACAGCGAGGACTTCAAATCCTGGGCAGAGGACGGTCGCGCCCGCAAGGGTAAAGCGGATCTGGCGATCAAGGCCACGATCACCACCGCCACCACCAATGCGGCGGGTTCGGTCGGTGCGGCTTCTGAGCGCACCCGTTTGCCGGGCGTCCTCGAGCTGCCGCAGCGTCGGCTGACCGTGCGTGATCTGATCTCGCAGGGCCGGATCGACAACGCGGCAATCGAGTACATCCGCGAGAAGGGCTTCAACAACAATGCCGGCATGGTGGCGGAGGGCGCGGTCAAGCCGTCGTCGGATATCCAGCTCGAATTGGTCTCGACCACCGCCAAGGTGATCGCGCATTGGATGAAAGCCTCTAGGCAGGCGCTTTCGGATGTGTCGCTGCTTGCCTCGCTGATCGACAGCCGACTGCTGTTTGGCCTTGATCTGAAAGAAGAGCAGCAGCTGCTGCTCGGCGACGGCACCGGCCAGAACCTGCTGGGCATCATCCCGCAGGCAACCGCCTATGCCATCCCGACTGGCATCCCGACGGAAGGCCTCACCGTGATCGACACCCTGCGCATTGCCATGCTGCAGGCGGTTCTCGCTGAGTTCCCGGCCACCGGTCATGTTCTGAACCCCATCGACTGGGCCGCCATCGAGCTGCTCAAGGATGATATCGGCCGTCACATCATCGGCGCGCCGCAGGGTGAAACGCCGCCCAGCCTCTGGCGTCTGCCGGTGGTGGAGACGCAGGCAATTGCACAGGGCAAGTTCCTGACCGGCGCCTTCCAGATGGGCGCACAGGTCTTTGACCTCTGGGACTCGCGCGTCGAGACTGGCTTCGAGAATGACGACTTCACGAAGAACCTCGTCACCATCCTGGCGGAAGAGCGGATCGCACTCGTGGTCTATCGTCCGGAAGCCTTCATCTATGGCAACCTCGCGCCGCCCAGCGGCGAGTAATCGCCTTCCGGCAATCGCTATCAGGGCGCGGCTTCGGTCGCGCCCTTTCTTCAACGGAGGATTGACCATGAAATTCAAAGTCCTGCGCGAACATCACGGCGACAAGGATTACAAAGCGGGGGATGAGCGCGATGCAGATCCGGCCGATGTCGCGCATCTTGTCGAGAAAGGCGTTCTCGCGGCTTCGAAGACCAAGGCAGAGCCGGCACCGCAAAACAAAGCCGCGCAGGCGGGCCAGAATAAGGCCGCGCAGTGAACCTTGTTCGTAAGGTTGCTCCGGCAGACCCGTTGGTTTCGCGCGAAGATCTCAAGCTGCATCTTCGCGTCGATGGTGATGATGAGAACAGCCTGATTGATGGGCTGTTCGCAGCGGCCATGTCTCATATCGACGGGCCGCGCGGGGTGCTTGGTCGCTGTATCCAGCCGCAGACCTGGGCGTTCGAGACTGAGGCATGGTCCGGCTTCCTGCGGATGCCGTTCACCGGCGTGTCGCAAGTTTCAGCCTCGGTGCAGGTCGACGGCGATCGGGTGTCAGTGGCGCTGACCAGCCGTTCCTGCGGGGTCTGGACTGAAGTCCGGCTTGACGATGTGGTCACTGGCCAAGTGAGTGTCGAGGTCGAGGCATCGACCCCAGATGATGCCTGGCCTGCGATCATCGCCGCGGTGACGCTTCTGGTGGGCCACTGGTATGAAAACCGCGAGGCGGTTGTGACCGGCACCATCGCGACCACGCTGCCGCTTGGCGTCGAGCGCTTGCTGTCGCCCCTCAAGGTGAAATGGATCTGAGATGGGACAAGCGGGGAAGCTCGATCGGCGCGTGCAGTTCCAGCGCGCGACGAATGTGGATGACGGACTTCAGCAGAAGGAAGTCTTTACCAATCACGGCGGCCGGGTCTGGGCCGGGCGCCGTGATGTCTCTGATGCAGAGCGGGCAGTTGCTGGCTGGATCGAGGCGACGGTTGCCTGCCGGTTTACCATCCGGTCCAGCAGTTTCAGCCGGGGCCTTACTGCGAAAGACCGGCTGATCTGTGAAGGCCTCAGCTTTGATATTCAGGGCATCAAGCAGCTTGACCGACGCGATTATCTGGAAATCACCGCAACGGCGAGGGCAGATCTGTGAGCAGGAACACCGTTCGTTTCAGCATCGATGGTCTGGCTGATCTGGAGAAGTCGCTCGACAATCTCTCGAAGGCAGTTGGCCGCAATGTGTTGCGCAGATCCTTGCGGGCTGCGGCTCAGCCCATGGCGGACAAGGCCAGATCTTTGGCTCCGGTCGATGAGGGTGATTTGCGCGACAGCATTATTGTCGGCAGCAAACTGAACGGCAGTGAGCGCAAGAAGCATCGCAAGCTCACTGCGGAGGAGAGATCTTCTATCGAGCTTTTCGTCGGCCCCTCGTATCTGAAGGGCGCTGGTGGCCGGCATGGTCACCTCGTTGAATTCGGTACTGCGCCGCACATCAATAAAGGCAGATTCGCTGGATCTGAGCATCCCGGCACTGCGCCTCAGCCCTTCATGCGCCCGGCATTCGATACGGAAGCACAACCGACCATCGAGCGCCTGAAGCCCATCCTCGCCCTTGAGATCGAAAAGGCCGCAAAGCGCACGGCGGCAAGAGCGGCGCGGGCAGCCCGCAAAGCTGCAGGGGGTTGACCCATGGAAGCCGCACTTCGCGCAATGCTGGTGGCCGATCCCTCGCTGCCGGTGAAAGAGCGCATCAACTGGGGCATTCATCCGCAGGGCACGCCCCTGCCGGCGCTGGTGCTTAACGTGATCAACGACCGGGATAACAGTCTGCACATGCAGGGCACTGGCGGCCTGTGGCAGGGCCGCGTCCAGATCGACTGCTATGGCATGACCTATACCCCGGCAGTGGAATTGTCGAAGGCAGTGATCAAGCTGCTGCACGGCTACCGCGCGGGGGATTTCCGGCTCATCCAGCTGGATACCCGCCGGGACCATCACGATACCGGCGCGGCGGATCGCCCGTACCGGATCGGCCTTGACTTCATCATCAACTATCGGAGGGCCTGAAATGGGCGTCGAAGTTTCGTCCCAGGTGGACATCAGCTATCAGGAAGAACTCTGGATCTGGCGCAACAGCGGCACGCCCGCAGCATGGTCGGCAACGCAGATCCTCGGCGTCGAGACTGTCGCCATGCCCGAGCGCACGCCTGATGCAGTCGATGTGACGCATCAGCAATCGCCTGGCCGCACCCGCGAGGAAATCCCGGGGCTTATGTCGTCGGCAGACATGTCGCAGGAACTGCAATTCTGGCCCGATCATGCCAGCCAGATCGCCTTGATGGCGCTGGCCGACCTGACCGAGGCCGGCACGCCCGAGAGCATCCGGGTTACCATGGTGGTCGGTGGCATCCAGCGCACATATCGCGCCCATGTGCAGGCCTTCATTCCGACCGGCACCGTGGGCGACAAACGCATGGCGAGTTGCTCGATCAAGATCTTCAACCGCATTTCCCCGGAGCCTGAGCTCCCGGAAACCCCGTAAGGAGGGCTGACCCATGGCTGACGTAACCGGTGCGCTGCACCATGATTTCCGCGGTAAATCCTACACCCTGCGCATGACCATGCGGGGCCTTGCGCAGATGCAGGAAAAGCACGGCAACGACCTCGGCGGGCTGCTCAGTGAGGGCGGGGATAAATCGGCGGTGCCGCCGCTCGCCCCGGCGCTGGATCTGATCTCCATCGCCCTCCAGCGTGGCGAGGGGCTGGACGCGGAAGAGGCGGATAATCTGGCAGACGAGATGATGACGGCGGATCGAAATCTCGGCGGCCGTGTTCTTGCTGCAGCATTTCCTGATGTGAAAGCAGCACAGGAGGCGGCGCCGGGAAACGCCAGGACTCCGGCGACAAAGCGCAAACCGCGCTGAGCCTGCTGGAGCTTTATTCCTCTTACATTGCGATTGGGCTGGATCCGGCGCGGTTCTGGGAAATCACGCCGCGCCTGATGATCGAGGAATTGAAAGGCGCGCGCGCCCGGCGGCGCTACGAGCGTGAAATGATCTGGTGGGGCGCAATGCTACCCTACCTGAAAAAGCCCTTCCCGCTGGAGAAGTTCGCCGGCACGGACCAGAGCCCGAAAGAGCGGGCGCAAGCGTTCCACGACGCATGGGGCAAGATCGACAGGGCCTTGGAGCGCGGGCGGCGGGCCTAGTTCAGTGACTCGCCGTCTGGACCGTATGCGGTGATCTCGGTGATTTCTATCAGCAGATTTTCTGTTGCCGCCCGACTTGATAGTCGTCCGAGAGAAAAAAACTCGCGGATTTTTTCTTTAGGTTCAATGCCGCCAGAAAAGCTCCTCACTCCACGATCTCCCTCAATCCATGGGATCGTACGAGAGGGGTCTGAGGCAGAGTAAGTGAAGCGAATTTGGCTGATCGCAACCTCTTTCAGATTTGTGACGCTGCACTCAATTGAGAGCATCGCTGCGTCCACAACCTGACAATTCTCGATTTGAACCGGCGCCCCGCCGATGCCGACGATCACGCTGAACAACATCCCTAAAAATGACATTCGAATCTCCGAGAGGTTGCAATGGCTGCATCGTCAATCATCGGCGCGCTCCGCGTCAACCTTGGGCTGGACAGTGCACAATTCAGCAATGGGCTCGATAATTCTCGAAACAAGATGAAGGGTTTCCAGAACGAGATCCTTGCGCTCGGCGCCAAGATCGGGGGGGCGCTCGCGGCGGTATTCTCTGTTCGGGCCATCGGCCAAGCCGCCGATGCCTGGTCGGATATGTCGTCGCGCGTCGGGATAGCCATTGGCGACATGGAGCGAGCTCCGGCAGTGATGGAGCGCATCCAGAGCATTGCGCAGATGACTTATTCGCCGCTGCAACAAACCGCAGACGGTTTTGTTGAAAACGCGGCCGCCCTGAAAGAGTACGGGTATTCTATCAGCGACTCCCTGGACTATACCGAGGCGCTGAATAACGCCCTTGTGGTTTCGGGAGCCAAGGGTGAGCGAGCCGCCTCGGTTGCGAGGGCGCTCTCGGTGGCGATGGCGACGGGCAAGCTCAGCGGTGACGGACTAAACTCCATCCTGTCGAACGGTGGCCGCATTGCTGAAGTGCTGGCGAAAGAGCTTGGCACCACCCGAAACGGCCTGATTAAGATGGCACGTGAAGGGAAGATCACTGGGAATGTGATTGCGAGTTCCCTTCTGAAAAATATGGAAGCCTTGAGCGACGAGGCAGCAGAAATGCCAGCCACCATAGCAGATGGCTTCCAGCGGATCGGCAATTCCTTCACCGGCCTGATCGGACGCATGGACAAAGCCTCGGGCGCATCAGCTACAGTCGCGGCGGCTCTGGTCGGAATTTCGGATGTGATTGATTCTGTCGCCGGCGGGTTCATCATCATTGCCCAGAGCATCGGCGCCGCGCTTACCTTCATGACCGATTTCGCGAGGACCGTTGCCACCACCATTGGGCAAATCACGGGCCTTTCCACCGTTGGGTCTGTGTTGGGCGGGATTTTCAACGATGCACGCGGGTTTATCGTGGCTGCAGCGCTGGCACTGACGGTCTACTTCACTCCCGCGATCATCGGCGCGGTGTTTCAGGTTGGTGCGCTGACTGCCGGCCTGATCACGCTGAAAGGTGCTCTGATCGCATCAGGTATTGGCGTTTTTGTCGTGATCGCAGGGACGCTCATTAATAAAATCCTTGAGCTGGTCAAGGCGACAGGGGGTCTCGGCAATGCGTTCTCTTTGCTTGGCGAAGTCGCAGAGGGCGTCTTTGACGGGATGGTGGAGGCGGCGAAGGGTATTCCGGATGGACTGCGTGGGGTCTGGGCATCCGTTAAGTCGGGCTTCATGACTATACTTGCTGAGATGATCGGCGCATGGGTTTCCTTTCTCAATACGATCCAAGGTTTTAACCCGGCGCGCGCGCATGACATGATGCCTGGAAATGGCACTACTGGCTCGTTTTTGGTCGGCGTGCCTGAGTACGAAGAAAAAGCCGATGCCGCACACCAGGAGCGCATCAAAGGGCTCACGGATCTCGCGGCGGAATTCAAAGCTTCTGCGGACGCTTCGGCTGAGACTGCTGCGGGCTTCTACAGCAGTGCAGGAGGTTCTCTATCAGAAGGCGCTGCAATCGCTTCGACCGCTCTGGCTAAACTGAATGTCACGGTTGATGAGACCACTGACACCCTCGGCGGCGATGGCGGCGGCTTGCCAGCGGCGCTTGACGATACCGGCAAGAAAGCCGGCGGCGCTGGCAAGAAGCTCTCGAAGTTTCAGGAGATCATGAAGGCCCTGCGCGAAGAGGCCGACCTCCTGCGCGCGACCTTCGGCATGTCCGATCTGGATGCCGAAATCTGGGCCAAACAGCGAGAGGCCGGAGTTCAGGCGACCAGCATTCAGGGCCAGCAGATCGCGGGCACCATGACAATGATCGACCGGATGAAGAGCCTGAAAGAGGCGACCGAACAATGGCGCGACAGCATCAAGGGCGCGTTCGCGAGCTTTGTGACCGGGGCCAGCAACTTCAGGGACATGCTATCCCAGATCATCAGCAAGCTGGCCGAGATGCTGGCGAATGCCGCCTTTGACGGGCTGTTCAATGCCATTGGCGGCAACAGGCTGCTTGGCGGGTTCATGGGCATGCTTGGCTTTGACGGCGGAGGCTACACCGGCAATGCGCCACGCACCGGGGGCCTCGACGGCAAAGGCGGGTTCCTGGCCATGATGCACCCGCGAGAGACGGTGATCGACCACACCAAAGGGCAAAGCCCCGGCGGCGGATCAATGAGCGTGCAGGTGATCCCGAGCCCATATTTTGATACGGTTGTAGATGGCCGGATCCAGCGGGCCACCCCCGGCATTGTTGGGCGGTCGGTCGCGGCGACAGTCCGGACCTCGCGCCAGTCAAAGTCGGTTCTGGGGCAGCGCTGATGCCGATCGATGTTTTTGCCTGGCCCCCGGTTGGGGTGAAGGGGCGCAGCTGGAAGGTTGAGGAACCTGTCGCTGCGCTGCGTTCTGCCCTGACCGGGCGGGATCAGATGCAGGCCAGCCAGCGTCCGCGCCGCTGGGTCTCGCTGGAAGTGTCGGCACTGGCCCGGGGCAGGATCGGCGGCGGCTACATGGAGATTTTGGGGCGCCTCCTGAAAGGCGGGGTCAATGGGGTCCGGCTCGCGAGCTGGTCGCCAAACTGGCACCTCGACGCAGATCCCGGCCATGGCTTCAACTGGTACTCGCTGCCTATGACCGCGACCGCGATCACTTCGGCAGGCTTCCCTGCCTGGCGGATCGTGGATCTGCCCCCTTACATGCAGGTGATCCGGCCCGGCGAGCGGTTTGCGGTCAATGGTGCGCTGTTTCAGGCGGTCAACAATGCGCAGGCGGATGCCTCGGGTGTGGCTGTAATCCGCGTCATGAGTGCTGTCAGCGGCTCGGGCGTGGTGAATTTCGACGCGCAAGAAAGCGCTGTGTTCCGCCCGCAGGGTATCCCGACGGGTCAGCAGCCGCTTGGCGCAGACTGGTCTTATAGCTGGACCTTCCGCGAAGTCTTTGCCGATGAGGTCGGCGGTTTTACGGAGCTTGACCCATGGACCTGATGCGCGTCATCCATCCCGAGACGCTGGCCGCCTTGTCAGGCCCCTCGTTCCATCCGGTGGTGCTGGTCTGGCTCGACTGGCCGGATGCCACCATGTTCGCCCATAGCGGCACCGGGCCGATCACCTGGGACGGGCATATCTGGCAAGGGGTCGGTAAGTTCGGCCAGGTCGATCTGCCGGAAGAAAGCACCTCCGGGGTGCCTGTGGATCTGTCTTTGTCGCTGGTCTGCAATCTGGAAGAGCTGGCGGATTATGCCGATGCGCAGATCCGGCAGCGCCCCGGGGCGATCTGGCTGGGCGTCACCACGGAACCGGGCGGCAATTTGCTGATCGGCGAGCCGGTTGAGCTGGGGCGCGGCACCATGGATACTCTGGTGCTGTCGGTCACGGTTGAAGGCGAAGATGGGGCAACTCTGATCCTTTACCGCCTGACGGTCGGGCTGACCACCGGGCCGGGCTATCGCACGGCGGCTGCGATCTCGCACAGCCATGAGGATCAGTCGCGGCAATATCCTGCAGACACGGCCGGCAAGAAACTGGTGCTGGCCTCGGCCCGCGCCCAGAAGACGCTCTGGCCCGAGCCGTGACCCCGGAAACAGTGCTGGAGACCGCGGAGGCGGTCATGCTGCGGCCCTTCGAATGGGGGCCGTGCGATTGCTGCTCTGCCGCTTGTGATGTGTTCCTGCGGCTCTGGGGCTTTGACCCCATGGAGCCGGTGCGCGGCTATGTCGGCGCGCGGGAGGCGGCACGGGTGATTGGCGGGGATCTCGGCACCCTGGCGGATCGGCTGGCGGCTGAGGCCCGGCTGACCACCGGCCACGCGACCGGCGGGCTGGCGCTTTCGGTCGATGGCCGCTCGCTTCTGATTTGCATCACACCCGGCCAATGGGCCGGAAAGACAAAGGACGGTTTCGCAATCCTGCGGGCCGCTGATCGGGGATGGCATGCGTAAACTCCTGCTGGCAACCACGGCCATCATCGGCATCCTGACGGGCGGGCCTGCTGCGGCAGAGCCGGTTTCGCTGGTGGTGGCGCTGATGTCGGGCGGCGCGACCTTCGGCGCGGCTATGACCGCCGTATTCGGTACGGTTGGCATGGCGGCGATCCAGCTGGGCCTTTCGGTCATTCTGAGCGCGGGTGCTGCGGCTCTGGCAGGCAAGCCAGACCAGCAGGTCCAGCGCGGCGAGTTGACCCGGCCCACATCTCTGCCGCCTTATCGCTTTATGTACGGTACGGGCTGGTCGCCCGGAACGCCGGTCGCATGGCATGTCTCTGGGCGCGGGCTCTATGTCTGCTGGCTGCTGAATTCCCGGCCCTCGGCGCTGACCAGTCATACCGTGCTTCTGGACAAGAGACCGGTGCCTGCGGTCGGTAATCCCTTCGACTTTTCCGGGCCCGGTGCCAGCGGTACCGGCGACACCTTCGGGAATGGGCATTTCACCTATTGGATCGGGCGCGGCGATCAGACCTCTTGCCCCGATTATATCGTGGCCACGACCGGCGGCGCCTTCCTTGCGACCGATGCCTGGCAGGGTCGCACGGTGATCTGGGCCATCATGGACAGCGGCAATCCGGATCAGCGCAACTGGCGCTGGCCCGCGACCCCGCCGGAGCTGAATGTCGAGGGCGACTGGTCGCTGATCTGGGATCCACGCGATAACAGCTATTCGGCCAGCAGCAATCAGGCGCTGGTCACCCTCGATGCGCTGATGAACAACCCGATCCGACCCTATCTGCCGGACTATCTCCGGATCGATACCTTTGCCTGGGCGGCGGATGTGGCGGATCAGCGGGTCGCAGTAAAGGCTGGGGGTACGATCCCGCGCTACCGCGCCGATGGGGTGCTGGTCTGGTCCAGCGGTTCAGAGCTTGAGGACCAGCTTCAGCCGCTTCTGGCGGCCGGCGCCGCGCGCCTTGTGCGGATCGGCGGTCAGCTGGGGATTGTTCCGGCAGTGGCGCGGCCAGCGGTTCACACCATCCGGGATTTCACAGACGGGCAAGAGATCAGCCTGACCAGCCTGCAACCCGGCGACAGCATTTCCAGCGAGGCAGTGGCCTCCTATGCGGCGGCGGATCGAGCCTATGAACTGGCCGAGGCGCCGGTATTCATCGTGCCAGGCGCGGCGGAAGCGGATGGAGGCCTGCCGCGCCGGCTCGATCTGCGGCTCGACTTCGTGAACGATCACCGGCAGGCGCAGCGCCTGGCCAAGATCGCGGTGATGCAGTCGCGCATGCAGCGCTCGATTTCCTGTGAACTTTTCCCGGATGCCTTCGTGCTGGTCGCCGGATCGGTGGCCGAGGTCGATCTGCCGGCGCCGTTTTCGCGCTGGAATGGGCTCTATGACGTCTCGCAGATCAGCCCGGCTGCGGGCTTGAACGATGACAGCAGTATCACGCTGCGCCTGCCGGTGGTTCTGCAGCAGACCTCTGCAGAGATTTTCGCCTGGGACGCGGCCACCGAAGAGCAGGTTGTCGAGGGCGCGGCGCTGGATCCATGGGTTGCCACGCTGCAGCCGCCCGAAGGGGTGACGCTGGTGAGCGGTGGCGATGCCGCCGATATTACCGAGGCGGGCGCCATCACCCCGCGCGTGATGTTGTCCTGGTCGCGCCCCGGCAGTTCCTCGCTGCTGCGCTATGAATGGCAATACATGACTGAGATCTGGCGCTCGACCGGCGGCGGCAGTGAAGGCAGCGGCGGCGCATGGGTCTGGCCGGGCCAATGGACCTCGGGCGGCACTGTCGGGCCAGAGGATGGGTCTGAGGCGAGGATCCCGGTCTATGTCGTGCCGGTGGCCCTTGGGCGCCAATACCGCGCCCGCGTGCGGGGCATCGGGGTTTACGGCGAGAGCGACTGGGTTGAGGTGGGACCGGTCATCGCAACTGCGCCCACGCGCATTGTCGCGGTCCCGTCGATCCTGATGGCTATCGGCGGCATCGGGCGCGTGGATCTGACCCTGCGGCAGGCCAATGACGCAAACGCCGTCCGGATCGAACTTGCCGCAAACAGCGTCAACCTGATCGGCGGCGCGGCAATCATCGCCGATATCCCGCTCGGCGCGAATGTGACGGTCGCCAGCTCTGAGGGCAGCCTTGGTTCCGGCGTCACCCGCTATTATTGGCTGCGCGCCCGCGACAGCCTCGGCAATGCCTCGGCCTGGTCGGCCGTCGCGAACGCAACCACCACCTGACAATTTGAGGGCCTGACATGGCTGTACTTCGCACCCGGGTCACCGGGCCTGTAATGTTGCCCGATGGGTCGCCCGCACCAAACGGCGGCAAGGTGATTTTCCGCCTGCGGTCCTGGGATCGCCAGGGGGGCGCCCTGATCATGAAAGGGCCGGAAGAGGCCGTGGTTGTCGGGGGTGTTATTGATAAAACACTGAACCGGACCTCAGCCAGCGAGCGCGGCACGCTTTACGATGTGATCTACACCTATCCAAACGCAGCCGCCCGTGGGCTGTGGCTGGAAGAGCCGCTGGGCTCGATCTCGTTGACCGGCCCCGGTCCTGTCGCCCTTGCCGACCTTCTGGCAATCCCGGCCCCTGTACCGATCGTGCCGGATGCGCTGGCCCAGGCACTTGGGGCTGCGGCGAGCGCGCAGGCCGCGGCTGAATCGACGGTGCCCGTGCTGGAAGACAGGCTGGCTGCCGAAGCTGCTTCAGTCGCAGCCGCAGGATCTGCCGCACAGGCTCAGGTTGCTGCAGGACTGGCTGCCGCCGAAGCCAGTGCTCAGATCGCCCCGGCTGTCGCCGCCGCAGGTTCTGCTCAGGCCGCAGCCGCAGCATCTGCCGCACAGGCGCAGGCGGCGCTTGAAGCCGCCATCGCGGCTGGAACATGGAATTACACCCCGGTCGATAATGCCGCTCTCGCTGCGATCACCGGCATGACCTCCGGACAGACCGCTTATGTCCGTCAGACCATGCATGTCTGGAGCTACAACGGCAGCGCATGGGTGGATACCGGGGAAAGCCCGCTGGCGGCGAAGGCTGACAAAACCGCACTTATGGAGAAGCAGGAGCTGATCTTTGGTGCAACGGTGTCGAGAGTTGACTTCGCTCCCTACCTAATGGTGGGCAGCATCAACGCGACAACCGGTGAGTTGGAAGGCACTACCTTTGGAAATCGACGCAGCATCGTCAAAATGCCGCTCAATCTGGCGCTCACCTACCGCATCCAGAATTCGGCTGATTTGCTCTCGAACCTGCGTATCGCCTACTTCAACAGTGCTGGCGCGCTGATCACCCCGATTGTCTTGCGCACGGCTGGCCAGATGGCAGACTACACGCTGGTGCCGCCCTCCACTGCAGCGTCTGTGTCCATCGGGCTTAAATCGGGCAACACCGACTTGGTTCTGTTCGATCCGGGCAGGGTGAACTTCTTTTCCTCCACGGACGGGACGTTCTCGGTGAACAAGGTCAACGGCTTCCCACTGATGGATACCCGTGCCGACAGGATTGCTGTGCTGGATGGGGAAGTGTTCCCGGTCAGCCATTTTTCTGCCTGGCTACAATACGGCATCAGCGGCACGGGCGGGTTGAACGCAATTACTACGCAATCCCACTCGCCCAAGCTGCCTGTCTCTGGCGGCGACGTGCTGACGATCAGTGGCGCATTGCCCATCTATCGGGTTAACCATTTCGACGCGGCTGGAGCGTTCATCTCGCAGGCTCCTGCATCACCGGCCTTCAGCTATACCGTGCCTTCCGGCCTCGGCATCGCCAGCGTGATGATCTCTGTGCAAGCGGCATATGATGTGAATGCCGCCATCCTCACGACAAGCCATGCCAGCTCGGCAATCACCCGGCTCAATGAACGGATGACGGCCGTAGAAGAGGAACTTGCCGATGTTCCCGGGCTGGACGCTCTGACAGGGCGGGTGACGGCGCTTGAGGCGAACGGGGTCACCGATGTGATCGCGGGTGGATCGGCATCACCGAAATCCGGCAATCAGGTCACGCTCCTCAATTCGACCGCAATGCGCTCGGGACTGATGAGTGCTGCCGATAAGGCCAAACTCGACAGCCTGGTACCCGGAAGCATCACCATTGAGGGCAGCGGAGTCTACAAGAATGCGGCGGCGTTCGGGTTCTTGCCGACCAATAATGCGACAGAGAACGTGGCAGCGATGCGCGCGGCAGTGGCGGGCGGGGGGCTGATCTTTGTCGACATCCCAGGCACCTATGATGTGAACGCATCGATCCTGCTGGACAGCGGCACCGGCATTACCTTCGGGCCGGGTGTCGTCATCAACAAGGTCAGCCTTGCGGGGCGCACCCCGCGCTACACGTTCATCAACCGCGGGGCCTTTACGAAAGAGTGGAACGATAGCATCGGGCTGTATGGCCTGCGGATCAAATGCAACGGGATCGGTAATGGTGCTGATGACACCACCGCCATTCCTGGCCTGCGCGGTCACGTGGCGTTCCACTACATCCGCAACCTCTTTATCAATGATTTCTATATGAATGACGGCGATGCGGTGAGCTACGTCATCCATATCTGCACCTTCCTCAACATTGCGGTCACGCGCAGCTATATCGAGGGCTGGAAGGACGCGGTTCATCTCGGCAATGGTGATTGCTACCTGATCCGGGACTGCCGGTTCATGACCTATGACGATCCAATTGCGCTCAATGCGCATGACTATGCCACCGGGCAGCCTGAGCTGGGCTGGCTGACAAACGGGCTGATCGAGAATTGCTATGATCTGGCTGACCCTGTGCGCGGCACAACCGGCTTCTTCGCCCGTATCCTTGCCGGTGCATGGGTTGACTGGTTCGCGGGAATGCAGGTTCGCCAGTCTGACACGATAGTGGCCAGCAACGGCAAGATGTACCGGGTCTTCAATGCCAATGACGGTACCGTCTACACCTCGAACACTGAGCCCAGCCATGCCAGCGGAACGGTCACCATCGACGGCATCAACTGGCGGATGATCCAGGAGAACGGGGTCACCTATTCCGTGGGTGTGCGAGATGTGACGTTCAGGAACATCTATCTGCAAAAGCCGCGCGGGACAGGGTTGTCGATCCATTTCGACAACGACAACTTCAGCCGCAGCTACTATCCGGGAGCGGTTGCGCCGGTGCAGGATGGGATCATTCTGGACGGCATCCATATGCAGGCCGATATTCCGACGCTGATTTCTGCGATCACACCGATTGGGGTTCTGAAAATCCTGAACTCGGACCTGCGCCAAACCCGCATCAACCTGACCAATATCGGCACGGCGGGTATCGCCTACAATCCGGTCAACATCCTCATGATGGGCAACACCTATCTGGCGGATGCGCCCGGGGCGCTCATCTCGACGGCATCGGGTCGCACCGCAAGGGCGAAGATCCTCGGATCGGTCAAGCTTAGTGACGCCTATGTGCCGACGTTCGGTGCAGGTGTGACGGTTCTCGCGTCTGACCTGGCTGCCTAACCTCATGCTGGTGACTGGTCCCGTCGATCCTCGGCGGGGCCGCCATGTGGGAGACGGTGATTGCATGCACAGCCTTGCTGTCAGGATTGGCAAACACCTCGGCGGGTAGATCAGATCGTGACAGGTAATTTTTTGTGCAGAAGGTAACCGCTTTTTGTGCAGAAGCTGGCGCGGCGCAACACCTACGAGATCGTCGCGGGCACCACCAGAAATGATCAATGGACGCTTGCTCTGCGCAACGCCAGCGGGTTCAGCGTGATCGCATGTTTGGGGGTCACCTCGGCCAACGGCGACAAGGTCGCAGGTTTGATGTCTGGCAGTGCCCTGAATGTGCTGATCAATGATGTTTCGGTCTACACCGGCACGATGACTGATCACCTGGCTGCCATGTCCTGCGGCTTCGCATTCGGTGATGCCGACAGCCGGTGGGATATCGCGGTTTTTGCATGATCACTGTCATGTTGGCTGATCGGAAATAACGCTTCAAGCAGATCTCATGAAAGGGTGAGACACCTCACGCCCCCGCTGAGAATGCTAAAAGTCAGGGCAAACGTGTCCATTTCCATGCCAGGGGAGGTTTCGCCACAAATGTTTGTCGCGCTGTTGCGGTAATGTATTGAAGCCCGCGCGAAAACTGCTAGCCATCACCACAACCATGAGCTGAGCTTGGCAGGGGGCCACGATGTCACTCAACTACCGACCGGATATCGACGGATTGCGCACGCTTGCGGTGGTGCCCGTAGTGCTTTTCCATGCAGGGATCCCGGGGTTCTCAGGCGGTTACGTCGGGGTTGACGTCTTCTTCGTAATCAGCGGCTACTTGATTACGAGCATACTCCTTCGCGAAATGTCTTCTGGCCAGTATAGTCTCGCTCGCTTCTACGAGCGCCGGATCCGGCGGATATTTCCCGCGCTGATCGCGATGTTGACCTTCGTGATTGTCTTTGCGCCACTTTCGCTACTTCCAAGCGAGCTGCGCACTCTGCCCAGGGAGATTCTTGGGACCATCCTTTTCCTTGCGAACATCGTGTTCTGGCGAGAGGCAGACTATTTCGCGACTGCTGCCGAAGAGAAGCCATTACTGCATATGTGGTCTCTGGGGGTGGAGGAGCAGTTTTACATCTTCGCGCCGTTGGCGCTTTGGCTCGTGTTCCGTTACGCGCGCCGAGCGATCCATATCGTAATCGGTATCACCCTGATAACCTCACTGGCATTAAGTATTATATTCACGCCTTCATCACCCAGCATGGCCTTCTACCTGCTTCCGACACGAGCGTGGGAGCTTCTTGTCGGTGCGCTTATCGCTGCTGGCCTGCCTAAGGCACGAGATCAGAGGGTTGCCGAGGCACTGGCAGCGTTCGGACTGGTGCTGCTGCTTTACGCGATTTTTGCCTTCGATCCTGGCATGGAGTTCCCTGGCTACGTCGCGATTGTACCTGTCCTCGGATCGGCATTGATCATTCAGTTCGCCAAAGGGACGGTGATCGGGAAGTTCCTCTCACTTAGGGCATTTGTCGGGATCGGATTGATATCCTACTCGCTATATTTGTGGCACTGGCCTCTGACAGTCTTTTTTCGAGATTGGGGAGCGCTATCGGAACTTTCCGGCAAATTTACTGTCGTCGCGCTCTCAGTGATCGCAGCGTGGCTCAGTTGGCGCTTTGTTGAGCGCCCATTCCGTAATCCGGAAAAGTGGCCTTCGCGTCGCCTTACTATAGCGGCGGCGATGGCCGCATCTACGCTGTGTGTTGCAGCCGCAGTTATCCATTTAACGAATGGTTGGCCGTCGAGGTTTTCGGCAGAAGCTGTTGCGTTCGATGACGCGCGCGGCGACGTCAGCCCTGATCGGGCTGCCTGTCATATTAGCGGCGGACTTCGGTCGCCCGAACGCTGGTGCAGATTAGGGGGAGAACCAAATGTCGCGCTATGGGGGGATAGCCATGGTGTCGAGATGGCCCGCGCGCTTTCTGATGGGGGGACGCCGATCCTTCAAATCACATATTCTGCTTGCCCGCCTGCACGAGGATATGCGCCGCTGAACCGGCCGGACTGTGGAGCACATAATCAGATAGTTCTGAAAGCCCTGCGGGATGATAAATCTATCGATCAAGTGGTCTTGGTGGCTAACTACAGGCTCTACAGTGACGATGCGCTCCGCGGCATCACTGAAAGCGCAGAAGCGTTGCGATCCGCTGGCAAGACGGTTTTAGTTCTGGAACAGGCGCCAAGCCCGGGACACAATGTTCCGAGCATGCTGGCAGCCGGTGTGCGTGAACCTTTCCCTTCGAGCGAAACGCCGATCATAATCAGTGGTATGAGTGGTATGCTTCGCTACACCGAAAGCCTATGTCCGGGAGGCTTATGCCCACTTCAAATTGCAGGGATGCCTATTCTTTTCGATGATGGGCACCTCAGTATGACAGCAGCCCGCGCTGTTGCTCCGGTTATAGCGAAAGGGCTTTCAGGGCAATAATCGCCTCACCCTTGCTCCGGGGCGATAGTCGGCGGGGAAGTGCAGTGTTTGTTCAACCGTTAGCGCCCGTGATGGCGCTTACCATCGGGCAGAGAGACTCGTCGTCTAGGTAGGAGAAATGTGCGCAATCTTTAGACGGAAGGTTTCCTGGTTGTTCATGAGGCATTGCCCTGCGTCAGAGCGGCCGGGCTGGCCTACAATGTCCGATTCTAATCAGATGGACCGCACAAAACCCTGCGATCTTAATGCCGAAGTCGACTTCAGGGGTGGAATTGCTCGAGTACAACCCACGCCTTTCGATTAAAGCCAGCTCAGACTGACGTCAGCGCGATTCTTGCTCCGTGTCTAATCATCGCTGTTATTAAAATCGAGCATTAGTGCTTTCGACGTGTAGATGGTTGGGAAGTTTGAACTCTGTGTCTTGTGCAAGCGTTCGTATTGAATTCAGGGAGAGTTCCTATTGTGGTAAACTTCATTGGTGATAGGTCAAAGGTGGAAGAGTGCTTGAATTCGCAAATGATTGCACTGTAATCGGTGATTGTTTGAGGCCAGCTTAGGCTGGACTGTCGGAAAATCTCGAATATGTCGCAAAATGAGGCAGGCGGATGAATTTACACAACAGAGATATTCGCTTGGACGCGATACGCGGGATAGCTATCCTACTTGCAATGGGGTGGCATTTTAATGTCGTTACTGGCGTATATTGGTTTGATATCGCTCTTTTTCCAGGGAGATACGTTGGGTGGGCAGGTGTTGACTTATTCTTTGTTTTGAGTGGATTTCTTGTTGCACGGCTAATTTTCTCTGAAATTCAGAGGACCGGCTATTTTGATAAGAAGAGATTTTTTATTAGGAGAATTTACAGGCTTTGGCCTGTTCTTTACGTCTACGTAATCGCGCAAGCTGTCTTGGGTTCAAATCCATTATCTGAATTTGTGCCGCAGACTTTTTTTCATGTTCAGAACTACTTTCCAACCCCATTTTCTCATCTGTGGTCACTTGCCGTTGAGGAGCACTTCTATTTTATTGCGGCATTCTTGATCCCAACTCTCATGATCGGAAGATCTGCGGTCGATCGTGCCATGTTGCTGATTTGTGTTGTTCTAATGCTGACATTGTTGCTCCGCATATTTGCTGTTTCCCAAGGGGTCCCAGACGTAAAGGTGCAGACATACACTCACTTTAGAATGGATTCTCTCTCAGTCGGAGTGCTTCTGGCAATTCTTTACGTCTATAAACGTCCATTTTTCGATTCCTTGGTGTCGATTAGGGCAATAAATGTACTGGTATTGGTTATCTCCTTGGTTGCACTCGTTTCCCTTGAGGAAACAACCTACAAGTTTTCGTTTTCATATGTCGCAGCATATTTTGCTGGTGCGAGTATGATTTTTCTGGTGCTTTCTATTGAGGTTAAGGGAGTTATTTCAGCGGGACTGTTTAATGTCCTGGCGTTTTTCGGGCTTTGGTCATACTCGCTTTACATTTGGCATAATGCACTCGGAAAGATCGGAAGATCAGTCCTTTCAAGATTTGTATTTGAAGCATCGCCAGCGCTGATCGTTTTTGTGGAATATGTAGTTGCTGTGATTGGTAGTATACTGATTGCAAGGATGATCGAGCGTCCTGCGATAGCGTTGCGTGATAAGATGTTTCCTCGCAGATAGCGGTGAAAAGGTAGGGCGACCGTTACTACGTTCGCCTAATTTTCAGTCTATACAGGAAGGACCACGCTGCTACGAGTGAGATGGCAACTGCGGGTCCACCTATCACGCTAATGAGCGACCCCCGGGCAAGTATTGGTACAAAGCCTGCGATAAGTATTGAAATTGAACTGAGTGGAATTGACCCCAGTGTCATTCCTGGCGAGGAATAGATGCTGTCGAGTGTGCCAATCAGGCGGCCGATCGCAAAAAGGACAATCGCAGTGATTATGATGCCGCCGTCGGCGTAAATTTCGCCAGGAAGAGGCATGCTGATATTCAGGTATAAATATCCTGCAGAATCGGCAGCTTCAGCTCCCGTTCTGTCATATTTCCCACTCCATATCGATCGAGGGACGAAGAATAGTACTGTTGAAATTATTCGCCCTCCGAACGCAAAGCCCTCATTTTGCACTAAGACAACAACGTTAATCATTGACTGATATCCGTCGAAATCGCCATGCAGGAGATAATCGAACGGGTTCTTTATTTCAAAGCTAGCATCTAGATTCTCACCTCTGCGTAAGCTGCTCAGGAATGGAAACAATGAGAAAAGTGCAATTGGTCCGGACGCAAAGAATATCCCCTTTTTTCTTCTCAATACGTTTGGAATTAAAACGAGACCTACAGTCATCGCGAGTGCAATCATCCAGAAGCGTGGAAGAGACGTTGGGAAACATGCAATCGAAAGTGATGTCACTGAGGCGATGATACTGACTTTCGTTAACGAGTTTTTGATGCCCGCCCAGTATCTGACGATGCCCGTGATCGTGAAGGAAGTTAGAGCCATTGCGCTGCATATTGTTTTCACAAAGGCGGAACCGGAATCCCCATCTTTTCCAGAAAGCAATAAGTTTGCCATTTCGCGAGTTCCGAAAAAAACTAGAGGTCCTTTTTGCGCTAGTTGCAAAATGATAAAAGCGAGGCAAATAGCTGAAATAACGAAACTTGCAATTGATGCGCGTTTTCTATCATAACGCTTGGCGGGCATTGGCCTTGCTGTGCTTGCGCCTGTGCTTCCAAATGAAGTTCCGAATAGGCGGCCAAGTTTAGTTGTTGATATGCCAGCCATTAGGGCGAGTGTTCCCGTAAATGTTATAAAGGCTGCATCAATCAGAAGATCTCGTCTAACTGAATTGTTGTACCAGTAAAATGTATCCGTGCGAAGTTGATAAATGCCCGGGAGTGTGAATGCATAGACGAAGTACATGGTTGTTAAGTAAGATACTGGGTCAAGTTGCTTTCGATATACTATTATTGAATGAGTAAGTAGAGAAATGAGAAATGCACCTCCAAGCAATAGGCTTGGGGTTGTATTTTCATTACCTGAAGCCAGCACAGAGATGAAGGATATCATCCCGAATGTGAATACTGCGATTGTGGCGGTAGGATGCTTCATAATATCTATCGGGTTCTTAGCGCTAGACGTTTTGCAATTTCACTTCCAAAAATCTTCATGCCTTCAGAATTTGGGTGAATTTGGTCTCGGTAAAGATTTTGTTTCCATCCCGGTATTTCTCGAATACGATGCACGTCTGCTCCCTCGGGTAGTAGATCCTCTATTTTGGCAAAGTTTATTTCTAAGGCAGTTTGGTCCGGATGTATTCTCATCTCAGATTTCATTGGATGAAGCCATATTTCTGCTCTACATGAGCATGCAGCTAAGGCAGCCGCCAGTGCTTCGCCGGCCGGTTTTGACGGTGCGGTCAGGTCTGCTTCGATAGGCGGGGCTTGGGGGGGAAGGATGTACTTTTTGGCAAAATAAGCGAGGGCTGAGATGGGCCGCTCCCTCGGGTGCGTGAATGGGTTGCGCCAGGATGCAGGTTGGCCGAAGTCTTCGCTGTTAAGCACAAAGATCATTGTTTCCGCCGCTGAAACCACGGCAGGATGATCTTCGAGCCAGTTCGCTTCATTGACGATTGTCCAGCTGCCCGCGCTGTTTGGCCAAACTTTAGTACCCGCGCCGTAAGCATCCAAAGCGAATTGAAGTTGAGGGCCAAGTTTGTCCGCTTGCTTGTAAGCGTTTCCGCCCCGAACCAAGTTGTCGCCAATCAACAGGATATCAGTCTCTGTATTTTCGAATACTCGCGCTACTCCCATACTTAAGTCGTTAGTATAGAAGTCAATTTTTCCCATGAAACTGCCAGATTGGTTGGGTAGCGGAAGATATCCTACCCGATTGTTTGCTTCATATAGTGGGAAGTCGATCACGCCAGCGTACCGAGCTCCGATTTCGCTAGCCACTGCAAGCGCTACAATAGCGATGCCGGCAACGGCTATTTTGCGCATCTGATACTCGCCTTGAAAGTGAATCGATGCGGACAGCTACTCGCATCGCGCCGTCCTCCGCAACCATCCGTTAACCTCCCGGGCGCGCAGCGGGCCTCCGTAGCACGAGTGCCTCAGGTTTCTCATGCCTAGCGTAGCATGAGGTGAGTTGCCGCCTATCCAATCTTCCTCAATTTCCGCCCCAGGAGGCGCCTTTGACTGATATTCCTCCGCCCGATCCCGGCCTGATCGCCACCATCAATCAATTCATCGGCGGAGCCGCGACTGCGCTGCTGGCCGCGTTCTCTGGCCGCGCGATGTATCACGCGGGCGAAGTCCGGGCCCGACGCCGGCCGATCATGTCCTATGATCTGATCTGGGAAATTCCGACCGCTGTTGGCATGGCCATCGCCGGGGATGCGCTCGGCGCCTACATGGGGCTGTCGAGAGAGGTTACCGTGGGGCTGATCGCCGTCCTGTCCTATCTCGGCCCGCGTGGTGCCGGGGCGATGGTGGAGAGATGGGCCAGCCGGAAGGGGTGAGCTGGCCGGGCGGAGATCATTCCTGAATGGCAGGCGGCTTGACCCCGTCGCCCATCATCCGGGCGATTTCACTCTCGATGATGTCTAGGGCCGAAAGATCCCCGGCGCGTGCGGCTTGCACAGCCTCCTCGATCCTCGCCCAGCTTGGGTGGTCGTCTGCGATCAGCCGGCCTGACATGTGCGCCACCATCAGCGCGTGAGCATAAACCGTCCGGTAATCCGGCTGACGGATCGTCCGGTCTCTCATGTCTCTCAGCCGCTTATGGAAGGGTATCGCGAACATGCCCCGCATATGGGGCTGATCCAAGGAAATTCAAACTGACCATGCCCCGCCAGTCAGCGGGCCTTTTCACATCCATGGAGATCGACATGATCCAGTTCCTGACCGGGCTTCTGGCCCGGATCGGTGCGCTTTTCCGTGCGCGCCCGAAATCCTCAGCCACCGGCGGCCTCACCGCCATTTTGGCCGCAGCCGCCATCTTCGTCGCGCCCTGGGAGGGTGAGCGGACAGAGGCCTATCTCGACCGCATCGCCAGCCCGCCGGTCTGGACCGTCTGCTATGGCGAAACCAAAGGTGTGCAGGCGGGCGACAAATACACGCCCCAGCAATGCCTCGACATGCTCAGCGCCTCGCTGGCCGGTTACCACGCCCAACTGGCCAAATGTATCCCGGCGCTGCCACAGCAGCCTCAGGGCGTGCAGGTGGCGCTGACCAGCTGGACCTACAATGTCGGCGCCAGCGCGGCCTGCAGCTCCACCTTGGCAAAGCGGGCCAATGCCGGCGACTGGCTGGCTGCCTGCAATGAGCTTCCGAAATGGAACAAGGCCGGCGGCAAGGTGGTCAGAGGCCTGACCAATCGGCGGGCTGATGAGCAGCGCCTTTGCCTCGCCTCTCTGAAAGGAGCCTGACATGCGTCCGATCTTCATTCTCTGGACCCGCAGCTTTTGGTTCGGGATCTTCCCCTCGCTGCTGATCGTGCTGGATCTCGCCGTGAACATCGTGGCGGCCGTCGCCTCCGATCCCGGCCTCGTGCCGCCGGTGGCCACGCTGATCGGCTGGCTGTTCGGCGGTGATCCTGTGGTGATCGAGGGATGGATGCTGCGGCTCGCACCGCTGCTGGCGCTGGTGATCGCTCAGCAGCGTGCCGGATCGGCGCGGCCCTACACCGCCAATCCGAGGGCGCGGCCGTGATCCGCGCCATTCTCGCCGCGCTCTGGAAGCCCGTCGCCGTGCTGCTTGCCATGCTTGCGGTGTGGCTGCGGGGCCGGGCGAGCGCAAAGCAACAGACCGCGCTTGAGGCCGCAGAGGCCTATGCGAGAACCCGCAGGAGGATGGATGATGCGGACACTGAAATTCATGGCGCTGATCCTGATGCTGCCCGCCGGCTCATGCGTGAGCGTGACGCCAACCACCGGTGATGCGCTCTGCGACGGATCTCGGGCGGCGCGGGCCGATCATGCGGCGGCACTGGCGGTATCACCGGATGACCGGGCTGTGGTGAGCGGGGCCCGGCTGATCGCACTGATAGATGCGGGGTGTCGCTGATTCTGTGATTTGCAGAATCGGCAAATGTTCCGCAAATGTTCCCGCATGACAAGACGATCCCCACCCCAGAAGAAAACCGATGAAATCGCATTCCCGGTGCGGGTGCTGCTTCACGGCCTCGGGGGTGGCTTCCTGAGGGATCTGGGTTCGGACCGTGATCCCCATGCTTGGATCCGGATCAACCTCGGCCTTGGCAATGCGGAGCTTTACCCCTGGCACACACCCTACTGCCAGGACGGTTTTCAGTTCCTGTGTCGTTCGCCTCTGGCTGCCGGGCAGTTCCTCGCTGCCTTCCCTGAGTTCCTCGTTGCCGATGGAACCGCTACGGAATTTTACAACTCGCCCTATGTGACAGCCGGCCGGCGGCGGGGCGAATAAGGAACCAACACCATGATCATCCTCTACACCTCGCCGGGCTGTGGCCCGTGCGTTGCGACGAAACGCGCTCTGGACCGGGCTGGGCTGGCTTATGAAGAGCGGGCAGGAGCTGACTGGCCGGAAGAGGTCGAGCGGCTGGCCTTGATCGTCGGGGCGCGTCAGGGTCCGCTGGTGGTTGCTGGTGATCAGGTCTGGTCGGGGTTTCGGGCGGATTTGATCGCAGCCGTATCACTGCGTTGCGCCGCGACTCAGGCCTGACTAACAGTTCTCGCGTAGTGGCTGGTAGCCCTTTCAAAATTCCCGATATGTTCGTGCTATGTCCTGATACCTAAAAAAACTCAACCCACTGATAACGCTCAATTGTATTTCTGATCCTTAATCATCTTTATGGCGGCATGGATGAGCCGGAGCTTAAAATCATTGACGTTTTTATTTGTAAATTGCGCAAGAAACTGAGCGAAGCCACCGGCGGCGAAAGTTATATCGAGACCGTCTGGGGCCGAGGATATGTGCTGCGTGATCCGGAAGGGGACCGCGGCGGCGGGCGCCTCGCGGCAACGGCCTGATCAGGCTCGCATCGGCTTTGCCCCGGCAAGGCCGATGTCCTGCGCTTTCGGTGTGACCGGGTCCGGCATGGCTGTGCCGCTGCAAGGCGCGTGTGGTGCTTTACCTCCTGGTGGTCAGGTCCTAGGTTTGGGCCGAACCGGGCGGAGGGGGCAATGGAAGCCAGAGCAGTCGAAGATCTCAGTGAAGCAGAGGCCCGGGCCGAGCTGAATATGCTGGCGCAGAAGCTTGCCGGCGCGAATCATGCCTATCACGCCGAAGATGCTCCGGTGATCAGCGATGCGGAATATGATCAGCTGAAGCGCCGCAATGCGGCGATCGAGGCGCGCTTTCCCGCGATGAAACGGGCTGACAGTGCCAGTGATCAGATTGGCGCTGCGCCGGTGGAGGGGTTCGGCAAGGTTGCGCATCGCGTCGCAATGCTCAGTCTCGAAAATGCGTTCGATGACAGCGATGTCTCGGATTTCGACGACAGGGTACGGTCCTTCCTCAACCATTCCGGCGGGGTGAGCTATACTGCAGAGCCGAAGATAGACGGGCTCTCGCTTTCCTTGCGCTACGAATCGGGGCGGCTGGTCCAGGCCGCGACCAGGGGGGATGGCGCAACGGGGGAGAATGTGACCGCGAATGCGCTCACGATTGCCGATATCCCGCATATGGTTTCCGGGGCGCCGGAGATTATGGAGGTGCGGGGCGAGGTCTATATGTCCCATGCGGATTTCGCGGCGCTGAACAGCCGCCAGGAAGAGCTCGGGGAAAAAACCTTTGCCAATCCGCGCAATGCGGCCGCTGGCAGCCTGCGCCAGCTCGATGCGCGGATCACCGCGAGCCGCCCGCTCAAGTTCTTTGCCTATGCCTGGGGGGAGGTGTCGGCGCCCCTCGCGAACAGCCAGTCGGGCGCGATCCGGCGCCTTGCGGAACTGGGGTTCCAGACCAATCCTCTGACACGGCTTTGTGCGGGGCCAGAGGAAATGCTGGCGCAGTATCGCCATATCGGTGAATTGCGGGCCGGGCTTGGCTATGACATCGACGGCGTGGTTTACAAGGTTGATGATCTGGCGCTGCAGGCGCGGCTGGGGTTTCGCTCGACCACGCCCCGCTGGGCGATTGCGCATAAATTCCCGGCCGAACTCGCCTGGACCTGGCTTGAGGCCATCGACATTCAGGTCGGTCGCACCGGCGCGCTCTCGCCGGTTGCACGTCTGGTGCCGGTGACGGTGGGTGGTGTGGTGGTCTCGAATGCCACGCTGCATAATGAGGATTACATTCATGGCCGCAATTCGGCCGGGGAAGAGATCCGCGGCGGCAAGGATATCCGGATCGGCGATTTCGTCCAGGTCTACCGTGCCGGTGATGTGATCCCGAAGATTGCGGATGTCGATCTGGCGAAACGGCCCGAAGGCGCGATCCCCTATGTCTTCCCCGAGACCTGTCCGCAATGCGGCAGCCCGGCGATCCGTGCCCCCGAAGATTCCGTGCGTCGCTGCACTGGCGGACTGATCTGTCCCGCGCAAGGTGTTGAAAGGCTGAAACATTTCGTCAGTCGCAATGCATTTGACATTGAGGGCCTCGGCGCGAAACAGGTTGAGCTGTTCTATCTCGATGATCTTCTGCCAGTGAAAACGCCGGCTGATATCTTTACGCTTGAGGCTCGTGACACCGCTAACCCGCTGCAAAAGCTGAAGAACCGCGATGGTTTTGGCGAGACCTCGGTCAGGAAGCTCTGGGCCGCTATCGACGAGCGCCGGACGATAGGCTTTGAACGCTTCCTCTTCGCGCTTGGCATCCGTGATGTCGGTGAGGTGGCCGCGCGGGATCTGGCGCGGCATTACCAGTCCTGGACCTTCCTGGCATCGGCCATCGACATCGCCCATCCGGCCGCCTTGCGCCAGATCGCGGCGGATGAGGCCGAGGCGGAAGAGCGTATCGCCGCCCGTGATGCGGGGCGGCGGGCGCAGCCGGCAAAGGCCCGTGCGGTGATCTGGGATCAGGATGCGCTGGACCCGGCGACGCTTGCCGCCTGGCAGGAGCTTTTGTCAATCGACGGGATCGGCGCGGTTCTGGCGGTCTCGCTGGTGACCGCGCTGGCGCCTGGCGGGCATGAGCGCCAGGCGGTCGATGATCTCGTGGCGCAGCTTAAAGAGATCACTCCGCCAGCTAAACGAGCGACCCAAAGCCCGGTGGCGGGCCTGACCGTCGTTTTCACCGGCTCGCTTGAGAAAATGACCCGGGCCGAGGCCAAGGCCCGCGCAGAATCGCTGGGGGCGAAGGTTGCGGGTTCGGTTTCAGCCAAAACCGATCTTCTGGTGGCCGGGCCCGGCGCCGGCTCCAAGCTGAAGGAAGCGGCAAAGCTGAACATCCGCACGCTCGATGAGGATGGCTGGCTCGTGTTGATCGGCGATCTGGCGGCTGGTCAGCCAGGAGAGACCGGCGCATGAGCCGTCCTGAGGCGCTCTTTCCGCTTTTCGCGGATCTGGAGACGCTGGACGGCGTCGGTGCAAAAAGCGCGAAGGCGTTTGAAGGGCTGGCGGTCAGCCGCCCGAAGGATCTTTTGTACCTGCTGCCTTACAGCGGCATCGATCGCAGTCTGCGCGCCGGCATTCGCGACTATGTTTTGCCCACAACGGTGACCATCGCGGTCGAGGTGCTGCGCCATCAGCCGGGGCGCACCCGCTCGGCGCCGACAGTGGTGCATTGCCGCGATGATGAGGGCGCGGCGCTGGAACTGGTCTTCTTCCATGCGCGCGGTGATTATCTGCAGCGCATCCTGCCGGAGGGCGTGCGCCGGGTGATTTCCGGCAAGGCCGAAGCCACTGATTTTGCGATCCGCATCGTGCATCCCGATCACGTGCTGGCACCGGAAGAGGCGGGATCGCTGCCGGGATGGGAACCGGTCTATCCACTCACGGCAGGCATCACGCAGAAAACGGTGCAGAAAGCGATGGTTTCGGCGCTGGCCCGGTTGCCGGATCTGGCGGAATGGATCGACCCCGGGCTGATGGCGCGCGAGGGCTGGCCTGCCTGGTCTGCCGCGATCACCCAGGCCCATCGTCCCACAAGCACGCAGGATCTGGCGGCGGAAGATCCGGCCCGGGCGCGGCTCGCCTATGATGAACTATTCGCGCATCAGCTGACGCTGTCACTTGCGCGGGCGCGGATGCGGCGCGGGCGTGGGATTCAGAGCCGGGGCGATGGAGGGCTGCGCGCGCGGCTTTTAGCCGGTTTTCCCTATCGGCCGACAGCCGCGCAGCAGCGTGCGGTTACCGAGATCGCCGCAGATATGGCCGCGCCGTTGCGGATGAACCGGCTGTTGCAGGGCGATGTCGGTGCCGGAAAAACGCTGGTGGCGCTGATGGCACTGGCGGTGGCGGTCGAGGCGGGCGGGCAGGGTGTGCTGATGGCTCCGACCGAGATCCTCGCGCGCCAGCATTATGAGGGGCTGGCGGATCTCGCAGGCAAGGCCGGCATCCGGATGGAACTCCTGACCGGGCGCGACCGGGGCAGTGACCGGGTGGCCAAACTGGCGGCTCTTGCGGCGGGAGAGATCCAGATCCTGGTCGGCACCCATGCCGTTTTCCAGAAGGACGTGGTTTTTCATAATCTGCGTCTCGCAGTGATCGATGAACAGCATCGCTTTGGCGTGGCACAGCGGATGGAACTGGGCGCCAAGGGCGAGGCGGCGGATGTGCTGGTGATGACCGCGACACCGATTCCGCGCAGCCTTGCCCTGGCCTCTTACGGCGATATGGACGTCTCGGTGCTGGATGAAAAACCGCCGGGCCGCAAACCGGTCAGGACGGTGCTGGTGACCACAAGCCGGATTGACGAGGTGGTGGCCCATCTGGCCCAGGCGGTGGCAGCCGGGCGTCAGGCCTATTGGGTCTGCCCGCTGGTCGAGGAAAGCGAGCTTGTTGATCTGGCCTCGGCCGAGGAACGGTTTGCCCATCTGCGCGCCGCTTTGGGTGAGGGTCGGGTCGGGCTGGTTCATGGACAGATGCCGCCTGCGGCCAAGGATGCCGCTATGGCGCGGTTTGTGGCCGGAGAGACCGGCGTTCTGGTGGCGACGACGGTGATCGAGGTCGGGGTCAACGTGCCCAATGCCTCGATCATGGTGATCGAGCGCGCCGAGACCTTCGGCCTTGCACAACTGCATCAGCTCCGGGGGCGGGTCGGGCGAGGGGCCGCGGAATCGACCTGTCTGATGATGTATCAGCCGCCCTTGAGTGAAAGCGGCGAGCGCCGTCTCAAGACGCTGCGCGATACGGAAGACGGCTTCCGCATCGCCGAGGAAGATCTCGCGATGCGCGGTGCCGGGGATCTGATCGGCACCGCGCAATCGGGCCTGCCCAGGTTCCGCGTCGCCGATCTGGAACGGCAATCGGCGCTGATGGCGGTGGCGCAATCGGATGCGCGCAAACTTTTGCACGATGATCCGACGCTCGACAGCCCGCGCGGTAAAGCGGCACGACATCTTTTGTGGCTGCTGGATCAGGATCGGGCGATCCGGCTTTTGACGGTCGGCTGAACCCGTATTCGGCGGGCGTGGAGGCGTCCGCCGCATAAGGAGAACACCTGCAACCTGTTATGTTCTCAAATGTTCCACTTTAGTTCTTTACAACTCATGAATCATGTGAGAACAATATGGCAACAAAACAGAGAGCAGGAGGAAGTGAAGATGATCGCCCGACTGAAAGCCGTTCGCCGCAGCGCAGATATCCGCGCGGCCGAGGATATTCTTGGCGTCTTTGCCCTCTTCGCGCTTTTGTTTGTTGCCCTCGCGCTGCCCGTCGCTGGCTGAGCGCATACGAGTTTCTGCCTGCGGTCTGACCCCAGACATGCACCGGCCTTCTCTGTCCCGATCCGAAGGCCCCTGATCTGCACCTGTCCCGCAGATCCCCGCATGTCCCAGACACGCTTGACTTCCGCCGCCGTCATATCCCGACGCGCGGCGGTTTTTTTTAGGCCTGCCGGGCTTTGTCGACAGCTTCGCAGGCGGCGTCGAGCACCAGCAGGATCGAGGCATGACGATTGCGGAAGTCCCGCGCCGGGATCAGCACCTCGTAAAGATCGAAAGGCGCGGGCGGCGGTTCAGCTCCGTCTTTCAGCATGGCGGCAACGGCGTCGCGGGCCTGATGCAGGTCCTGCGCGCTGCGCCCGATCACAGCACGGCCAAAAATCGCGGCAGAGGCCTGGCCGAGGGCGCAGGCCCGCACCTCTTGCGCATATTCCGCAACCCGTCCGTCCTGCAGCGTCAGGTCGACCGTCACGGTCGATCCGCAGGTGGGAGAGCGCTTTTTCGCGCTTCCCTGTGGCGCATCAAGCCGTCCGGCCAGCGGGATATTCGCCGCCAGTTCGAGAATCTTACCGGAATATAGCGAGATCAGATCGCTGTCGCTCATCGCCGTCGCCTTTGCCGATAGGCTGCCCTTGTGGCCTGCCTTGCCTGACGTCTATGTAATCGGACGAAGCGTCCGCGCCAAGGAGAAGACCATGAGCTTTGATCCCGCCAGTCTGAAATTCGATGCCAATGGGCTGGTCGCCTGTATCGCTCAGCAGCATGACACAGGCGAGGTGCTGATGCTGGCCTGGATGAACGCAGAGGCGGTGGCGAAGACGCTAGAGACGGGCAGGGTGACCTATTGGTCGCGCTCGCGTCAGGCGTTCTGGATCAAGGGGGAAAGCTCGGGCCATGTGCAGCGGCTGGTCGGGCTCCGGGTGGATTGTGATCGCGATTGTCTGCTGGCGCTTGTGGATCAGACCGGGCCGGCCTGCCATACCAACCGGCGGTCGTGTTTTTATACCGGGGTAGAGACCGGGGATGAGATCGAGCTGATGAAGCCGGTAGTCTGAGGCTTGCCTTCACCTCTGGCGGGAGTGCTCAGTCTCCGGGAAGAGACATGCCGAGCATCCGGCGGATATCACCGGGCGTAGCGCCGTCCTCGCGGTATTTTGCAAGCGCACGGGCGTCATCGCGCTTGGCAAGACGCTTGCCGCTGTCGTCACGGATCAGGCGATGATGATGCCAGAGCGGCTGGGGCAGGCCGAGCAGGCGGATCAGGAGGGCGTGGATGAAGGTGGCCTCGAACAGGTCTTCGCCACGGGTGATTTCGGTGATGCCCTGGGCGGCGTCATCGGTCACGACAGCAATGTGATAAGAGGTCCCGATGTCGCGGCGCGCCAGAACAATATCGCCGATCTCAGCGACCATCTGTTCAGCATCGCGACGATGAAGGCCCGGCTGACGACCTGTATCGGTGAAGGTGACGTCGCCGGCGCGCGCCATGGCTTTCGCCATATCGAGACGGATTGCGCCGTCCCGGTGGCCGGCATGGCGGCAGGTGCCGGGATAGACCGGTCCATCCGGCCCGATCACAGGCGCGCCTTCCTGTGGCGCCGAAAGGGCGGCGCGAATATCGCCCCTGGTGCAGGTGCAATGATAGGTCAGGCCGCTTTTTTCAAGACTGTCAACTGTTTGCCGGTATAAGTTAAGGCGCTCTGACTGCCGCAGAACCGGGGCTTCCCAGTGCAGCCCCAGCCAGCTGAGATCATCATATATGGCGGTCTCGTAATCGGACCGCGCGCGGGCGGTATCGATATCTTCAATCCTGAGAAGAAAGCGATCACCGCGCGCGGCTGCGGTCAGCGCCGCGAATGCATGGCCCAGATGAAGCGGCCCGGTTGGCGATGGCGCGAAACGGGTTACCCGAGCCATTCTGTGAAAGCGTCTTTCGCGCGGTCAGTATAGGCCTTGTAGCGATCCTTGCGACCGCGGCGCCCGCCTTTGGCATCAATCGGGGGGAAGAGGCCGAAATTGACATTCATCGGCTGGAAGGTTTTTGCCTCGGCGCCACCGGTGATATGGGTGATCAGCGCGCCCATCGCGGTATCGGCAGGGGGTGGCGGCAGATCCTGGCCCTTAATCTCAGCTGCTGCCATACGGCCGGCGAGCAGGCCCATCGCAGCAGATTCGACATAGCCCTCGACCCCGGTGATCTGACCGGCGAAACGGATATTCGGACGAGACTTCAGCCGCATCCGGCCATCGAGCAGCGTCGGCGAGTTGATGAATGTATTGCGGTGAATGCCGCCGAGACGGGCAAACGAAGCATTCTCAAGTCCGGGAATCATTTTGAAAACAGCGGTTTGTGCGCCGTATTTCATCTTGGTCTGGAAGCCCACGATATTATAGAGCGTCCCGAGCGCATTGTCGCGGCGCAGCTGAACCACCGCATAGGCTTTGGTTTCGGGATCATGTTCATTGGTCAGGCCGACCGGCTTCATCGGCCCGAAGCGCAGCGTCTCGCGCCCGCGTTCGGCCATGACCTCGATCGGCAGGCAGCCGTCGAAATAGCCGGCCGTTTCGCCTTCATGGAATTCGGTTTTCTCGGCGGCCAGCAGCGCGTCGATGAAAGCCTCATATTGCTCCCGCGTCATCGGGCAGTTGAGATAGGCCTTCTGTTCCTCTTCGGTCTCGCCCTTGTCATAGCGGGACTGGCGCCAGGCGACCGACATATCGACCGATTCCGCGTAAACGATGGGTGCGATGGCGTCGAAAAAAGCGAGGCTGTCCGCCCCGGTCTCGGCGCGGATTGCTTCGGCCAGGGCGCCGGAGGTCAGCGGGCCGGTCGCGATGATCCAGTGACCGTCTTCGGGAAGGGCGCGGATCTCGCCGGGGTCGAATGAGATCATCGGATGTGCGCGCAGCCGTTCCGTCACCGAAGCCGAAAAGGCGTCGCGGTCAACGGCCAATGCGCCACCTGCCGGCAGACGGTGGTGACGGGCCATTTCCATGATCAACCCGCCCGCCGCCTGCATTTCCCAATGCAGCAGGCCGACGGCATTCCGCTCATCATCATCCGAGCGGAAGGAGTTCGAACAGACCATTTCGGCGAAATCGCCGGTGCGATGCGCGAATGTGCCCACAGAGGGGCGCATTTCGTGCAGGACGACCGGGACGCCGGCCTCAGCCGCCTGCCAGGCGGCCTCGGATCCGGCCATGCCGCCGCCGATGATGTGGAGCTTTTCCATGGCTCGCGATGTAGCCCTGCCTTGCCGACAGTTCAACTCCTCAGATCAGGGCGATGCGTTCGCGTTGCGCAGGATCGGGCCAGTTCCGGTAGAGGCCGACATCGGCATGGGCGATCATGCCATGCATCTGGTCGTAGCGGCGCAGCGCCTCATCATCGCTGGCGGCGAGACCTGCGAAAGCGGTGTCGAGGCCGGCAAGGCCAGGCAGCTCAATCTCCAGCAGGAAATCGGTATGCTGCCCCGAAGCAAGCCCCAGTTTGCGACGCAGAAGCCGCCAGTCGCTCACCAGGCCCTTGCCGTGCAGATGATCCATCCAGGCGGCGACGGCGGCCGCGAATGCCAGGGCCCGTGCCTCCGGCCGCAGTTCGATCAGGCAATGGTAAAGATGCACCGTTTCCTCCCTCGGGCCAGCCGCCCGGAGCAAGTGAAACAGCGAAAATTTACCATCGGGTTAAAATGAAACGGCCCGCCACAGGGGCGGGCCGTCACATCATTCCGGGGCGGTCTCGGGCGGCACGTCAGGCGCCGGCGTGTCAGAAGACGCTGTATCGGGAACCGTCGTGTCCGCCGCGCCGACGCCCTCCTGCTCGGCGATGCGGGCGACCGAAACCACCTCTTCCTCGCCGCCGGTATTCAGAACCTTCACGCCCCCAGCCGACCGCGAGCGGAAAGAAATCTGGTCCACCGGCACCCGGATCGACTGGCCGGAAGAAGTCGCGAGCATGATCTGATCGGAAAGATCGACCGGGAAGGAGGCCACCAGCGGCCCACCAGGCATGGATTTGGCGAAGGCGGTCACGCCCTGACCGCCACGACCGCGCACCGGGTAGTCATGGCTGGACGAGAGCTTGCCGAGACCGCGCGCGGTGATGGTGAGGATCAGATCCTCGGCCGCTGACATTTCAGCATAACGCTCGGTCGAAAGCTGGCCCGCTGCGGCCACGTCCTCATCATCCGCCTCGATCTCTTCGGTCACACCCGCGACAAGGCGGCGCTGCTTCAGATAGGCGGCACGCTCGGCCGGATCGGCTTCGAAATGGCGGATGATCGACATCGAGACGACCTTATCCTCGCCGTTCAGCCGGATGCCGCGCACGCCGGTCGAGCCGCGCGACTTGAACACGCGGATCTCTTGCGTCGAGAAGCGGATGGCGCGACCCGATGCCGTCACCAGCATGACGTCATCATTCTCATCGGCGATGGCTGCGTTCACAAGTGTAACGTTTTCAGGCAGTTTCATCGCGATCTTGCCATTGCGCATCACATTGGTGAAGTCCGACAGATCATTCTGCCGCACATCGCCATCCGAGGTTGCGAAAACGATCTGCAGCTTGTCCCACTCGTCTTCCGGCACATCGACCGGCATCAGCGCGGCGATAGAGACGCCGGGATCGATCGGCAGGATATTGACCAGCGCCTTGCCTTTGGCATTGCGGCCCGCCACCGGAAGCCGCCAGGTCTTGAGTTTGTAGACCATACCGGATGTTGTGAAGAACAAGAGCCAGGTATGTGTATTTGCTACGAAAAGCGTTGTGACGACATCATCTTCCTTGGTCTGCATGGAAGACAGACCCTTGCCGCCACGGTTCTGCTGGCGGAATTCGGCCAGCGGCGTGCGCTTGATATAGCCGCCCGAGGTGATGGTCACGACCATATCCTCACGCTCGATCAGATCCTCGTCATCCATATCGCCTTCCCAATCGGCGATCTGGGTGCGGCGCGGCACGGCGAAGAGCGAGCGAACTTCGGTCAGCTCATCGGAAATGATCCCCATGATCCGATCACGGGACGAGAGAATATCAAGGAAATCCTTGATCTTGCCGGCAAGTTCTTCCAGCTCGTCGGTCACTTCCTTGACGCCGAGCGCAGTCAGGCGCTGCAGGCGCAGTTCAAGGATCGCCCGGGCCTGGGTCTCCGAGAGATTATAGGTCCCATCCTCGTTCATCTTATGGCCGGGATCGTCGATCAGCCGGATATAGGCCGCGATATCATGCGCGGGCCAGTTGCGGGTCATCAGCCGCTCGCGCGCCTCGGCCGGATCGGCAGAGGAGCGGATCGTCGCCACAACCTCATCGACATTCGACACCGCAACCGCGAGACCGCAGAGAATATGGCTGCGCTCGCGCGCTTTCCGCAGTTCGAAAGCGGTGCGGCGTGCGACAACTTCTTCGCGGAACACAAGGAAATGGCTGAGAAAATCCCGAAGCGTCAGGGTCTCGGGCTTGCCGCCCACCAGCGCCAGCATATTGCAGCCGAAATGCACCTGCATCGGCGAGAACCGCCAGAGCTGGTTCAGCACCACATCGGGTGTGGCGTCGCGTTTCAGCTCGATCACCACCCGCACGCCGACACGGTCCGACTCGTCGGCAATCGAGGAGATCCCGTCGATCCGCTTGTCGCGCACCGCTTCGGCGATCTTCTCGATCATCGAGGCCTTGTTGACCTGATAGGGGATCTCATCGACGATGATTGCCCAGCGATCTTTGCGCAACTCTTCGACATGGGTTTTCGCCCGGATGATCACCGAGCCGCGCCCTTCGAGATAGGCCTTGCGCACGCCCGAACGACCAAGGATCAGACCCCCGGTCGGAAAATCTGGCGCCGGAAGCATTTCCATGAGCGATTCCATGGAGATATCCGGGTTTTCTATCATCGCCAGCGTGGCGTCGATCACCTCGCCGAGGTTGTGCGGCGGGATCCGCGTCGCCATGCCGACCGCAATCCCTTCGGTGCCGTTGACCAGCATGTTCGGGTAGCGGGAGGGAAGCACCGTCGGCTCGCGGTCCTTGCCGTCGTAATTGTCCTGGAAATCGACCGTATCTTTGTCGATATCGGCCAGCAGAAAGGCGGCGGGCTTGTCCATCCGGACTTCGGTATAGCGCATCGCGGCTGGCGGATCGCCATCCATCGACCCGAAATTCCCTTGCCCATCAAGGAGTTTCAGCGACATGCTGAAGGGCTGCGCCATCCGAACCAGCGCGTCGTAAATCGAGCTGTCGCCATGCGGGTGGTATTTGCCCATCGTATCGCCGACCGGACGGGCCGATTTGCGATAGGGCTTGTCATGGGCGTTGTTGCTTTCGTGCATCGCGAACAGCACGCGGCGATGCACCGGCTTCAGCCCGTCGCGCAGATCGGGGATTGCGCGCGAGACGATGACCGACATCGCGTAGTCGAGATAGGCGGTCCGCATCTCCTGGGTGATATCGACCTGCGGGCCGTGATAGACCGGCTTTTCAGGGATTTCACCAGCGTTTTCAATATCTTCCGGAGTGTCTGACACGGTACGCCTTCTTTGTCTCGGCCGGGTCTTTCGGGAACGTGTCCCCTGGCCCGCATTTAGTTGAGCAGAAGTTACACCATACCAGCCATTGGGTGCAATGGTGGCCGCAATGGTCGGGGCGGTCTCCTGTCATCTCTGCTGTCATCACAGGGGCAGGGCGAGTGACAGGTCGTTGATTTTATTGACCTTATATTCATATCTGTCATGCTTTCCTGAACGGGAGGATGAGCGGAGGCACAGAACATGAAAGAAGGCGACAGGCGGATCGGCGACAGGCGGGCAGGTGAGGGGCGGGCAGGTGAGGGGCAGCACAACGAAACCAGCCTCATGCTGCAAGGCTACGGGCTCACCACGGCCGAGATTTTCTACCGGATGCCGGATTACAGGTCGGTGCTCAACACGTTCATCTGGCAGACTTATGATCTGGCGCCGGATTACCCCGAACTGTTTCGCTTCATTGAATACTGGCAGACGAATATCGAAGGGCCGCTGCATTCCGTGCGCTTCACGCATCGCCGGCAGATCGGGCCGGCGGAATGGCGCAGGGTGACGGCGGAACTGAGGCTGCAGTAAAGCCCGCGCTTGCCGGGAGGCGCGGGTGAGGTTATTGCCCGCGCCATGAATGACCAGTCTCCCCCCGGCAAGGCGCAGGCTCAGGGCGCGCTGACCACTGTTGACGGGCTGATCCGCGAGGGTCTGAGCCCCGGGGCCCAACGGGCAGAGCTTGAGCAGGTCGCGGCGGAATTCCGGGTGCGGCTGAGCCCCGCGATGCGGCAGATAGAATCTGACGGTGTCAGAGCGCAATTCCTTCCCGACCCGCGCGAGCTGACTATCCTCCCGGAAGAGCTGATCGACCCGATTGGCGATGACGTGCATCGCCCGGTGCCCGGCCTGACGCATCGCTACCCCGACCGCGTGATCCTGCACACGACGCAGATCTGCGAGGTCTATTGCCGTTTTTGCTTCCGACGTGAGGCGGTGGGCGAAAACGGTCAGCTGGAGGAGGCGGAATTCACCCGCGTGCTCGACTATCTGCGCGACCATCCGCAGATCTGGGAGGTGATCCTGACCGGCGGCGATCCGCTGACCCTGTCCGCGCGGCGCCTGAAGGATATGCTGGCCCGACTGGCAGAGATCCCGAGTGTCGAGGTGATCCGCTTCCATACCCGCATCCCGGTCGTGGCGCCGGAGAAGATCACCGAAGACCTGACGCAGGCGATGCAGATCCGGCCGGTGGTCTGGCTGGTGCTGCATACGAACCATGCCGATGAGATTACCCCTGCGGCCAGTGCGGCACTCGCGCGGCTGACCCGGGCGGGCGTGCCGCTCCTGTCGCAGACCGTGCTGCTGAAGGGGGTCAATGCCGATCCCGACACGCTGGAGCAGTTGTTCCGTACTTTGATCCGCAACCGGGTGAAGCCCTATTATCTGCATCACCCCGATCTCGCGAAGGGCACCGGCCATTTCCGTCTGAGCCTGCACGAGGGCCAGGAAATCTTTGCCGCTTTGCGGGGACGGCTCTCCGGCACGGCGCTGCCGACCTATGTCCTGGACATTCCCGGCGGTTTTGGAAAGGTTCCGGTTGGCCCCGGCTATCTGCAAGACCACAGGGATGGCAGCTGGACTGTTACCGATCCGCAAGGACGCGCGCATTCCTACTGGGATCTCTGAATTCGGGCCGCGAATGCCCATGGCGGCGGCAGATGCAGTCACGCCTGTTTGTGCAATGGAGCCAACGTGATGGATCGGCGGCGCGCCCCGGGGCAACACAGCGACGTGGCACATATTCGTCGTCAAAGGATTTGGAACAGGCGGCCTAATTCTGGCGCGAAGGGCAGCGTCTGACCGGTTTCAGATCATGCGGCCTTGGGCTGATGGTTCAAGCGGCGGTTTGAGGTAATATGCAGTTTGATGCATCTCCTTTTGGCCAGGATGTTCTCGTCACCACCACAACAGCCGTTGCCGGGCTTAGGTTGCCGGCACTCTCATGGCAGCGGTGGTTGTTGTAGCGGTTGATGAGGGCGGCCCGGACGGCTGCTGCCGAAAGCCACTCAGAATGACCCGCCTTGCCGTTCGGGGCCGCGAACCATGACATTCCCGGGTCAAGCCATACTGGCAGCGAGCCACGGCGCTTCTGAGCCTGGCTGTAGCCGGACCAGTTCGTTGTGCGGAAGAGGGGAGCGGGCTTGCTCGTGGCGCCGATCTGACCTGCTGACTGACAAACATGAAACCGAAGCTCACAGGGATAGCGCAACAAAGTCATCGAGAGGTGATCTGTTCTGCCGCAACATCGCGATCGGCGCGCCGAAGGGCCGGCCACGCTGACACAGGAGTGCGGTCCGGTACAAGGCCCTGCTGCGCCGCTCCGGATTCTGCCCTGCAGCAGGCCGGTTGACATGCCCCCGGCGGTGCCGTGTATTGCGCCAAAACCTCCGGGGGCAATTCTATGGATCGCAGACGCCTGCCCCTAAACGCGCTTCGGGCCTTTGAGGAGGTCGCGCTTCAGGGCAGTTTCCGCGCCGCAGCCGACAGTCTGAACGTCGCGCAAAGCTCGTTATCCCGCCATGTCGCAACCCTCGAACATGCGGCGGGTGTGTCTTTGTTCGAGCGCCACCCGCGTGGCATCGAGTTGACGCCTGCGGCGGAAAAGCTGCTGAGTTCGGTGCGGAAATCCTTTGACCGGCTGAGCCTGACGCTCGACGAGATTGGCGCACAGAGCACCGAAATGCGCGTGCTGCGCATCTATTTCGCCCCGAGCTTCGCGAGCCTGCTGGCAGTATCTGCGCTTAAGGATTTCCGCCAGCTCTGCCCGGGGATCACGCTGGACATCAGTTGCCTGACACTGCCACAGCATCAGAGCAACCCGCCCGATGCTGCTGTAATCTACTCCCGCCCGATCATCAGCGATAAGGTGATCAATCTGCTCTGGCAGGTTGAAAGCACCCTGATCTGTCATCCCGACCTGGTAAGCGAGGGTCCGCTGGACAGCAGCGAAGCCCTGGATTCATTCCTCAGCCGCAACGAGCTTTTGCACGTCCGCGTCGATGACGGTGACCGTTTTTCGCTCTGGAAGCAGTTTGCCGGCGTGCACGGTCTGCGCGGCACTGTTGCGCGAGGACTGACCTTTGACACGGCCGAGCTCGCGATCCGTTATGCGCAGAACGGCAATGGGATCGCATTGCTGGACCCGACCCCGTTTCGGCCGGAGATCGCTTCGGGAAACCTGATCTGTCCTTCGCCGCTGCGGCTGACACCGGGCTATGGATACTATCTGGTCTGTGATGCCGAAGCGTTGGAGGACACGGCCGTTGCGCTGTTCCGGAACTGGCTGATCCAGCAATTCTGCAAATCCGACCGGGAAGCAGGTCAGTAGGCAGAGCCGGGCCGCGGCCCGTCTGGGCCAGCACCTGAGGCAACAGAGTGGCCCGGATCTGCCGGTCACAAGACGGGCGGGTCAGGTCCAGATTTTGACGGAGCGCGCTCCGACCTTGCCGACCGACAGGGGTGGCCGGCAGGGCCTCGCATGCCAGAATTTCGTGTAATTTATTGTTTTAAAATACATAAGCATGACCTGCTTTTTATAGATCCCCCGATCTCATTACTCTGCTTGTGGCAGCGCAAATGTTGCACCTAGGTTGCAGCAATAAGCGGGGGCGCTGCATCCATCCCGGATTTCGCAGCGGCGACCGACCGCAAATCAAAAAATAATTCGCCAACAGGAACGTCATGACCATTCTCAAAATGAACAGCGGCAAGCCCCTTCACCCGGAGGTCGAAGATCTGTGCCGGAAATACAGCGATAACGGCCTCGACCGGCGGGCGTTCCTGCGCACGATGTCCTGGCTCGGGGTCTCGGCGGCTTCTGCGGCGGCCTTCACCGGGATCACCGGCGGGGCGGCACGCGCTGATGACACAAAGCTGCCGGTGGCGGGCGGCGAATTGCGCTTTGGCATGACGGTCCAGGAAATCACCGACCCGATGCTGACCAGCTGGACAGAGGCCTCAAACCTTTTCCGCAACAGCCTTGAATACCTGACCTATGTCGACAGCGAAAACATCACGCATCCCTATCTGGCCAAAAGCTGGACGCCCTCAGATGATCTGAAAATCTGGGATTTCGAGCTGGATGACCGCGCAAAATGGTCAAATGGCGATGCGTTCACCGCCGATGATGTGGTGTTCAACATTGCGCGCTGGATCGCGCCTGAATCGCAATCCTCAAACAAAACCGCCTTTTCGGCGATCGAAAAAGTCGAAAAGACCGGTGAACACTCGCTGCGCCTGACGCTGTCACGCGGTGTCGTTTCGCTGCCCGAACAGCTTTACGCTTATAATTGCCCGATGCTGCATCGCGATTTCGAAAAGAACGGCGCCAATTGGCCGGCAAATCCGGTCGGCACCGGTCCCTTCGCGCTGAAAACCTATGAAGTCAGCCGTCAGGCGGTCTTTGAAAAGCGCGCCGATTACTGGGGAGAACCGGCCTATCTTGACCGGATCATCTATGTCGATGTCGGCGCAGATGTGACCACACAGCTTGCGGCGCTGGCCAGCGATCAGATCGATGTGATCTTCCGCGCCGCGATCACCGATGTCGATATCATTTCCAAACTTCCCGGCGTCCGTCTGCTGCGGTCTGAACCTGCGCATACGATCGTGATGCGGATGAAGACCGATGAGAAACCTTTCGACGATATCAGGGTGCGCCAGGCGGTGCAGCTTGCCGCCGACAATGATCAGATGCTGGCAATTGCCTATCGCGGAGAAGGCGTGGTCGGCGGCAATTATCATGTCTCGCCCAAACACCCCGATCATTTCCCGCTGCCCCCTATTGCGCGTGATGTCGAAAAGGCGCGGGCGCTGCTGGCCGATGCCGGCTACCCGAACGGCATCGATCTGGAACTGGTGCTGGGCAATACCCAGGGCAAATGGGAACAGGATACCGCCCAGGTTCTGCAGCAAAATCTGGCAGAGGCGGGGATCCGGCTGACGCTGAATGTCCTGCCCTCGACGCAATACTGGCCGGTCTGGAACAAGGTGCCTTTTGGCCTGACCTATTGGGCGCACCGGCCCCTGGGGGTGATGACGCTCAATCTTGCCTATCGCAGCGGCGGTGCATGGAATGAGAGTGCTTTTGCCAGCCCCGAATTTGACGCAGCCCTCGACAGGGCAATGACGATCATCGACCCGGAGGAGCGCGCGGCCGCCATGCAGGAGGTCCAGACCATTCTGCGCGATGCTGCCGTTATCGTGCAGCCCTTCTGGCCCAAGGAATTCTCGGCCTGCACCGAACGGGTACAGGATTATGATTTCCATCCCTCGCATTACTACCGGATGGACCGGGTCTGGGTCACTTCCTGAGACCACCACGCCCGCATCAGACGCAATGATCTGAACCCCCGGAAAGAACAGGACGCGAATGACTGCTTTTTTACTCCGCAAGCTCGGCTGGGCTGCGGCAACAATGCTGACCGTCTCGATACTGGTCTACCTTGCGCTGGAGGTGAATGTCGACGATGTCGCCGCCAAGGTGCTGGGGCAGTTCTCGACCGGAGAACAGCGGGAGGCCTGGCTTTTGGCCAATGGCTATCGTGACCCGCTTGTGCTGCGCTACGGCCGCTGGCTTGTCGCGTTCCTGTCAGGTGACTGGGGCCTCTCCAGTCACTTCCGGGCCCCGGTGATCGAGATCATTCCGGCAAGGCTGGGCGCCTCGCTGCTGCTGGGCGCCTGTGCCCTGCTGGTGATGGTCCCGACCGCGCTTCTGCTGGGGGTGATTGCCGGCATGCGGCCCAATTCGGTGATGGACCGCGTTGTTTCGGTATTTGCGATCCTCTCGACCTCTGTGCCCGATTTTGCCTCGGCGGTCCTGCTCTCGGCCATCTTTGTGTTCTGGCTTGGGGTATTGCCCGGCACCAGCACCATGCTGACCGGATTTTCCCTCAGCGAGTTGGTGCTGCCGGTCGCCGTTCTGGCGCTTTACTCGACCGGTTATCTTGCACGCATCACGCGCACCGCGATGGCCGAGGTAATGGCCTCGCATTATGTGCGCACTGCCCGGCTGAAAGGGGCCGGCACCTTCCGGATCGTGTTCCGCCATGCATTGCGTAATGCGCTGATTGTGCCCGCTACCGTGGTGATGATGCAGGTGCCCTGGCTGCTTTCCGGCGTGATCGTGGTCGAGGTTTTCTTTGCCTATAAAGGCTTCGGCTCGCTTCTCTACGATGCGGCGCTGAACAGCGATATCTACCTGATCGAGGCCTGCGCCATGGTCAGCGTCGTGGTTGTCGTGCTGTCTCAGATCCTCTCTGACCTCGCCTATGTCTGGCTCAATCCCCGCATCAGCCTCTCTGGTGCTGAACGCAGCGCGGGGGTGACAGATGCCTGACAGCAAACTCAAAGCCTATCTGCGCCACCCAATGGTGCTTATCGGGGGCGGCATCTCGCTCGCCTGGCTGCTCATCGCCCTGCTGGCGCCGCTGATCGCCCCCTATGATCCGCTGCGCATGCTGCAACCACTGGCACAGCCGCTGACCCCGGATCCGGCCGGCGGAATGTTCTGGCTGGGCACCGATCTCGTGGGACGCGATATCCTGTCGCGGCTGATCTACGGCGCCCGAACCGTGGTGGTCTATGCGACACTGGCCACCCTGACCGCCTATGCTGTGGGGATCAGTGCCGGACTTGCCGCAGGCTATCAGCGCGGGCGCACCGATATGGTCCTGTCTTTCATCGCCAATGTCGTGCTCTCGTTCCCGGTTCTTGTGCTTTACATCCTGATCATCGTGGTCATCGGGCCCTCGCCACTCAACATCATCCTCGCGGTGACATTCGCGAGCGCCCCGGCAATCTTCCGCATCGTGCGGGCCATCAGTCTCGATATCTCCAGCCGTGATTTCGTGGCCGCTGCCCGAACCCAGGGCGAAAGCCCCTGGCGGATCATGCTGGTGGATATTCTGCCAAATGCCACTGGCCCGCTTGCCGTCGATTTCTGCCTGCGGATCGGCTATACTGCGATCAAACTGGGGACCCTCGGATTTCTCGGGCTTGGCCTGCCTCCTCCTACACCAGACTGGGGTTCCATGGTCAATGAAGGCCGCGCGATGGCCATGGCATTTCCCTATCTTATCATCTTTCCATGCCTCGCGATCTCTTCGCTGATGCTTGGTCTCAGCCTGCTGGCCGACGGTCTGAAAGACGTGTCCGGCCGGATGGAGCGCCAGTCATGACCGATCCTGTCAATCCCGGCGACACCACCGCCCCCCGGCCGGTTCTGAAGCTTGAAAATCTCAGCATCAGCCTGCCAGAGGGTGCAGACCGTTCGCTGGCGGTCTCGGGCGCCAGCCTTGAGCTGTACCCGGGCGAGATCCTCTGCCTTGTCGGGGAATCCGGCTCCGGCAAATCGGTCCTTTCCGCTGCGGTGATGGGGGCAGTGCCACGTGGTCTTGACGTTGTGGCGGGGCATATCCTGCTGAATGGCACCGATCTGACCGGGCTGAGCGAGTCACAGCTGCGGCAAATGCGCGGCCGCGATATCGCGATGATCTTTCAGGAGCCGATGTCCTCGCTCAACCCGGCAATGACCGTCGGGGAACAGATCGAGGAAGTCTTTCTGCTGCATTCCGATTTTGACGCAGCCGAACGCCGCAAGCGCGCCCGTGCCCTGGTTGAGGCAATGCATCTGCCGGATCCCGACCGCATCCTTGCCTCATTCCCGCATTGCCTGTCCGGCGGTCAGTGTCAGCGGGTGGTCATTGCGATGGCCCTGGCGCTGAACCCCAAAGTTCTGGTCGCCGATGAGCCGACCACCGCACTTGATGTGACCACCCAGGCGCAGGTGCTGAAACTGATCCGTGAATTGCGTGACGTCTATAACCACGGGATCCTCTTTATCACCCATGATTTCGGTGTGGTCGCCGATATCGCGGATCGTATCGCCGTGATGAAAGACGGGGTGATCGTCGAACTTGGCCCGGCGCGCGACGTGCTGGAGGCGGCAAGCCATCCCTATACGCGCAGTCTGATTGCCGCCATCCCGGGGCTGGCGCCACGCCTGCGCCCGGCGCCGGAACGCAGCCTGATCGCACTGAAGGCTGCCGGGCTCTGCCACAGCTTCGGGGCCATGCGCGCGCTTGATGAGATTAACCTTACGCTGTTTCGCGGCACCGTTCTCTCGGTTGTCGGAGAATCCGGCTCGGGCAAATCTACCCTTGCAAAGGCGCTGATCCGTCTGATCGAACCGAAAGCGGGCCGGGTCGAGGTCGGCGGAACCGATATCCTTGCGCTGCACCCGCGTGATCTGGCGCAGTGCCGGCGCCGCATTCAGATGATCTTTCAGGATCCTTTCGAATCCCTCAACCCCCGACGGCGGGTCGGCGATATGATCGCGCGGGCGGCCATTCTCGCGGGCACGCCGCCGCGTAAGGCGCGCGCGGTTGCCGAAGAGCTTTTGACCCTCGTCGGGCTGCAGGCCTCAGCTTACGCGCGGCGTCCGGCGGCCTTTTCCGGCGGGCAGCGGCAAAGGATCGGTATTGCCCGGGCGCTGGCGATGCGGCCCGATGTTCTGATCGCCGATGAAAGCCTCTCGGCGCTGGATGTATCGGTGCAGGCGCAGGTGCTGGAACTGCTGCGCGATCTCCAGGCCCGGCTGGATCTGGCGATCCTCTTCATCACCCATGATCTGCGCGTCGCGGCCCAGATCAGCGATGACATCATCGTCATGCAAAAGGGCCGCATCGTCGAGCAGGGGCGGGCCTCCGCGATCCTCAGCGATCCGCAGCATCCCTATACAAGGGAGCTGCTGGCGGCAGCGCCGGGTCGCACCACGCTAAGCACTCTTTCTGCCGCAAACTGACCCTCAGGACCGAAATGCTCAATATTACCTTCATTCAGCCCGATGGAAGCCGCCGCGAGATCGAAGCCATGCCGCATGAAAGTGCGATGGAGGCGGCGATGCGGCATGATGTCGGGGGGATCGTGGCGGAATGCGGCGGTTCCTGCATGTGTGCCACCTGCCACGTCTATCTCGACGCAGCCTTTCTCGGCATTGCCGGTGCCCCCGGCGAAATGGAGCAGGGCATGCTGGAAATGGCGGCGGCTGAGCTGCGGCCCGAAAGCCGGCTGGCCTGTCAGCTGATCATGGAACCGGCACTGGACGGGCTGATCCTGCATGTCGCCGAAAGGCAGATCTGATGGCTGCCGGGACGATCATCATCGGCGCCGGCCATGCCGGCATCCAGGCTGCCGCCAGTCTGCGGCTCGAAGGCTATGACGGGCCGATCCGGGTGCTGACCGATGAGCACAGCTTGCCCTATCACAAGCCGCCACTGTCAAAGACCTTTCTGAAACAGCCGGAACCCAGGCCCCAGCTGCTGCGCGCTGAAGGCTTCTACACCTCCAACAACATCACACTGGAACGCGGTGTGCGTGTTGCAGAGATCCGGCCCGATGCGCATCGGATACGGCTGAGCTGCGGCCGGGAAGAGCCATATGACAAGCTGATCCTTGCAACCGGCGCCCGCCCGCGCCCGCTCTCGTTGCCGGAGGGTGGCGGGCTTCAGGACGCGCAGATCGCTGCGCTGCGCACAGTCGCGGATGCCGAAGCGCTGCGTGCGCAGATCGCCGCCAGCCGCAGCCTCGTGATTGTGGGGGCCGGATTCATCGGGCTGGAACTGGCAGCCACCCTGGCCGCTCTGGGCAAGACCGTCACCGTGACCGAGATGTCAGACCGGGTGCTGGGCCGGGTCGTGGCACCGGCGGTTTCATCCCATATCCTGGCGACCTTGCGGGCGGCAGGGGTGACCATTCATCTGAATTCAGGCCTGAGCATGATAGGCCCGGGCCGCGAACACCACCATGAGATGCGTCTGACGGGGGGCGAAAGGATTGAGGCTGATCTGCTGGTGAGCAGCATCGGGGTGGAGCCTGATACGGGGCTGGCCCGCGCGGCGGGTCTGAACTGTGATAATGGCATCCTGGTGGACGGGCTGATGCAGACCTCTGATTCCGACATCCTCGCGATCGGTGACTGCGCCCGATTTCCGCACCAGGCCAGCGGCCGGCTGCTGCGGCTGGAATCGGTTCAGGCGGCAACCGATCAGGCCAGAACCGCTGCCGCAACCCTCTGCGGGCGCGTGACCCCCTATGTGGCCCTGCCATGGTTCTGGTCCGATATCGGCGATCAGAAGCTGCAGATGGCGGGCATTTCAACCGGTGCCGATCAGCAGATCCTTCTTCCCGCCGGGCAGGATGGTGCGTTTTCCGTCTGTCATTTCGCGGGATCCCGGCTGCTGGCGGTCGACTCGGTCAACCGGCCTGCCGACCATCTTCTGGCGCGTAAAATGCTGAACGCTGGCTTCTCTCCACGCCCCGAAGATGTTGCCGCCAACCGCCTCGCCGAAGCTTTTGCCACCTGGCAGAGCATGCCGGCCATACCGGCAGATCAGTAGAAATTTCGGAAATACAAAGAGAGTTCGACGCTCATGACTGAGGTTCAGCCCCCGGGAAACCCGCTCCCCCCTGAAAGCGTGGATTGTGATGTTCATCATCCCAATCCGACCACCGCTGATCTGCTGCCCTATTTGCCCGAAGTCTGGCAGGATCTGATAACGGCGCGTGGTATTCTGCAATTCGACAGCATCGCCTATCCGAATAACGCTCCACTGACCTGCCGTCCGGACTGGCGCGACAGTGCGGGCGGATTGCGCAACCATGCCGCGCGACTTGGCGCTACCGTATTGGCAGGTTTCGGGGCAGGAACCGCTATCCTGAACAACCTCTGCGGTGTGCATATGATCTATGACACCGATATGGCGATTGCCCTGACCCGCGCAATCAACGACTGGACCCGTGCCGAATGGCTGGACCGCCATCCGGGGCTGCGGGCCTCGATGCTGATCCCGCTGCAGGACATGGAGGCCGCAGTGGCCGAAATCGAGCGTTGTGCCGCGGATCCGCGCTTTGTGCAGATCCTGCTGCCTGCGGCCGCGCATATGCCCTATGGCAACCGCTCGTTCCGGCCGCTTTATCGCGCCGCCGTCCGTCACCGGCTGCCGGTGGGCATCCATGCCGGCAGCGCCTATCACCACCCGGTGACCTCGGTCGGCTGGCCGAATACGGTGATCGAGGATTACGCCGCCCAGGCGCAGATCCTGCAATCGCAGCTGGCAAGCCTGGTCTCAGAAGGCGTTTTCGCTGAATTCCCCGAGCTCAAAGTGGTGTTTCTGGAATCCGGCGTGAGCTGGCTTCCGGCCTTCATGTGGCGCTTTGGGAAATTCTGGAAGGGGCTGCGCTTTGAGACGCCCTGGGTGGACCGGCTGCCCGCTGAAATCATCCGCGACCATATCCGCTTTACCACCCAGCCTTTCGATGCACCTGACGATCCGGACATCCTCGCCCGGCTGATCGATCAGATCGGCTCTGATCAGGTTCTGCTCTATGCCTCGGATTATCCGCACTGGCAGTTCGACGGAAATAACCCGCTGCCGAAGTCCTTCGATGCGGCGCTGATCCGCAAGATCGCGCTGGAAAACCCCCTTGCCACCTATCCCCGCCTTTCGGAGAAAAGTTCATGACCGTGCCGGCTGGAAATATGACAAAAGATCAGGCCGTTGTGCAGAAGGTGATCGACTGCGATGTGCATCCGAAACTGTCGTCGGCGGATGATCTGAAGCCGTTTCTCAGTGCCGAATGGGGGGCGCATCTCTCCACCTACGGGCTGCGTTACCGTATGGGTTATCAGGACGGTAATCCGTTTCCCAAGGCGGCGCCCGCCTCATCGCGCCGCGACACCTGGCCCGAACAGGGGCTGCCCGGTTCCGATGTCGGGCTGCTGCAAAGCCAGCTGCTCGATCTTTACAATATGGAGTTCGGCATCATGAACCCGCTCTGGCCGACGGGGCAGGGCGTGCTGGGCGATGCTTTTTCCGCCGCGCTCTGCCGTGCCACCAATCTGTGGCAGCTTGAGCTTTACAACCGTCCTGAGCCGCGGCTGAAATGTTCGATCTGTGTGCCCTATGAGAATGCTGATCTGGCCCGCCAGGAGATCGAGCATTATGCCGGGGATCAGCGTTTCGCCCAGGTTCTTCTGCTCAGCCGCACGGCGGAACTGCTGGGCCAGCGTCGTTACTGGCCGATCTTTGCCGCAGCCGAGGCCGCGAACCTGCCGGTCGGCATCCATGTTTTTGGCTATTCCGGCCATGCGATCACCCCGACCGGCTGGCCATCCTATTATATGGAAGAGATGACTGAACATGCGCCCTCGGCCCAGGCCATGCTGTCGAGCATGATTTTTGAGGGTCTGTTCGAGGCCTGTCCCGGCACAAAGATCGTGTTGCTTGAGGCCGGTTTCGCCTGGCTTCCGGCCCTCGGCTGGCGGCTGGACCGGCTTTGGGAGCGGATGCGCAGCGAGGTGCCGCATGTGAAACGGCCCCCTTCTGAATATTTGCGCCAGCATGTCTGGGTGGCAACGCAGCCGATGGAAGAGCCGGAAAACCGGCGCCAGCTCGTCGATGTGCTCGACTGGATCGGTCATGACCGGGTTGTTTTCTCATCGGATTATCCACATTGGGATTTCGATGATCCGCGCTTCTCATTGCCGCCGCATCTGAGCCCGGAGCTGAAACGTGCCATTCTCTACGAAAATGCAAAATCCCTTTACGGAGCACGCGGATGACACGGTTCCGGGTTGGCACAACCGACTGCATTGCCGAAGGCGGCCGTCTGAAGATTGACATCAACGGCAGGCCGGTGGTGATCTTCAATGTTGAAGGGCGCTTCTATGCCCTCTCGGACCGTTGCCCGCATCAGGGCGGGCCACTGTCCGCCGGCGATCAGATCGGCGAGCTGCGGGCAGAGCGGGTAGGGGAGCATCAGTATTGCCGGCGCAATATGACGGTGCGCTGCCCCTGGCATCATTGGGAATTCGATATCGAGACCGGCCGCTCACGGATCGACCCCACCCGGCTGAAAGTGCGCTCCTATGAAACGGCGGTGGAGAACGGTCCGGACTGCAATGAGAATGTGGTGCCCGACGCGACCACTTATCAGACTATAGCCGAGCAGGGCGTGCTATACGTGATCATGTGAGCCTGCCTACGCTGTCTGCCGCCTGTCGCACAGAACTTCGCGCGCGCTATTTGTGCGGGGCTCTGTTGCACAAATCGGCTGATGGTCGGAGCCTCTCTCTCCCCGGGCAGACTTATGCCACGGCTTCTGTGAGGGGGGGATCACGGTCATACCTGTGAGCATGGCAACACGAACCTGGAACTCCGCGACCTGACGATCAAGGTGCCGCACCGCGCTGGCCCAAGAGCTTGACACAGTGCATTTTGATCTCTGCCCGGCTTCGGCGGTGGTGTCCGCTCCATCCTCGCCAGATGGTTCGCGCCTCATGGTGCTGCAGATTGTGCTCGATAAGAACGACCCATCGATCCGGGAACTGCTCGATTGCACGATCACGGAGCGGTTGCCAATCGAGGCCAGGGCGGCCAGAATGCGGAGCGTGGATCTGGAACGATGAAATGCTGAATTTAAACGGAAAAATTGCGGTCATCACCGGCGCGGGTCGAGGACTTGGCGCGGCTTTCGCCCTGTCACTGGCATCGATGGGCTGTGCCCTTATCCTTTGCGGAAGACGTGAGGCGGACCTTCTTGCCATCTCGGCACGCGTGACTGCACAAGGCGGGATGGCGCCGAAAGTCGTGGAACTTGATCTTGCTGATGCGGTAAGCGTTGAGCAGGCGGCGGCCAGGATTGCGGCTCTGGCACCGAAGGTCGACATCCTCATCAACAATGGGGCGATGTGGCTGGAAAGCCGCGACATGCCTTATTCAGATGCGGAGGTTCTGGGCGTAGTAAACGCGGCGATCACCGGCACATTTCTGCTCGTACAAGGCATCAGGCCGCTGATGCAGGCATCCGATGCGCCGGATATTGTTACAATCGGTTCGATCAGCGGCCTGCCGAATGCGGCATTGCAATCGGTTTCGGTGCCTTTCTATGCGGCAAAACGCGGGCAGGTGGCACTGGCCGAAGGCTTACGGCAGGATTTCATCGGCAGCAAGTTCCGCTCGATCCTGATCAATCCGCCCTATCTGGATGACGCGATACCGGATCAGCCGGACTGGGCAGAGGCCGCCCTTCGTGACAAAGGCCAGCGCGGCACCGGCCGGGATGTGGTCGAGGCAGCGGTTTTTGCCCTGAGCCGCCCCCGCCATGTCTCGCTGACGATTGATGTCGATGCCGATGAGGGCGGCCTGTTTTCCTGAAGCCGGATCATGAGGCCGAAGGGGCATGGCGGGTTTGGCCGAAACACGTGCAGCGTGATTGCGCCCGAATTGGTCTGATCAATGCAGGAGTTGGCTCGATGCCAGTTCTCCTGCATTTGCCGTTCCGAAGCGCGTCACTGCGAAGGGCGGAAACTGCCGCCCTTCATGATCGAAACGCCTAGACCGGCCAGCAAAATGGGTATCAAAGCCCAGGGCAACAGATCGACACCCCAGCGATCAAGCAGCAGCCCTCCGATCATGCCGCCCCCTGCGACGGCGATGTTCCAGACCGTGACGATCATGGACTGGGCCAGATCGGCATTCTCTCCCGCCACTCTGGCCGAAGCGGTTTGAAACAAAGTGGCCGAGCCGCCGAAGGAGAGCCCCCAGATCACGATGAAAACCACGATCATCAGCGGGGCATCACTCCAGATGCCAAGGCCAAGACTTGCTACGGCAAAAGCCGCAATGCTGAAGCGGATCAGCGCAGAGAGCCTCTGATCGACGAGCGCCCCGATGACCCAGATCCCGATGAGCGATGCAATTCCAAAGGCCAGCAGCACGGCGTCGACACGGCCGCCGAGGCCACCCTCACGCAGGAAGGGCGCGATATAGGTGTAAAGGATGTTGTGGCCCAGGACGAAGGTCAGGGTCATGAACAGAACCGCTCGCATTCCGCGCGTGGTAAGCACATGCCTTAGAGGCACGCGTATCTGACGCTCCGATCCGGGATAGTCAGGCACCTCTGCCAGGACCCAGAAGATCAGCACCAGCGCCAGCAGGCTCATGATGCCAAAGGTGATGCGCCAGCCGAGAATACCACCAAGCGCCGTCCCGAGCGGCACCCCCAAGGCCAGAGCCAGGGGCGTTCCGACCATAGCCACCGCGATGGCACGGCCCTGCAGTTCCGTCCCCACCATCCGTGCGGCATAGCCTGCAAGCAAAGACCAGACCAGGCCTGCCGCAACACCGGCAAGAAACCTTGCCGCGAGCAGGATCGGAAAACTGTCGGTCAATGCGGTGATGGTATTGGCGATGGCAAAGCCGGTGATCGCCAGTATCAGAAGCGGGCGGCGACGCCAGCTTTGGGTCGCGGCAGTAAGCGGGATTGCAGCCAGCAGCGAACCTACCGCATAGATGCTGATGCTCTGGCCGATCAGCGCCTCGGATACACCGAGGTCGGCGCTCATCAGGGTCAGCACGCCAGCAGGAAGCGCCTCGGTCAGAATGGTGATGAAGCCCGCCATTGCGAGCGCGAGCAGGGGGGGCAGGGGCAACCGGTTGCTGGCCTTGCGCGACCCGTCAGAGAGGATGGTCATAGTCGATCCTTGAAAGCGTTGGCGGAGGCCCGCCCCTTTGCAGGGACAGGCGTTCTGCCAGAACGGGGTGCAGGAAAAGCTGGGAAGGCGGATCAGCCCGCCGCCTCGGCATGCGGTTTCGGCAACACCAGATCGCCGACCGTGTAGGTGTGAAACGCGCTGGATGAGACGCTGTCCAGCTTTGCAAATTTCTCGAGAAACACCGGATCGGAAAAGAAGATCGCCACATCGCCCGGGTCAGAGATCGCCTCGATGTTTACAACCGTCAGCCCATCGGTGCTTTTGGACAGGTTGCTCCACAGGAAACCCGGTTTCCGCTCGGCCACGTAATGAACAACATCCTGGATCAGCCGAAAGGCCTCGTCCTGCTTGCCTGGATGGGCGTGGATCACATTGACGATGAAGGTCGTTGGGGCAGGGGTCAGGCTGAAGGCGGGGGTCATCACAATCTCCGTGGCTGATGAGGCCCGAGAGATAGCGCTGCGCATCTTCCCGAAAAACAGGCGGCATTTCCGATGACTGCAGAATAATATTCCGCTATATCCCCGTGATGGACAAGCTCAGTGCATATGAGGCCTTCACCCAATCCGCCGAAACCGGCAGCTTCGTTGTTGCCGGGCGCAATCTCGGCATTTCGGCCTCGGCGGTTGGCAAAGCGGTGGCGCGTCTGGAACAGCGGCTGGATGTGCGGCTTTTCCATCGCAACACCCGCAATATGACCCTGACCGAAGAGGGGCGGCGGTTTCTGGAACGCTGCCGCCGGATTTTCGAGGAGGTCGAGGCGGCCGAGGCCGAGCTTGCGCAATTGAGCCGCACGCCGAAGGGGCGGCTGCGGGTCAGCATGCCACTGGTCGGCATGTTGCTGACGCCGGTCATGGCCGAGTTCATGCGGGCCTGGCCTGAGGTGCAGCTGGAGCTGGATTTCAACGACAGGCTGGTCGATATCGTCGAAGAGGGTTTTGACGCAGTGATCCGCACCGGCACACCGTCAGACAGCCGCCTGATGGCGCGCAATCTCGGGCGTTTCCGAATGCACATTGTCGCCGCGCCGGACTACCTGGCGCAGCACGGCACGCCACAACGCCCCGAGGATCTGGAGGCGCATCACTGTCTGCACCAGCGATCGCCGAATACGGGCAAGATCCGACCCTGGCCGCTTGCCCCGACCGATGGTGCCCGCAAGCTGGTTCTGCCCGAAAGGATGAGTGCCAGCGCCGTTGATCCGCTGATCGAACTTGCAGTGCGCGGGTTCGGGATCGCCTGCCTGCCGCCTTTCGCCATTCGGCGCGAACTGGCTGAGGGGTTGCTCGTGTCGATCCTTGCCCCCTGGATCGAGGACATGGATCAGTTCCATGTGCTTTGGCCCGCCAGCCGCAAAGTCACGCCGAAGCTGAGAGCATTTATCGATTTTATGGCCGAGCACCTCCGGCCTGGGGATGTGGCAGCGCAACAGACGGATTGACGGGTCACCACCGCAAACCGGATTGCGCGCGCGCCGCCACGCTCTGGCAAATGGCGAGGTTATCCCGGGCATCAGCAACACAAGGGTTTATGTTCAGAACCAGTCTGGCCCAAGCATGCATGAAATCCAGGATCGCGAAGTGCTCCCCGGCAATCAGATCCTGTCGAAGACCGACCCCATCCGCGGTGAGAACAGGCGCTCGTAGGTTTTCATCAGATGGCCGTCAGTCATTGCAGCGACATGGTCACAGATGACACGCAGGTAACTCCCCTCCGCCACATATCTCGCCTGAACATCCAGAGGAAGAAGCCGCTCCGGATCCGACTGCAAAGCCTCGAATACGGCCACCACCATCTGCTGGCCCTTGAATTCAAGATGCTGCACGGAAGGGCTGCGGATGACATCCGCCATCACAAAGTCTTTCAGCGCGGAGAGCAGGCTCGCCTGGGCGGGCGGAAGGCTGACACGCCAGCGCAGGAGCGGCTCCGAGAAGCAGCCCAACTCGCTGAAGCCGATGGCATTGATGAAGAAGCCTACCAGCGCATTGATGACCTTCTTTCTGTCACCCGCCGGGCCAAACAACCGGCCAACCAGTTCTGAATAGCGGTCATTCCCGGATGCCGGGCCGGAGGATCGGCGCTCATTCAGGAAGGGGTCCCAGAGCGCTTCCGGAATGGCCGTACGCAGTCTTTCGGCGCTCACCAGCCCCATGGCCAGGGCGTCCTCAAAGTCATGGATGCCGTAAGAGATGTCGTCCGCTATATCCATGAGACTGCAGTCGAGGGATTTATGGATCGTCTTTGCGTGTTTCTTGCCGGTCTTTATGCGGGTGAACTCACTGCGGTCAGCGTCTGAGAGGTCGCGCAGGATCCAGTCGACAGCACCTTGCTCGCTTGTCAGATATCCCTTGGGCGGCTTGCACGCCTCGACATCGAGGGTCTGGAAAACGGATGTTCCTCCCTTGAGCGCCGGGCTGAGTACTGAGTTGGCAAGCGAGGGCAGGGCGGCCGGATATTTGAGGACGCCCAGCAGCGACCGCCGGGTAAGATCCGCCCCGTCTTTTTCCGAGAAGGTTTCCAGTCTGGTCAGGATCCGAAGGGTCTGGCCGTTTCCTTCGAACCCGCCAGCGTCGCGCATGCAGTAGTTCAGCGCCACCTCGCCGCCATGACCGAAGGGCGGATGGCCAAGGTCATGGGCGCTGCTGATCGCCAGGATCATGCTTTGACAGGGGAGATGAGGCACTGCCGGATGACCCGGGTGCTTCTGTGCCAGCTGGCGCACCAGCCCTGTCGCGATCTGGGCCACCTCAAGCGAATGGGTCAGCCGGGTTCGGTAGAAGTCGCTGTCCCCGATGCTCAGGATCTGCGTTTTGCCCTGAAGCCTGCGGAAGGAGGCGGAATGGATGATCCGGCCGTAATCGATGTCGCCCGGCGTGCGGGCATCATTGTCGCGGGGAATGAAATTGCTGCGCCTGTCTAACCAGCTCATATCCGGGGATCCTGTTGTTCAGAATAACAAATGCCGGACGGACCGGTGCTGCGCAAGGCGCAGTGACCAGATCATGCTTGCGGCGTATCCTGGAGGCGTCGAAACTCGAATATATATCCGTCCAGAGATCGCGTAGTCGGACCGAATTGAGCCTAAAACGGGGTGCGCTCAATCTGCCTTCAATGCCAGTTCCGCCCCCACGCCCGTCGTTCTGCGGATCAGGAAACTGGGTTGGCCCAAAAGCAAAAGCCGTGAGAGGGCTCACGGCTTCAACAATATACAGATGTAGATGGCTCAGCGCCCGATCTGACCGATCTCGCCACGATGCAGACCGATGTCTGCCAGCTCACGATCGCTCAGGACGCTCAGCGCCTTGCGGGTCAGCCGCAACTCGTTCCACTCCCGGACGCCAGCGATCAGGCGGGCAAAGAAAGAGGGCTGCGAAGCAGCGCTCGAGGCGGAGACACGGGTCTGACTGATGGCGGTCATGGAGGTTTTCTCTTCTCTGAAAGCAAATCGAAGCGGTATTCGCTTCGGTTGACGATCAAATAGTAGGCTACTCGCAAAGCTGCTAGCCGCAGTGCAGCATTGCCGTCTTGCGCTACGCGCATAGCGTCTCGTGCAGCCGCACAGATGGGAGGCAGCGGCCCCAAGTTCTCGGCGGGCTCCGTAGGCCGATGCGATGCGCGCGTTCCCGTGCTATTGTTGGCATGGTTTTGCGAACCTCTCGGCATGAGGGGGCCGGCCCGAAAAGTGGTGGCATTCCGGTTGCGGTGGCCGGGTTGGCGCATCAAAGCTTGCCGGAACATTCTCGAGTGAGCCAAGCCGAGCGGCTGCCAAGGTAGCCGGCAATAAGGGGCAGGAATTCGCTCGAGGTCGCCTGGGAAGCGGTCGGATTAAGTTGTTGATATTATTAACATACGCTGGAGGCGCTCGTAAAGTGGAAGTTATATGTCCACAAAGTGGTCGCCAAAACCCCGAAAGTGGCGTCTTTTTGGCTGCCGTTTAAGTTCGAAGGCTTCCAGAATGCACTTATCCCATTTGTCGGCACACTCATTATTTTGCGCCTCAGTCTCAAAATTCCTTCACAGCCCATTGGTTCTAAACACACAAAGCAACTGCCCTGGAAGCAATTTTCTTCCTTTTCTGGAACCTATCGCGAGCTTCTCTACACAAAAAAATTAGGCCGGGCGAGCCATTATTCGAGGAAGGAGGACTTATCGCCACCGGGGTCGCCCGCGGCTTCAGGAAGCTTTGAACATGAACATGGGCGTCAGCACATTCGCCGGTATTGTCGGCCAGCGGAGGTGCCAGGAAGCGCGCTCTGCTATGCTCCAGAAAAGAGGTTGCAAAATCTTTCTGGCCGTCGAAAACTGAAGTGTTTCCATGAGTATGTGCGTTTATTATGAGTATTTTGTATTTTAATATCAGGCAATATGAAATCTGCATAATACGGAGAAGTTATGACTGTTTACGATATTATAATTTCCAACTGCAACAGCATCGATCTTGCCAATATCGCCCTCAGGAAAGGTGCGCTGAATATTAAATACGGCCCTAATGGGATTGGCAAGAGCACGATATCAAAGGCGATCGCTCGGCAGATAAACCCGGATCTTGATTTATCCGATTTGACGCCGTTCCGAAATAGCGTCAACTCATCTGCTCCGGCACCAGAGGTCAGTGGCACAGGTGATTTGAGAACTGTCGCCATATTTGATGACAGCTATGTGCAGCAGTTCGTCTTCCAGAAGGACGAAGTCCTGAAAAATAGCTTCGAAATCTTTATAAAGACGACTGAGTATCTTGCCGAGATGGCTGAGCTTGACAGGCTTCTGCATGGTATTCGACAAGCATTTAGTGACAATGCGCAGATTGAATCCACGCTGAAGGATCTAAAAGAGTTACGTGATGCATTTGGGAAGTCGAAGAGTGGTGATATTCCGAAAAGCAGCAGGGCCTACAAAGGACTCGTGTCTGTCAATAAGCTTGAAAATATCCCCGAGACGCTGCTGCCTTATGCAGCCTACCTGCAAAGCGATGAGCCATCCAAGTGGATAACCTGGCAGGTCCAGGGGAACGGGTTTCTTAATCTGGCAGACAACTGCCCGTATTGCTCAAAAGATATTTCCACGCCGGAGCATAAGGAGGTAGTCCAGTCCGTTGAGAAGGAATACGACGCGACTACAGCCGGACATATCAGTGCCCTGAAGTCTGTGCTTGATAAACTTGGGGATTACCTGAGTGAAAAGACAAGGGATAACCTCGCAAATATCATAAAATCTAAGGTTGAGCTCCAGCCAGACGAGCAAGCATTTTTGACCGGCCTGAAGGCCCATGCTGAAGCGCTTGTAGCGAAGATGGAAGGTCTTTGCTCGCTTTCATTCTTCTCGCTTCGTGATCAGGTTGAAATTTCAGAGAAACTCACTCCTCTAAAGATCGATCTGGCCATGATTGATACGATGGATTCAGAGGAAACCAGGAGAACTGTGGATCCGATCAACGCTCAACTGGATGATTTGATTGGAAAAGCCGCGATCCTGAAGGGGATGATCGATAAGAATAAGGCGAAAATCTCCAAAACTATCAAGGATAATCAGGAGAGCATTAACGCCTTTCTGAAGTCAGCTGGCTACAGGTATGTTGTTGAGATAGTCCCGGAAGCTGACTCGTATAAGATGAAGCTGAATCACATTGATCAGCCGGGGCACATTGAAACCGCCTCACGTCATCTGAGTTATGGAGAGAAGAATGCATTCGCGCTTGTGCTCTTCATGTATCAGGTGATGAGGGACAACCCTGACCTCGTCGTCCTGGATGATCCGATATCCTCGTTCGACAAGAACAAGAAATTCGCTATTCTACACGAGCTGTTCAACGGTCGTGCCAGCTTGCGGGGGCGGACGACACTGCTGCTCACGCATGACATTGAACCTGCGATCGATGTCATAAAAAGCATCACGGCTGTTTTGAGGCCGCCAAACCATCTGCATGCTTCTTGTCCTCCCGGTCAGGTGTCGTTACTGAGGTTGAAATTGAAAGAGATGATCTTCAGACCTTCGCAAAGATATGCAGAGAGAACATTGCCACACTCAGAGATGACATAATTCGATCTATTTATCTGAGGCGGCACTACGAGCTGATTGATGATAAGGGGCGTGAATATAATCTGCTTGCCAGCCTCTTTCACGGTCGGACGATCCCAACCATGCAGTCCAGAGATGGATCCATTGACATGTCAGACGACGACAAGGCCGCGGCCCAAGCCTCTATCCGTAGCTACATCGATAGTTTTGACTATGACAGGCTCGTGGCGGAGGTCAATGACAGTATTGTCATCATCAGGAAATTTCATGCCACAAATGTCGGATATGAGAAAATTCAGCTCTTCCGAATTATTAAAAATGACCACGATAACAGCGTTATTCGAAAGTTTATCAATTAATCCTATCACATTGAGAATGAATATGTGATGCAGCTGAATCCGCACAGATTTGAATATATACCAGAATACGTCATTGAGCAATGTGCTGCCATACTGGCAGAAATTCGAGGCCCACAATAACGGGAGTCCGCATCCGTGTCGCAGTATACCAGATGGACGCGCCATCGTCTGAACGATGGCCACGGAAACGATTATCAGGACCTGACCCCCATCAATCTGATGTGGATTGCATCAGCGGCGGCAGAGGAAACGCTGCAAGGCTCGCCGCTCGCCGGTGCCTGGCTTAACTTGTTCTCCGCTCAGTTGAGTCAGGATGATCCGTTCTGGCTGAGGTGGAGTGGTGATATGGCAGAGAGTGCGGAGCTGCGCCGGGCTTATTCAGGCCTTTATGGCCGATTTTTCGCACGTGCTTTGCTGCAGCAGCACCTTGGCTTCACAAGTTTTTTGTCGCTTGGCCGTAACGGCCTTCAGATCCCAAATTCCGTTAACGTCAAGAGGATACGTAAAGGGGACATTCCAGACTGGATTGCCTGGTGTCCTAGCCGAAACAGGCATGTGCTTGGGGAAGCGAAAGGAACACTGACAGCAAAGGATTTTCTTGGCCAAACAATCCCGAAATGCGTGCAGGAGGGCAAAAAGCAGTTTCAGAGGGTAAGAGTTCTTGACGGAACGATTGTCAGATGACCGCTTAAATGGGGCGCGGCGTCTCGCTGGGCCACGGATCTCAGAACTGTAGAGCCCGTCACGGCGTTGTTCGATCCTCCGGAGGACGATACGCCCTATAACGAGCATGAAGCGCATCGGCACAGGGAGGCGATGCGCCGGGCCTGGCTTGACAGTCTTGCTCCAGGGTTCGGCCTTCGGGGCGCTGATGATTTCACATTCGAGGCGAACCGTGATCGCCGCATGCTGATCATTGCAGAGCCTGGAGGCATGGAACACGAGGCTGACGTCAAACCCTCACAAGAGGAGGCGCTTCCGGACGAAGTTGTCGACGGACGTCTTGCTAACAATGCTGACTTCAGACAGCGCATGAGAGCTAACCCTCCACCTGATGGAACTCCGCGAGATCTTCGTGAGCACGAGGACTACGCTGACGGCCGTCTCCTTGTGCCTCACCCTGGAGAGAAGACGGCCCACATCGGTCTATATGTATCAGTCGCCATTACACGCTTCGGCATTCAGCCGCTTCATGCCGGCAACACAGACAGTCTGCGGCGACTGCAGGACCGCGCAAGGGAGGGGACGGAGCCTGCGAAGGTTGTCGGCATCCCGATCTGGACAGATGCGAAGTTACTCGGCTTTCCGAAGATAACGTGGTTGGACGCTGCGGGCATTGTGGACGTGGGGAGGCTGGCAGTGTTCGATCTGCGCAAGATTGCGATTGATTTTGATGAGGGCTCGGGTGACCGGGTTCTGTGACGGCTCGCGAATGGCTAGTGTCTAACTCAGTGTCCAGTTGAAATGGGCCGGAATTATCGGCTGTCACTGGGATCGCGTAAGTGCTCCACATGGCCGTGCCAGTTAGCCGCTTCTCAGACATTGTGGGCCTGAAGAGCTTCAGCAGGACGCCTGGCCGGCGTCCTGACCGTTCTCAGGACTGAACTCCTGGAAAAGGCGCACCTATGCCCGGCAGCTCAGCTTTCAAACGGCGCACTGCCTTTGCTTGCCAAGGCCATTCCCTCCCAGTTCAACCACATCTCCTGCCGCCAGGTAGACCGGGTCGGGACGCATCCCCATGAAAGTGTCCGACAGATGCCCGTTGAGGATACCAAGAATTGTCACGGAACAGGGCAGGGGGACCTCTGCCTTGATGTCAAAGCGGCCAGCGCGCAGAACTGCCGGGTCAATGCGGGAAGGGTCGTTGCACGCCCCAACAACGATGACGCCTTCTTCAACCGCAATGCTGTTCATTGCCTGCAGAAAGCCGTTGATGACCTGATGCCGGTAATCGCTGTTCCGGTCCGCCCCTCCTCTCGCGCCTACAGAGTCGATCTCGTCGATAAACAGGACAGCAGGTGCGAGCCGCCGTGCAGTTGCAAAGCTGGACTGCATGGCTTTGAGCATATCGCCAAGGTGGCCCATGGCCTGCCAGTCTGCAAAACTGGCGGATACAAAGCCGACGCCAGCGCTGTTGCCCATTGCATGTGCAATGTAAGTTTTGCCGGTCCCTGGCTCACCATAAAGCAGCAGCGATCGGCACATCTCATCCCAGCGGAGCTCACCTTCGCGCCATGACTGAAGATCCGCGATAATACGTCTTGCTGTTTCCAGCGCTCGGCCGCCGCCCTTGACCTCTGAGAGCTGTGGCCCTTTGGGTTTCGGGGTTTTCATAAGAAAGCTACGCAGTTGCCTGACAACTTCCCGGGCGTCTGGCGCCCGCGTTGCGATACGAAGTGCGGATACCGGCAGAGATGCCAGTTCGGCGTTATCGGGAAGTGCTCCGGCGAGTTCGGCAGCCTCGTCTTCCGCCTCGCGATATACGATGCGCAAAAACTGAAGCAGGATCTCACTATTGAATGAAGGGTGGGAAAGTCAGGGCAGGGGGCAGATACTGACCAATATCGTCCGGAAGATCTGCTCCTGTGGCAGTCAGGACAATCAGTGGCACATGAAATGCCAGTGCCGCCCTGACACGGCGATGGAAGGCTCCGACACCAGTGGGTGTGAAGTTATCTTCCAGCGACAGCAGGAGGGCATCGCAGTTGCCTGCATCTCTCGGCTGAAACCCGATCCTCATAGCCTCCGGCGCAAAGCCAACGGAAAGCAGTTCACGGACAGTCGTCATCTGGTCTGAAGGAATACCGGTTACGACGGTGACCGCCCCGGCTGCAGGCACAACTGGGTCACATGCAATGGCACCGGCAGATCGAATGGGTCATCCGGAGCGGTCTCGAAGCGATCGGGCCTGGACTTCTTCGGCAGTGCCGAAGGCGCGACACCCGGCAGCACGGTCGGAACATCGAGCACAGAATTGCGCGAGAAATCACAGGAATGGATGTGCCAGGTCTCGTCCAGCCGCCTGAGCACGGTGGCTGCAAAGCTGGCCCAGGCGGGTTTGGGATGGGAATTCATGGGCAGCATCCTTTACGCATCAGCTCTCTGATCGCGAATGCAGAGCTGTCGCGAGGTGAAAGCAGAAATTCGGGGATCCGGACGGCGGTGCCGGTGGTTCCGGAACGGTTCTTCGGACCATGCGCAGGGAAACTGGAGGCGTCAACGCGGGCGGTGATGGGCGGTGAGTTGGTCAGGGGGTGAGATATCATGTTGTTTTTAAATGTAAAAAATCGAAGAAACGCTTGTCGGTGGCAAAATAATGGGTGTAAGCGCAAAATATTGGGTGTGCTGACACCATTGTATCAATTGATCAAGTATTTTATCGCATAATCAGTATTATGTAACAAAACTGCCAAAAGCCGAGCCGGATTCGCTGGAGGAACTGATATGAATCCAGGCGGTACTTTTGTCTTTATCCATTCGTCTCGAGCGACCGGCTGATTTATAAGGCGCTGCAAGTGACTCCACCGCCTGGGCCACGCTGCTCTTGGCCTGGCGAAGCAAAGCTGTGATCTGTTCATCGGGGCTTACACGGTCCAGCTCCAGTCACGGTTGCCTGTTAATCAGAGCAACAGCACTTTCTCGCTTGAACCGCCTCAGGTCGCATCAGGAGAAAGCTCCGCTTAAACAGCCCTTTAATCATTCAGCCTGTCCTCCCCAGGCTCACAGAACCTGATCTGTCAGTTTCAGGCACTCGGCGATCCTGCCGCTGCGCAGCCCGGTGTTGAACCACTGAGCCCGCTGCGCCGAACTGCCATGGGTAAAGGTATGTGGCATCGGGCGCTGGCCGGCATTCTTTTGCAGCGTATCATCCCCGATCTGGCGCGCCGCGTTCAGGGCCTCGTCGAAATCGCCGCGCTCGACGGTGCCAAGCGTCGTCGCGGCCTCATGCGCCCAGACGCCGGAGAGACAATCGGCCTGAAGCTCGATCAGCACCGAGACCTGGTTCGAGTCGGTCGCGCTCAGCTGGCTGCGCAGCGTATTGGCGCGGCCCAGAATGCCGAGTTCGTTCTGGACGTGATGGCCGACCTCATGCGCCACGACGTAGGCTGCGGCGAAATCACCCTTTGCGCCGAGCTGTTTTTCGAGCGTCACGAAGAAACCGGTATCAAGGTAAACCTTTCGATCGGCCGGGCAATAAAACGGCCCGGTAGCCTCGGAGGCACCGCCGCAGGGCGACTGGGTGCCTCCCTTAAACAGCACCAGCGTCGCGGGCTTATAGGTTTTGTTCAGCTGGCTGCGGAACAGATCGGCCCAGATCACCTCGGTATCGGCCAAAACGACCGAGACGAATTCCCCGGCCTCCTGGTCCTGGGCGGTCAGAGGCTCACCCGCGCGGCCGCTGTTCTGGCCTGCATCCAGCCCCACCTGGTTCAGCAACTGGCTCGGATCGACACCCAGCACCAGCGCGATCACAAAAACCGCCACAAGACCAAGGCCCCCGACCCCGGCTGCGCTGCCCCCACGGATCCCGCTGCCCTGCGCGCGGCGATCTTCGATATTATTGCTGCCGCGGCGGCCTTTCCATTGCATTGCGGGCGCTCCCCTGTCCTGCGGCGCCCCGGCGATGAGGCCACACACGGGTGGCAATCTACCCTGCCCCGCTATTTCAGAAAAGCCCTGACGAAAGGTCCAGGCGGCCGGCCTGCACAGCGACTGATCGCGGGCTGATCGTCGACGCGCGAAGGCGTTACTTTCCCTTTCGTCACACCGGGCCTAAACCTGTCACCGTATCGCCAGGGAATCGGAGCCCGCCCTATGATCCTGAAAACACCGGCAATCCTGATCGCGGGCCTCGGATCGGCCGCAATGCTGGCCGCGGCCTTTGGTTTTCAGCTGATTGGTGGGCTGGCGCCCTGCCATTTGTGCCTGCTGCAACGCTGGCCGCATGCCGCTGCGGTGCTGTTTCTGGCGCTCTGGCTGGCGACAGGCTGGCGGATCTGGCCCTGGCTGGGGGCTGCCGCAGCGCTGACCACTGCCGGGATCGGGCTGTTCCATGCGGGTGTCGAACTGGGCTGGTGGGAATATATTTCGACCTGCACGCAAGGGTCGATTGCGGGGCTGTCAGCATCTGATCTGATGAACCCGGCCACGGCGGCCCCTGCCCCGGTGCGCTGTGACGCGATTCCGTGGTCCTTGTTCGGGATCTCGATGGCGGGGTGGAACGCGATTGTCTCGCTGGTCCTGGCGCTGATCTGGGTTTTCGGCGCCACCCGTCGGGACTGAACCGGCAGAAAGCCTCTGGCGGGAAGGTTTCAGTCTGGGAAAACGGGGCCCCACCCTGACAGGGAGGTCAGGCCCCGTCGGTGACCGGCGCGCAATTGAAAAGGCGCGCATGTTCCTGGATCGCGAAACGGTCAGTCATCCCTGCCACATAATCCGCAACTATGCGGGCAAGTGTGGTTTCATCCTGACCGGCATCCCGGATGTCTTCCTGCCATTCAGCGGGCAAAAGCTCCGGCTGGTTCAGAAACAGCGGGAAGAGATCATCCATCACCCCCGTCACCCGCGCCCGCACCTCCATCACCGAGGGCGCGCGATACATCCGGTGGAAAAGGAAGCTGCGCACCGCCTTCAGCTCCTGGTAAAGCGGCTTTGAAAAGCGGATGATTGTCGTCCCCATATGGCGGATCTCGTGCACCGATTGCGGCTGTGCCGCCTCAAGCCGGTTTTGCGCCACATGGATCACGTCTTCGACCATGCGGCCAAAGACGCGGCGCAGCGCCTCATGCCGGCGGCGCATCCGGTCGAGCCCGGGGTAAAGCTCGTCGACCTTACGGAAGGCAGGACCGGCAACCGGCAGCTCCATCAGGTCATCCTCGGTGAAAAGCCCCGAGCGCAGCCCGTCATGCAGGTCGTGATGCGAATAGGCCACGTCATCTGCGATGGCTGCGACCTGGGCCTCGGCGCTTGCATGGGTCGACAATTCGAGATCCCAGGCGCGGTTCACCTCATCCAGCGCATAGGGCAGATGGTCGGGGTGGTGCTTGTGTTTGTCATCGGCGTTGGGGCCGATCACCGGACCATTATGTTTCGCGATGCCTTCCAGCGTCTCCCAGGTCAGGTTCAGCCCGTCAAAGCCGGCATAATGGCGTTCCAGCCGCGTCACGATGCGCAGGGCCTGAGCGTTATGGTCAAAGCCGCCATAGGGTTGCATCAGCCGTGCCAGAGCATCTTCGCCGGTATGGCCAAACGGCGTATGACCCAGATCATGCGCCAGCGCGATCGCCTCGGCCAGATCGGTGTTCAGCCCCAGCACCCCCGAAATCGTGCGCGCCACCTGTGCGACCTCGATCGAATGGGTCAGGCGGGTGCGGTAATAATCGCCCTCATGTTCGACAAAGACCTGAGTCTTATGTTTCAGCCGGCGAAAGGCCGAGGAATGAATGATCCGGTCGCGATCCCGCTGAAAGGGCGAGCGGAATGTGCTCATTCCTTCGTCAAACAGCCTCCCACGCGACTCTTCTGGCTGACAGGCAAAAGCGGCAAGCATCACGATCCGGTTCCCAATTCAGTGCGGCGGCTTGTTCGGCGCGGCCCTGCCCCCTATATTCCGGGAAAGCGCTGAATGATACCGGAACAGCCATGGAACTTGTGCTTCCCCCCGATGCCGCCCCCTTTGCCGATGCGCTGCCGCGCGTCACCGACCGCGCTTTCGCGCGGCTGGCCGAAATTGCCGAGATCACCGGCGCGCCACAGCCTTTGCGCGTTGGCGTGCTGGGCGGCGGCTGTTCGGGCTTTCAATATGAGATCGTGCTGGGCCAGGCCGGCCCCGAGGATCTGGTTTTCGAAAAAGACGGCCAGCGCGTGCTGGTTGACCCGGTTTCGCTTCCGTTCCTGCAAAATGCGGTGATCGACTTCACCGAAGAGCTGATCGGGGCGCGTTTCGTGATCGAGAACCCGAATGCGTCGAGCTCCTGCGGCTGCGGAACTTCATTCTCGATCTGACGCCTCAGGGCCGCGACTGATGGGCCGGATCCCGGCAATCGGCTGACGCCGGAGACAGGCCACATCCGGCGGAACAGCCGAAGCTGCGGGTGACATGTTCGCGACAACGCAGATGGCAGAGCGACTGTCTTTTAGTCGGGACGGCCAGACATCTCATTGCTGAGCGATGCAACAGCCGCTTTTCGGGATCACGGCGGCATGGCACTATGGCGCCATGTCCCGCATCATCCTCCTGAACAAACCCTTTGATATGCTCTGTCAGTTCACCGATCTGAAGAGCCCATCGCCCCGCCCGACCCTCTCGGCGGTGCTTGACCAGCCCGGTGTCTATCCGGCGGGCCGGCTGGATCGCGATTCCGAGGGGCTGGTGGTGCTGACCGATGACGGGCGGCTGCAGGCGCGGATCTCGGACCCAAAGCACAAGACCGAAAAGACCTATTACGCCCAGGTCGAGGGTGCGCCTGATGCGGCCGCGCTGGCGGCGCTTGAACAGGGTGTCATGCTCAATGACGGCCCTGCCCTGCCCGCACGCGCCAGGCTGGTGGCGGCGCCCGACTGGCTCTGGTCGCGCGAGCCGCCGATCCGGGTCCGCAAATCGGTGCCCGATGCCTGGATCGAACTGACCATCCGCGAGGGCCGCAACCGCCAGGTGCGGCGTATGACAGCGGCGGTCGGCCTGCCAACCCTGCGCCTGATCCGCTGGCGGGTGGGCGACTGGACACTGAAAGGCCTCGCGCCGGGACAATGGAGAGATTTGTGAGGAGGAATTTGTGAACACTGCTGCACAAGAAATCATCGCCCATCTCGATCTGAGACCGCATCCCGAGGGCGGCTGGTATCGCGAAACCTGGCGCGGCCCGACCCGTGAAGCGCGCGCCTGCGGCACCTCGATCCTCTTCCTGCTCCAGGCGGGAGAGAGAAGCCACTGGCACCGGGTCGATGCCGATGAGATCTGGCACTGGCATGCGGGGGCGGCCCTCGACCTCGCAATGGGGGAACGTGCGGCGCGTCATTACACGCTCGGGCCCGATATACTCGCGGGGCACCACTGTCAGATGATTGTGCCCGCCGGCTGGTGGCAGGAAGCCGTGAGCCGCGGCGACTGGACACTTCTGTCCTGCACGGTCAGCCCGGGCTTTCGGTTTGAGGGCTATGAACTGGCCCCGGCGGGCTGGAGCCTGCCTGCTGAGCCGGCCCGGGCGTAAACTGAAAATTGCCCCCGCTGGCCGGTCATGGCAAATCTTGTATCCATCACAAGATGCGCCCTCGCCGCCAGGGGTGCCCCTGGATAAACCTGTCCCATGGAACACAGCCCCTCCCCCAAACCACAGCCCGCCGGTTCGCAGGAAGGAGACAGCCTTTCCGGGTTTCTCTATGCGCTGTCCGCCTATCTTCTCTGGGGATTTCTGCCGCTTTATATGAAGGCGCTGGATCATGTCTCGCCGATCGAAGTGGTGGCGCATCGGGTGATCTGGGCGCTGCCGGTTGCGCTGCTGATCCTGGCCCTGACACGCCGGACCGCAGATCTGAAGGCGGCTTTGCGCAATCCGGCGATGCTCGGGATGACGCTGGTGACGGCGGGGCTGATCTCGGTGAACTGGGGGTTCTATGTCTATGCGATCACCTCCGGTCGGGCGCTGGATGCGGCGCTTGGCTATTACATCAACCCGCTGTTCTCGATCCTTCTGGGCGCCGTGTTGTTGGGCGAGCGTTTGCGCGGTGTACAATGGCTCGCAATTCTCGCGGCATCCATCGGGGTCGCGATCCTGACCCTCGAAGCCGGGCGCCTTCCGGTCCTCGCGCTGGCGCTGACGCTCACATGGGGTTTTTACGCCTATTTCAAGAAGAGCCTGCCGATCGGTCCGAACCAGGGATTCACCCTGGAGGTGATGGTGCTGTTGCTTCCGGCGCTGGCGGTGATCGGCTGGCTCGCCACATCGGGGGAGATGCAGTTCCTGCACGGGCCTGGCTGGCAGAGCGCAATGTTGTTCCTGCTGGGGCTGGTGACCGCGGGGCCGCTGATTCTCTATGCCAATGGCGCCAAGAAGCTGCGGCTGACGACCATCGCGATCATGCAATATATCGCGCCGACGATGATCTTCCTGACTGCGGTTTTTGTCTTTGACGAGCCGTTCAGCCGGCAAAAACTGGTCGCTTTCGGCTTCATCTGGCTGGGACTGGTGATCTATTCCCTCTCAATGCTCCGCCGGACAGGTACAAAGCCGGAGTTTTGAAAACTCCGGCACGGAGCCTTTCCAAGGCTCCGGCGCGAAATCTGTGCAGATTTCGCCAGCGTCCGATTGCCGAAATCTCCCCGGTTACCGAAGTTTCAGTGGGCAGATCCTTTCTTGCCGCTGACAAGGCGCCAGAGCGGCGCGATCCCCCTTGTCGCCACCGGGATCAGCAGCGTCCCGACAATCAGGCCGACCACGCCATCAAGCGCGGCCGTCACCAGCCATTGCACCAGCCCTGCCGCCTGGGAAACAGCTGATGCCGCAGAGGTTGAAATATGGTGGATGGTCTCATAGGGCCAGGCCCAGAGATGCGTCGCCTCGAGCCCATGCACGACGATATTGCCTCCGACCCAGAGCATCGCAGCCGTTCCGACCACGGACAGCACCCCAAGCAGCACCGGCATGCCCTTGACCAGCCCGCGCCCGAAGGCCCTTGTCACGCCAATCCGCCCGGTCGCCGCCATATGCAGCCCAATATCATCCATCTTCACGATCAGCGCCACCGCGCCGTAAACCGCCACCGTAATCAGCGCGCCAACCACCGCAAGAACCACCGCTTTCATCCAGAAATCCGGGCTGTCGATCACCGAAAGCGCGATGGTCATGATCTCAGCCGAAAGGATGAAATCGGTCTTGATTGCCCCGGCGACTTTCACCTCCTCAAGCTGCGTCTCATTCCCTGCCGCGTGATCCGCTTCCGCCGCCTCCCCATGCGGGAACAGCGCATGGAACAGCTTTTCCGCCCCTTCAAAACACAGATAGGCGCCCCCCAGCATCAGCAGCGGCGTGATCGCCACCGGGAGGAACGCCTCCAGCGCCAGCAGGACCGGCAACAGGACCAGCAGTTTGTTGCGCATCGATCCGAGCGCGATCCGCCAGATGATCGGAAGCTCGCGTTCCGGCCTGAACCCGGTCACATATTTCGGCGTCACCGCGGCGTCATCGATCACCACGCCTGCAGCCTTGGCCCCAGCCTTGGCGGCCGCCGCCGCAACATCGTCGACCGATGCGGCTGCCACTTTGGCAATCGCCGCGACATCATCCAGCAAAGCCAGCAAACCACTCATGTCACACCCCGTTTAAGCGCCTCCTAGCACAATGGCAGGGAATCACCCGATCAAAGCAAGGGGGAGTTATCCCGGCCCTGGCGCCTTCTGGCTGCCCGGGCCCGCAACTGTTACCGCAAGCGCTAGCGCAAACAGTCGGGGTTTGCGCTAACACAATGAAAATACGTATCTTTTATGCTTTGAAAAGCTGCAGGGCAGCGCTAACCAGCCTGAGACCCGGGATAATTTCGTGCAGCGGAGACACAGGATATGACCATCACAGTCGGTATCAACGGATTTGGCCGCATCGGCCGCTGCACCCTCGCCCATATCGCGGAATCGAACCGCAATGATGTGCAGGTCGTGGCAATCAATGCGACCGGCCCCATCGAGACCAATGCGCATCTGCTGAAATACGACTCGGTTCATGGCCGCTTCCCGGGCACCGTGAAGGTCGAGGGAGGCGCGCTGGATCTCGGGCGCGGTCCGATCCGGGTAATGTCGACCTACAATCCCGAGGAGTTGGACTGGGAGGGTGTGGATGTCGTTCTGGAATGCACCGGCAATTTCAATGACCGCGCAAAAGCCGCCGTGCATCTGGGGCGCGGCGCGAAACGGGTGCTCGTCTCGGCCCCCGCGAAGAATGCCGATCTGACCGTGGTCTATGGTGTCAATCACCGCTCGCTGCTGCCTGAGCATCTGGTCGTCTCGAACGGGTCCTGCACCACGAACTGCCTCGCGCCGCTGGCCAAGGTGCTGAATGACACGATCGGGATTGAATCCGGCATCATGACCACGATCCATTCCTATACCGGCGATCAGCCGACGCTGGACCGCCGCCATTCTGACCTTTACCGCGCGCGTTCGGCGGCGATGGCGATGATCCCGACCTCGACCGGCGCCGCAAAAGCGCTTGGCGAGGTCCTGCCCGAGCTGAAAGGCAAGCTCGACGGCTCGGCCATCCGGGTGCCGACCCCGAATGTCTCGGCGGTGGATCTGACCTTTATCGCCGCGAAATCGGTCACCGCTGACGAGGTGAACCAGATCGTGCGCGAGGCGGCCAATGGCTATATGGGCATGGTCATGGCCTATGACCCGGAGCCCAAGGTCTCGATCGACTTCAACCATACCCCGCAATCATCGATCTTCGCACCGGATCAGACGCGAGTGGTTGGCCGTTCCGTCCGCGTTCTGGCATGGTATGATAATGAATGGGGCTTCTCCTGCCGCATGGCCGATGTGGCCGGCGCCATGGGGCGGCTCGCAGGCTGAGACCGGGCGCTCTCCCCGGCCAAACCCGGGGATTTCGCGTGACGGATCGTGTCGCACTCTACATCGCTTTGACGCTGGCTGTGGCAATCGGCCTGGATCTGCTCCTCACTCAGGGGCAGATCCTGATGTTTCTGGCGAAAAAATTCCTCCATCTTGTCGACTGGGTTCAATTCTGGCGCTGATGCTGGCAGGATTCGATTGCATTTCCGCGCGTTCTGCGGTTGTTAGCGCTAGCAGTCCGGCATCATCGTGCCGGCATGAGGGCGCTCTCAGCTTTGAAAGCGCAAAAGACACCGCAGCACCGGAGGAAGGTCATGGCTGTCAAGGTTGCAATCAATGGGTTCGGCCGCATCGGGCGCAATATCCTGCGCGCGATCATCGAATCGGGACGTACCGATATCGAAGTGGTGGCGCTGAACGATCTCGGCCCCGTCGAGACCAATGCGCATCTGCTGCGCTTTGACTCGGTTCATGGCCGTTTCCCGGCCGAAGTGACGACCGGTCCGGACTGGATCGATGTCGGCCGCGGCCCGATCCGGGTGACCGCACTGCGCAATCCGGCTGAACTGCCCTGGTCGGATGTCGATGTTGTTCTGGAATGCACCGGCATCTTCACCTCGAAAGAGAAATGCCAGGCACATCTGGAAAACGGGTCAAAGCGCGTTCTGATCTCGGCCCCGGGAGAGGATGCCGACAAGACCATCGTCTTCGGCGTGAATGACGACACATTGACCGCAGAAGACCTGATCGTCTCGAATGCCAGCTGCACCACCAACTGCCTCTCGCCGGTGGCAAAAGTGCTGCATGATGCCATCGGCATCGAAAAAGGCATGATGACGACGATCCACTCCTATACCGGCGACCAGCCGACGCTGGACACGATGCATAAGGATCTCTACCGCGCCCGCGCCGCGGCACTCTCGATGATCCCGACCTCGACCGGTGCGGCAAAGGCCGTGGGTCTGGTCCTGCCCGAGCTGAAGGGCAAACTGGACGGCTTCGCGATCCGTGTGCCGACCCCGAATGTCTCGGTCGTTGACCTGAAATTCATCGCGAAACGCGCGACTACGGTCGAAGAGATCAACAATGCCATCATCGCGGCGGCGGACGGCCCGTTGAAAGGCATCCTGGGCTATACGAAGTTCAAGAATGTCTCTTCAGACTTCAACCATGACCCGCATTCGTCGATCTTCCATATCGACCAGACCAAGGTGATGGACGGAACCATGGTCTCTGTCCTGAGCTGGTATGACAATGAATGGGGCTTCTCGAACCGGATGGCGGATACCGCCGTCGCGATGGGCAAGCTGATCTGACACCGGTCAGGCCTTCCCGGATTGCAAAGGGCGCGGATTTTTCAGAAAATCCGCGCCGATTTCTTTCAAGAAATCGGCTTCTTGTTCAGCCGTATTTCGCCTTCAGGGCCGTGGCGACCGGGGCCGGCACGAACCGGCTCACATCGCCGCCCAGTCTGGCGATCTCTTTCACCAGTTTCGAGGCAATCGCCTGGCGGCGCGCATCCGCCATCAGGAAGACCGTCTCGACAGAATCGTCCAGTGCCCGGTTCATCCCGACCATCTGGAATTCATACTCGAAATCCGCCACGGCCCTGAGCCCGCGCACGATCACATTCGCCCCCACATCGCGGGCGCAGTCGATCAGCAGATTCTCGAACGGATGCACCAGAATTTCACCGCCGGTGATGTCAGTGATCGCGGCACATTCCGCGCGCAGCATCGCAACCCGGTCATCCAGGCTGAACAGGGGCCCCTTGTCCCGGTTGATCGCCACCCCGATCACCAGCCGGTCAACCAGCACCATCGCCCGCCGGATGATATCGGTATGCCCCAGCGTTACCGGATCAAAGGTGCCCGGATAAAGGCCGATGCGCATGGGTAAATCCTCCCTGATCCCTCCGCTGCAGGCGCACGCAACAATATTGCCTGCGCCTGCGCAAGATCAAAACCGCCGCAGCGCAGCAAAAGCCGGCGCAGTGGTCACTGTGGTCAATGACCCATGATCATGCCTTCAAGGGCATCTTTCTCAGCATTCAGCTCCTGCAGTCGCGCCTTCACCACATCGCCCAGGGTGATGATCGCCAGCATCTCGCCATTTTCGATCACCGGCATATGGCGGAACCGGCCATCGGTCATGGTTTGCAGGATATCCATATTCAGATCGCCGCTGGTACAGGAGACGAGCTTTGACGTCATCAGCTCGGTCACCCTTGCCGAAAGGCAGGTCACGCCGGTGCGCCCCAGTTCACGGACGATATCGCGCTCGGAAAGAATCCCGAGGGCCGTCTTGCCGTCGGATGAGACGATGATCGCCCCGATCCGTTTCTCGGACAGCAATGCGGCAGCTTCGGCAACAGTGGCCTCGGGGGCAATCGTGATCACCCCTGCCGGTTTTGTCTTCAGGATCTGGCTGACAAGCATGGGCTGTTCCTCACTTTCCCGCGTCTGTCAGAGGAAGGGTCTTTGAGCCACAGGATTCTGTCAAGCCCCGTGGCCGTAAGTGCCAGTTGCTGCGGTCTTTTCATGCCTGGTCATCTCGATCCTGGTCTCGCGCACAAGGCTTTGCGCAAAGCGGTTCAACCGCTGAACCCGCCCGTCATCGGCGTGACGGATCAGCCAGAACGACCGGGTCAGCCCTACCTTATCGGACAGGAGCTGCCGGAGTTCGGGCGCCGCCGGCAGGGCAAAATCGTGAACAATGCCGATGCCCGCCCCCTGGCGCAGAAAATTCAGCTGCACCGAGACCGAGTTAGAAGAAATCGCCACCTGGGGCGCACCAAGCTCGGCCAGATAGTCCAGTTCCTTGTCGAAAATCAGATCCGGGATATAGCCGACGAATCGCAGATCGCGCAGATCGGCCAGATCCTGCGGTTCGCGGTTGCGCGCGAGCCAGGCCTCGGATGCCGCCAGCACCAGCCGGTAATCAGTCAGCTTCTGCACCGTGAGACGCCCGGTTTCAGGCCGCGAGACGCCAATGGCCATATCGGCCTCGCGTTTCGAAAGGTTAAAGACGCGCGGCAGCGCCACCAGCTGCACCTCGAGCCCCGGATTCTGGTCGCAGATCCGCGCGATCACCGGCGGCAGCAGGTAATTGGCGCAGCCATCGGGGGCGCCAAGCCGGATCAGCCCGGTCAGCCCCTGCCCCGGCCTGTCGCCACTCAGCGCCTCGCCCGCTGCCAGCATCGCCGCCTCGGCACGTTCGGCAGCCGGCAAAAGCCGCTCTCCGGCCTGGCTCAGCTGATAGCCCTGCGGGCTGCGGGCAAAAAGCCGCTGGCCAAGCGCCTCTTCAAAGCGCTGTACCCGCCGCCCGACCGTCGCCGCATCGATCTTGAGCCGCTTGCCGGCGCCAGACAGGCTTTCATGGCGCGCAACTTCGAGAAATATCCTGAGATCGTCCCAATCCATTCCGTCCCCGCCTCTCCGCACCCTTTTGCAAAAATGCAAAACGCCTTTGGTCTATTGGCGCTTTGATCCGCGAATTCGCAAGGGTAAAAGCGGTATATGCAATTCCATATGGGAGGTTCTGCCATGGTCGCTGAGATCGGTCACTGGATCGACGGCAAGCTGGTGAAGGGCACGTCGGGCCGCTTCACTGATGTCTTCAACCCCGCCACCGGCGAAGTCCAGGCGCGCCTTGCGCTGGCCACGCCGGCAGAGCTTGACGCTGCCATCCAGTCGGCAGCAGCGGCACAGCTGAAATGGCAGGCGGTCAACCCGCAGCGCCGCGCCCGTGTGATGATGGCCTTTGCGGCGCTCATCAACCGCGACATGGAAAAGCTCGCAGAACTCGTGTCGCGCGAGCATGGCAAGACCATTCCGGATGCGAAAGGCGATGTGCAGCGCGGTCTGGAAGTTGTCGAGGTCTGCATGGGCGCGCCTGCGCTTCTGAAGGGCGAATATACCGACAGCGCTGGCCCGGGGATCGATATTTATTCGATGCGTCAGGCGCTCGGCGTTGTCGCAGGCATCACGCCCTTCAACTTCCCCGCAATGATCCCGCTGTGGAAAATGGCTCCGGCTCTGGTCGCGGGCAATGCGATGATCCTGAAGCCGTCCGAGCGTTGCCCCTCGACCGCACTTTACCTTGCGGAACTCCTGAAAGAAGCAGGCCTGCCCGACGGCGTCTTGCAGGTGGTGAATGGCGACAAGGAAATCGTCGATGCGATCCTTGATCACGAGGTGATCCAGGCGGTCGGTTTCGTCGGCTCGACCCCGATTGCGCAGTACATCTATGGCCGTGCCGCGACCAATGGCAAACGCGCGCAATGCTTTGGCGGCGCGAAGAACCATATGGTCATCATGCCCGACGCCGATCTCGACAAGGCGGCAGATGCTCTGATCGGGGCTGGTTTCGGCGCGGCTGGCGAACGCTGCATGGCGATCTCGGTCGCGGTGCCGGTCGGTAAGGAAACCGCCGATGCGCTGATCGAAAAGCTGGTGCCGCGCATCGAAAAGCTGAAAGTCGGCCCTTATACCGCCGGTGATGATGTCGATTTCGGACCGGTCATTACCTCGGCCTCGGCACAGCGGATCCGTGGCCTGATCGATTCAGGTGTGGAACAGGGCGCGAAACTGGTCGTCGATGGCCGGAATTTCAGCCTGCAGGGCTATGAGAACGGCTTCTTCGTCGGCCCGTCGCTCTTTGACCATGCGACCCGCGATATGGAGATCTACAAGCAGGAGATCTTCGGGCCGGTTCTGACCCAGGTGCGCGCCGAGACCTATGAGGATGCGCTGCAACTGGTGATCGACAATGAATACGGCAATGGCACGGCGATCTTCACCGCCGATGGCGACACGGCGCGTGACTTTGCAAGCCGGGTCAATGTCGGGATGGTGGGCGTGAACTTCCCGATCCCGGTGCCGCTGAGCTACTATACCTTTGGCGGCTGGAAGAAGTCGTCCTTCGGTGACCTGAACCAATATGGCCCGGATGCGCTGCGTTTCTACACCAAGACAAAGACGGTGACGGCGCGCTGGTTCTCGGGGATCAAAGAAGGCGCGGCGCTGAACTTCAAGGCGCTGGACTGATCAGGCTGACGGAGGAGCCGGGGGTTTCACCCCCCACATCCCCGTGGATGTGTTTTCATTAAAAGGAAAGGGCACCTGCTTTGGGTGCCCTTTTTCTATGCGGCTTCTTTGAGGCTGCAGGGCAGGAAGGGTTGGGTTCTGACATCGACGGCGCTGAAGGTGCAGAAGGAATTGGCCGGGACTTCGGTCCAGTCGCCCTCTTCGGCCTCGAGCGGCTCTGAGACGACGGCCATGCCTTTGCGGCTGTCGGACCAGCGATACCAGAGCGAGGGTGCCAGCTCATCGCTGGCATAGCGCACCGCATAAAGTGTTTCACCATCTGACAGCGCGGCGGTCATCCTGAGAAAGGGCGCTGCGCCTTTGCGGCGGGCAAGCGAGATGAAGCGGGCGCAGGCGCGTTCAAGCGCTGTGCGCGGATCGGTTTCGAGGCCTTCGGCGAGGGCTACAAGGAAGAGCGCTTCGCTGTCGGTGGCGCCCTTACGTTGCGGGTAAAGCCCTTCGGGGATCAGCATTTCGGCATCGCGACGGAAGGCATCATAGCCGCCGACCTGGCCGTTATGCATGAAACTCCACCGTCCGGCGGTGAAGGGGTGGCAATTGTTGCGGCTGGTGGCGGTGCCGGTCGAGGCGCGGACATGGGCGAGGAAAAGACCTGATTTCACCTGGGCCGTGAGGCTTTTCAGGTTCGGATCTGACCAGGCGGGCATGACATCGCGGTAAAGCCCGGGTTCAGGCCGATCCCCATACCAGGCGATCCCGAACCCGTCGGCATTTATCGCGGTGCGGCATTGGGTGGCGCCATGGCTTTGATGGATCAGCGAATGACCGGGGCGTGAAACGATATCTTCAAGAAAAATCGGCTCGCCCGTATAGGCCGCCCAACGACACATGATCACTGTCCTCTGCCCGATCGCGGGTTACTGCCCCACTTTGCCATTTTGTGCCAGAATAGCGAAAGGCCCGGGGCATGATAAGCCCCGGGCCGTTCACGAAAGATTACCAAAAGCAGAGAATTGCCTAGAGATTCGGCGGCTACTCTGCCGCTTCGACCACGACGAGATCACGGACCGCAGCGCCGCGGGCGTGATCCAGCGCAGCCTGATAGGCGGGCGAATTGTAGCAGGCGACCGCCGTCTCGAGATCGGGGAAACGCGCCAGAACATTGCGCGCGCGGTCATTGCCTTCAAGCTGCACATAGCGGCCACCTCTTGCGAGGAAGCTGCCACCATGCGCCTCAATCGCCTCGGTCGCGCCTTTGGCATAGCGCGCATAGGCTTCGGCATCGGTCACATGGACATGGGCGATCCAATAGGCTGCGGGCATGGCTCAGCCCCTCAGCACGGCTTCGGCCGCCGTGATCGCAGCCTCGGCGCCGGCAATGTCATTGCCGCCGGCCTGAGCCATATCCGGGCGACCGCCGCCACCTTTGCCGCCAAGCGCTGCCGCTGCCGCCTTGACCAGATCCACGGCCGAGACTTTGCCGGTAAGATCCTGGGTCACGCCTGCTGCCACCGCCGGTTTCGCGCCGGTATCGGCAATCAGCAGCACCGCACCCGAACCGATGCGGGTTTTCATCTCATCGATCAGGGTCGGAAGGTCCTTGCCCGAAACGCCTTTCAACACCTGAGCAATCAGCTTCACGCCGTTGATTTCTTTGGCTTCCGGGCCAGCAGAGCCGCCACCGCCCATCGCAAGCTCCCGCCGAAGGGTGGCGACTTCATTCGTGAGGGTCCTGCGCTCTTCGGCCAGCGCGCGCACCCTTTCGACCACCTCAGCGACCGGTGCTTTCAGAACCGAGGCGACCTCTGCAAGGCGTTGCTCATGGGCACGCAGATGTGCGAGCGCCGCATCTCCGGTCAGCGCCTCGATCCGGCGCACGCCGGCCGAAGACGCGGAATCGCCCAAAAGCACGAAGGCCCCGATATCGCCGGTGCGCCTGACATGCGTACCGCCGCAAAGTTCGAGACTATAGGTCGCCCCATCGGCCCCCTTGCCCGAAGCGGCAAGCTGACCCATCGAAACGACGCGGACCTCATCACCATATTTCTCGCCAAAGAGCGCCTGGGCGCCGATGCCGCGCGCGTCATCCGGCGTCATGATCCGGGTCTCAACGGCGGTGTTCTGGCGGATATAGTCATTCACCTCGGCCTCGACCTGCGCCAGTTCGGCAGCACTCAGCCCCTGACCATGCGAGAAGTCAAACCGCAGCCGGTCGGGCGCATTAAGCGAGCCCTTTTGCGCCACGTGATCCCCAAGGGCCGCGCGCAGCGCTTCATGCAGAAGATGGGTGGCCGAATGGTTCGCGCGGATCGCCGAACGGCGGGCATGCGAAACTTCAAGCCGCGCGGGCTGCCCCCGCGAGATGCCACCCTCGACCACCTTGCCGATATGGATGAAGATGCCGGCCGCCTTTTTGGTATCCGTCACCTCAACCACGCCGGTATCGGTGCGGATAAAGCCGGTATCGCCGACCTGACCGCCGCTTTCGGCATAGAACGGGGTCTGGTTGACGACGACCTGCACGGCCTCGCCGGTCTGTGCCGCGCCCATCTCGGCCCCATCGCGCACAAGCGCCTGAACAACACCTTCTGCGGCCTCGGTCTCATAGCCGAGAAACTCGGTTACGCCTTTCGATTCAGCCAGTTCGAACCAGATCTTCGCGTCCTTGGCCTCGCCGGTGCCGGACCAGGCGGCGCGGGCTTTCTGGCGCTGTTCGGCCATGGCGGCCTCGAAACCGGCCACATCGACATTGCGGCCCATCTCGCGCAGCGCGTCCTGGGTCAGGTCCAGCGGGAAGCCATAGGTGTCGTAAAGCTTAAACGCGGCGCTCCCGGGCAGATCGGCGCCTTCCGGGATACGGCCAAGTTCTTCGTCCAGCAGTTTCAGCCCGCGATCCAGGGTCTGGCCGAATTTGGTCTCTTCCAGCTTCAGCGTTTCCTCGATCAGGCTCTGGGCACGGGTCAGTTCCGGATAGGCCGCGCCCATCTGCCGCACCAGTGCCGGCACCAGGCGGTGCATCACCGGATCCTTGGCGCCCAGCATATGCGCATGGCGCGCCGCACGGCGCAGGATGCGGCGCAGCACATAGCCGCGCCCTTCATTGGAGGGCATCACCCCATCCGCGATCAGGAACGAGGTCGAGCGCAGATGGTCCGCTATCACCCGGTGATGCACTTTGCCGGTGCCATCGGGGTCAGACGAGGTCACATGTGCCGAGGCCTCGATCAGGCTCCGCATCAGATCGGTGTCATAATTGTCGTGCTTGCCCTGCAGCAGCGCGCCGATCCGCTCCAGCCCCATGCCGGTATCGATCGACTGCATGTCGAGCGGGCGCATCGTGCCATCCTCGAACTGCTCGTTTTGCATGAAAACGTTGTTCCAGATTTCGATGAAACGGTCGCCATCCTCATCCGCCGAACCGGGCGGGCCACCCCAGATCGAAGGACCGTGGTCGTAGAAAATCTCGGTGCAGGGGCCGCAGGGCCCGGTCGGCCCCATGCGCCAGAAATTATCATCCGAGGCAATGCGGATGATACGGTCATCCGACAGACCCGAGACCTTCTTCCAGATATCCGCCGCCTCGTCATCGGTATGGTAGATCGTGACCAGCAGCTTGTCTTTCGTGAGGCCAAAATCTTTCGTCAGCAGCTCCCAGGCGAAAGCGATGGCCTGATCTTTGAAATAATCGCCGAAAGAGAAATTCCCCAGCATTTCAAAGAAGGTATGATGGCGCGCGGTATAGCCGACATTGTCGAGATCATTGTGTTTCCCGCCCGCCCGCACGCATTTCTGCGCGGTGGTGGCACGCTTGTAGTCGCGGTGCTCGGTGCCGGTGAACAGGTTCTTGAACTGCACCATGCCCGAATTGGTGAACATCAGCGTCGGGTCGTTGCGCGGCACCAGCGGCGAGCTTTCCACAACGCGGTGCCCGTTCTTCTTAAAGAAGTCGAGATAGGTGGTGCGGATGTCATTCAGCGACGCCATGGCCGGGCCTCTTCATGGAGGATGATCAGTTTTCGGCCTTCCATGTAACGGCGCCTTCCCCCCCTGTCCACGGTGGGATGCATCGGGACCGAAAAAAGGCCGCAAGTGAGCGGATGCCGGTATCGGGGAAAGCAGGTGAAGCTGGTATATCGCGGGCCTCAAACTACATTGCCCCGCGCACGACCGGCACGGGTGTCTTCGGCGCGATTTGCAGACGCGCCCAGCGAAGTCGCAGTTCTTGGTACCTGCTTCCTTGCGGGTTTGACAGAGCCTGCTGGCCGCCCCTTCGGCCTTCTGCGTTGCGAAGATGCTTTCTGGTGCCGTGTCAGCCATGGGTTTGCGGGTCAGCGGGAAGCTCATAGCCCGTAAACTGGGCGGGTTGACCCGGCCATCGCAACCGCCGGGATTTGGCTGTTGAGATGAAGACAGGACGAAGCAGCTCGGAACCGTTCTATGGGTGAAACCTGTGCAGGCCAGGAAGGCCGCCTGTCTTCAGGCCTGTCTGGCTGCCTTTCATCCCGCGTGAGACCCTGCGTCGGTTCTGTCGCGCGATCTCCTCTCCTGTTGAATGCCCTTGGTTCCGGAGCGCTGGCATCAACACCAGGTCGATTTGCACCAGATAAAAGCAATTCTCGCGGCAACCGAAGGTGACCTGACAGGACGATGCGCAGGCAGACGCGATCCGCGGGTTCAAATGTAATTTTGCGCGGGTCACGGAGGAGCGGGATCCTCCGGAGAAAGGCAACGGTGGGTTCGCCCGGTCAGGACAACATTACGCATATTCTTGTGTTCTGAGGCAGAGTACCGATGACGCGACAGGTGCGTCGGGGAGTATCGACCGACCATAAGGTCGGGCTGTGGCAGCGGTAGAAGGCCAGTGTGATGCACAGCGAAATCGGGTGTGCGCCTGGCAGGCCTGCCGCGTGATCTGAAGCTGGGAGAATCGACGATCAGTCGCCAGCGGGGATCCACGCACCGGAACCGACGGCGGTATCGGCCGTCCCGGGCCTCGGGCGCTTATCGCAAAAGACCCTGCCACCCGAGGCTCTGTCTGTTTGCGACTGATCCCGCGCTCTGTGGCATCGTCACGGCCAGGCGCGCGAGCGGCCGCGGCAATAGTACCAGTTGTCAGCAAGAGGCATTTGATATCCAGTTTCGGTTGTCGCGCAGGAGCGCGTTGGCCAGGACATTCAGCTTTCGCATGACCGCGGTGATGGCGATTTTCGCGGCTTTCCCGCCTGCATGCAGCTTCCGGTATTTTTCCCAGAGTGGCGCGTTGGCGCGCGTGGCGACGGGAGCGAGCATGTAAAGAGCCCTTCACTGAGCGGCCCGTCAGGGCTGCCGCCTGTCTGGCCTCCGACTGCCGGGGTTCCTGCATCTCTAACAGCATGCGTAGGCTGCGATCTCCCCGATCCCCGGAATGCTGGTCAGGATGTCAAAGCGTTGCGATGGGGTGAGCCGGAATCGCTGCATCCACCCGGTCCGCCCTGGTAAGGAGATCGATGGCTTCGGCAAAGCGTCGTGCCTGCCGCAGGCTCACCTTGACCATGGCAATGGACGCCGCTGCCAGCGTCTTTTCCGATATCGATTCCGATCGTATGGTTCATTTGCCCTTACATCCTCTGCGCTTCTCATGCGGGACTTTCCCCCGGCTATCCGTTCCGGTCACCTGAAAAGGCGGGGATGATCTGACTGCTGCACGCCCCCCCCAACACAGCCCAGCTTAATTCGATCCAGCCTCGCTGCTGCCCGGCAGAAATGCCGTGCCGGCACTGCAGGTCAGACCAGAGAGCTGACCCAGGGAGCAGATCCGGGGGCAGATCATCGGCGAGATGTGGATCAGGAAACGCCCAGCCGGAAGCGAGGACCGCGCCGTGCCATTGAAAGGGGACCTGTAGAGCGGCACGCGCTGCAGCCACATTGCCATACGGGTTGAGCGCCGATCCCGCTTTGTCATGCCGGTGCGGGTCGGCAGTAGGGAGCCGCGCAGTATCGTCGAGGCCCTGGTGCGCAAGGTCGGTCGCTTGCCACAGGGATTGATGGCGTCTCAGTTCTTGGAGCGCGGCGCCGGGCAGGCATTCCTCCGTCGAGTAATCCCTATGTCACCTCGCCCTGGCAACAAATTTCGCAGGCTGTTTCAGCGACCAGAAAACTCCCTGCCTGTGTGGCAGCAACGAGACCACCAACCGCCCCCACCGGCAATATTTCCAGCGGGACATGGACCTGTCAGGCCTGCCCCGCGACTATCCCTATTCAGTGGCTCTGAGCCTGAAGACAGAGCCCCGAAAGATCCCTGGTTACAGGACACCGCCTGACACTCGGGGCGGAGCCGTTACCCTGACCGGCGTAACCCAACGCCCTATTTTTCAAGGCGTCTCAAACTCCGCACGCGACCGGGTCATCGCATATCTGCCCGTTTCCCGTAAGTGCTGCGCAAGGCCTCGCTGCCAGCACTTGCCTCCACTGCCGCCGCGCGCATTCATATCGGGGGCGCACCCGGTCTGTGTCTCGGCGATACTGCCCCCGGTCGCCAGCAGGACCGCACAGTTCCTGAGCGCACAGCCTGACTTCCGGCTCGTCATAAGCCCGCTCCGGTTTGCCCGTCACGATCTTATCTTCGTGTCCGGGAAACCGGCAGCAGCAGAGTCTCAGGGCTTCCGGCCATCTTCTTATGGCCAGGTCCAGACCGCCATCTCAGACCCAGACCTCAAATCCAGCCAGCTGTCGGATCAGGCGTCATCCTCGACAACGCTTTCCTCGGGGGACATGTGGAAATCAAGCCCATTGGCCGCCCGGATCTTTTCTTCAATCGCATGGGCGGTGGCCGGGTTGTTCTTCAGGAAGGTTTTGGCGTTTTCACGCCCCTGGCCGATCCGCTCATCACCGTAAGAATACCAGGCGCCCGACTTCTCGACCACGCCGGCCTTGACGCCGATATCCACCAGCTCACCGGTTTTCGAGATCCCCTCGCCATACATGATGTCGAATTCGACCTGCTTGAACGGCGGCGCCACCTTGTTCTTGACCACTTTCACGCGGGTCGAGTTGCCGACCACCTCTTCGCGGTCCTTGATCGCGCCGATGCGGCGGATATCGAGCCGGACAGAGGCGTAGAATTTCAGCGCATTGCCACCGGTGGTGGTTTCGGGCGAGCCGAACATCACACCGATCTTCATGCGGATCTGGTTGATGAAGATCACCATGCAGTTCGATTTGCCGATCGAGGCGGTAAGTTTGCGCATCGCCTGGCTCATCAGACGGGCCTGGGCGCCGACCGTCGCGTCGCCCATATCGCCCTCAAGTTCCGCCTTCGGCGTCAGCGCGGCGACCGAGTCGACCACGATCATCGAAACCGCGCCGGAGCGCACCAGGGTATCAACAATCTCAAGCGCCTGCTCGCCGGTATCGGGCTGCGAGATCAGGAGTTCATCAAGATTGACGCCGAGCTTTTTGGCATAGCTCGGGTCCAGCGCGTGTTCCGCATCCACAAAAGCGCAGACGCCGCCCTTTTTCTGCTCTTCCGCAACGGCATGCAGCGTCAGCGTGGTCTTGCCCGAGCTTTCCGGCCCGTAAATTTCGATGATCCGCCCTTTCGGCAGGCCGCCAATTCCAAGCGCGATATCCAGACCCAGCGAACCGGTCGAGGTCGCCTCGATCTCCATCGCAGGGCTGTCGGCGCCGAGCTTCATGATCGAGCCCTTGCCGAATTGCCGTTCGATCTGCTGGAGGGCGCTTTCCAGCGCCTTTTGCTTATCCATGTCTTTCTTGCTCCCGAAGTCCAGCAGGCTGGCTGTTGCCATGGCTTTTTTCCTTTATTTCACAGCCGCGCCGGAGCGGCAATCCCGAGGCATGTTTGCATTTTGTTCTTGTCGCTTATGAGAACAAACAGGGAAAATATCAACACATTTCTTTAAGAGATCCTGATCGCAGAAAGCTTAACGTCCGGTTTACAACGGAAGGGGGAATTTTGCCTCGTGAGGCTGTTTTCAGCGCCCCATTCCGCGCTAGAAGCGAAAAAGCCGCCAAAAACCGAAGAGGTATCCGCAGGTGCTGGTATTCTGGGACCAAAAGCTCGTTCTGCTCGCCACGCCAAAGACCGGCTCGACCTCGCTGGCGACTGCGCTCGAATCGCTTGCCTCGGTCTCGGTCCAGCGTCCGCCGGTGCTGAAACATACCACCGTCCATCGCTATCGCCGCTTTGTCGGCCCCTATCTCGAAGCCACATCAAAGACCGGCTGGACGGTTGTGGCGCTGATGCGCGAGCCGCGGGACTGGCTGAATTCCTGGTACCGGTTCCGCTCGCGCGAGGATCAGACCGATCCGGAGAAATCGACCAAAGGCATGAGTTTCGACGATTTCGTGCGGGCCTGGTGCTGCGATCCGCGCCCGGCCTTTGCCGATGTCGGCGCCCAGGAGAAATTCCTGCGCCCGCGTCAGGGTCAGGGGGTAGACCGGCTGTTCCGCTATGACGAGATTGATGTCTTTATCGATTTTCTCGAAGACCGCCTTGGCTGTGAAATCATCCTGCCGCATGTGAATGTCTCTCCTCCCGGGGAAACCTATCTGACGCCGGAAACCGAAGCGCTGCTGCAACAGGTCGCCAGAGCCGATTTCGCGCTTTATGAGACGCTGAAACATCCCGAACAGGCCTGACACCTGATCCGGGCCATCGATCCTGTCCGGCCAGTATCAATGCAACTGGCCCTGAACCGTCGCAGTCAGATCATTGAGCGAGAACGGTTTCGGCAGGAAAACCGAGTTCGGGATCTGTGACTGATCGGCGGCGAGGTGATCTTCGGTATAGCCCGAAACGAAGACCACCCTCGCATCGGGGCGGTCTTCCAGCGCGCGTTTTACCCAGGTCGGGCCGTCGAGGCCAGGCATCACCACATCGGTCACGAAAATATCGACCACCAGTGAAGGATCCTGCAACAGATCCAGCGCCTCTTCGGCATTGGCGGCCTCGATCACGGTATAGCCTCGCATCTTCAGTGCACGGCTGGCGAAAGCGCGTACCGCCGCCTCATCCTCGACCAGCAGCACAACACCGGCGCCATTGCGCAGCATCAGCGGGCGCACGGGCTCCTCGGTCTGGATTTCCCCGGCGGTCTGGCCCTCGCGGACGGGGAACAGAATCTCGAATGTGGTGCCCTGATCCGGTGCGCTTTCGACAAAGACATAGCCGCCGGATTGTTTGACGATGCCGTACACCGTCGAGAGGCCGAGCCCGGTGCCCTCGCCCGGGCGTTTGGTGGTGAAAAAGGGTTCGAAAATCTTGCCGATCCGGTCAGGCGGGATGCCGCAGCCGCTATCCGTAACCCGGATCACCGCCCAGCGACCCGCCGGGACCGTCGCGCCGTCGCGGCTGACCGGCTGCGAGAGGCTGATATCTTCGGTCTCGATCAGGATCGTGCCCTTGCCCGACATCGCATCGCGCGCATTGACCACCAGGTTCATCAGCACCTGTTCCAGCCTCCGTCTGTCGGCCCGCACCTCACCCAGATCAGGGTCGCTTTTCAGGCTCAGCGTGATGCGCTCGCCAACCAGCCGGTTCAGGAGATGCGCGACCTCACTCAGCACATCCGAGAGGTCGAGCCGCTCTGGCTTCAGCGTCTGTTTGCGCGAAAATGCCAGCAGCTGGCTCACGAGTGCCGCCGCGCGATTGGCATTCTGGCGGATCTGTTCCAGGTCCGAGAAATCGGTGTCCTCATGGCCGTGGCGGAGCAAAAGCAGATCGCAATGGCCGGATATCGCGGTCAGCAAATTGTTGAAATCATGCGCAATACCGCCGGTGAGCTGGCCGATCGCCTGCATCTTCTGGCTTTGATCGAACTGTGCCTCCATCTTCTTCAGCGCCGTCACATCTGAGAGGATCGCGAGCGCCTGCGCCCTGCCCTTTTCAACGAACCGGCTCAGCTGGACCTGAACGAAATTTTCTTCGTCCCCGCCCCCCGATGTGCTGCCTGAACTGCCGCGCAGCCGCAACATCTCGGCCCCGGCCGGCAGGCGCTGTTCGATCACATCAGCCAGCCAGTCATTTACCGGACGGCCAAGATCTTCGAACAAATCATGCAGGGTCAAGGTCTCGACCGCGCGCTCGCCAAGGAGATCGCGCGCTGCCCTGTTCGCCAGGCGCAGCCCCCCATCAAGGCCGAACTTCATCAGCGCGACCGGCACGTTTTCAAAATCGACCTGCACCGTATCATCTTCGCGCTGCGCAGGCGCGGGAAGCAGAAATATCTCGCGCCGGTCCCCCGGCCCGTCCAGCTCGGCCACGATGGCACGCATCGAGCCGGTGGCCGTTGCAACCTCGACCTCTTCGCCGCTGGTCACCTTCGGTTGCAGGAAGATACGGTCCAGCCGTTTGGGCCGCTCGCCCAGCACCCGGCGCATCGCCTCGTTGGAAAACAGCACGACTCCGGCGCGGTTTGCGACCACCATCGGCAGGCTGAGCCCCTCGGCGCCGCGCCCGGCGGGGCTGCGATCTTCGAATTCCTCGATCCGCCACAGGAATTTATCGCTGGCAATCCGATGGACCGAAAGCCGCAAATGCCCGCGCCGGGTCACGATATCCTCATGCACGCCGCCATGATGGGCCGCCCGCGATTGCAGCCGGTACATGACCGCCGAAGGCGAGGCGATCTGTTCATGCAGGTGTGCCGCGAGCGTCGCCGGGGTCTGTTCGCCGAACCGCGCAACAGCGGCGCGGTTGCGAAACAGGATCTGCCCCATGATATCAGTGGAAAAACAGGGGGCTACATCCTCGCCGATCAGCAGGGACAGCCGGGCATTCATCTGCTCTTCCTCGCGCCGCGCGATCCGCGCCATCGCCCAGAGCGCGCAGGTCAGCAGCAAAAGCGCCAGCCCCGTCACCGCGAGCGTAAAGCGGAAGCCGCTTTCCCCCACCAGGATTGCAAGCGCCAGGCAGACGGCAGCGACCGCAACCAGCCAGCCGGCACGAACCGCAAGGCTGCGTGCGCCGTTCAGGATCCCGCCGCCTTCATACCCCGGAGATTGCACCCATTCCTCCGCTTCCCCACCATTGCACCTGGCGAGCAAAGACCGGAATTCGTTAACGTCGTCTTAACCTCGATGACGTGAGCGCCACTTTCCGGGCAGGATGCAGCCCTGACACCACCTTTTCAGGCGGGCAAAAATGACCGAAGCGGCGGATCAGTCCCGCGTCAACAGCGCCGAGAAGAACCCGTCGCCCCCCTCAAGCGGGCCGTAGCGGCGGCTGGAAACTCGGGTCCAGCCGGCATGGCGGGCCAGAAAGGCCTCAACCTGGTCTTCGTTTTCCGCGCGCAGGAAAGAACAGGTCGCATAGGCGAGCCAGCCGCCGGGGGCGGTCATCGCCGCCGCGCGGTCAAGAATTTCCGCCTGGAGGCTGGTCAGCGCGGCCAGGCGCTCCGGTGTCAGCTGCCACTTACCTTCCGGGTCACGCCGCCAGCTGCCCGAGCCGGAACAGGGAACGTCGGTCAGCACCAGATCATAGGGCGCAGCCTCCTCGGGCCTTGTGCTGAGTCGGACCTGCAGACCCGCACGGGCGGCACGGGTTTTCAGATCTTCCATACGGCGCGGGCTGGCGTCATGGGCGGTCAGCGACAGCCGCGCCATCGCCCCCATCGCCAGGGTTTTGCCGCCGCCGCCGGCACAAAGATCCAGAACCTTCATTCCGTCTTTCAGCGGCAGACCCAGCACCACCGCCTGCGAGGCGGCATCCTGCAATTCGACCAGCCCATCGGCAAAGACCCTGCCCGAGGCGATCAGCCGCTGGCCGGAGCGCGCCTCCAATGCGGTTGCGGCCAGCGGATGCGGCAGGGTCTCGATCCCTTCGGCCGCAAGCGCCGCGATGGCGGCCTCACGGCTTATCCGGGCGGTGTTGACGCGCAGGATAACCGGCGCGCGCAGCCGCATCGCCGCCATGACCGGCACAAAATCGGCGCCGAGCGCTTCACGTAACGGGGGCTCAAGCCAGTCGGGAATGTCAAACGCCTCGGCCCCTTCGGCGGAACGCGGCGTCTCGGTCTCGCCCAGAGGCGCCGGTGCGTGGTCGGAACCGTCAAACCAGAGCCCGATATCCTCGCCCCTGAGCCGCAAAATGCCCAGAACCAGTGCCCGGCCGCTGGCCGCTGCCGCATCGGTTCCAGTGCGCCCCCCCGCTCCGGCCATGGCAAGCGCCGAACGCCGCTGGCGCAGCGCATCGAATACAAGATCACGCACCGCTGCGCGGTCTTTCGAGCCGGCAAAGCGTGAGGCCCTGCCCCATGCGATCAGCGCCTTTTCGGCCGGGGTTCCGGCCAGGATCTGATCGAGGATCTCGATTGCTGCGGCGGCGCGGCCCGGGGAACGCATGTCGGTTTCCTTCCTGTGATCGAACGGCCCTGTGACGGGGATCACGTCATAAGTCTGGCCTGGTCCTGATCGGATGAAAGCGCGCCCAAGGCAAGACCATCGCCATCAATGGATCATCTGGTCGCGTTGAAGACGTGTCTGGCGGACCATTTTTCCGCGCGTAAAATAGATTTTGAACATCAGTAACTTATGAAGCCCCGCGCAAGACATCAGAAGGTTGGCCTGAACTGCGGATGGAAAAAAGGCGACCCCGCAGGGTCGCCTTTTCCACATGTCTGTCTCCGGCTCAGCCGACGCGGTAATTCGGGCTTTCGCGGGTGATCTGCACGTCATGGACATGGCTTTCCTTAAGCCCTGCCCCGGTGATGCGGACAAAGTCGCAGCCATTGCGCATATCGGCCACCGTGCCATTGCCGGTATAGCCCATCGCGGCGCGCAGCCCGCCCACCATCTGATGCAGCACCGTTGCAACAGGCCCCTTATAGGGCACCTGGCCTTCGATCCCTTCCGGGACCAGCTTGTCCGAGGCCGCATCCTTCTGGAAGTAGCGATCCGCCGAGCCACGCGCCATGGCACCAAGGCTGCCCATGCCGCGATAGCTTTTATACGAGCGACCGTTCCACAGGATCACCTCGCCCGGGCTCTCATCCGTGCCCGCAATGGCCGATCCGACCATGGCGCAGCTGGCGCCTGCCGCGATGGCCTTTGCGAAGTCGCCCGAGAATTTGATGCCGCCATCGGCGATCACCGGAATATCCCCGGCCGCTGCCGCCGAATCCATGATCGCGGTCAGCTGCGGCACGCCCACACCCGCGACGATCCGCGTGGTGCAGATCGAGCCCGGGCCGATCCCCACCTTGACCGCATCCGCGCCGGCCTTGATCAGCGCGGCGGTCGCCTTGCCGGTCGCCACATTGCCCGCGACCACCTGCACCGCGTTCGAGAAATTCTTGATCCGCTCAACCGCGATCGCCACGCCTTCGGAATGGCCATGCGCGGTGTCGATCACCACCATATCCACCCCGGCCTCGATCAGCGCTTTCGATCTGGCAAAGCCTTCCTCGCCAACGGTCGAGGCCGCAGCCACCCGAAGCCGCCCAAGATCATCCTTGCAGGCCTGGGGGTTCAGGACCGATTGCTCGGTATCTTTCAGGGTCAGAAGGCCGGTCAGTTTGCCACCGCCATCGGTGACCAACAGCTTTTCGATCCGGCGCGCCTTCATCAGGCTGATCGCCGCCTCACGGTCGACCGGCTCCCGCAGGAGCGCCAGATTGTCAGAAGTCATCATCACCGAGACCGGCGTTTTGTCGTCGGAGGCAAAGCGCATATCACGGTTGGTCACGATGCCAACGACGCGGTTATCGCCATCCACCACCGGGAAGCCGGTGATATTATAGCGCTCCATCAGCTCTTTGGCGTCTGCCAGGGTCTGATCTGCGCGCAGCGTGATCGGCGCATAGACCACGCCAGATTCGAACCGCTTGACCCGGCGAACCTCGCGGGCCTGGGCCTCGATATCAAGATTGCGGTGGATCACCCCGATGCCACCGGCCTGGGCCATGGCAATCGCCATCCGCCCTTCGGTCACCGTATCCATCGCGCTCGACAGAAGCGGGATGTTCATCCGGATGGATTTCGTCACAAAAGTCGAGGTATCTGCCGTGCTTGGCAGAACCGAGCTTGCCGCGGGAACAAGCAGGACATCGTCGAAGGTGAGAGCCTCGCGAATCTCCATAGGAATCTCCTCAGGGATCGTCGTTTGGCGGTTCCCCTTTTCACTTCCCCGCCGGTTGCGCAAGGGGGTCTGCCCGGCTTTTGTGAAACAGATCCGTGAAATACGTCATTCACCCGCTTTGCCCCCTTGCCTGTTCGCGGGCGCCCTGACGATATGGCAGGAATAATTCTTTCCCAGGGACCGGCCCATGCGCGTCACCATCGTCGAAAACACCCCCAGCACCCAGCACGGCCAGGTCGGTATCGCGCTGCATGAGGCGGGCGCCGCGATCAACCTGATCAAGCCGCGGAATGGCGAGGCACTGCCGCTCGCGCCCGATACCGATGCGCTGGTGGTGTTTGGCGGCGAACAATATGCCGATGACGTAGAGACCCATCCCTATCTCGACCCGCTGGCCGATCTGATGCGCGCCTATAGCCTGGCCGATAAGCCGGTTCTGGGGATCTGCCTCGGCTCGCAGATCCTTGCACGCGCCTTTGGCGGGCAGAACCTGCGCGGTGTCGCGCCCGAGGCCGGCTGGTGCGAGGTCACGCCCTTGCCAGAAGCCGCGGAGGATGCGGTGATGCGGGCAGCGGCCGTGCCTTTCCGCATCTATCAGATGCATACCGACACCTTTACCCTGCCCGAAGGCGCGGTACGGCTGGCCTCGTCCCCCATGGCGGAAAACCAGTGTTTCCGGATCGGTCGCGCCACTTACGGGATGCAGTTCCATTTCGAGGTGAACCGCAACGTCGCCGCCGCCTGGAACCGCGAATTCCCCGAGGTTGTCGAAGCCACCCGCAAGGGCTGGGTTCAGGACATGCCGGCCGAGGCCGAAAAATGGGGCGCGGCCGCCGATCAAACCGGGCTCGCCCTGGCCCGCGCCTGGGTCGCCCTGATCTGAGCGATCAGGCCTCGCCGGTATTGGTCATATCGGCGAGCCTTCCCTTTGGCCAAAGCCTGAAGATCCGCCAGCAAACCACTGCTGAAAATCCAGAAACTGCCAGCAAGACAGCGACGGATGTCGCTGTTGCGCCGCCTTGGGCCATACTGTCTGCCACCAGGACGACCGGCCAGATCGCACAGCCCCAGATCGGCGTGAATCCCGCCCGTCCCAGCCAGCCGGCTGCTGCAACAATCAAGAACAGCATGACGAGAGCGGCCAGTCCCAGAACCGCAGCCAGGGTTTCCTGACCAAAATTAAGCGCAGCAATGGCGCAAAGCGCAACCGGCGCCAGATGCAGCACCAACATTGGCCGCAGAGGTGCCGGGGTCTGCTCGCGCAACAGCCCGATCAGCGCGGCCAGCAAAGCAAGACCTGCCGGCACCAGACAAATCACACTCAGAACAAGGGCTGCGCCGGTCCAGCTTTGCCCAATCAGCGCAGGCACCGCCACCAATGGCCCCGCGTAAATCAACTGCATCCCCGGATCAGGCCAGGCCCAGGAACGAGGACCGGATTCGCGACGCCTGCGCCAGGCCAGGGTGAAAAAGACCAGCGCCAGAACCAGATGCGCGACCAGTGCGACCAGGGTCAGTCCGAATGATGACACCGGCCAGAGGGGCCGGATCAGCTGGCCCGCTATCATCCCCGAAATCGTTGCCGCAAACAGCCCGTTTCGGGAAACGATAACCCGAAAATCATCTTTGATTACAGAAGGTCGCCGGACTATTCTCACAGCCAGAGCGAAGATGCAGAACAGCCAGAAGGCCAGTAAGAGCCCCGCTGCCATATCTGCCGCCGCCACCGGCAGATCGGTGGCCACCAGCACCTCCCGCAGAACCAGGGCCAGCGACATCAGCCCGGCCAGCGCGGTAAAAATCACCGGTGGCGTCCGGGCAAAAAGCCGGGTCTGGCGCGGCGGAAACTCCGGCGCCGGAAAGCGTTTGGGGCGAAGCCCTGCAGGATCCTGGGACATGGTAACCTCCTCTGCGCAGCAAAGCGCGGAATTGCGGTCGCCTCAAGGCGATCCGATGTCGCGGCCGGGCTTGCCATTCCGCAAACTCGGCACCAATGTCGCGCCAAAACGGGGAGAGAGACCATGACTTCGAACACCGCAAAGCCCGCCCGGCTGAACCTGCCCTTCGTGGGAATTTCCACTTTCGGCAAAAACGCTTACCAGCCGGACTGGGATAAGATCGACGCCGATGTGGCCGTGATGGGCGCGCCTTTCGACTTCGGCACACAGTTCCGCGCCGGCGCCCGTTTCGGACCGCGCGCGATCCGCGAAGCCTCGACGCTGTTTTCCTTCGGACTGGGCGGCGCCTATGATCACGAAGACGACGCGACCTATCTGGCCGAGGATGTACGGATCGTCGATATCGGAGATGCGGATATCGTTCATACCGATACCGAAACCAGCCACGCCAATATCGAGGCGGGCGTGCGCGCCATGCTTGATGCCGGCGCGCTGCCGGTGGTGCTGGGCGGCGATCATTCGATCAATATCCCCTGTATCCGCGCCTTTGAAGGCCGCGGCCCGATCCATATTCTTCAAATCGACGCGCATCTCGATTTCGTCGATATCCGCCACGGCGTGCGTCATGGCCATGGCAACCCGATGCGTCGCGCCGCCGAAAAGGACTATGTCACCGGGATCACCGCGCTCGGGATCCGCAATGTGTCCTCTACCGCGAAAGACGGCTATGATGCCGCGCGCAGGATGGGTGATGACATCATCTCGGTGCGCCAGGCCCGCAAGCTGGGAACCGAGGGCGTATTGGCCCGCATCCCTGCAGATGCCCGCGTCTATGTGACGATCGACATTGACGGTTTCTGCCCCTCGATCGCCCCGGGGACCGGCACGCCCTCGCATGGCGGCTTCCTCTATTATGAAGTGCTCGAGGTGCTCCAGGCCGTCGCCAACCGCCATGAGGTGGTTGGTATGGACCTGGTCGAGGTGGCGCCGGACTATGATCATTCCGGCTCGACACAGATCCTCGCGGCGCAGGTGCTGCTGAATTTCCTCGGTTTCATCTTCCATGCGCGCGGGAAACGCGGCTGAGGCTTGCCGTGACCGGGTCTGACCCGGTATCAATCGGCAGATGATAGCGATAACGGCAGCGGGAATATCCCGCTGTCTGGTCTTGTGATGGAGTGACCTATGGCCCTGGCGATCCTTGCCGATATCGGCGGCACCAATACGCGGGTCGCCCTCGCTGAAGGGTCACAGGTGGTCGAAGGGTCGATCCGGCGCTTTCCGAATGCAGAGTATAAGGCGCGCGGCCAGGATATTGCCGCGATCCTGCGCGACTATCTCACAGATGCCGGCGTGGCGGTTGAGGGCGTCTGTGTCGCCGCCGCCGGCCCGGTGCAGGATGGGGTCGCGACCATGACCAATCTCGACTGGGTGATGGATGAAAACAAGCTTCGCAGCGCCACCGGAGCGCATCGGGTCTCGATCCTGAACGACCTCCAGGCCCAGGGGCACGCGCTTGGCCATATCGCGCCCGATTGCCTGAGGCCGCTGATCGACGGCGCGGCGGTTCCGGGCCAGACCATGCTGGTTGTGGGGCTGGGGACCGGGGTCAATGCCGCGCCGGTCTATGGCCACGGGGCCGATCGCGTGGTGCCGCCTTCGGAAAGCGGCCATATGAATATGCCGGTCCGCAGCGAGGAAGACCTCGCGCTTTTGCGGTTCATCGAGGCGCTGCTGCAGGGTCGCGGTGAGGTCGCACATTGCGGCGTCGAGGAAGTCCTCGCCGGGCGTGGCCTGGCCAATCTCTACAGTTTTGCAAGCCATCAGGCCGGCAGCCGGGACGAGAAATCCTCTGCCGAAATCCTCGGGTTGCTGGCGGCAGGAGCCCCGGTCGCCGCAGATGCCGCACGGCTTTACAGCCATATCCTGGCCGGTTTCCTCTCTGATCTGGCGCTGAGCTATCTGCCCTGGGGCGGCATCTATCTGATCGGCGGCATGGCCCGGGCGATGACGCCCTGGTTCGAACAGCATCACCTCGCCGCGCAGTTCCGCGAACCGCGCCGGGTCGATCTGCTGACCCATGCCTTCCGCGTCTCGGTGGTGGAAGATGACTACGCCGCCCTGACCGGCTGCGCCGCCTGGCTTGAGGCGCTGCGCCCGCATTGAAATGGTGCGCGTCTGGCTGATTGAGGAAGCCTCCGGCGGGGATATTTAGAGACAGATGAAATCAGCTGAGGAATTTCATCTGTCTCTAAATATCCCGGGGGAGTCCCGGAACGGGACGGGGGCAGCGCCCCCAGCCCGACCAGTGAAAATCACCCCGGCAGGCGTTCTTTCAGGAAGCCGAGCGCCGCGCCAAGGCCGTCGGGTGCGATACCGTGACCGGTTCCCTGCATCACATGCGCATAGGTCTCGAATCCGGCGCCGACCAGCGCGTCTCCTGCAAGGGACATATCCTCAAAGGGGACCACCGGATCCTGATCGCCATGGATCAGCAGCACCGGGGGCTTCACCTTCGCCTCGGCTGCGAGCAATTCCGGCGCGAGCAAGCGTCCGGAAATAGCGACAATACCCGCCAGTGGCAGGCTGCGGCGGGGGGCGACATGCAGGCTCATCATCGCGCCTTGTGAAAACCCGATCAGCGCAAGGGCAGATGGCTCCAGCCCCTCGTCCTTCAGCCTCGCATCCAGAAAGCCGTTCAGGTCTTCTGCCGCTGCAAGCAACCCCTGGCGCGCCGCGTCTTCGGACGAGCCGTCGAGCCATGGGATCGGGAACCACTGCCGGCCAAAGGGCGTGCCGGCGCAGGGTTCCGGCGCGTCGGGCGCGGCAAAAGCCGTATCCGGCAGATGCGGCGCCAGCGCATCGGCAAGGCCCAGAAGGTCATTTCCGTCGGCGCCGTACCCATGCAGGAACACGATCAGCGATTTCGCCCGACCCTGCGCTGCACCCTTGCGTCCGAATTTCAGCTCTCTCATCCCATGATCCCTTCACGGCCCCTGTCCACCCGGTAGTAGGACCACAAAAGCCGTGCCGCAACCGATCTCCAGGGCGCCCAGGCGAGTGACATGGCGCGGAGATCCTTTTCGGAGGGGCGTTCGTCGAGGCCAAACAGCCGGCGTGCGGATTCCTGCAAGGCCAGATCCCCGGGCGCGAAGACATCGGCATGGCCAAGCGCGAACATCGCATAGATCTCGGCGGTCCAGCGTCCGATCCCGGGCAGCGCCACCAGCGTTGCAATCACCCCATCGGTCGGCGCCTGCCTGAGCCCCGCATAATCCAGCCGCGCCGCCGCCAGCGCTTTGGCATAGCGCGCCTTTTGTCGCGACAGCCCGGCCGCGCGCAGATCCTCTTCGCCGGCCGCGTCAATGCGGTTCTCATCGAGATAGCCCGCCGCCGCCATCCGCGCGCGAATCGCTGTGGCCGAAGCGACCGAGACCTGCTGCGAGATGATCGCATCCAGCAGCGCTTCGAACCCGTCCTGGCGCAGCCGCAAGGGCGGCATCCCGGTCAGTCCGGCGGCATGGGCAAAGCGCGGATCGAGGCGCGAGAGCCAGTCGATCCCTTCGGCGAGACAGGGCTCACCCAGAATGATGCGGGGTGTGGTCATGCGCGCAACCTGATCACGCGCCGCTGCCAATGGCAATCCGCCGCAGTGCCTCGGCGCCGTCAGCCCCTTGACCCTGCCCCCCGGGAAGCTCTTACCTCACGCCATGACCGCGACTCATCTCTCTCCCGCTTCCGACGCGCTGGCCAGGCGCAATGTGGTGATCCTGATCATCGCTCAGGCGATGCTGGGTGCACAGATGCCGTTGATCTTCACCGTGGCGGGGCTGGCGGGGCAGAGCCTTGCCTCGAATATCTGCTGGGCGACGCTTCCGGTCACGCTCACCGTGCTGGGTTCGATGCTGAGCGCCACGCCGATATCGGCCTTCATGCAGCGCCATGGGCGGGCGGCGGGATTTATCCTCGGTGCGCTTGGCGGCGCGCTTGGCGGGGCCTTTGGCGCCTGGGGCCTGTGGGTGGGCAGTTTCACCCTCTTTTGCGTCGGAGCCTTCTTTTCCGGCATCTATATGAGCGCGCAGGGCTTCTACCGTTTCGCCGCGGCGGATACCGCATCAGACAGCTTCCGCCCACGCGCCATTTCCTGGGTCATGGGGGGCGGGCTGCTTTCAGCGATGCTGGCGCCGCTGATCTTCCGCGCGACCTCGGATGCGCTGGTCATCACCTTTACCGGCAGCTATCTCGCCATTATCGCAATCAACCTGATCGGCCTTTTCCTGTTCTTCGCGCTGAAGATCCCGCGCCCTGTTGCACGTGTCGACACCGGCCAGGGCCGCAGCCGGGGCGAGCTGATCCGCACCCCGGTGATCGCAGTCGCGATGATCTGCGCCACGGTCTCTTACGCGCTGATGAACCTCGTCATGACCTCGTCCCCACTGGCCGTGGTGGGCTGCGGCTTTGAGAAATCCGACGCCTCGAACATCGTCTCGGCCCATGTGCTGGCCATGTATCTGCCGAGCTTCTTCACCGGCCATCTGATCGCCCGTTTCGGGGTCGAGAAAGTCATTGCCCTCGGGCTGATGATCCTTGCAGGCGCCGGCGCGGTCGCGATGACCGGTGTCCAGCTTGAGCATTTTTATGCCGCGCTGATCCTGCTGGGTATTGGCTGGAATTTCGGCTTCATCGGCGCGACCACAATGCTGACCGCCGCACAGCGCCCGGAAGAGCGTGGCCGCCTGCAGGGGCTGAACGATCTGGTCGTATTCGGGGGCGTGACGCTGGCGTCGCTCTCCTCGGGCGGGCTGATGAACTGCTCGGGGGGATCGCCCCAGACCGGCTGGCAGATGGTCAATCTTGCGATGCTGCCCTTCCTCGTGCTGGCCGGTGGCGCGCTGATCTGGCTCTGGCTGCGCCCGAAAGAAGCGTGATCAGAACCGCCCGCTGAGCGCCTGCCATAACAGCCCGCCGCGCCGGCTGAATTCCGCAAGTGTCAGCCGGCCCTCGGCTATTGCTTCCGGATCAGCCGAAGCGCGCACCAGAACTGCCCCGGCCTGCCAGCCTGGCAAAAGTGCCGCCCGTGCCACCCGCGGAACACTGCGTCGCCCTGCCCTTGCGGCCTTCAGCCATCCGAGCCCCTCACGCGCCAGAACCTCCGGCGCGGCCTCGGGCAAGGGGTGGCGGCCCCGCGCGCTCAGTTCCGGCACCGCGCGGAAATAGCCCGCCATCGCCGAGGCCCGGCCATAAAGCCGCACTGCCTCCTCTGCCGCAGGCCCTGCCCCAAGCGCCAGCGCCGAAAGCCACATCAGCCCGCCGCCGGTCGCGCCCAGATAGCCGTAAAAGGCGCTCTCCGAAGTGAAGACCCCGCCCCAGGCATCGTGGCGACGCGCCTCGATCATCTGGTCAAAGGTCTCGAAGGGCAGTGACTTCTTGCGGATCAGCTCGTTCAGCGGCCCTGCCACCTCATGGGCGCGCGCGGGCTCTCCGGCGATCGCGGCCTCGACCACCTCGCGCCACCATTGCAGCCGCATCTCGGCGATCATCGGCTCTTTCGTGGTCCAGGGGATACGCGCGAGTTCCAGATTGAACGCGTAAAGCGGCAGGAGATCAGCCCGCGCCTGAACCGGCGCCGCCATCAGCGCCTGCCAGCGGTCGGGGTCGCCACGCGCAACCAGCGCGGCACAGGCGTCAAGGCTCACGACGCCGCCTCCGTATCGCGGGTCAGCTTCCAGCGCACCGCATCGAGCAGCGCCTCGAATGACGCATCGACTATGTTGGGCGAGACGCCGACCGTCGACCAGCGCCGCCCTTTGCCATCCTCGCTGTCGATGATGACGCGGGTGACGGCCTCTGTGCCGCCCTGCGTGATCCGAACCTTGAAATCCACGAGCCGCATATCCCCGATCAGTGCCTGCCAGGGGCCAAGATCTTTCGCCAGCGCTTTCCACAAAGCATTGACCGGGCCGCGGTCATTCCCTGCCCCGTCTTGGCTTTCCGAAACCGAAAGCATCCGCTCGCCCCCGGCATCCACAACCACCACCGCTTCCGAGAGGGTCCGGCGGCTGCCATCGGGTTCATCGCGCCGCTCGACCGTCACCCGGTAGCGCAGCACTTTGAAGAAATGCGCGGCCAGACCCAGCTCGCGCCGCGCCACCATCTCGAACGAAGCCTGGGCGCCATCATAGGCATAGCCCTGATCTTCGCGGCGTTTCACCTCTTCAAGGATCAGCGCGAGGCGCGGGTCTTTTGGATCGACCATGATCCCCGCAAGCGCCAGCTGTGCCCGCAGGTTCGACTGCCCGGCCTGGTTCGACATCGGGATCTGGCGGGTATTGCCGACAAGGCCGGGATCCATATGCTCATAGGTCGAGGGATCCTTGAGGATCGCACTGGCATGCAGGCCTGCCTTATGGGCAAAGGCCGAGGCCCCGACATAGGGCGCCGAGCGCAGCGGCACCCGGTTCAGGATATCGTCAAGCATCCGGCTGGTCTTTACCAGCGTGGCCATAGCCTGATCGGTGACCCCGGTTTCAAGTGTGTCCACAAAGGGCGCTTTCAACTTCAGGGTCGGGATCAGCGTCACCAGATTGGCATTGCCGCAGCGCTCGCCCAGCCCATTCAGTGTGCCCTGGATCTGACGGCACCCCGCCTCGACCGCCGCAAGCGAATTGGCGATCGCATTGCCAGTATCATCATGGCAATGGATGCCAAGCCTTGCCCCCGGAATGCCGGCCGCGATCACCTCGCGCACCACGCGACCAACCTCCCCCGGCAATGTGCCGCCATTGGTGTCGCAAAGCACGATCCAGCGCGCCCCCGCAGCCTCGGCTGCGCGCAGACAGGCGAGCGCATAACCGGGATTGGCGCGGTAGCCATCGAAGAAATGCTCGGCATCGAACAAGGCCTCACGCCCCTTCGCCACGACATGGCGCAGGGACGCCGAAATCGCCTCGAGGTTTTCCTCCAGCGTCACGCCGAGCGCGGTTGTCACATGAAATTCATGCGTCTTCCCGACCAGGCAGACTGCAGGCGTTTCCGCATCAAGCACCGCCGCCAGCACATCGTCATTCTCGGCTGACCGTCCGACCCGCTTTGTCATGCCAAAAGCGGTCATCACCGCCCGGGTCTGTGGCGCCTCGCGGAAGAAATCGCTGTCGGTAGGGTTCGCGCCCGGCCAGCCGCCTTCGATGTAATCCACCCCGAGCCGGTCCAGGGCCCGCGCAATCGCCACTTTCTCTGCGGCCGAGAATTGCACACCCTGGGTCTGCTGCCCGTCGCGCAACGTGGTATCAAAGAGATAAAGACGCTCTTTCATTCTGGCGCCCCTTCTTCCTGACGCAAATACTCCCGGGGGGGGTGGGGGGCAGAAAGCCCCCCGCTGCCTGCCGCATCCATCAGTCCAGCGCCTCCAGCTTTGCCGCATCGAAACCAGGTCCCGGCATCAGCTCGACCCCCGCTTTCGACATCCGTACCTCAACGCCAGCCGCCAGCAGGTTTGCTTTCATCGCATCAACCGGCGCGAAATCTTTCGACAGCATCGCCGCATCGCGCAAGGATGCCAGCCGCGCCGCCCAGGGGGCAAGGTCAACGCCAGCCTCTGTCCAGGCCCCCATGTGATCCTCCAGAAGACCCAGCATCCCGGCCGAGGCCTTCAGCGCCGCCGCATCGCCCTCGCGGGCCAGATCATGCAAGACTGCAATCGCGCCCGCGGTGTTCAGATCATCCGAAAGCGCCTCGACCACCCGCGGCGCAGGCTCGCCCGCCGGCACGCCATCCACCAGCTGGCGCCATTTGCGCAAGGTTCCCTCGGCCTGGACCGCCTTTTCATGCGTCCAGTCCATCGGCTTGCCGTAATGGGTGCCCAGATAGACCATCCGGATCACCTCACCCGGATAGCCCTGGTCCAGCAGATCGCGCACGGTGAAGAAATTGCCCAGGGATTTGGACATCTTCTTGCCTTCGACCTGGAGCATCTCATTATGCATCCAGACCCGTGCGAAAGACCCATGCGGATGGGCGCAGCAGCTCTGCGCAATCTCATTCTCATGATGCGGGAATTGCAGGTCGAGCCCGCCGCCATGAATGTCAAAACTCTCGCCGAGCAATTCATAGGACATTGCCGAGCATTCGATATGCCAGCCGGGCCGCCCGTAACCCCAGGGGCTGTCCCAACCTGGGACACCCTCGTCCGAAGGCTTCCAGAGCACGAAATCCATCGGGTCTTCTTTATAGGGCGCGACCTCAACGCGGGCGCCGGCGATCATATCATCGACGGAACGCCCCGACAGCGCGCCGTAAGCCTGGTAGCTGCGCACCCGGAACAGCACATGGCCTGCGGCTGCATAAGCATGGCCGCTTTCGATCAGCCCTTCGATCATCGTGATCATCGCGCCAATATATTCGGTCGCGCGCGGCTCATGCGTCGGGCGCAGCGCGCCAAGCGCATCCATATCCTCGTGATACCAGCGGATCGTCTCATCGGTGATATCGCGGATCGGGCGGCCGGTCTCGGCGGCGCGGGCGTTGATCTTGTCATCAACATCCGTGAAGTTCCGCGCGTAAACCACTGAATCCGCGCCATAAACATGCCGCATCAGCCGGAAAAGCGTGTCAAAAACAACCACCGGGCGGGCATTGCCGATATGGGCGCGGTCATAGACGGTCGGGCCACAGACATAGATCTGCACCCGATCGCTGTTGATCGGCTCAAACACTTCCTTGCGACGCGTCTTCGTATTGGTCAGCCGGATGGTCACCCGTTATGCTCCTCGCGCGATGCTTCTCCCCCGCGCGGGGCTTACCGGTTCTGTCTGGGATAAGACGAAGCCGCCCGCGCGATCCTGGATCAGCGGGTAATGCAGCAGATGAAGGTCATGCGCAATCTTGTCATTCGACCGGCCCCTTCGCTTCGGGGCCCTGCGCCCCCGTTTCACTCTTGTCTTCGTGGTGCTCTGTGCCATGGCTGCGCGGCGAGGCCAAGACCTTTCCTGCGCACAGAGTTGCGGCCCGGCACAAAAAAGGCGCCGCCAATGGCTGGCGGCGCCCGTATTACAGATGGATCAGTTCCGGATCAGAAGCGGTAGTTCGCCCGGATCGCGAAAGTGCTGCCGTCAAGATCGACGCCGGAATTGTCGAAATTGTCGTATTTGTTGTAGAGGTATTCGGCACCTACGACCCAGTTATTGCCGAGGTCATAGTCATAGCCGAGACCGGCGACCCAGCCATTATCCGAGTAATTGGTACCAGCGATGCTGGCCTTGGCCCAGGAAGCACCGGCGGTCGCATAGATCAGCGACTGGCCGAGGTCATAGCCGAGCTGCAGCTTGAGGTCGGTTTTGTTCTTCAGCTTGGCATCGACCGCATCATCCTTGATGTTCGAGCCCGCGAAAGCCCCTTCGACACCGATCACGGTATTGCCGAGGTCCCAGCGATAGCCGAGCTGCACGCCGCCGATTGCGCCGTCGCCATCCAGCACTTTCACGCCGGAGGTTTCACCGTCGAAATTGCCATAGCCAAGGCTGGCACCGCCATAGAAACCTGCCCAGTTGCCTTGCGGGGCCGAGATCACAACCGGAGCCGGGGCGACCACCACCGGTTCATCGACCACGACGGCCGGGCCACCGGCGAAAGCAGGGGCTGCCACTGCACTGAAAGCGAGGATCGCTGCGATACGTTTCATTCGTTAACTCCTTTGTTCCGCATCCCCCCGGTCGGGCTACGGACAGTGCCTTAAAGGAAAGGCGCCTCGCTGGTCGGTGAGGAGCAGGAAGGCCGTTCCCTCGTCACTTGCCAGGCGGCATCCGGTGACCGGAATCCGCCTCCGCCGGGGATGTGCTGCCCCAGACATCGGAGCCTTTGTGCCTCTGCGCAACCCGACCTCACCATGGCGTGAGCAGCGCGCGATCAATTGTGAACGGATCGGTTCAAATCTGGCTGAAAACTGCCTGGGCCAGATCGGCAAACGGCTTAATCCCGCCCGTCTTGCCGGGCGGAAAACCTGTCAGGGCAGATCAGGGCGCGTTCAGCCCTGGTCTTCGGCCCGTTCCGCGAGGCCGAGCCATTCCTCTTCCGCCGCAGCCAGAGCCGCCTCCCGCTCGGCCAGCATCTCACTGGCCTTGCGGAATTTGACGGGCTCGCGCTCAAAGAGATCGGCCTGGGCAAGAAGATCGCTCAGCCGGGCAATCTCGGCTCCCAGCTTTTCCAGCTGCGATGGCAGATCCGCGAGCCGCTTTTTCTCTGTGAAAGACAGAGCAGAACCGTTTGATACAGCTGCGGTTTCTTTCTCGACCGCCTTTGGGGCAGACTTTGGTGCTGCGGTCAGTTGTGCCTGCCGTTCAGGACGCTGTTGCACATAATCCGACCAGCCGCCGGGATAGGCCGTCACCTGGCCATTCCCCTCCATCGCAACGGTCGCAGTCGCCACCCGGTCAATGAAATCACGGTCATGGCTGACCAGCAGCACCGTGCCGTCAAACTCGCCCAGGATATCCTGCAACAGATCAAGCGTTTCGACATCAAGGTCATTGGTCGGTTCGTCCAGGATCAGAAGATTAGACGGTAAGGCCATGATTTTGGCCAGCAAAAGCCGCGCCTTCTCGCCGCCTGACAATGAGCGCACCGGCGCACGCGCCTGTCCCTCATCAAAGAGAAAATCCTTCAGATAGCCGACCACATGTTTCGGCTGCCCCCGTACCATGACCTGGTCGGAAGCGCCGGAAACCGCCATCAGCGGATCACCGGTCAGGTTTTCCCAAAGGCTCGCCTCCGGATCAAGGCGCGAGCGCGTCTGGTCAAACACCGCGATCTCAAGGCTGGTACCAAGCGTGACCGTCCCGGCATCGGGGGCGATCTCGCCGGTCAGCAGTTTCAGCAGCGTGGTCTTCCCGACCCCGTTCGGGCCGACAAAAGCCACCCGGTCGCCGCGCTGCACCCGCAGGTCAAAATCCCTGACGATCGTCTTGTCGCCGAACCCCTTGGTCAGTCCGACCGCCTCGATCACCCGCTTGCCCGAGACCGGCCCGCTTTCCAGCGCCATCGCCGCCGTTCCCTGGCGGCGGATCTGCGAGGACCGCTCCTCGCGCAAAGCGGCAAGTGCCCGGACCCGGCCCTGGTTGCGCTTACGCCTGGCCGAGATCCCCTCGACCGCCCATTTCGCCTCGGCCTTGATCTTGCGATCCAGCTTGTGGCGAGCCTCGTCTTCCTCGGCCCAGACAGTCTCGCGCCAATCCTCGAAACCGTCGAAACCTGCTTCGCGCCGCCTCACTTCGCCGCGATCAATCCACAAAGTGGCGCGCGTCAGCGCTTTCAGAAACGCGCGGTCATGGCTGATCAGCACGAAAGCCGCCCGCGTGTCGCGCAGCTCGTTTTCCAGCCATTCAATGGCCTGAATATCCAGGTGGTTGGTCGGCTCATCGAGGAGCATAAGCTCCGGCGCCTCGGCCAGCAGCTTCGCCAGGGCAGCCCGGCGTTTCTCGCCGCCCGACGCCGTCGATACCGGCACATCCGGGTCGAATTTCAACCCATCCGCCACCGTGGCAAGCCGCCAGGCCTCATCTTCGGGCAGTTTCGACGCGGCAAATTCGCCCAGTGTCGCAAAGCCGGACAGATCCGGATCCTGCTCCATATACCCCACAGTGACGCCAGACGGCACCACGACCTGGCCCTTGTCTGCCTCAACAATCCCGGCCATCACCTTCATAAGTGTGGATTTTCCGGTGCCATTGCGCCCGACCAGCGCCACCCGGTCACCCGGCTGAACGGTCAGCGAAAGATCATCGAATACCGGATTGCCGCCGAAAGTCAGCGAAATCCCCGAAAGCTGAAGAAGAGGTGCGCGTGCCATGCGCCTCCGCTATGCGCAGCATTGAATGCCGTCAACTCCCCCTTTTCTTCCTCAGACAAATACTCCGGGCCTCGGCGGCCGGCTCCCGACCGCTTTGCCTCAGCTCAGGGCCCGGATGTCGCGCCCGCTCATGTCGCGATTACGCCGCGAACAGGTCGCAACCTGACGCTTCCCGCCCTTGCCCCGCCGCCCATTCCCGCTAGAACCAGGGTTGCGCGAGAGGACCAGAGGCCAAACCCATGTCAGAAGACGCACTCGTCATTTTCACCCCATCGGGCAAGCGCGGACGTTTCGCGCATGGCACTCCGGTCCTCCAGGCCGCACGCAGCCTTGGCGTCGATCTCGATTCAGTGTGCGGAGGGCGCGGCATCTGCTCGAAATGCCAGATCACCCCGGGATATGGTGAATTCCCGAAACACGGCGTCACGGTCGAGCCGGGCGCGCTTTCGGAATGGAACGCGGTCGAGGATCGCTACAACCGTATCCGTGGGCTGAAGGAAGGCCGCCGCCTTGGCTGCCAGGCCAAAGTGATGGGCGATATCGTTATCGACGTTCCCCCCGAGAGCCAGGTTCATAAACAGGTGATCCGCAAATCCGCCACCGAGCGTGACATTGCCATGGATCCCGCCACCCGCAGCTTTTATGTCGAGGTTGAAGAGCCCGACATGCATATCCCCACCGGTGATTTCGAACGTCTGAAGCGCGCCCTGCAGGATCAGTGGAAAATCAAAGATGTAACAGCTGATCTTACCATATTGCGCAAGCTCCAGACAGTCTTGCGCAAGGGCGAATGGAAGGTCACCGCGATCCTGAACCAGGGCAATCACGACGAGGCGCATCGTATCCTCGACCTCTTCCCCGGCTATGCAGAAGAGCCGCTTTACGGTCTCGCCGTCGATCTCGGCTCCACCACGATCGCGGCGCATCTTTGCGACCTGTCGACCGGCAAAGTTCTGGCCTCTTCGGGGCTGATGAACCCGCAGATCCGTTTTGGCGAAGACCTGATGAGCCGGGTCTCCTATGCGATGATGAACCCGGGCGGCGATGTCGAAATGACCAGAGCCGTACGCGAGGCGATCAACAATCTGGTGCTGTCTATCTCGGAGGAAGCCGGCATTTCGCCGGGGCAGATCTATGAAATGGTGATTGTTTTCAATCCCGTGATGCATCACCTCTTCCTCGGGATTGATCCGGTGGAACTCGGCCAGGCGCCTTTCGCGCTGGCAACCTCGGATTCGCTCTCGCTCGACGCGCGCGCGCTGGATCTGACAGCGATGAACCACAATGCCCGGGTCTATGTCCTGCCCTGTATCGCCGGCCATGTCGGTGCCGATGCCGCAGCGGTGGCACTATCCGAGGAACCCAATAAATCCAAAGACATGGTGCTCATTGTTGATGTCGGCACCAATGCCGAAATCCTGCTTGGGAATGAAAGCCGGGTTCTGGCCTGTTCCTCGCCCACAGGCCCCGCTTTTGAAGGGGCGCAGATTTCCTCCGGCCAGCGCGCCGCCCCAGGTGCGATCGAGCGCATCACCATCGACCCGATCACGAAAGAGCCGCGCTTCCGGGTGATCGGATCCGAGCTGTGGTCGGATGAGCCGGGGTTCATCGAAGCCACCGCAACAACGGGCATCACCGGTATCTGCGGCTCCGGCATCATCGAAGCCGTGGCCGAGATGCGGATGGCGGGCCTCGTCGATGCGAGCGGATTGATCGGCGGCCCCGATCAGACCGGCACGCGACGCGCCGAGCCGCATGGCCGTACCTTCTCTTATCTGATCCATGATGGCAGCGCAGAGGGCGGCCCCCGGATTACTGTAACACAGGGCGATATCCGCGCGATTCAACTGGCAAAATCGGCACTCTATGCCGGGGCCAAACTCCTTATGGACGCGATGGGCATCGATCATGTCGACCGCGTGACCCTGGCTGGCGCCTTTGGAGCTCATATCTCGCCGAAACACGCAATGGTGCTGGGAATGATCCCGGATGTGCCGCTCGATCATGTCAGCTCGGCCGGGAATGCCGCCGGCACCGGCGCGCGGATCGCGCTTCTGAACCGTGCGGCGCGCGATCAGATCGAGGCGACTGTACACGAGATCCACAAGGTCGAGACCGCGATTGAGCCGCGCTTTCAGGAGCATTTCGTCAATGCAAGCGCAATTCCCAATGCGGTCGATCACTTCCCCGAACTCGCAAAAGTGGTCACCCTGCCCGATGTCTCCTTCAACACCGGAGGATCAGGCGGAGGAGAAGGCCGCCGGCGCAGGCGCTGATACGCAAAAATCGCAATCGGCCGCAGAGCCACGCTTGACCTTACATCGCTACTCGCGTAGCTGAACGGCTATGCGGGTGTAGCTCAATGGCAGAGCAGCAGCTTCCCAAGCTGAATACGAGGGTTCGATTCCCTTCACCCGCTCCAGATCTCCACACGGTTTTTCATGTTTGATTTCAAGACCATGGTAGCCATTGATGGCATAGGCTTTCACCATCCACCCCGGCTCTCAAAGGGAACAAAACCGCAATAAAAGGCAATTGATCCCCAGACTATGTTCCCGATTCGACCTGTCTCACGCCAAGGCCCCCGGCCACAGACCGAGGACTTTGCAATCGGGATGCCTGCGGTGATCAGCCCGCGCAGAGCCAGGAACTGACAGTGCGCGCAGCAACTGCACATCTGAAACAAATGGTGAACACGTGAAATTCCGGCCCATCCGAGTCGCCCATGTCCCGTACAACCATGCCGCTACCCGATACAGTCCACCTCATCTGTGACAGATGTGCCGATCAGGCAGATACAGCCGCGCGCGCTATGTCGCACTGGCCGGCACCTAAGACGCGCCGTCTGCACTGCAGGAGTTTGCCCGGGCCGCCGGGTGCGAGGTCGCGCTCAGGCAGCACAAATGGGAATGGAGTGACCGCTGCCAGATTGTATACGATCTGGCTGCACGAAAGCGGGATCAAGCCTGACACCCTGCATCGATCAGCGCCATCAGCCGGGCTCCGCTCACCACGGCCCGGTCATCCGGTGGGCGGGAGCGCTACATATAGCTTCAACCGCCGGATCCAGCTGTTAAACAGTTGTATAGCAATTGACACACCAGACAGAATCGCGCTTAGAGTGTAGCGTTGTTTTCAGTAGCCTTCGCCTCTTTGGCACCTTGGTTTTTGGAATTTTTCGTTTGAGCGCAGAACATTTCTTATTGATTTCCAGCATCCTGGACTGGCTCCAGCGCCACTCTGAAGGCAAGATCACGGACGACAGCAAATCCGCATCAGCCATGTTTAATCTGCTTGGCTCCCAGAAGATCGAGCTTGAACACATCTACGCACTGTGCGTGTCTGACTTCTGCGAAGAGCCCATCTCAACTTCAACCGGTGGTCATTTCGGCCGCGGCGCCCGGGGGATTAAATCCTTTCGTAGCTAGCTTCTTCAGAGGTTCTCTCTTTGTGCCTGCTTGGGTTGGTCGCATACCACCGCCCGCTCTCACCGCAGGCTCACCGGATCGATACGTGACGCAGCAGCATTCCGGGCGCGACAAGTGACCAGCGCAGCGCGGTCCTGCCCCCCACAGACTGACAACCTCCGCCCGGGTGATGTCCCGCTCAGGGATCAGCACCGGGCGATCGCAGTCAGCGAAGGCGGTTGAGGCGCTCCGCGCCCCGCAGCCCGAGAGCGCAATTATCAGAATCAGGATCAGCGGTCGCATCGCGGACGATCTCCCCGAAAGTATAGGTTGCAGATTGCTGGACTTCGCTGGCGCTGGCTGCGTATTGCAGGGCGACCGTCGCGGCGGCTGCCAAATTCTCTGCCCCCGACCGGCGCTCCCAGGTAAGGCCGGTCCAGACGCCGGCCGAGAAAACGATACTGGTTGCACCGGCATAGATCAGGCCTTTTTCAAACATAGCGCGCGCTCCTCAGCCCTCCGAACCACCAGCCCGCGCACCGCTCGCCCGCCGGCCTTGTTGAACCACGTCAGGGCATCACAGGCACCGGGAATGTCGTCGGCATTCAGTCGCCGGGTGGCGGTGGACTTCCCAGCCCCTGCGATCCCGATGTTGAAGGCCAGCGAGGTGAATGCCGCATCACGAGGCGCAGGCAACCTGTCCCGGATGGTCTCGTTGGTGAAATACCGGTGCAGGCCCGCCCGGTACTCCGCGACCTCCAGGCACGCGCTATTGGCACGACGATTTCCAAATCCGGGTTCGTAGATTTCATGGTTCTTGTGGGACCGAGGACGTCGAGGAAGCCAAAGCCGCAGAGGCTGAGAAAGGGTCGCGGCATAGTCGCAGGCCACAGCCAGCAGCAATGCTTCTCCTTGGGTCAAGCATTGGGCATACAGGCGCAACCCTGGCAATATGCCCGACCATCTGCCGCGCATCGAACAGCTGGGGGCATTCAGGCAATGAACGCAAATTCGCTTATTCTGCGGGAATTGCGCAGCGCCTCAGGATGATATGTTTTTCGTCTAAATCTACATATAACTCATTGATTATATTTCTATATATCTCATTCATGAGACTGATCACGCCTCGGTAAGCGACAACACAGCGAGAAATATGACATCTTCCGTCACATTTTTCTGCAACGCTCACCAAGGCTCGACAGGTTGCGGGCGTCTGCATAGGTAGAAGAAAGTTACCAGTAGCAACTGGCCTGGCGGCTCATATACCGCTACGCCGAAGGAGGCCCAAATGACCCGCAGTTCAGTCCTCGAGCTTCTTGGCGATATCGCGCAATCGGCGAGCATTGACGAAACTTGGGAGGTCGCGACCCGGCATTTCGCCGCTATGGGCTTTGCCCGGGCGAATTACGGCTTTACCCGCTTTCGTCACCTGAAGACGATCGGCGACCCGGATGATGCGCTGTTTCTCAGCACGATGAACCAGGACTATGCCCGCCGCTACTTTGAAAGCGGTCTTTTCAGTCGCAGCCCCGTTTTCCGCTGGGCCGAGCGAAATTCCGGAATCCGCACCTGGAAATGGGTGCATGACGCCTTTGCCGCCGGCAAACTTACGCCGGAGGAAGCGGAAATTGTACGTCAGAACAACGCCCTCGGCATCAAAGCTGGTATTACGGTCAGCTTCCCGGAAGCGTCGAGCCGTGCCAAAGGGGCGCTTGGGCTGATCGCCGATGCCAATCTCGACCATGTCGATGTCGAGCGCATCTTTACCGATCGTTGCGATGAAATCACCGCCATCGCGCATATGATGCATCTGCGGATCGTCCAACTGCCGCAGCTCTCAAAGGCGCGCACGCTCAGCCCGCGCCAGCGTGAAGCGCTGGAATGGGTGGCAGATGGCAAGACGACCCAGGATGTGGCGCTGCTGATGGGGGTTTCACCGGCGATGGTTGAGAAACACCTGCGCCTCGCGCGTGATGCGCTGGCGGTTGAGACCACGGCTCAGGCGGTTGCGAAAGGCGCGCTCCTGAACATGATCTTCCAGCAGTTCCCCGAGCCACTGGCCCAGGCTGCCGGCTGACCCGCCTGCCCTGTCTGTTTGCCGGATAGTCACCGGATTAATCAGTAAAGGCGAAGAGATGCCAGCCAGCTTGCCAGCATGTCAGAGCCATTGAATGGAAAAGGGCCGCACCTTGCGGTACGGCCCCGGAGCAGATGTATCCCGGAAAGGATCCGGAAGATCAGCTGCCAGCCAGCGTCTTGGCGACTTCTGCGGCGAAATCTTCTTCTTTTTTCTCGATGCCTTCGCCAACCGCCACACGGGCATAGCCGGTGATCTCGACGCCGGCTTCTTTGGCCGCCGCTTCGACGGTCAGGTCGGGATTGATGACGAATGCCTGACCCAGAAGCGTGTTCTCGGCGAGGAATTTCTTCATCCGGCCCGGGATGATGTTGTTATGGATCACCTGCTCGGGCTTCGGCTTGTCCGAGGTCGAGTTCTCTTCCAGCGCCTTGGCGGTCTGCACCTGCAGCTCGCGCTCGACGATGACCGGGTCGAGGGTCGCTTCCGACAGCGAGAGCGGGTTCGTGGCCGCGATATGCATCGCGAACTGCTTGCCGATCTCTTGCGCCTTGGCGGCATCGCCTTTCAGCGCGACGAGAACGCCGATCTTGCCCATGCCGTCAGCCGCCGCATTGTGGACATAGGAAACGACGGTATCGCCTTCCAGCACATGCATCCGGCGCAGCGTCATGTTCTCGCCGATACGGGCGATGGCATCCGTCAGCACTTCCGAGACGGGCTTGCCGTTCAGATGGGTGGCTTTCAGAACTTCGACATCATTCGCAGTGGTCAGCGCAACTTCGGTGATCTCGCGCACGAGCTTCTGGAAGTCAGCGTTTTTCGCCACGAAGTCGGTTTCCGAGTTGATCTCGATGGCGACGCCCTTGCCGGTGGCCACGGTCACGCCGATCAGACCCTCTGCGGCAACGCGGTCAGCCTTCTTGGCCGCTTTCGCAAGGCCTTTGGTGCGCAGCCAGTCAACGGCGGCTTCCATATCGCCATTCACTTCGGTCAGCGCCTTCTTGGCGTCCATCATGCCTGCGCCGGTCGATTCGCGCAGTTCTTTCACCATTGCTGCGGTGATGCTCATAGCTCAGCTCCTTCGGAAAGGTAGAAACGGATCACGGCGGGGCTATCCCCGCCGTGCAACAACCCGGTGACGGTCGGGGGCACATAAAGCGCCCCCACGCCCGATCAGGCCTCTTCGGCGGTGGCTTCTTCTTCCGGCGCCGCTTCCAGCGCGCCGAGGTCAACACCGGCAGCGCCGAGCTGAGCCGACATCCCGTCCAGAGCAGCGCGGGCAATCAGGTCGCAATAGAGCGCAATCGCGCGGGCCGCGTCATCGTTGCCCGGGATCACATAGTTCACGCCTTTGGGCGAGTTATTGGTGTCGACGATGCCGACAACCGGGATGCCCAGTTTCTGTGCTTCGAGGATGGCGAGATCTTCTTTACCAACATCGATGATGAACAGCAGATCCGGCACGCCGCCCATTTCACGGATCCCGCCCAGCGAAGCCTGCAGCTTGGCCTGGTCGCGTTCCATGTTCAGACGCTCTTTCTTGGTCAGGCCTTCTGCGCCTGCCGCAAGGGTCTCGTCGATTTGCTTCAGACGCTGGATCGACTGGGAGATGGTTTTCCAGTTGGTCAGCGTGCCACCGAGCCAGCGGTGGTTCATGTAATACTGAGCGCATTTCTCTGCGGCTTCAGCGATCGGCTTCTGAGCCTGGCGCTTGGTGCCGACGAAGAGGATACGGCCGCCTTTGGCGACGGTATCGCGCACGACTTTCAGAGCCTGGTCCAGCAGCGGGACGGTCTGGGTCAGGTCGACGATATGGATGCCGTTACGGTCGCCATAGATGTACTCAGCCATCCGCGGGTTCCAGCGCTGCGTCTGGTGACCGTAGTGAACGCCAGCTTCCAAGAGCTGACGCATGGAGAAATCGGGGAGCGCCATGTCCAAATACCTTTCCGGTTTGCGCCTGAGCGGAGGATTTCAGAGCATATGCCCCAACCGGTGGACCTGTGCAGGATGTCTCCCCGCATAGGCCCGCCTCCGCCTGTGAAGTGCCGCGCGTATAGCTGCACGTTCAGAAATGCGCAAGAGCTGCCCCCGAGATTTACCGCGGATCGCGCCGCACGGGGTGTTTCAGTCAAGAGGAAGACCGGAATTCGTCCTGATCCGGCTATGCCCGCCAGTGGCGCAGGTCAGGCAGAGGCGTCCCGGCCTGCCGGTCTGCACAGTGCAGTGATAACGGAGTAGTTGCGGAAACCAGGGCGCTCGCCCCGGTTTCCGATTATTTCTGCCGCACCCGGTTTCGCCGGTTCCAGATCTTTCAGCCCTTGCAGGATGCCCCTGCATTGCGATCCGGTTCGGCGAAGCCTTTGCGGCTCCTCAGCAGCGCTCAGAAATGAATGGCGCGCCCATAGGCATCCAGCACCGATTCATGCATCATTTCTGAAAGCGTCGGATGCGGGAAAACCGTTTCCATCAGCTCTGCCTCGGTCGTCTCAAGGGTGCGGCCGATCACATAGCCCTGGATCAGCTCGGTCACCTCGGCGCCGACCATATGCGCGCCCAGCAGCTCACCGGTTTTCGCATCGAACACGGTTTTCACGAAGCCCTCGGGCTCACCCAGAGCAATCGCCTTGCCATTGCCGATAAAGGGGAAGCGACCGACGCGGATCTCATAGCCCTGCTCTTTCGCACGCGCCTCGGTCAGGCCGACAGAAGCCACCTGCGGATGGCAATAGGTGCAGCCGGCAATTGAACCCGGTTTGATCGGATGCGGATGCTGACCCGCGATCAGTTCCGCGACCATGACGCCTTCATGGCTCGCCTTATGTGCAAGCCAGGGCGCGCCGGCGATATCGCCGATGGCATAGAGGCCCGGCACCCCGGTGCGGCAATATTCATCGGTCACGACATGGGTGCGGTCGATCTTCACGCCCAGTTCTTCCAGGCCAAGATTTTCAACATTGCCGACGATCCCCACGGCCGAGATCACCGTATCGAAGTCCTGGGTTTCCACTTTGCCGGCGATTTCGATATGGGCGGTGACGCCCTTGCCCGGATGGCGGTCGAGCTTTTTCACTGCCGCTTTTTCCAGGATCTTCATGCCTTGTTTGACGAATTGCTTTTTCGCGAAGGCGGCAATTTCGGCGTCTTCGACCGGCAGAATGCGATCCATCACCTCGACCACGGTGGTCTCGGCGCCGAGCGTGTTGAAGAAACTCGCGAATTCGATGCCGATGGCGCCGGAGCCGATGACGAGCAGCTTCTTCGGCATCCGTTTGGCGACCAGCGCGTGGCGGTAGGACCAGACCAGATCTCCGTCGGCCTCAAGCCCCGGCAGCTCTCTTGCGCGTGCGCCGGTGGCCAGGATGATGTTTTTCGCGACCAGCGTCTCGGCGCCCTTATCGGTGGTGACCGCCACCTTGCCGCCGCCGGCAAGTTTCGCGGTGCCCATGATGACGGTGACCTTGTTCTTTTTCAAAAGGTGCCCGACGCCGCTGGCAAGCTGTTTCGCCACCCCGCGCGAGCGGGCGACCACGGCTGGCAGATCATAGGAAATCCCCTCGGCCTTCAGCCCGAATTCCTTCGCGCGGTGCATCAGATGGAAGACCTCGGACGACCGCAGCAGCGCTTTTGTCGGGATACAGCCCCAGTTCAGGCAGATGCCACCTAGGTTCTCGCGTTCCACCACCGCAACTTTCTGGCCCAGCTGCGCCGCCCTTATCGCCGCCACATAGCCGCCGGGGCCGGAGCCGATCACCACCACGTCGAAATTCGAGTCTGCCATTTCCGCCTCCCTCAGAAGAACTGGCCCTGGGAAAACGCCCCCGGGAAAACTGATTTACCCTTAAACAATCTCGTTTAACGGAGCAACAAAGCTGGCGCCGCAGCCCTATGCGTCTGATGCATGGCTGCCACGGATCTCTGCCACCAGCGCGGGATAGGCCCCTGCTGCGAGGAATTCGGCCTCTGCTGCCGTCGTCTCGCGCCCGAGGGCCGCATTGCGGAAGGGAAAACGGCCAAAACGGCGGATAATTTCCTGATGCGCGCGGGCATGGAGGAGGCTTTCGGGGTTTTCCGGCATACGCTCTGTAAACAGCTGCACCGCCAGCGCCTGGTCATCCGGATCCTCGGAATGCTCAAAAGGCATATAGAAGAACTGGCGCTCGGGTTCGGGTGCGTCGAGATCCCAGCCCTCATCCAGCGCACGGCGCGCAGCCGCCCGCGCCTGCGGGTCGGTCGCGAAAGCCTCTGCCCGGCCCCGGTTGATGTTGCGGGCAAACTGATCGGCGATCACCAGATAGGCCAGGGTTCCGGCCGCGCCATCGACCCAATGTTCCAGCCCGCCATCCTGCAGTGCCTGCCACAGCTCGCCGAACCGGCTGGCGCAGGCATCGTCAATCTCTTCGCCACCGGCATACCAGCCCTGCGGGCCGATCTCTTCGATCCAGAATTGCAGCACTTCGATCGGGTCGGACATCTTCACCTCCGCTGACGGCCAGTCTTGCGGCCAGAGTGTCAGCGGGGGCGTCGGGGCGCAACCTCAGGCATCGCGCTGACCGGGATTTTCCCGATCTTCTGCCACCTGGTCGCCCTGCTGCTGCGGCGCGCTCTCCTCCGATGCCGGCGGAACAGGCTGATCGCGCTGGATGACCAGCGCCTGCGCGGCTTCGGCGGCGGCTTCGGGGTTTTCGGGCGAGGGATTGATTTCGATTGCATTCTCAACCGCCGCGACCGAGGCGACCGCAGAGGCCATAGGCGCGATATTGGCATAGGCGCCGGTCATCACCGGGGTTGCGCGCTTGGTCATCCGCCAGGCGGCATAGCCCGCCAGCGCGGCATAAAGCAGGCCGACGAAGAAGAAGAAGCCGCGCGGCCCCATCACATCGCGCCCCATCAGCCAGCCTACGATCAGCGGGCCAAAGATCGAGCCAACGCCATTGATGAACAAAAGCCCTGCCGAGGCAGCTGCCATCTGCTCTTTCGACAGATAGTCATTGGTATAGGCGATGATCAGCCCGTAGATCGGATAGGTGATGCCGCCCAAAAGCGCCGCCACCACCAGATAGACCGGGAAGGGCAGCGGGAACACTGTCGCCACTGCCATGATCACCGTTGCCACGACCGAGAGCCACACGATGATCTTGCGGCGGTCAATCCGGTCTGAAAGCCGACCGATCGGATATTGCAGGATCAGCCCGCCGATATAGAGCGCCGAGGTGAAAAGGGCGATCTGCCCCACCGACAACAGGCTCACCGAGCCCCAGACCGCCGCCATCCCGAACATCGCCGAGAACACGCCGCCGATCAGGAAAATGCCGACGCAGCCGAGGGGCGAGATCCGGTAAAGTTCACGAAAGCCAAGCCTTTGGCCGGTCTCGAATTTCGGGCTGGGATAGGTGGCCAGCAACAAGGGCAGGAAGGCCAGCGAGACCAGCACCGAGGGGATCAGGAAGAGATCATAGCCAAAGGGGTCGCCAATGGCCAAAAGCCCCTGGGCCGAGATGATGCCGATCATTTGCACGATCATATAGGCCGACAGCGCCTGGCCGCGCGTCTCATTGGTTGCCGTATCGTTCAGCCAGCTTTCCGCCGTGATATAGACGCCGGCAAAGCCAAAGCCGATGATCACCCGCATCAGCGCCCAGGCCTGCCAGTGGATCACCATCGGATAGACCACCAGCACCGCCGAGATCAGCGAGCCAAGCGCCGCAAACACCCGGATATGGCCGACATGCTGCAACATCGCGGGCACATAGCGCGAGCCCAGCAGGAATCCGAGGAAATAAGCCGACATCACGAAGGACAGCTGGAAGGTCGTAAAGGCCTCCATCGTGCCCCGGATGCCCAGAAGCGAGCCCTGAACACCATTCCCCACCATCAGCAGCAGCACCCCCAGAAGCAAAGGCCAGGTGGTGTAAAGGACTCTCAGCATCACATGCTCCGGTCAGGCATTGGCTTGTGCTCCACCGGTCGGGCCGGAGGGGCTGGCGGGCGGTGTTAAGGAACCAGCAGCGACGAGTCGCCGTAAGAGAAAAAGCGATATTGGTTCACGATGGCATGATCATAGATTTCGCGCATCCTGTCCTGTCCCATAAGCGCCGAAACAAGCATCAGAAGCGTCGATTTCGGCAAATGGAAATTGGTCATCAGCGCATCCGACACGCGGAAGGTAAAACCCGGGTAAATGAAGATATCCGTCCAGCCCGACCAGGGCGCGATTTCGCCACACTCTCGCGCGGCGCTTTCGATCAGCCTGAGCGCCGTGGTTCCGACCGGAATCACCCGCCCGCTTGCGGCTTTTGTGGCGGCGATCTCGGCCGCGGCCCGAGCCGATACCTCGCCCCATTCGGAATGCATCTTATGGGTTCTGACGTCTTCGACCTTGACCGGCAGGAAGGTGCCCGCGCCGACATGCAGCGTTACTTCGGTGAAAGTCACACCTTTGTCGCGCAGCGCCGCCAGCAACGGTTCGTCGAAATGCAGGCTCGCGGTCGGGGCCGCCACCGCGCCGGAATGGCGGGCAAAGACGGTCTGGTAATCATCATTATCGGCGGCATCGGGCGCGCGTTTTGCGGCAATATAGGGGGGCAGCGGCATGGTGCCGGCCGCAAGCAGCGCCGCATCGAAATCGGCGCCGGTCAGGGAAAACTCCAGCCGCAGATCCGTCTCGCCCTTTTCCGCCACCACAGCTGAAAGCTGGTCGGAAAAGCGGATCACCTCGCCCGGGTTCACCTTGCGCAAAGGTTTCGCAAGCGCCCGCCAGCCACCGACAGCCGAAGGCTCCATCAGCGTGATCTCGATCTTCGCCACCGCATCACCACGCGCGCGGCTGCCGGTCAGCCGCGCCGGGATGACTTTGGTATTGTTCAGAACCAGCCGGTCGCCGGGGCGGAAAATATCGACCAGGTCGCGCACATGCAGATCGCGGATCCCGCCGCCCTCGGCCAGCAAAAGCCGTGCTGAAGACCGCGGCCGCGCGGGCCGGGTCGCAATCAGCTCTTCTGGCAGGTGAAAATCGAAATCGGACAGCTGCATCTGCCTCGCCCCTCAGCCGGCGCCCTTCAGCACCGGCGCGGGCCGGCGGAAGATGTCGCGAAACATTCCCGGCGTCAGAATCGACAGCGGATTGACGCTGATCTGCGGATTTTTCGCGGCGCCCGCAAGCCGGTAGTTGAAGCCGAACAGACCCTCACCCTTACGGCTGAAGATCTGGCCGATGCCATTGAGCAGATAGATCGGCGAGATGGTGCCCTGGATGTCGATCGAATTGCTGGCGGAATGATAAAAGCCTGCGAAGGAAATCCCCATCGAGGCGCCGACTGCCGCGCCCTGGGCGATCTGAACGCCTTCAGGCAGGATGATAAACGACACATCGCCTTCGGAAAACTGGATGCCGCCGCCCTGAAGCTGCTCGAGCAGGCCCACGACCGAGGCCGCCGAAAGCAGTTCGGCCAGGACCGGGGCATTCTGGATCGAAAAGCTGCTGACACTTGCCACGCCGCTATACTGGCCCGGTATATCCCTTGGCTGGATGGTCATATCGAGCGAGCCACCACGCCCCATGTCGAACAACCCGGCCGCCGCCATCACCCGGCCCGCGTCATCCGAGGTGATCCGCACCGCCGTGCCGCCCTTATAGGGCATGGTCGCACCGGAAATCCGGCTTTTGCCGTTGACCGAAGCCACGAACCCGCCATCCAGCCCGCCCTGGCGCATGGTGAACCTGCCCGAGAGCCCGGTCAGGGATATTCCGCCCGTGACCACAAGCCTGTCGAGATTGACCTCTATCGCACCAGACCCGGCATCCGCGCCGCCCACACCCGATCCCGGCTTGCTTTTGGGCAATTCGCGCAGATCCAGGGTGCCGCCTGTCAGTTTGACCGCCACATCAGCGCCCTTGCCGCGCCCGGTAAGTTCGACCGCCGCATCCAGCCAGCCGCCCACTTTCAGCTCCTGGAAACTGGCGCGGTCCAGCCCGGCATTCACCTTTGTCGTCAGCCGCCCCTTTGCGCTGAGGCCCGGCCCGTTCAGTTCCAGCCTGGTGACTTCCGGGGCCTGGCCCAGCACCGCCTCGACCAGCAGCCGCCCGGTGCTGTCGCGCGCTTTGCTCCAGCCGACCGGCGGCAGCGAAAGGCCGAGCCCCTTGAGATCGCTTTTCAGGACCAGCCTTGCGGGCTCCCCCTTTGGCAGCGCGAGTTCAATCGCGGCCCGCGTCTCGCCCGAAATCCATCCCATTGGAAGCTGCACCCCCAGCCGCCGCAGACCTTCGTCGCTGAGCCGCGCCGTGCCGGATACACTCGCCTTGCCCGCCGCATCCTTGCCAAACGGCTGCGTATAGCGCGCAACGACCGGGACGCCGGCAATAGTACCCTCACCCGAAACCGCCATCCCCGCCGCAGTGACCTTTACCGCCAGATCGGGGCTGCGGATCTCTTTGCCCGCGACCAGCCGGTCGGAACGGAAATCGAGAATGCGGCCGGTGACGTCATAGGCAATGTCCTCGGTCAAAAGCTTTGGCTTCAGCGGAAAGCGCAGCTCGGCCACCAGAAGCGCCCGGCCCTCGCCCAGATCGACCTGACGCCCGGCTTTTGAAATAAAGCGGAACGGCTCCTGATCCAGAAGCGAGAGCGTCGCGGTCAGCCCGGCATCGACAATCAGCCGCACCTCGGCATCGGCGGGTTTCTTGCGGATATCAGGCACCCGGAACATCGAGCCATCGACATGCATCCGTGCGCCATCGGCGCCGGCCTCGGGCGCGGTGATCTCGCCCTCTTCGATCACCAGGGTATAGCTGTTGTCCTGGATCGCCGCGCGGCCACTGCCATTGCGGATCGGCGGCAGCGATTTCACCACCCGCACTTCGGCGCCGGAAAATTCGTAATCCAGCGCGAAACGCGGCTCCTCGCCGCTGCGAAACCGCAAGGCGGCAGCCACATCGGTCAATTCGCCCTGGCCAACATTCTCGGAAAGCCAGGATCGCGTGCGCGGCACCGCCATCAGCGGCCAGAGCCGGATCAGCCGCTCGGTCGAGATCCGGTTCAGCGCCACATCGACCGCCCCTGCCCAGGTGCCATCCGTATTGGCCCGTGCATGGCCCGAGAGAACCAGCCGGTCCTCTCCTTCGCTTAAAACCACCTCGCCGATCTCGACCGCAAAGGGATCAAGCCGCAGCCGCCAGACCGCCGAGCCCGAGGAAAACCGCGCCGGTGCCTCGAACAGCCCGTCGGGATCGACCTTCATCTCGCCAATGCGCAGCTGCGTCACCACCGCTTTCGGCAAGGCCCCCGCCGCGACGGGCTGGCCCTGATCATCCATCAGATCCGACGTTCCGCTGGCCGTGACCCGCAGCGAGGGGCTCTGGACATTGACCTCATCCAGAAACACCCGCTGCAATCCGGCATCATAGCGCAGTTCGACCACGGCGCTTTCAAATTCAAACGGGCGCGGCGGCGCCGGTGGGGCATTGCCTTCTGTGCCATCAGCCTGTGCCGGTTGATCGCGGTCTTCACCCGCCGCCTGCGCAGGCCGGGCACCCTCTGCGCCAGCCGGGCGCAGGACGCCCGGATCCAGCGCCCCGGGCCCGAGCGCAAGCCGCCCCTCCAGCAATCCGGGCTTGCCTTCGGCATCCAGCGTGCCACTCAGCCGCCCGGAAATCGGCGCATCCAGCACCGCAAAAGCCGCGAGCGGTGCCGCCTGAACCGCAAGATCGCGCGCGGCCACATGGTCCACCGTCGCGGAAAACCGCGCCGAGCTGTCAGCTTTCGAGGTTTCGACCGTCAGCATCGCCCGTGCGGGATCCGCGCCGGTCAAAAGCGTCAGGGACAATTCCCCCGAAAGGCTTTCCGCCTTATTGGCAATCACCAGCCTGCCGTCACCCAGCTCCCATTTCCGCCGCGCCCGCGCATCATCCATCGTGAGCGCCAGCCCGTCGATCTCGACCAGCGCCAGATCGCTCAGCGTGCCGGTCGAGAACATGCGGTCCAGGGCATCCAGCACCTCGGCGGGCGTTCCCATTTCAGGGCTGCCCGAAAGCCCGGCGAAGCTGAGCGCGATCCGGCCATCGGCATCGCGGGCTACGGCAATCTGTGCCCCCGTCATCCGCACAAGGCGGGGCCGGATCTGGCCGGTCAGCAGCGGCGCGGGTGCCAGTTCGATCCTGAGTTCCGGCAGCGTCAGCACGGATGCGCCCTTGCTGTCGATCAGCCGCAGATCGTGCAGGAAAAAGCTTGGCGACAGGTCGCGGGCGACCATTACCGTAACTTCTCCTAGCGAGATCGCGCTGCCTTCTGGCAAATGGCTCTGGCCCAGATGATCGTTCAGCCGCTGTTCGATCGAGGCCACCGCCCAGACCGGCAGCGCCAGGCTGCGCCCGAGCAGAACAAATCCCGCAAGCCCGACAAAGGCGACAAGCCCGAGAAGGACGATGGCAAGGCGCAATCCGATCCTGGCGCGGGGTTTCCTGTAGCCTGCCCTCCTTGCCTCGGCCCTGCGGGCCAGAAAGCCCTTTCGGCCAGGGGTTTCAGGCGCAGGCCCGGCCTCGGGTTCCGGCTGCAAAAGATGTTCTGGCCGCCCGCCATTCATGGCTGTGGCAAGCCGCCCCGCAACCAGCGGCTGCGCCGGCGGCACCGCTGTCTGGCCGTCTTCCGCCCACAGTGTCGGATCGGGGGGCCAGGCGCCGGGATCAGCCATATGGGGCGACGTATCGCCCGGGCGCTCGCTGCCCTCAGATGCTTCAGACGTGTGAGAAACCGCCGAAAGGGCGCCAGCCCCAGCCTCATCCCCGGTCTCATCGGGAGCGACAGGTACAACAGTCTCAGAGACCTGGTCCGGGGATGCCCGGTTCGCAGCACTTTCTCCGGTGCTGTCCCGCTCCGTCCTGCTTTCCACGGTCACCGACTCTTCGCCCTTCATTCCTGCGGCTTCTTCCAGAGGTCCGGGTCTTCCCCGGCACCTCACCGCCTGCAACCTGGTTACCCCTCTGGAACCGGCAGCCGCTTAGCCCTATCCTGGCGCGAAGCCCGGGGAAACACAAAGCCTTGTGAGTCCACGGGCCTCCGCCCGCGCGGGGAGTTGCCTGGTCATAATGGCTGGTCGCGCGCCGGGCCTGACCTCAGAGCCGGGCAGATGCCGGAAAGGACCGAAATGACCACGACCCTGACTGAAGGCGACAAGGCCCCGGATTTCACCCTGCCCCGCGATGGCGGCGCCACGGTTACGCTGTCGCAATTCGCACCGGGCAAAGTGGTGCTATATTTCTACCCGAAGGATGACACGCCCGGCTGCACGCTTGAAGCGCAGGATTTCACCCGCCTTGCCGGCGATTTCGCAGCCGCTGGCACTACGGTGATCGGGATCTCGAAAGACAGCGTCGCCGCGCATGACAAATTCTGCCGCAAACACGGGCTGGGGATCATCCTGGCCTCGGATGCAGAGGGTCAGACCTGCGAAGATTATGGCACCTGGGGAGAGAAGAAGAATTACGGCAAGACCTACATGGGCATCACGCGCACGACCTTTCTGATCGGCGCCGATGGCCGGATCGCCAGGGTCTGGCCGAAAGTCTCGGTCAAGGGCCATGCCGAAGAGGTGCTGGCCGCCGCCCGCGCCCTGCAGGGCTGAGCCCGCGATGGCGCTGACGCTGTCAGAGATGGCGGTCGAGGTTCTGACCACGGCAGAGGGGCGTGCGAAAGCGGCGATCAGCCGTCGCCATGCCGCGACCTGGTTCGCCGCGCGCGCGGCGGGCCAGGCGCCGGATATTGGCCGGGCCGAGCCGCCTTTGCGACCGGTCCGGCCGGAAAAGCCCGATCTGCTGGCCCCGCGCGATGTGCCGCGCCGCCGCACGGGCAGCCCCGAAGGCCGTGCCGCGCTGCTTCATGCGCTGGCCCATATCGAGCTGAATGCGGTCGATCTGCACTGGGATATCATCGCCCGCTTTGCTGCCCATCCGATGCCGCCCGGCTTCTATGATGACTGGGTGAAGGCCGCAGATGAGGAAGCGAAACATTTCACGCTTTTGTCGGATGTGCTTGAGGAAATGGGCAGCTTTTACGGCGCTATGGCCGCACATGCCGGCATGTGGCGTGCCGCCGAAGACACCGCCGATGATTTCCTCGGGCGTCTTGCCGTGGTGCCGATGGTGCTGGAGGCGCGGGGTCTGGATGTGACGCCCGGCATGATCGCGGTGTTTCAGCGCGCCCGGGATCAGGGCGAGAAAACCGGCGCGCTGGAAGCGCTTGAGGTGATCTATGCCGAAGAGGTCGGCCATGTTGCCTATGGCTCGAAATGGTTCAACTGGCTCTGCGGTCGCGACGGGGCCGATCCGAAAGACGTGTTCCATGCCCTGGTCCGGCGCTATTTCCACGGCCAGCTGAAGCCTCCCTTCAACGAGGAAAAACGCGCCGAAGCCGGGCTGCCGCCGGATTTCTACTGGCCGCTGACCGAGGATGATGCGGCAGACAGGGACTGAGGCAGCGGGCACCGCCCTGAAACAGCCCCTGCACAGCCCTGACGCCGGTGTCTGTCCGGCTCAGATCGGCAAGTTTCCGCCGGGATCAGGCAAGGCTCAGCCGCTGCGGCGCGGACACATTGCGGAAATATTGCGAGCCGGGCCTTGCGCCGCTAATCACGTCTGACCCAGGGGCGCGGGTGCGACTCACACTCAGGCGTGCCCGGATGTTCTTTTTCGGATGGTGTTGTTTTCTCCGGACCCTCCGGCCCTGTTCCAGGGTGGAGCCAGGCTTCCGGCCCGCATGACCACACCTCGCCCGTCTTTCGCGCCAGCAATGCGGAAATCGGGGCAGACTGACACCAGCCCCTCCGGGCCCCGCCTTGTGCCGGGGCAAAAGGCGGAACGGGCGCTCTTAAAGATGGAATGCCGCGTGCTCGCAAGACTGGCCATCCGGATCAATACGGCGCTTGAATCGGTGTTTCCCGAGCAGCGGCTCTATCTGAAATCTGATCACGGCACCCATTACCTGCGGCTCAGACCCGCCACCCAGGCCTTTGTGGTGGTCTTCGGCGCCCTCGCCATTGCCTGGACCATCGTCGCGACCTCGATTTTCATGATGCAATCGATCGGTGCCGGTTCCTCACGCGAACAGAGCCAGCGCCAGGGGATGATCTTCGAAGAACGGCTTGCCATCCTCTCGGCAGACCGCGATCTGCGGGTGACCGATGCCGCCCAGGCGCAGGAGCGGTTCAATTCGGCCCTGGAGCAGGTTTCCAGGATGCAGGAAATGCTCCTCGCCTCTGAAGACCGCCGCCGCGAGCTCGAGACCGGCATTGATGTCGTGCAGAACAGCCTGCGCGGCGTGATCCGCGAACGTGACGAGGCGCGGGCCGAGGTTTTGAAACTGACCGGGATGCTTGGCGAACAGAGCGGCGCCACCACCGAAATCGGCCGCATCCGCGATACCGGCGAGACGCTTGATTTCCTGACCACCAAGCTGGAGGCCACCGCCCGCGAACGCGATACCCGCCTGGCCGAGGCAGAGACAGCGCGCGAAGACCTGGCGCTGGCCCTGGAAGACCGCCGTGCGCTTGAGCTGCGCCATGACGCGATCTTTACCAAGCTGGAAGACGCGGTGACGGTCTCGGTCGAGCCGCTGGAAAAGATGTTCCGCGCCGCCGGCATGAACCCCGCTGACATGATCGCCACGGTCAGAAAGGGCTATTCCGGCCAGGGCGGGCCGCTCTCACCGATCAGCGCCTCAACCATGGGCGGACCGCTGAGCGATGGCGAGAAACGCGCAAATGCGATCCTGAAAGATATGGAAGAGATGGATCTCTACCGTCTTGCAGCCTGGAAAGCCCCCTTTGCCACCCCGATCACCGCAGGAAATGTGCGCTGGACCTCAAGCTTTGGTCGGCGCGAAGATCCGTTCGGGCGCGGCGGGCGGATGCATGAAGGCACCGATATCGCCGGCCCCTATGGCACGCCGATCTTTGCCACCGCCGAAGGCACCGTCATCCATGCCGGCTGGCAGAACGGTTATGGCCGTCTGATCAAGATCCGACATGCCTTTGGCATCGAAACCCGCTACGCCCATTTGTCACAGATCCGTGTGCAGGTCGGACAAAAGGTGTCGCGCGGCGACCGGATCGGTGATATGGGCAATTCAGGCCGGTCGACCGGCACTCATCTTCACTACGAAGTTCGCATTGGGGGCACAGCCGTGAACCCGATGACCTTCATAAGGGCAGCGAGAAATGTTTTCTAAGAGCCGCATCAACGAGACGGGCGCGAAGCCCGAAGCAGATAAACCCAAGGCGCCGGAGGCCCCCGTGTCGAAACCTTCCATGGATTTCACCCCTTCCGCCCCCAAGGGCAAGGCTGTGGCCTCGGTCCTTTCCTCCGACCTTACCGTTGTGGGCAATCTGCGCACTTCGGGCGACATTCAGGTCGAAGGTACCGTTGAAGGCGATATCCGCGCCCATCTGCTGACGGTCGGCGAAAGCGCCACCATCCGCGGCGAAATCGTGGCTGATGATATCGTCGTCAATGGCCGTGTGATCGGTCGTGTGCGCGGCCTCAAGGTCCGCCTGACCTCGACCGCGCGGGTCGAAGGCGACATCATCCATAAGACCATCGCCATCGAATCGGGCGCCCATTTCGAGGGCTCGGTTCAGCGTCAGGAAGACCCGCTGGCAACCGGCCGCGCCGCTGCGGCCGCTGCGCCTGCGGCCCCGGTCACCGCGCCGGCTGCCGCTGTCGAAGCGCCCTGAGACTCGCCCGGTCTCGATCACCGCGCTGAACGAATCGCAACGGCCACCCGCAATTGGGTGGCCGTTTTGCTTTGCCCGTCCCTCAGCCACATCTTGACGGCTGTCTCACCCCGGTTTTAGCCTGAAAACCGCATTCATTGCCGTTTCACGCCGATTTGGTATGCCACAGCCGGGAGTAACTGCTTTGTATTCTCTCCGATCCCTCATTGCCGGGCTGATCCTCGCGCCCCTCTTTGCCCTCTCTGCCCAGGCGCAGGACACAGATGCGCCCGGATCCTCTGATTTCCCGCTGATCCCGCGCTATGAGGGGGCGGTGATCAAATTCTGGGAAACCAGAGCCTATGACGCCTATACCTTGCCGCTGGGCCCGGTTGGTCTTGCCGCGGATGGCGAACCAGCACCGGAAAAGACCCAGGACCTGGAAGGGAAATTCACCGAGATCCTTTATCGTGGCCCCGAACAACGCTCTGCGCTTGAGGTGTTTCGCAACTATGAGGCCGCGCTTGCCAAAGCCGGGTTCGAAACCCTTTACACCTGCAGCAAGAAAGACTGTGGCCCGCGGCTCCGGCAGCTGATCAATCCCGGTGCGCGGTTCAACGGGCTGATCTACGATGACGAGCGCCGCTATATCGCCGCCAAAATCAGCCGTCCTGAAGGCGACGCCTATCTCGCGCTCTATATCACCAGCTTCGAGCCTGAGAACCGCCCCTATATCTACCTCGCCATCACCGAAATCGCCCCGATGGATGAGAAGATGGTGGTGGTAGAGGCCTCTGAAATCCAGGAAACCATGGCGCGGGATGGCAGGATCGCGATCTATGGCATTCTGTTCGACTTTGATCAGGCCAGTATCCTGCCGGAATCGAAAGATCAGATCGACCAGCTTGCGGCAATGCTTGCGGCGGAACCTGCGCTCTCGGTGCTGATTGTCGGCCATACCGATGGCCAGGGGGCGTTTGACTATAACCTCTCACTGTCGCAACGCCGGGCGCAGTCTGTGGTTGATGCGCTGGTTGCGCTAGGCATTGCGAAGGACCGGCTCACCCCGGCAGGCGCCGGAATGGTCGCCCCTGTCGCCACCAATCGCAGCGATGAGGGGCGCGCGAAAAACCGCCGGGTTGAGATCGTCGAACTGGTCCGGAACTGATCCCAGACAAAGTAAAAGGCCCGCTAAGTGAGCGGGCCTTTTCATGTCAGATGTCAGAGCGCGATACGCCGGGTTTCTTCGCGCTGACGCGTCAGCTCTTCAGCGACAAGGAAGGCCAGCTCCAGCGATTGCGAGGCATTGAGGCGAGGATCACAGGCGGTGTGGTAGCGATCCGCCAGGTTCTCATCCGAGACTGCGCGCAGACCGCCGGTGCATTCCGTGACATCCTGACCGGTCATCTCGAAATGGACGCCCGCCGGCACCGTGCCCTCGGCCTTATGGATCGAGAAGAACTCCCGTACCTCGCGCAGGACCGAGTCAAAGGGCCGCGTTTTATAGCCCGAGGCCGCCTTGATCGTATTGCCGTGCATCGGGTCGCAAGACCAGACGACATTGGCACCTTCCTCCTGCACGGCTTTGATCAGACGCGGCAGATGGTCGCCCACTTTGCCCGCCCCGAAGCGCGCGATCAAAGTCAGGCGGCCCGGCTCATTCTCCGGGTTCAGCTTCGCCATCAGAACCCTGAGGTCTTCGGCGGTGGTCGAGGGCCCGCATTTCAGCCCGATCGGGTTCAGCACGCCACGGCAGAATTCGACATGCGCGCCATCGGGCTGCCGGGTGCGATCGCCGATCCAGATCATATGGCCCGACCCCGCCACAGGCTGGCCCGAGATGGAATCGATGCGGCAAAGCGCCTCTTCATATTCCAGCAGCAGCGCCTCGTGGCTGGTGTAGAAATCCACCGCCGACAGCTGATGTGCGGTTTCCGAATTGACCCCGGCGGCGTTCATGAAATCAAGCGCGTCGGAAATGCGCGCGGCCATGGCGCGATATTGCTCGGCCTTGTCATGTTCGGCGAAACCCAACGTCCAGGAATGCACGCGGTGGATATCGGCAAAACCGCCGGTCGAAAACGCCCGAAGCAGGTTCAAAGACGCCGCCGCCTGAGTATAAGCCTGCAGCATCCGGTTCGGATCGGGCGTCCTGGCGTCAACGGTCGCGTCAAAGCCGTTGATAATGTCACCCTTATAAGATGGCAGCTCGACCCCGTTGATCACCTCAGTCGGAGCCGAACGCGGCTTGGCAAATTGCCCGGCCATCCGGCCCACCTTGATCACCGGCACTTTCGCGCCCCAGGTCAGCACAACCGCCATTTGCAGCATGACGCGGAAAGTGTCGCGGATGTTATCGGCGCTGAATTCTGCAAAGCTTTCGGCGCAGTCGCCGCCTTGCAGGAGGAACGCCTTGCCCTCTGCCGCCAGCGCCAGTTGCTTTTTCAGGCGCCGCGCCTCGCCCGCGAAAACCAGCGGCGGGTATTTCGACAGCTGCGCCTCGGCGGCATTCAGCGCGGTCTGATCCGGATAATCGGGCATCTGGATCCTGGGCAAAGCGCGCCAGTCGGTTTTCGTCCAGCTTCCCTGCATCTTCCTCGCTTCGCCCATAACATTCCTCCGAACGGCTCAACCCGTGCTGACAGCGGTAACAAGGACCGCATATAGGCCCTCCGGGCGCCGGATGCAAAGCCCGCGCCACAGGCCAGGATTCGGGCCGTCTTCTTAAACACCATCCGGCAACAAAGGCCCGCCCGGGCAGAAATGCCGGGCGGGTGTCGCGATCAGGTGATCACATCAGGCGAGCTTCGCCCGGTAAAGCCCTGAATATTGGCAATTTCATGTGCGGCGCTAATAACGTTTTCCAGCGCTTCCTGCGGATCCCTGTCAAGCCCCTCGGGCCCGGGCGCAAAGGCTTCAAGGTAAAGCCGCAGCGTTGCTCCCTCGGTGCCCGTGCCCGAAAGCCGGTAGACCGCCCTGGTCCCATCGCCGAACTGCACCCGGATGCCCTGCTTTTGCGACATCGAGCCATCAACCGGATCATGATAGGCGAAATCATCGGCGGCGGTTACAGACAGGCCGGCAACCACTTGACCAGGCAGGGTTTTCAGATTCTCCCGCAGCGTCAGGAACATCTGATCGGCACGCGAGGAATCCACCGCTTCGAAATCATGGCGGGAATAGTAGTTGCGGCCGAACTGCGCGAAATGCGCCTCCAGGATCCCGGCCACACTTTCCTTGCGAACGGCCAGGATATTCAGCCACATAAGCACAGCCCAAAGCCCGTCTTTCTCGCGTACATGGTCGGATCCGGTGCCGAAACTCTCTTCGCCGCAAAGTGTAACACGGCCCGCATCCAGCAGATTTCCAAAGAATTTCCAGCCTGTGGGGGTCTCATAGGCTTCTATGCCCAGATGTTTCGCCACCCGGTCCACTGCGCCCGAGGTCGGCATCGAGCGCGCTACGCCCTTCAGACCCGCCTTATAGCCCTTTGCCAGATGCGCATTTGCCGCCAGCACCGCCAGACTGTCCGAGGGCGAGACATAGATCCCGCGCCCGACCACCATATTGCGGTCGCCATCGCCATCCGAGGCCGCGCCGAAATCGGGCGCATCCTCGCCCATCATCTCATCCATCAGATCCGAGGCCCAGGTCGGGTTCGGGTCAGGATGCATGCCGCCAAAATCCGGCAAAGGCGTTGCATTGACCACGGTTCCGGCAGCGGCGCCGAGCCGTTTTTCAAGGATCTCAACGGCATAAGGGCCGGTGATCGCAGACATGGAATCCATCCGCATCCGGAAACCGGCACCAAACAGCGCCCGGATCGCGTTGAAATCAAACAGGGTCTCCATCAGATCGGCATAATCGGCGACCGGATCAACGACCTCGACGACCATCTCGCCAAGCTGCCGGAGGCCGGGCGAAGACAGGTCGACATCGGTTGTTTCGAAAATATGATAGGCGCTGAGAGCGCCACTGCGCGCGAACATGGCCTCAGTCACCGATTCCGGCGCGGGACCGCCATTGGGCATGTTGAATTTTACGCCGAAATCCTCATCGGGGCCGCCAGGATTATGGCTGGCGGACATGATGATGCCGCCATCGGTTTTTCTAAGCCGGATCAGATGGCTGGCAGCCGGAGTTGACAAAAGGGCACCCTGCCCGATGATCACTTTCGCCGCGCCATTGGCGGCGGCCATCCGCAAGATGACCTGAGCCGCGCGGTCATTGAAATAGCGCCCGTCACCGCCCAGGACAAAGGTCTTGCCCTCGGCACCAACCACGTCGAACAGCGCCTGAATGAAATTCTCAAGGTAATGTGGGCCCATGAAAACACGGGTCTTTTTGCGCAACCCGCTGGTGCCGGGCTTCTGGCCCGCAATGGGCGTGGTCGCAACGGTCAGTTTCATCCGCTCTCTCCTCGGGGAATACGGGCGCTTTCAGACGGAAGAGGCTGGAATCATTACCAGAACCGCATTCGCCGGCACCGTATCCGGTGCCGCACCAGCTGTAAGATCCGGGCGCGTGGTGTCAAGCACCAGCTGCCAGCCCTGCTGCGTTTCGGGCAATCTGAGCGGCAAGTCCCCGCCCGGGTTGAAGACCAGAAATAGCGGCCCGGAACCCGGCTCTCCACCCTCAGCTGCCATGCGCAACTCCAGGCAAAGACAGAGGAATTCGGGATCCTGCCAATCCCCCGCCGACGGCTCCTTCCCATCGGCACGGCGCCAGATCACGTCGCGAAACCCATCGGCGCGGATCTTGCCATGAAGGAAGCGATGCTGGCGCAGTTCGGGATGCGCGCGGCGTAATGTGGCGAGGCGACCGACAAAGGTGGTCAGCGCCTGATCCGCCTTGCTCCAGTCGGCCCAGGTGATCGGATTGTCCTGGGCATAGGCGTTGTTATTGCCGCCCTGGCTATGACCGATCTCATCGCCCATCAGCCACATCGGCACGCCTTGCGACAGGAACAGCGTCGCCAGAAGGTTGCGTTTGCGCAAATCCCGCGCAGCCTGGATCACCGGGTCTGCACTCGGCCCCTCGACGCCCATATTGTCGGAATGGTTGTCGGAATGGCCGTCGCGATTGCCCTCGCCATTGGCCTCATTATGCTTTTCACTATAGCTGACAAGGTCTTGCAGCGTGAAGCCGTCATGGCTTGTGAGGAAATTCACCGAGGCCGTTGCCTGCCTTCCTGAATGGTCAAACAACCCCGCCGATCCCAGCAGCACCCCGGCCAGGTCGGCTGCCCGCCGGGGCTCGCCGCGCCAGAAGCGACGCACGCCGTCGCGGTAACGGTCATTCCATTCGCTGAAGGGCGCCGGAAAGCCCCCCAGCTGATAGCCTCCGGGTCCGATATCCCAGGGCTCTGCGATCAGCCTGACCCTGGCCAAAACCGGGTCCTGGCGCAGCGCATCCAGAAATCCCGCGCCCGGGTCAAAGCCACCCGGTTCACGCGCCAGCACGGTTGCAAGGTCAAAGCGGAAGCCGTCCACCAGCCCGGTCTCGACCCAGTAGCGCAAGGAATCCATCACCAGCCGCAACACCATCGGATGCGTCAGATCGAGCGTGTTCCCGGTGCCCGCGTCATTGTCATAATGGCGCCCGCCCGCGAGCCGGTAAAAACTCGCATTGTCGAGACCACGCAGCGAGAGATGCGGGCCATGCTCGTCGCTTTCCGCCGAATGGTTGTAGACAACGTCCAGGATCACCCCGATCCCGGCGCGGTGCAGATGAGTGACCATCTCGCGCCAGGCCACCATCCCCCCCGGGCCGGTATAACGCGGCTCGGGCACGAACCAGTTCAGCGTGTTATAGCCCCAGTAATTTCTCAGCCCTTTCGCGACGAGGAACCGTTCATCGGCGATGGCATGGACCGGCAGGAATTCGACATCTGTCACGCCCGCACGGGTCAGATGGCCGATCACCATATCCGATGCAAAGCCGGCGCAGGTGCCGCGCAGCGCCTCGTCCACTCCCGGATGCAGCATGGTCGCGCCTCGCAGATGCGCCTCGCAGATGACGCTGTCGGCAAGGCTGTGACCGGGCCGGGGATGATCCGGCACCGGCAGCGGCGCGGTCACCACCGATTTCGGGATGAACGCCGCGCTGTCGCGGCTGTCAAAACTGAGATCCCCCGCCGGATCGCCGGTCACATAGCCGAAAACCGCATCATCCCAGAGAAACCGACCATGCAAGCCCCGTGCCCAGGGGTCGATCAGCAGTTTGTTCGGGTTAAAGCGATGCCCTTCTTCCGGCGCCCAGGGGCCATGGGCGCGAAAGCCATAAAGCGCGCCCTCGCCTAGGCCCCCGACATGCAGATGCCAGATATCGCCATTGCGTTCGACAAAGGGCAGACGCGCGATTTCACGGCTCCCATCGGGTGAGAACAAACAAAGCTCGATCGCCGTTGCATTGGCGGAAAAGGTGGCGAAATTGACCCCGGTTGCGGTCAGGCTTGCCCCCATCGGAAAGGGCTGCCCGGCGCCGGTGACGAAGTCCGTCACCGCAGCAGTCCTTCATAAAGCGCGGCATAAGCGCGAGCAGATCCGGCCCAGCCGTTTTCCTGCTCCATCGCGTTGCGGCGCAGCCGGGCCCAGGTTTTCTGATCCGCATATAGCGCGTTCAGCCGCCGTAGGGCCTGGGTCAGCGCCAGCACATCGGTCGGCCAGAAGGTGATGCCGGTCGCCACGCCCGCATTCAGCGCCGCCGGAGAGGCGGGGATCACGGTATCGGCCAGCCCGCCCACTGCGGCCACGACCGGGATCGTGCCATAGCGCAGCCCATACATCTGCGTCAGCCCGCATGGCTCGAACCGGGAGGGCACCAGGACCGCGTCGCCGCCCTGAAACAGCCGGTGCGACAGGCCCTCATCATAGCCGATCCTGACCGAAACCCGACCCGGCCAGCGCGCCGCAAGCGACAGCATCTGTGCCTCCGCTCCGGCATCGCCCGAGCCAAGCACTGCAAGCCCGCCCCCGCCTTCGATGAAATCCGGCAAGGCGGCCGGCAGCAGATCCACCCCCTTCTGATCGGTCAGCCGCGAGACCAGCACCGCAAGCGGCCCCGGCACCGAGAGCCCGAATTCAGCCTGCAACGCCGCCCGCGCCTCGGCTTTGCCGGACATGGATGTCGCCGAATAAGCGTTCACAATCTCTGCCTCCGGCGACCAGACCCTGGTATCGATCCCGTTCACAATCCCCGAGACCACGGCGCTCCGGGCCGCCAGCACACCCTGCAGCCCCAGCCCGAATTCCGGTCGCATCAGTTCTGCCGCGTAATTCGGCGAGACCGTGGTGATCCTGTCCGCCGTGATCAGCCCGGCCTTCAGCAAAGATAAGCCGCCATAATATTCCAGCGCATCGGCATGGAATTCCGCCGCAGGCAGCCGCAATTCGCCCAGAAGACGTGCCGGCGCATGGCCCTGAAAGGCAAAATTATGCACCGTGATCACCGAGGCACAGCCGCCAGACCCGTGATAGGCCAGATAGGCCGGCGCAAGCCCGGTCTGCCAGTCATGCGCGTGCAAAACATCCGGCTTCCAGGCCTTGCCACGGGTCAGCTGGACCCCCTCGCGCGCCACCCGCGCCGCCATCCAGGACAAAGCCGCAAAGCGCTGCGGATTATCGCCCCAGTCACCGCCCGGACCATGATATGGCCCGCCTTCGCGGTCAAAGAGATGGGGCGCATCCAGCAAGAACAGTGAAAGCCCGCCCGTCTCACCGGCAAAAACCCGGGCCTCGCCGCCAAAAAGCGCCTCTTCGCGCATCACCTCGCGAAAGCCGCCGCCTTTGGCCAGCAGCGCGCGCAACGCCCGATAGGCGGGCAGCATCACCCGCATTTCCCAGCCCGCAGGGGCAAGCGCCTCCGGCAGCGCCCCCACCACATCGGCAAGCCCGCCCGTTTTGACCAGAGGCACCGCCTCCGACGCCACTGACAAAACCCGACCGCCCATCTGTACTTTCCTTTTCATCTGTCCTTAAATATCCCACGGGGGTCCGGGGGTGTGAAACCCCCGGCTCCACCGCTCACATCCCGCTCCCGCGCGCGCGCCGGTCAAGCATCTCCTGCGTTACCAGCACCACACCGCCTTCACTGCGGCGGAACCAGCGCGCGTCCTCCTCGGGATCATGCCCCACGATCAACCCCTCCGGGATCATCACCCCGGAATCAATCACGCAATTTCTGAGTTCCGCATTCCTGCCAATATCCACCCGTGGAAGCGCAACCACATGTTCGAGCACCGAAAAACTATGCGCCCGGCAGCCGGTGAACAGCAGAGAATTCCTGATCTCAGACCCCGAGACGATGCAATCCCCTGAAACCAGAGAAGAAATAGCCTGCCCACGCCGCCCATCCTCATCATGGATGAATTTCGCCGGCGGCACGATCTCGGCATAGGTCCAGATCGGCCAGTCCCGGTCATAAAGATCCAGCTTGGGCACGAATTCGGTCAGGTCGATATTGGCCTGCCAATAAGCATCCAGCGTGCCCACGTCGCGCCAGTAAGGCTCATCTTCGATGCCGGTCGTCACGCAGCTGTCGGCAAAGCGATGCGCGATGGCTTTGCCGCCCCTGACAATGGCCGGGATAAGGTCATTGCCGAAATCATGGCTGGAATTGCTGTCGACCACATCGCGCAGCAGCAGATCGCGCAAAAACGCCCAGTCAAAAACATAGATCCCCATCGAGGCAAGCGCATGTGCCTCATCCCCGGGGATCCCCGGTGGATCAGCGGGTTTTTCAAGGAAATCGGTGATCCGCATCTGGCCATCGACCGCCATCACGCCAAAGGCCGAGGCCTCCGCCCGCGGGACGGTCAGGCAGCCTATGGTCACATCGGCCCCGGTATCGACATGCTGTTGCAGCATGATCTCGTAATCCATTTTGTAAATGTGATCCCCGGCAAGGATCACCACATACCGGACGTTATAGCTGTCGATGATGTCGATATTCTGCGCCACCGCATCGGCGGTGCCGCGATACCAGTTCACCTCATCCATCCGCTGGCTGGCGGGCAGAACATCGAGATATTCATTGCGCTCGGCGCGGAAAAAGCTCCAGCCGCGCTGGACATGGCGGATCAGGCTATGGGCCTTGTATTGCGTCGCGATCGCCATTTTGCGGATGCCGGAATTCAGCGCATTCGAAAGCGCGAAATCGATGATCCGCTGCTTGCCGCCAAAATAAACCGCCGGTTTCGCGCGCCGGTCGGTCAGCTCTTTCAGCCGCGATCCCCGCCCTCCTGCCAGCACGAAAGCCATGGCCTGGGCCGACAGTCTCTTGTTCACTCTTGCCTTCATATTCCCCTCCCCGGATATGGCGGTTTGTCAGACCGGGCCGCTACTCGATCACTCGTTCCAAAAATACAGATGACAGCGGTGGCAGGGTCACCATGGCCGAAACCGGCTCGCCCTGCGCTGCGATTTCCTCGGTGACCACGCCGCCGAGATTGCCGCGATCCTGGCCGCCATAGGCCGCCGCATCACTGTTGAGCCTTTCGCGCCAGAAACCATTCCCGGGCAGGCCAAGCCTGACCAGGCGCGCGACCGGGGTCATGTTGCAGGCGACCACGACCGGCGCGTCCCCGGCATCGCCAAAGCGGGCCCAGGCAAAGACTGACGCCTCTGCCTCATCGGCCAAAAGCCAGCGGAACCCCTCGGGCCGCGTGTCATGGCGGTAAAGCGCCGGCGTCTCGCGATAGAGAAAGTTCAGATCCCGCAGCCAGAGCTGTACGCCGCGATGGGCCGGGATCGCCTCCTGATCCCAGTCGAGGCCACGATCATGGTTCCATTCGCGTCCCTGCGCGAAATCCTGGCCCATGAACAACAATTTCTTGCCCGGATGGCCCCACATGAACCCGTAAAATGCCCGCAGGTTGGCGAATTGTTGTTCACCTTCCCCCGGCATCTTGCCGATCATCGAACCTTTGCCATGCACCACCTCGTCATGGCTGATCGGCAGCACGAAGTTTTCGCTGAAGGCATAGGATGACGCAAAGGTCATCTTATTGTGGTCAAATTGACGGTAAACCGGATCAAGCTTCATGTAATTCAGGCTGTCATTCATCCAGCCCATGTTCCATTTGAACCCGAACCCCAGACCGCCCTGATCCACAGCACGCGACACACCGGGAAAGCTGGTCGATTCCTCGGCCGATGTCATTGCCCAGGGGCAATGGGCATAAACGGCGGTGTTCATCGCGCGCAGCATGGCGATGGCCTCGTAATTCTCGCGCCCGCCATCCTTGTTCGGCACCCACTGCCCCGGCGCGCGCGAATAGTCGCGATAGAGCATTGAGGCCACGGCATCGACCCGCAGCCCGTCGGCGCCGTAAACCTCGAGCCAGTAAAGCGCATTCGAGATCAGGTAGTTAGAGACCTCGGCCCGGCCGTAATTATAGATCAGCGTGTTCCAGTCCTGGTGGAAGCCTTCCTTCGGGTCCTGGTGTTCATAAAGCGCGGTGCCGTCGAAACGGCCCAGCCCATGCGGATCGGTCGGGAAATGGCCAGGCACCCAGTCCAGGATCACACCAATGTGGCGCCGATGCGCGGCGGCGATGAAAGCGCGGAATTCGTCGGGCGTGCCATGGCGCACGGTTGGGGCGAAAAGCCCGATCGGCTGATAGCCCCAGGATCCGTCGAACGGGTATTCGGAAACCGGCAAAAGCTCGATATGGGTATAGCCCATCCATTCGACATAACCAAGCAACTGTTCGGAAAGTTCAGCCCAGGACAGGATCCGCCCGCCCTCTGCCCGTCGCCATGACGCCGCATGAACCTCATAGATCGAGATCGGCGCATCGACGGAGTTCCGCCTTGCCCTGATCTCGGGCCAGGCGCCCTCTTCATGCGCGCCCGGCAGACGGCGCAGGACGCTGGCATTCGCCGGCGGATGTTCCGAGCCAAAACCGACCGGATCGGACTTCAGCGGCAGGATCTGGCCGCCCTGGCCCCGGATCTCGTATTTATAGCTTTCGCGTTCTTTCAGCCCGGGGATGAAAATCTCCCAAATGCCGGTCTGGCCACGCTGGCGCATCACATGCCGGCGTCCGTCCCAGGTGTTGAAGGCGCCCACAACTGAGACACGCTCGGCCGAGGGTGCCCAGACCGCGAAATGCGCGCCCTCAACGCCCTCATGGGAGATCAGATGGCCGCCAAGCGCCTGCCAGAGCCGCTGATGGCTGCCTTCGCCCAGGAAATATTCGTCAATCTCGCCCAGAACCGGCCCGAAGGCATAGGGGTCGTCATAGTCCCAGGCCCAGCCAGCACCCTCGGCCCGCAGGCGATAACCGGACCAGCCCGGCATCTCGCAGGTGAAGACCCCAGGAATGCCGGGCCAGGCTCTGGCCCGATACTCGCCGCCCGGTGTCACCACGATCAGACGCGCGGCATCGGGCATGAATGCGGTCAGAACCCAGCGGCCTGCATAGTCATGCAGCCCGAGAACGGAAAAAGGATCGCCGTGACGGCCCTCGGCTATCGCACGGACATCCACATCATCGGGCAGTCCAGCCGCTGTTCCCACTTATGGGCCTTCCCTTCAACCGGCTTACAATGCCGAAGTCACATTCCACACATCTTTCATGTAGCCACGGATTGTCCGGTCTGACGAGAAAAATCCACTGCGCGCGGTGTTTAATGCGGCCATCCGGGTCCAGCGTCCGCGATCTGCGAAAGCGGCATCCACCTGAGATTGCGCCGCGTGGTAAGAGGCGAAATCGGACGAGACGAGGAAATAGTCATGGTGCCAGACGCCATGGACGATGCCGTGATAGCGGTCGGGCTGATCGGGTGAAAAACGCCCCTCTGCGATCATCTGCAGCGCGTCCTGCAATTCCTGGCTTGCCTCGATGGCGCGGCGCTCATGTTCGGCCTCTTTGCGCCGTTCGATCACCTCTTCGGCGGTCAGCCCGAAGAGGAAGAAGTTCTCCGCGCCCACCTCCTGCAATATCTCGACATTCGCGCCGTCAAGCGTGCCGATGGTCGGCGCGCCATTCATCATGAATTTCATATTGCCGGTGCCAGAGGCCTCTTTGCCGGCCGTCGAAATCTGTTCCGAAAGATCGGCAGCCGGAACCAGCCATTCCGCCATCGAGACATTGTAATTCGCCGGGTAAACCACTTTCAGCAGCTCACCGGTTTTCGGATCATTATTAATGACTTCTGCGGCATCATTGATAAGCCGGATGATCTCTTTCGCCACCGCGTAGCCGGGCGCGGCCTTGCCACCGAATATCTTGACCCGCGGCACGGGATTGGCGATCTGCCCGTTCCTGAGCTTGTTCCAATGCGCGATGGTTTCCAGAATGTTCAGAAGTTGGCGCTTATATTCATGGATCCGCTTGACCTGGACGTCGAACATCGCATCCGGTGATACCTTGATCCCGTAGGCCTCGCCGATCCGGTTCGAGACGCGGATCTTATTGATGCGCTTGGCCTCGTGGAAGGCCTCGCAAAACCCGGCATCCCCGACATGCGGCTCAAGCCCCTTCAGCCGGTCGAGATCATCCTCCCAGCCCTCGCCAATGGTTTCTGTGATCAGTGCCGCCAGCGGGCGGTTGCACATTTTCAGCCAGCGCCGCGGGGTTACACCATTGGTTTCATTGATGATCCGCCCCGGATGCAAGATGTTCAGCTCGGAGAAGAGGTTCTTCTTCACCAGGTCCGAATGCAGCGCCGAGACTCCATTCACCTTATGCGACGTGATAAAGGCCAGCTCGCCCATCCGGACCTCGTGATGCTTCACAATGCCAACATAATGCGGCGGATTATAGGTCTCGCGGTGCCAGGCATCGATGCGCTCGACAATCTGCATATGGCGCGGCAGCACATTCCCAAAGGTGAATGTCGCCCAACGCTCAAGCGCTTCGGGCAAGAGCGTGTGGTTCGTATAGCCCAGACAGCCCTGCGCCGTTTCCAGCGCATCGGCGAAATCCATCCCGTGTTCGTCGGTCAAAAGCCGGATCAGCTCTGGCCCCGCAATCGCGGGATGGGTGTCATTCATCTGGATCGCCACATGTTTCGGCAGATCGCGCAGACTGCTGTTGGCGGTGAGAAAACGGCGGATGATGTCCTGAAGCGCGGCAGAGGTCAGCAGGAACTCCTGTTTCAGCCTGAGTTCTTTGCCCTGATAAGTGGTGTCATCGGGGTAAAGGACGCGGGACAGCGTGCGCGCCAGCGCCTCGGGTTCGGCGGCGGCCGCGTAATCGCCGCGATTGAACCGTTCCAAGTCAAATTGCGTTGTCGGTTTCGCCGCCCAAAGCCGCAGCGTATTGGCCCATTTGCCCTGCCAGCCGATCACCGGCGTATCATATGCCTCGGCCAGTACGGTCTCGCCCGGGGTCCATATCTGTCTGCCATCTTTCCTGGTGACCTCGCCCTTGAAGCCGATCAGATAGGCGCTTTCGGGGCGTGGGAATTCCCAGGGGTGGGCCTGGCTCAGCCAGTCTTCCGGCGTCTCGACCTGGCGTCCGCCCTCGAAGAGCTGGCGGAAAAGACCATGCTCATAGCGGATGCCATAGCCGTAAGCCGGGCAGCCCACCGTTGCCATCGATTCCATGAAACATGCCGCAAGCCGCCCGAGCCCGCCATTCCCGAGCGCGGCATCCGGCTCGTTCCCGATCAGCGCGCGCAGATCCATCCCCACCGCCGACATCGCCTGATCGGCCTTGTCATAAAGCCCGAGATTGGTGATCGCATCTTCCAGCAGTCGCCCGATCAGAAACTCCATCGACAGGTAGCAGACACGCTTATGCCCTGTGGCCCAGGTCTTTCTGGTCGATTTGAACCAGGGCTCAACAATCCGGTCCCTGACCGCGTAAGACAGGGCCATCCGCCAGTCATAGAGGCCCGCATTGGCGCCATCTTTGCCGAGGGTGAATGTCATATGCCGCAAAATGTCGGTCGAGAGGTCACCGGGCAGGAGTTCGCTGAAGGAATGGCTGGAGTCGGTCACCTGGGAACACCTGTCTCGCTAACGGTTACGACCCATATGAACAGGCGGCGCGGATCAAGCGCAATGCTGCATCTGCATATTGCGCCATATCCGCCCCTCCCGGGTCTGAAAAAGCGCCACTGAAAAAGGCATATCTGATCTATGTCATGGCGCGACCCGGCTCCGGACCCGGAAAACATGGGTATTCATCATCCAGGAGACCCGGGAATGCATCTGACCACGCGCACGAGCCTCGCCATGAAGACCCTGATGTTTTGTGCCGTGAATCCCGGCCGGATCGTCCGGCGGACCGAGATTGCCCAGGCCTGCAATGCCTCGGAGAACCATCTCGCCCAGGTCATTTATCTGCTGGCGCAGCAGGGATTCCTGAAAACCATTCGCGGACGTTCCGGCGGGCTGACACTGGCGCGCCCGCCCGAAGAGGTGACGGTCGGCGAGGTGTTTCGCAAATTCGAACGCGTGCTGGCCTTCAGCGATTGCATCGGCCCGGAAAAGGGCGACTGCCCGCTGGCCGGAAACTGCCGGCTGACCTGTGTGCTCAACGGGGCGCTGGATGCGTTTTACGCAAGGCTTGACGCCACGCGGCTGTCTGACCTTGTGGACGGCAATGACGCCCTCGCCCGCCAGCTGCGTGTCGCCTGAGGCATCAGGATGCGGGCGTTGTCGCTCAGCTGGCTTTTGCGACCACGCCGATATCGCGCAGCGCCTGATCCAGCGCCAGATTGCGGCCGCTGTCGGAATTGCGCGTCTCTTTGCAGATTGCATCAAACCGTTTGCGCAGGGCCTTTTTCTCTTCGCCCTTACAATCATTCCAGGGCCGCCCCTGCAGGCCCATTACGATGACATAATAGCCGATGAAATGCGGTCTGCTGCCTGAAAGCAGCAGCCGGCGATAGCCCTCATCCGCCCCCAGTGCCCGCAGCTCGCCGGCGCTGAGGATCCCGGCACGCGCGAAAGCGGCTTCGGTCGCCGGCCCAAGATTTGGAATCGACGAGACGGCGTCCTCCTGAGGACCGGACTGATCAGGCTGTGGCTGTGTCATGGTGCAAGTTTCGCAGCCCCGACGGCGGGCTGCAAGCCCCGCCTCTGATTCCGGCCTGGGGCAAACCGCTCCGCCCGACCCGCGCGCCAGGAATACACGCCCGGAATGCACGCGCTGGCAGCGCATCAGTGAAACGCAAAAGGGCCGGCCTCCGGGGCCGACCCTGTTCTCTGCTCCGGCGCTCCGACCAGGGGTCATCCCACCGGTCAGCCGTATGGGCTCAGATCGAGGCCCAGTCCGTGAAAATCGTTTTTCCGCCCTGCTGCTGCTGCGGGGTGCTGCCCTGCTGCTGTTGCTGCTGGGGTGCGGGGGATTGGCTTCCACCCTGCTGAGGTTGTTGTTTCGTCGCCATTTTACTGCTCCACGAGGTAAAAAGCAGCGATGCTGCTCTGAAACCTCATTTGCGCTTTCGCGAAACACTATACAAGTGGGTGATTCGGCACCAATGCGTCGTGAATGTTCACATGTGCGGCATTCGCCACAGTCCGTGCCGCTCAGACAGGCAAAATGACGAGAAACTACGCGGCTGACGCCCCCTAAACGGCGCCAGCCACGTCTGTACCGGCTCAGGCACGCACCGTCGCCGGAAAGCCTGCCTCATCCAGCGCCGCCACCACCGCACCGGCATCAGCGCCCTCAACCGCCACCTCGCGCAGGGCCAGATCGACCGCAACGCTTTGCGCAATCGGCTTCAGCGCCGCCTCCACCGAGGCTTTGCAATGGCCGCAATTCATATCGGGAACCGAAAGTCTGATCATCGTGATCTCCTGTCTTTCACCGTGATATGCGCCTTCCCGCAGGGGTAAGGTCAAGCCCTGCGATGGCACAAACCAGCCATGCAAAAGCCGCATGACATTTTCCCGGCCAGGGGTCTTGACCTTCCTGTGACCGGAAGCCTCATATGTCTTACCCGAAAGGGATCATTCCATGACCAGTACTCTGACACCCCCGCACCATACTGCAGCAGACCAGGCCAGCCTCGCCCGACTTCAGCTGGAGGGCATGACCTGCGCCTCCTGCACCGGTCGGGTCGAGCGCGCGCTGAAAGCCGTGCCTGGCGTCGAAGAGGCCAGCGCCAATTTCGCCACCGGCGAGGCGCAGGTGCGCTATCACGCCCCGGCCGATCCGCAAGCGCTTGCCGCCAGCGTCGCGAAAATCGGCTATCCGGTCAAACCCGTGACGGTCGAGCTTTCGGTCGAGGGCATGACCTGCGCCTCCTGTACCGGCCGGGTGGAGCGGGTGCTGAAGGCACAGCCGGGCGTGATTTCGGCCACAGCCAATCTGGCGACACGGCGCGCGACGGTAGAACTGTGGCAAACATCGGATCCGGCCGCCCTTGCCAATGCGGTCACCAAAGCGGGCTATAAGACGGTGCCGCTGGCCACCGCGACCCCTGCGGATCCGGGGCGTGATGAACGGATCCTGTGGCGCGATACGCTGATCGCGGCGGTGCTCACCCTGCCCGTCTTTGTGACCGAGATGGGCGGCCATCTGATCCCGTCCTTCCACCACTGGCTGCATATGGCTTTTGGCACCACCCAGATCTGGCTGATGCAATTCGTGCTGGCGAGCCTGGTTCTGGCATTCCCCGGCAGGCGGTTCTTCGTCAAAGGCATCCCGGCGCTGTTGCGGGCGGCCCCCGATATGAACAGTCTCGTGGCGCTTGGCACACTGGCAGCCTGGTCCTATTCGGTGCTGGTTCTGGCCCTGCCCGGGCTGTTTCCCGAAAGCGCCCGCGCCGTCTATTTCGAGGCCGCCGCCGTGATCGTGGCGCTGATCCTTGCCGGTCGTGCAATGGAGGCGCGGGCACGTGGTCGCGCCGGTGCCGCCATTGCCGGCCTGATCGGCCTGCAGCCGAAAACTGCGCGGCTTGAAGACGGGACCGATATCGCGGTCGCGGATCTCACCCCCGGAATGCGGGTTGCGCTGCGCGCCGGAGAACGGGTGCCGGTCGACGGGCGGGTGATCTCGGGCATGTCTGCGGTGGATGAAAGCATGCTCACCGGCGAGCCGTTGCCGGTGGCCAAAACGGCTGACGACCGCGTGACCGGCGGCACCGTCAACGGCAATGGGGCATTGGTGATCGAGGTCTCAGCGGTGGGGGCAGATACGGTTCTGGCCCGTATCACCGCCATGGTCGAAGAAGCCCAGGGCTCGAAACTGCCGGTCGAGGCGCTGATCGACCGCGTGACCATGTGGTTTGTGCCGGCGGTGCTGGGGGTGGCGGCGGTGACCGTTGGGCTTTGGCTTGCGCTGACCGGCGATGTGGCCCGGGCGCTGGTCGCCGGGGTCTCGGTCCTGATCATCGCCTGCCCCTGTGCGATGGGTCTCGCCACCCCGGTTTCGATCCTGGTCGGCACGGGACGTGCGGCGCAGATGGGTGTGTTGTTCCGGCGCGGCGAGGCGCTGCAACGGCTTTCCGATCAGAGGCGGATCAGCTTTGACAAAACCGGAACCCTGACCGAGGGCCGCCCGCATGTGGTCGGGATCGAGGGGGACGCGACCCTCCTGCCCCTTGCGGCGGCGGTCGAGCGTGGCTCGGAACATCCGCTGGCCAATGCGATCCTCGCCGCCGCCGGAGGTGACATCCCGGACGCGCGCGACTTCTCCACCCGCCCCGGCTACGGCGCCGAGGCCCTTGTCGGGGAAAGCCGCATCGCCGTCGGTGCCGCACGAATGTTTGACCATATCCCCGAGGCACTGGCGAGCAGTGCCGAGGCAGCCGCTGCACGTGGCGAAAGCCTGGTCTTTGTCGCAAAAGACGGCGAGGTGGCCGGGTTGATCCGGGTGGCGGATCAGCTGAAACCCGGCTCGGCCCGCGCCATTGCGGCGCTGAAAGAGATGGGTGTGACACCGGCGATGATCTCGGGCGATACCGAAGCGGCCGCGCGTCATGTCGCCGCCCGGCTCGGCATCGAAGAGGTCCATGCCGGCGTGTTGCCAGAAGGCAAGCAAGAGATCGTCAGCCGGATCGGCGGTGCATTTGTCGGCGACGGCATCAATGACGCGCCGGCGCTGGCGGCGGCCGGGGTCGGAATCTCGATGGGATCGGGCAGCGATGTGGCGATCGAGGCGGGCGATGTCGTGCTGATGCGGGGCGATCCGCTGGCGGTGGCTTCGGCGCTGCGGCTCAGCCGCGCGGTGATGAAGAATATCCGCGAGAACCTGATCTGGGCTTTCGGCTATAATACCGCGCTGATCCCGGTGGCGGCGGGCGTGCTGGTGCCCTTTGGCGGCCCGCAGCTGTCGCCGATGCTGGCGGCGGGGGCGATGGCTTTATCCTCGATCTTCGTGCTGACCAATGCGCTGCGATTGCGCTTTGTGAGGGCTGTGCAATGAACATCAAAGACGTGGCCGCGCGCGCCGGCCTGCCCGCAAAAACCATCCGCTATTACGAAGAGATCGGCCTGATCCGCCCCTTGCGCGCCGCCAATGGCTACCGCGCATTTCGCGAGAGCGACCTGCACAAACTCGCCTTTCTCGGCCGCGCGCGCTCGCTTGGCTTTACCATCGGGGAATGCCGGGCGCTGATGGCCCTTTATGAGGATCAGTCGCGGGCGAGCGCCGATGTCAAAGCGCTGGCGCAAAGCCATCTCGCCCAGATTGCGGCGAAAATCAAAGAGCTGAAGGCGATGCAGGCAACGCTTACAGACCTTGTCAGCGCCTGCGCCGGTGATCATCGGCCCGATTGCCCGATCCTCGCGGGACTCGCTTCAGACAGTCCATCCGGCAAAGACTGCTGCGCCTGAGCAAAAAAAGGCGCGCCCCTGAACCAGAGGCGCGCTCAAATTCCTGAGCAGGAATTTGGGCCGAAATCTGAATTCAGATTTCGGCTCCTGTTCAACCGGCGGCTCAGCCGACCAGTTCAAGACCCGAGAAGAAGAAGGCGATCTCGCGGGCAGCCGATTCCGGGCTGTCCGAGCCATGAACCGAGTTTTCGCCTTTCGACAGTGCGAATTCCTTGCGGATGGTGCCCTCTGCAGCCGCAGCCGGATCGGTCGCGCCCATGACTTCACGGTTTTTTGCAATCGCGCCTTCACCTTCCAGCACCTGCAGAACCACCGGCTCCGAGATCATGAAGGAGACGAGTTCGCCATAGAAGGGGCGCTCACGGTGCTCGCCGTAGAATTCGCCAGCCTGTGCGGCGGTCAGCTGCACGCGCTTCGATGCGACGACGCGCAGGCCGGCCTCTTCGAATTTCGCGACGATCTTGCCGGTCAGGTTGCGTTTGGTGGCATCGGGTTTGATGATCGAGAAGGTGCGCTCAAGGGCCATGGGGCTCTCCAAATTCTGGGGGGCCACAGATGCGGCCCGTGTGTGGGCGCGCTGCTAGCATGGGAATGTATCAAAGGAAAGTGGGGCTTGCGCAGTGGCAAGGCGCGCAGGGCGTTTTTCAGGAAACGCCGCGACATCTTCGCGGAAAACCCGGCAAGGGCCCGGATCGGCCCGGAGCGCGCCTTGTCGCTTTCGGCATATGCCACCGCTGCAGACAACGGTGAGGCGCACGAGATGAAGCTGGGGCAAGGCAAAAGCAGGCGAAACGCCGCGTCAGTCCTTCAAGATCTCGGCCAGGCGCGCCTCTTCTTCGGCGCTCAGCGGCACCGGCGGTGCGGGCACCGCAGCCTGGCGCTTGCGGCGCGCCAGCCAGATCCCGCCCCCCGCAGCCAGCAGCGCCACCGGCCCCGAGAGCCACAAAATCCAGTTCCATCCCGAGGCGCGCGGGTTGAACAGCACGAATTCGCCATAGCGCGCCACCACAAAGTCGATGACCTCGTCATTGCTGTCGCCCGCCACCAGCCGCTCGCGAATGATCAGCCGCAGATCCCGGCTGATCGGCGCAGTGGAATCGTCAATGGTCTCGCCCTGGCAGACCGGACAGCGGATCTCGCGGCTGATCATGCGGGCCCGGGTTTCAAGGCCGGGATCCGCCAGGATCTCATCGGGCTGTACCGCCAGAACGGGGCCCGCAAGCAGCATCAGCGCCGCGATGAAAAACGCCTTAAGCCTCATTCCGCCGGCACCTTTGCACCTTTGGGCGCGGCCTTCGCCCCGCTCGCAGCCACCCGGTAACGCCGGTCGGTCAGGCTGATCAGCCCGCCAAGCGCCATCATCAGGCATCCGCCCCAAAGCCAGTTGGCAAAGGGTTCGATATAGGCACGTACCGCCCAGCCGCCGCCCTCCTGCGGATCGCCGATCACCAGGTAGATGTCGCGCAACCAGCCGTAATCAATCCCGGCCTCGGTCGTCGGCATCCCCTGCACCGGATAGGTCCGTTTTTCCGGGTAAAGCACCACAACCCGCGCGCCGCCCCTCGTCACCACCATCTCCGCCATGGTCGAGATGTAATTCGGGCCACGCACCTCGCGCACATTGGCCAGCTGCACATCATAAGGGCCAAGGCGGAAACTCTCGCCCTCCCGGACGACACTGATCTCCTCAACCTTCCAGGCCAGCAGGGCCGAGACGGCGAAAACCGTAACGCCCATCCCGGCATGGGCCACGACCTTGCCCCATTCCGAGCGCGGCAGTCGCATCAGACGCCCAAGCCGGTCCCCCCCACGCCCGCTGCGCCCCCAAAGATCGGTCAATGCGCCAAAGACCACCCAGGAGCCAAGCATCACGCCCAAAGGCCCGAGCGCCGAGCGCCCGGTCTGCACCGCCCAGATAAGCCCCAGCACTGCAAGCGCCAGCATCAGAAGCGGGAACCGCGCCCGGAACCGCGCGGGGATCTGTTTCCAGATGGTGGCAAGCCCTGCGCCCGCCCCCACCAGCGCCACAGCCGCGATCATCCCATGGCCCGCCAGCAGCGCCAGCGACAGAACTGCAACCCCGGCTGCCGCCAGCGCTGCCGGCCCGAGATCAGTCGTAACCCGTCCGGAATCGCCGCGCTTCCAGGCCAGCATGGCGCCAAAGGGCAGGATCAGCGCCAGCGCCACAAAGAACGGCGTGAAAGCGGCATTGAAGAATGGCTCGCCCACCGACATCACTCGGCCGAGCACCAGTTCGGCGAACAGTGGCCACATGGTGCCGACAAAAACCACGAAAGCCGCCACCGCGAGCAGGATATTATTCGCCACCAGCGCGCTTTCACGCGAGACGATGCCGAAGACGCCCTTCGCCTCCATCGCGCCGGCGCGGGCGGCGAACAGCACCAGACCACCGCCGGTGAAAAAGCCAAGGATGGCCAGGATGAACACGCCGCGCTCGGGGTCCGAGGCAAAGCTGTGCACGCTGGTGATCACCCCCGAACGCACGATGAAGGTACCGATCAGCGAAAACCCGAAGGCGAGGATCGCAAGAAGGATGGTCCAGGCTTTCAGGCTTTCGCGCTTTTCCACCACGATGGCGGAATGCAACAATGCGGCGGCGAGCAGCCAGGGCATGAAACTGGCATTCTCGACCGGATCCCAGAACCAGAACCCGCCCCAGCCAAGCTCGTAATAGGCCCACCAGGACCCGAGCGCGATGCCAATGGTCAGGAAAATCCAGGCGGCCAGCGTCCAGGGCCGCACCCACCGCGCCCAGGCCGCATCGACCCTGCCCCCGATCAGCGCCGCGATGGCAAAGCTGAAAGACATCGAAAGCCCGACATAGCCGAGATACAGAAACGGCGGATGGAAGGCGAGACCGGGATCCTGAAGCAACGGGTTCAGATCACGCCCGTCCATCGGCGCCTCGACCATCCTGATAAACGGATTAGAGGTCAGGATCATGAAGGCAAGAAACGCCACCCCGATCGAGCCCTGGACCCCGATGACGCGGGCGCGCAGCCGCTCGGGCAGGCCGGCGCCGAACCAGGCCGCCGAGGCCCCGAACAGCGCGAGGATCAGCGTCCACAAAAGGAGCGAGCCCTCATGGTTCCCCCAGGTCCCCGAGATCTTGTAAAGCATCGGTTTCAGCGAATGCGAATTCGACACCACCAGCGCCACCGAGAAATCCGAGGTGACAAAGGCATTGATCAACACCGCAAAGGCAAAGCCGACCAGCGCGAATTGCACCACCGCCGCAGGTCCGGCCAGCGCCATAAGCATATGATTGCCCCGATGCGCGCCCCAAAGCGGCAGAATCGTCTGTATCAGCGCCACCATCAGCGCCAGGATCAGGGCAAAATGCCCCAGCTCGATCAACATCTGGCTGTCTCCCTATCGCGGCTATCTTAGCTGTCCCGGCGCGCGGCTCCAATGCCTGGTTGCATCACCTTACTGCGCTTATCGGTCGCGCCCCGGCTGGCATGAGGCCGCAGGAGGTGCCAGGATGGCGCAAATCTCACCGGAGGCTACATGACCCGCATCATTCTTATCGGAGCCCCGGTCGATTCGGGTCAGCGCCGGCCAGGCTGTCTGATGGGCCCTTCGGCTTACCGCGTCGCGGGGCTCGCGCGCGCGATTGCCTCCGAAGGCCATGAGGTCGAAGATCGCGGCGATGTCACGGCGACGCCCCTGGCGGCGGTGCCCTGCGCCAACCCTGCCGTGGATCAGATGACCGAAACCGTCGGCTGGACCATGGCGCTGAAAGTGGCCGTGGAAGACGCGCTGAAGGATGGCGGCCTTCCGGTGATCATGGGGGGAGATCATTCTCTGGCGCTTGGCTCGGTCGCCGGAGCGGCCGCCTGGGCCGCAGCGCAGGCGCGACCGCTCTTCCTCCTCTGGCTGGATGCGCATTCGGATTTCCACACGCCACTGACCACAACCAGCGGCAATCTGCATGGCACACCGCTGGCTTATATCAACGGCCGCGATGGTTTTGATGGCTTTCCGCCCTTCCCCGCGCCGGTGCCCGCCGAGCGGATCTGCATGTTCGGCATCCGCTCGGTCGATCAGGCCGAACACGCGGCGATGCAGGAACGCGCCATTCAGATCAATGATATGCGGGTGATTGATGAGCGTGGCATCGTGGCGCCCCTGCGGGAATTTCTCGATCATGTGCGCGCGGTGAACGGGATGCTGCATGTCAGCCTTGATGTCGACTTCCTCGACCCCGCCATCGCACCGGCTGTCGGCACGACCGTGCCCGGCGGCACCACCTTCCGCGAGGCGCATCTGGTTATGGAATTGTTGCATGAATCGGCGCTGGTGACCTCGCTCGATCTGGTGGAACTGAACCCTTTCCTCGATGACCGTGGCATGACCACGCGCCTGATGGTGGATCTGGTCGGATCGCTCATGGGCAGGAAAGTGTTCGACAGACCTACGCGCAACAAGTGACTTAAGCCGGAAAGGGTGCGCTGCCCTCGTTCTCGCATTACGAGGGCTCGCCCGGGATATCGATGGGCAGATAATGGAACAGCTTGGTTTCTGTTGGTAAATATTCCCGATAGAGAGAGCAGAAGATCGCATCTAATGACTTGAAAAACTTGCCATCTTCTCCGGGCACGCCACTTACGGTGCGACAGCTTTATGCGTCAGGTGAAAGACAAGACTTCAGAGACGAAAGAGGGGCGTGCGGGGGTGTTACAAGGATCACTACGCTGCGATGTGAATAGCCACCTGTTTCCTTGACGTCATCTTCTCTGAGTTCAGGCAAGGTAGCCATGAGGAGCACACGCAGTTTCACTGACGCGTTCAGGCGTGATGCGGTCGCGTTGATGACCCGGCCGGACTATCCGGTCGGCGAAGTGTCAGAACGGTTTTTGAACGCTCCCCCCGTAAACGGAAGGCAGACACAGGCTCTGATCTGCGGTTTACCGATCTCCGAGAAGAAGGAGATCAGGGATGTCGGAACGCAGGCAGCAGGCATCTGAGTTCAGGGCGAAAGTCGCGCTGGCCGCTGTCAATGGCGAGGAGACTGCGACCGAATCCGCGACCCGTCGCGCGCGCATCTTCTATTGCTCACCCAGGATGACACCGGACAGTACCTCAGACTGGCACGCCAGATCGGCGGACTGTTCCTGGAGTCCGCGATTTTCCGGGTTCGCCGGATGACCCGGTACATGCGCAACGATGGCCAGCTCGTCAACGAGAGCCGGATATGCCGGCTTAGGCGCTTCCCTGGGCCTATGCCGATCTCGCCTGGAAACCCAATACAAGCAGGCCGACGAAGGCCCAAAAGGGCTGTCGAGATCAGCTGCACGCAACGGGCGCAGACGCGGTGGATGCCGGGGCCGTTGGCGTGGCGACAGTCGGCGATGCTCTGATGGTCGGGAACGAGCCGGCGCGTCAATCACATCAAATCCACCTTTTGGCTGACCTCGCCTCAAGCCCGCGGCTGGACGCAATCTGTTTCAGCCGGCCATAGATGATCAGCTAAAGCAGTGTGGCAGTGTGGCAGTATGGTTGCCGGCCGCCCCCTCTGTGCAGGTGCCGACCGCACAAACCCGGGACCCACCAGATCAGGTTCGTTAATGTCGTCAATAAAGCGATCAACCATCCGAACAAGATGGTCCTCATGGATCCGGTCATCAAGCTGATCCGGAACAAGGAGCGTCTGCCCAGGCGCAAGGCCTTCGATAAAACCCGACATGGCTGTCCCCCGCGGCCACGCCGTAATCTATCGTGAAGCCGACTTACCACACAGGTTAGGCTCTTTACCTCCTGACTTCCGGCTGGTCCACCACTCCACTATTGGCCCGCCACCAGGCTGCCCGGGTCAGGACCTGGCGGAGAACGGATCTGCGTCACCACATAATCCGGACGAAACTTCCTTAAATTAGCCAGATTCCTCAGAGAATCAGTGATTCCTACTGCCCGCTGTCAAAGCCCTAACAGCGGCAAGGCTCACCCCCGCCCTCCCCAGAGCGGGGGTGAGATTTCCGGATATCAGTCGGAGCCTGCCCGGCTGCGCGGCGCCCCTTCGGCTGCCCCATTTCTCCACCATTGTTTCGGCACCACATAGAGCGGTAAAAAATGCGACGACGCTCAACCCGAATGTGACCTCTCTCGACAAGCCGGTGGAGAAACCAATAGCTTACGGGGGCGATGGCCATGTCTGCAGCGGTCAGGAATTCCCGGATCCGCGTTGCCGCCAACTCAGGCACGGTCCTCCTCGCGCACGCTCAGCTATGCGCCGGTCAATGCCCGTCCGGTGATCTCTCCGCCGTTATTGCTTTCAGATCGAGGCTGGCGGAGGGACGCAACCTTTATGCTCACCTCCTTCGCGGGCCTCGAGAACGCGCGGGCTGCACGACAAGATGACAACGTCTTCAGCAGCGTGCAGCACCCCGGTGGCAAGGGCGCGGTCAGGCGCAGTTTGCACCACCGCCGCAATCTCGACCTTCATCGCGGTGAAGACGAGCGCGTGGTTCAGAGCCTCGGTCTATTCCAGAACATGTTGAGCTAAATACCCGGGTTCCTTCAGGGTTGTGGCATTCGCCGCGCGCCCAAGGCGGATTCCCGACGCGACAGAACCCAGCAAGAATCCAACAGATTGCCACGGTCAGGCCGCGTCCGGAGTTCTTCGCGATTCAACAATGTATTGCGCGCGGCCCGCAGCATCGCAGCCTATCCCAGTCGGAAATACTGTGGACAGGTCGCGTGCCCTCAGGGCCACTTCGCCCCTCTCGGTTCCTGAAGGTCGTTTTTTGAAGCAGGCTGTTTCATCGCAGGAACTTGCCATACGCAGGTGCATCCGAAAAACGCGGCGAAATGGTTTAGTTTCAGGAACCCGAGAAAGAAAAAACCCCCGGCTTCCCATAAACGGCAGGAAACCGGGGGTTTTCAAACTGATCTGGTGCGGATGAAAAGACTCGAACTTTCACTCCGGTTAAGGAACAGCGACCTCAACGCTGCGCGTCTACCAATTCCGCCACATCCGCACTTTCAGATCAGCTGTCGGGTATTTAGCTTTACTCTCGGGCGAAGGAAAGGGGTAATTTCAACTTTCTCAGGCCAGAGGTGAACTTTCTTTGCGCCGCCATTTGTTCAGCCTTTCCGAAGGGTTACCCCAGGATCATGCCCCTGCCCGGCGCCCTGTCCCTGTCTTTTCCAGAACTGCGGTCTGATCTGCCACCCGCCGGTTGCCTGCGCCGCCTGGTTCATGGCAAAAGAGCGGTGCGGGGATCACAGGATCTGCCCTGAACCGCGCCCTGCCCGCCCGATGCGCGGCCCCGTGTCCCGTCTCTCAACCGCCGGAAGGCCCCCTGCCGTGACCGAATGGACCCATATCCCAGGCCTTGCGCCCTATGCCGAGACACTTGCCCGGATGGAGGCACGTGCCGGTGCCATAGCCGCCGGCACGGCGGATGAGGCCGTCTGGCTGCTGGAGCATCCGCCGCTTTATACTGCCGGCACCTCGGCACGTCCGGCAGATCTGGTGCAACCCGACCGTTTCCCGGTCTTTGCTGCCGGGCGTGGCGGGCAATATACCTATCACGGGCCGGGCCAGCGGGTGATCTATACCATGCTCGATCTCAAGAAACGCGGCGGCCCGAATGGCGGCGATGTGCGCTGTTTCGTGCGTGCGCTGGAGCGTTGGGTGATCGACACACTCGCGGAATTCGGGGTGAAGGGTGAGATCCGCCCCGGCCGCGTCGGCGTCTGGGTCACGCGCCCCGACCGCCCGCCTGCCCCTGATGGCAGCCCGGCCGAGGATAAGATCGCGGCCATCGGCATCAAGATCCGGAGGGGGGTCAGCTTTCACGGCATCTCGATCAATGTCGAGCCGGATCTGTCGCATTTCACCGGCATCGTGCCCTGCGGCATCCAGGACCACGGGGTGACGAGCCTTGTCGATCTGGGCCTGCCGGTCAGCCTGAACGACCTCGACGCGGCGCTGATGCGCCATTTCGAACCCGCTTTCACCTTTGCCTGTGCCACCGACTGATCGATACCCGGATCAGCCTCGCGGTCTGCAACGCGGCATGATGTGCGCGTACCATATGCCCGCGTTTCCCCTCTGATCGGGGACAATCAGCTGCGATTCAGATGGCTGCATGCTGCAACCGGACAACCCGGTATCGTGGCACTGGTTCTCCGTGCAGGGATTCGCGACCGACTTTCCCGATACCGTCCCTGCCGCGCGCAAACAGAAAAAAGGCCGCCCCGAAGGGCGGCCCTTTCTCTTCAATCCATTCACCGGTCCGCTCAGTCGAGCATCGGCAGCAGCTGGTCGATCGACTTTTTCGCATCGCCATAGAACATCCGCGTATTCTCTTTGTAGAAGAGCGGATTTTCGATGCCGGAATAGCCGGTGCCCTGGCCGCGCTTCGAGACAAAGACCTGCCGCGCTTTCCAGACTTCCAGCACCGGCATGCCGGCGATGGGCGAGTTCGGATCTTCCTGCGCCGCCGGGTTCACGATGTCATTTGAGCCGATCACGATGACCACATCGGTCTCGGGGAAGTCCTCATTGATCTCGTCCATTTCCAGAACGATGTCATAAGGCACCTTCGCCTCGGCCAGCAGCACGTTCATATGACCGGGCAGACGGCCCGCGACCGGGTGAATGGCAAAGCGCACATTCTTGCCGCGGGCGCGCAGCTTGCGGGTCAGCTCGGAAACCGATTGCTGCGCCTGGGCCACAGCCATGCCGTAACCCGGCACGATGATCACCGAATCTGCATCATTCAGCGCCGAGGCGACGCCATCGGCATCAATCGCCACCTGCTCGCCCGAGATCTCCATCGCCGGACCGGTGGTGCCACCGAAGCCGCCAAGGATCACCGAGATGAACGAGCGGTTCATCGCCTTACACATGATGTAGCTGAGGATCGCGCCCGAAGAGCCGACCAGCGCGCCGACCACGATCAGCAGATCATTCGACAGCGAGAAGCCGATCGCCGCCGCCGCCCAGCCGGAATAGCTGTTCAGCATCGACACCACGACCGGCATATCCGCGCCGCCGATCCCCATGATCAGGTGATAGCCGATGAACAAAGCTGCAACCGTCATCACTGCCAGCGCCCAGAACGAGCCTGTTTGCAGATAGACCACCAGCATCACGAGCGAGATCAGCGCGGCAGATGCGTTCAGAACATGGCCGCCCGGCAGCTTCTTCGCCTTGCCATCGACCTTGCCCGCCAGCTTGCCAAAGGCAATCACCGATCCGGTAAAGGTCACCGCGCCAATGAAGACGCCAAGGAAAGTCTCGACCCGCAGGATAGAGATCTCGGCCGCAGATTTACCGATCAGGGTCGCCACAAAACCCGAAGGCGGGGTTGTCGCCAGATCCTGCAAGGATTGCAGGCCGGCCTCAGAGCCGAAGGCAAGGTTCAGCAACGCCTCAGGATCCTGGGCGGCCCCAAGGAGCGCGCCAAGGCTCGCCATTTCGATATGGGTGTTGAAGCCGATAAACACCGCCGCAAGACCGACAAGCGAGTGCATCGCCGCCACGAGCTGCGGCATTTCGGTCATCTGGACGCGCTGTGCGACCACATAGCCCGCCGCACCGCCGGCAGCGATCAGCAGCGCCGAAAGCCACCACAGACCAGCGCCCGGGCCGACCAGCGTGGCGACAACCGCCAGCGCCATGCCAACGATCCCATACCAGACCGCGCGTTTCGCGCTTTCCTGGTTCGAAAGCCCGCCAAGCGAGAGGATGAAAAGAACAGCCGCGACAACATAGGCGGCGGTGGTGAAACCAAGATGCATCTGTTTCCCCCTCTCTTACGACTTCTGGAACATGGCGAGCATGCGCCGTGTGACGAGGAAACCGCCGAAGATATTCACCCCGGCCATCAGGACAGACAGTGCCCCCAGCACGATCACCAGCCAGTTGCCCGAACCGATCTGCAGCAGTGCGCCAAGGATGATGATCGAGGAAATCGCATTGGTGATCGCCATCAGCGGCGTATGCAGCGAATGCGCCACATTCCAGATCACCTGGAAGCCGATGAAGCACGAAAGCACGAAGACGATGAAATGCGACATAAAGCTCGCTGGCGCATAAAGCCCCGCCAGCAGCAAAAGCCCGCCCCCCACGGCAAGCAGCGTAAACTGGTTGCGGGTTTGTGCTTTGAAAGCAGCGACTTCTGCGGCGCGCTTCTCTTCCGCTGTCAGCTCTTTCGCGGCTTCTTTCGGCTTTTGAACCGCGATGGCCGCGATCTTCGGCGGCGGCGGCGGGAAGGTGATCTCGCCTGCCTTTGCCACGGTCGCGCCGCGGATCACATCATCTTCCATGTTATGGTTGATGACGCCATCCTTACCCGGCGTAAGATCGGCCAGCATGTGGCGGATATTGTTGGAATAAAGGTTCGACGCCTGGGTCGCCATACGCGAGGGGAAATCGGTATAGCCCACAATCGTCACACCATTGGCGGTCACGATCTTCTGATCAGGGATCGTCAGATCGCAATTGCCGCCGCGCTCGGCCGCAAGGTCGATGATGACCGAGCCGCGCTTCATCAGCCCGACCATGTCTTCGGTCCAGAGCTTGGGCGCGGGCCGGCCCGGGATCAGGGCGGTGGTGATGACAATGTCGATCTCCGGCGCCAGTTCACGGAATTTCTTCAGCTGTGCGTCGCGGAATTCGGGCGAGGACGGTGCAGCATAGCCGCCGGTCGCCGCGCCATCGGTCTGCGCTTCGGTGAAATCAAGATAGACGAATTCAGCGCCCATCGAATTGATCTGCTCGGCCACTTCGGGCCGCACGTCGAAGGCATAGGTGATGGCGCCGAGCGAAACGCTCGCGCCGATCGCCGCCAGACCCGCGACGCCCGCCCCCACCACCAGCACTTTCGCCGGAGGCACCTTGCCCGCCGCCGTCACCTGGCCGGTGAAAAAGCGCGGAAAGTTATTCGCGGCCTCGATCACCGCGCGGTAGCCGGCGATATTGGCCATGGAAGAAAGCGCATCCATCTTCTGGGCGCGGCTGATCCGGGGGACCATATCCATCGCAACAGCGGTCACGCCTTTGGCTTTCGCCTGCTCCAGCAGTTCGGGGTTCTGGGCCGGCCAGAAGAACGAGATCACCGTCTCGCCCTCATGCAGCAGGTCAAGCTCGGCCGGTTCCGGCCCGCGCACTTTCACGACCACATCCGACGCATCCGCCACCGCTTTCGCCGAAGGCAGCACGGCGACACCTGCGGCCTTGTAGGCCTCATCGGTGAACCCCGCATTGGTCCCGGCGCCAGTCTCGATCAGACAGTCGTGACCCAGCTTTTGCAGCTGCAACGCGGAATCCGGAGTCATCGCGACCCGGTTCTCTCCCGCGAAAATCTCTTTCAAGGCACCAATTTTCAAAGTGCGTTCTCCCCCTTCTTCTGAGCAGGCGCAGTCCCAATAGCATCCCGCAATAAAATTACAATCCATACTTTTGACATGCAATTTTGTTGCGCGACATTGTGACGCAGGATCACGAAAGCGTAATCTGAGGCGGACTTTTCCCTTACCCGGCGGAAAGTGCAAGCGCTTTACGACGCTTTGGGATGGAAAAACGCCCCGTCCGTTCGGGCAGGTTTCACCGCTAGCGCTAACAGATCCTGAATGTCCGCGTCGGGTCCTGCCACCTCCGGCCTGATCCCCGATTTCCGCCCCTGTCCTCCGCGGATCACTGGCATATTTGCCCCCGACATGCGAGACCGGAACAGGCAGATGGGAGAAACGCCGGTGACCACCGATTTCAAAGCAACCAGGGCCATGTTCGACCTTCCCGAAGGGGTGGTTTATCTGGATGGAAATTCGCTCGGGCCGCTGCCGAAAGCGGTCGCGGCGCGGGTGGCGGAAACGGTAACTGCCGAATGGGGCCAGATGCTGATCCGCGCCTGGAATGAGGCGAAATGGATGGAGATGCCGTCGCGCGTCGGCGACCGCGTCGGGCGGCTGATTGGCGCCGAGCCGGGCTCGGTTGTGATGGGCGATACGCTGTCGATCAAGGTCTGGCAGGCGCTGGCCGCCGGCCTCGGGATGGTGCCTGACCGGCGGGTGATCCTGTCGGATACCGGCAATTTCCCCTCTGATCTCTATATTGCCCAGGGGCTGACCGGGATGCTCGGGCCGGAATACAGCCTGAAGACGGTTGCGCCCGAAGAGGTCGCAGGTGCCATCGATGAGACGATTGCGGTCGTGATGATCACCGAGACCGATTACCGCACCGGGCGGCGCCATAACATGGCCGAGCTTGCGCGGATCGCGCATGAAAAGGGCGCGCTGCTGGTCTGGGATCTGGCACATTCCGCCGGCGCTTTCCCGGTGGAACTCGCCCGGGATGGCGCCGATTTCGCGGTCGGCTGCACCTATAAATACCTCAATTCCGGCCCCGGTGGCCCGGCCTTCATTTATGTCGCCCCCCGCCATCAGGCGCGGGCGCGCCCGGGGCTTGCGGGCTGGATGGGTCATGAAGCGCCTTTCGCCTTTGACCTCGACTACCGCCCCGGCCAGGGGATCGAGCGGATGCGGGTCGGCACGCCGCCGATCCTCCAGCTTGCGGCACTGGATGCAGCGCTGGATGTCTGGGACGGGGTCAATCTCGAAGACCTGCGCCGGGTCTCGCTTGAATTGCAGGACCAGTTCATCGCAGGTGTCGAGGCCGCCTGCCCCGAGCTGAGCCTTGCCACGCCCCGCGATCACGCGATGCGCAGCAGCCAGGTCAGTTTCCGCCATCCCGAGGGTTACGCCATCATGCAGGCACTGATCGCCGAAGGGGTGATCGGTGATTTCCGCGCCCCGGACATCCTGCGATTCGGCTTTACGCCGCTCTACATTGACCAGGACGACGTGGCGCGGGCGGTTGAAATCCTTGCCCGCATCATGGCAGAGCGCCGCTGGGACCGTCCGGAATTCCGTATTCGCGGCAAGGTGACCTAAGGTCATCTGAGCGTGGATCCGGCGTTTCCGGGCGGAAATGAATACCAGATGCAGAAAATTTTGCCGTGAAGCCGGCTTTTTGTCACGTTTCTGTGTTCACATCAGAGTGTCCCGCATATCACGGGACTTGACCTGCGGGCCTTGCTCCCCCACTGAAAAGCGAAGGAAATCAGTCGGCCCCTCATTCGGGTCCGGATGACAATCCCGTGTGAAAATTTAATGCGAGATCCAGATGCGAATGACCGGTTTCGTCGCCCCGCTGCGCGGTATCGCGGCCAGCCCCGCCAAAGCCGTGCTGCTTGTGGCCATGCTGCTTTCGGCCTGTGTCGATACGATGACCAGCACCGACGCCAAAGACCAGCCCGCAGCCCAGCTTATTGAACAGCCCGCGATCAGCACGGATCCGACGATCTATGCCGCGCGCTCTGACGGGACCTTCACCGTTCCCGGCCTGCCGGTCGAACAGATCCCCGAGGCCTATCGCCGCCAGGTCGTCGATTACCCGACCGATCTCGCGCCGGGCACCATCGTGATCGACCCGACGCCGCGCTTCCTTTACTACGTGCTCGGCAAGAACAAGGCGCTGCGCTATGGCATCGCCGTGGGCGCCGAGGGCTTTGGCTGGTCGGGCGAATCCATCGTCGCGAACAAGCGACAATGGCCGACCTGGACGCCGCCGGCCGAGATGATCGCCCGCAAACCTTCGCTTGAGAAATGGCGCAATGGCCAGCCGGGCGGTCCGACCAACCCGCTGGGCTCGCGCGCGATCTACCTGACCTCGGGCGGCCGCGATTACGGCTATCGCATCCACGGCACCCCGGAATGGAAATCGATCGGCCGCAATGCCTCTTCGGGCTGTTTCCGGATGATCAACCAGGATGTGATGGACCTTTATGAGCGCGTCAAAGGCGGCGAGCGGGTGATCACCCTGACCTCGACCGGCGCGATGCCGACCGGCCTGAACATCCCCAAACCGGTGGCCCCGAAAAAACCGGCTGAGCCGAAAAAACCGGCGGCAACGCCTGCCGTGCTGCCGATGATCGGCCCGGCTTTGCCCGGCGCGCCTGCCCCGGCGACGCCTGATGCGGCAACGCCTGCGGCCGCAACCGCTCCGGTGGTGCCCGCGGATACCTTCACCGTGACCGAACCCGCTGCACCTGCCGCTCCGGCTGCGCTTGAGGCCCCGGCTGCGCCCGCCACTTCGACCCCTGCGGTTGTGACGCCTGCCCCTGCAGCACCGGCGGCTCCGGCCTGCACCGGCGCCGACTGCCCGGCGAACTGAGACCTGGTCAAACGGTCCGGCCGCGCGCCGGACCTCTTCAAACGCAAAAGGCCGCCTTTCGGGGCGGCCTTTTTCATATCCGGGGGCGCCAGGTTCAGCCGCGCCCGGTTTTACCTGAGCCAGGTCTCGTAATCGCTGACCAGCAGATGCGTCGGTGCGACATCTTCCTCGATCTCGGCAAAACGGCCAATCGGCTCACGGAAGATATTGTCGGTGAGATCGTCATTCACGGTGGAGACCTCGCCGATCAGCACATCGCCGCCCTCGCCCCAGAAGGCATGCCAGTCGCCCGGCATCAGCGTGACCGATTCCCCTGGTGCAAGCCGCAGCTTATCGCCGGGACTATAGGGCCGCTCGACCCCGTCACAGCGCACAATCCCGCCGCGATCCGCAGCATAGGCGCCGGTCTCGTCGCTGCCAAACAGCTCGACCACCAGCGTCGCGCCGCCCCGGTTAATGATATCTTCGGCCTTGATGACATGGGTATGCATCGGCGAGATCTGATCCTGGCGCGAGATCAGCAGCTTTTCCGCATAGCACATGCCGCCGCCGCGCTGCAGATCCGCAAGCTCGCCATTCCGCAGCGTGAAGAGGAAAAGCCCGAGCTCGTCAAACCGCCCCTCGCCGTAATCGGTGATATCCCAGCCGCAGCGCCCGGCTATGAGGCGCGATGCACTGTCCTTGCGGGCGCGGAACTCGTCCGGGCTCCAGCGGGCGAAGGGCGGCAGGACAAAGCCGTAATGGCGGATCATCTCATCCGCTGCCGCCATGATCTCATTGATACGCGAACGCTTCATCTTTCCTCCGCTTTCGCCCTGATGCGGCGCGATCGGCGCAAAACCGGCACCGGCCGCTCCGTTTGCGCTAACCTAGCGGCGGAAGACCTGACGGAAAAGCGGCATTCTGCAACGGGCGGACCAAACCGCCGGCCCCTTCATCACGATCAGATCCGGCAACCGGCTCAGGCAGCCCCGGCCGCCAGCGGGCGGCGCTCCGAGGCCCAGGCCTGCGCGGCCAGGCCGAATGCCTCGAAGAGGGGCCGCGACACCGGGTCTTCGCCGGCCTGCCATTCGGGATGCCATTGCACCGAAAGCGTGAAGCCCGGCGCGCCCTCGACATAGAGTGCTTCAGGGGTGCCATCCGGCGCATGGCCGTCGATCACGATACGCTTGCCCGCGCGGTTGATGCCCTGGCCATGCAGCGAATTGGTCATCACCTCTGACGCCCCGAGCAAGTGATGGAACACGCCACCTTCGGTAAAGCGCACCGGGTGCCGCAGGGCGAATTTTTCCTCCATCGTGCCTTCGGGCGGCATGCGGTGGTTCATCCGCCCCGGCAGGTCGCGGATCTCAGGGAAAAGGCTGCCGCCCATTGCGACATTGACTTCCTGAAAACCACGGCAGATGCCGAATACCGGCTGGCCACGCTCAACGCAGGCCCGGATGAGCGGCAGGGTGATCGCATCGCGCGCGCGGTCGAAATCACCATGCGCCGGGGTCTCGTCCTCGCCATATTCGGACGGGTGCACATTCGGGCGGCCGCCGGTCAGCAAAAAGCCATCGCATTGTTCCAGCAGATCCTCCACCCGCGCAAGACGCGGATCGGTCGGCACGATCAGCGGCAACACGCCTGACACCTGGGCCAGGGCCTCGGTATTGATCACGCCACTGCCATGGACCTCATAGCGCCCTTCGATGTGATGCGAATTGGCGATCACGCCGATCAGGGGCCGGCGGTTTATGGCGCGGGAACCGCGGTCGGGAACGGGCTGCGGGCGGGACATGACTCAATCCAATACAACGCTATAGGGGCAAGATAGCGACCCTGCGCAGCGGATTGAACCTCTCTCAGCCGCACAATGAACCGTCCTGCCCTGCACAGTGCCGGAATTCCAGAACACTGCCCGCAAATCCGGCATCGGGGCAAAAACCCACGCCTGCCCGTTATTCAGATCACCCGAGCGTGACTTGCCTTCCCCCTGCTGGAAGGCCGCATGGCTACCCTACCACACCGCAATATGGTCCACAGGAGAAAGTCAGATGTTCAAACTTCCCGCCCTTGCCGCGCTGTCGATGGCGCTTGCGGCCCCGCTCGCAGCCCCCGCCGGAGCTGAAGAAGTCCCGGCGATGGATCATTCCGCCCATGCTGCCGCGCCCGCCGCTTCGGAGGTTCCCGCCTCCACCGCAGCCTATGAGGCGGCGGCGATGAAAATGCATGGCGATATGACCATCGACTACAGCGGCAATGCGGATGTGGATTTCGTGCGCGGCATGATCCCGCATCACGAAGGCGCGGTCGAGATGGCGCGGGTGGTGCTGGAATATGGCTCCGACCCAGAACTACGCAAACTGGCTGAAGAGATCATCGCCGCTCAGGAAGGCGAAATTGCCTGGATGCAGGCCTGGCTGGAAAAGAACGCGCCCGCCGAATAAGGCCGCATCCCTGCTCCGGCATGGCTGCGGCGGGCCTGATCCGGGGCACCCCCTCGCCGTGAAACGCTGGCGGTGAACCCCTGGCGGGCTTCTCCACAGGCCAATGCCAGCCTGCCCCCCGATCCGGTCGCGGATCGGGGCCTGAACACGTTCCCGCCACGCGGGGATATGCCGATCCGGCACGCTCCTGTGGCCTCTCCCCTTGCGGCGCCGCCCGGCAAGGACAAGATCCGGGGCTGACCCGATCCCAGGCGCCTTCTCCTGCCACAGCGCCCAAGCCCCGAGAGTGCCGCCGGCGTGGAAAACGAATACAGCCCTGCACGACCCGCAGCCATTTCTCCGCCGGAGAGCGCATCCCAAAACGCGATGCCGCCGGGGCTGAGCGCCATGCTGATCGCGCTCGCCGATGACCGCAGCCGCGAGCGGGTGGCGATAGGCGACATGCTCGATATGATGCGCACCCGGGCCTTTGGCGCGCTGCTGCTGATCTTTGCCTTTCCAAATATCCTGCCTTCTCCCCCTGGCCTTGCGGGCGTGCTGGGATTGCCGCTGATCTTTCTGGCGGCGCAGATGATGCTGGGCCAGGCGCCCTGGCTGCCGCAATTCATCGCAAAGCGCTCGATGTCACGTGAGGTCTTTGCCGCGATGGTGACGAAGATCCTGCCCTGGATCAGACGCGCCGAATCCCTCATGCATCCCCGGTTTGAGGCGATGGCTGGCGCGCGCGCGCAGCGGGTTCTTGGCCTTATCTGCCTGATCCTTGCCATCGCACTGGCACTGCCGGTGCCCTTTGCCAACCTGGCACCGGCTGCCGCCATTTCGGTCATCGGCCTTGGCATTTTGCAGCGTGACGGGCTCTGGATCGGGATAGGCCTGGTCGGCGCGGCTGGCGCGCTGGCCTGGGTCGCAGGGCTTGGCTATGCGCTGCTGCGCTCGCTGATCTTTGTGGTCGACAATGCCTTCTGACCGCGCCCCCGGACCAGCGAGGCTTGAGCGGCCCCGCCCTCTGGGGTAAACCGCCAGGACGGATGCGTGCTGCCAGACGCCGCAAACGGCAATTGAGAGGCACCGCCCCATGACCCCCGTTCCCGAGCAGATCGCCCCCGGGCAACTTGGCCCCGACCCGGCCCAAAGGATTGAGGTTCCGATGCCGGCGGTGGTGCCACCGGAACAGCGCGACCAGCTCTTTCGCCGCTTCTGGCGCGATTTCCTGAAACGCCGCGCCGGGCTGATGCTGCTGGCCCTGCTGGTCTCGGCGCTGGAAGGCTCGACGCTCGGCCTGCTGTCGGCAACGCTCGAACCCCTGTTCGATGATGTTTTCGCCTCGCGTTCCGAAACTGCGCTGATCTGGGTCGGGCTGGGCATCCTTGCGCTCTTCCTCTTCCGGGCGCTGACCTCGATCCTGGGGCGCTGGCTGCTGGCTCTGGTGAATTTCACCAATGCGACCGAGATGCAGGTCGCGCTGGTGCGGCATTTGCTGACGCTGGACGGCAATTTCTACCAGAAAAACCCACCCGGCTCGCTGATCGAACGCGTTCAGGGCGATACGATCGCGGCCCAGACCACGACGCAGCTGGTGATCGCCGGGATCGGGCGCGACCTTGTCTCGCTGATCGGGCTTTTTGTTGTGGCGCTGATGATCGACGTGCAATGGACGCTGGTCGCTTTGATCGGCACGCCGCTTCTGCTGCTGCCCGCCATGGCGCTGCAGCGCTATGTGCGGCGCAAGACACGGCAGATGCGGGTGGAATCCGGTTTGCGTGCCACGCGGCTGGACGAGATCTTCCACGGCATCCAGCAGGTCAAGCTGAACCGGATGGAAGATTACCAGACCAGCCGGTTCTCGGGCATCGTCAACCGGATCCGCCGCGCCGAGATCAAATCGACGCTGGGGCGGTCCACCATGCCGGCGCTGGTCGATATCGTCACCGGGATCGGCTTTTTCGCGGTGCTGATCTTTGGCGGCACGCAAGTGGTCGAGGGCACCCGCACCACCGGCGAATTCATGGCCTTTTTCACCGCGATGGCCCTGACCTTCCAGCCGATCCGCAAACTTTCGGAAATCGCGGGGCAGCGCCAGATCGCGCTGGCCTCTCTGGAACGGATCTATGGGCTTTTCGACACCGAGCCGAATACCAGCCGCCCGGCGGTCAGCCGCGCCCTGCCCGCGACCCTGCCGCCCGAGATACGGCTGGAGAATGTCAGCTTCGGCTATGAGGAAACACCGGTCCTGAACGGGCTGAGCTTTACCGCCAGAGCCGGGCGCGTCACCGCGCTGGTCGGCGCTTCGGGCGCGGGAAAATCGACCATCTTCCACCTTCTGACCGCGCTGGCCGACCCGCAACAGGGCCGCATCCTGATCGGCGGCGCCGATGCCAGCGGGATGAGCCTAACCGATCAGCGCAGGCTCATTGCGGCCGTCAGCCAAGAGGCCGCGCTTTTTGACGAGACGCTCCGCGAGAACCTGATCCTTGGCCGCAACGGCATCACCGAGACCCGGCTAGAACATGTGCTTGAAGACGCGCGCGTAAGCGAATTTCTTGGCCGGCTGCCCGATGGACTCGACAGCCTTGCCGGCCCGCGCGGCTCGGCGCTTTCAGGTGGCCAGCGCCAGCGGGTCGCCATCGCGCGCGCGCTGCTCGCGGATGCACCGATCCTCCTCCTGGATGAGGCGACCTCGGCGCTGGACACCGCATCCGAGCGCGCCGTGACCGGAGCGCTCGCGCGGGCCCAGGCCGGGCGGACGACGCTGGTGATCGCGCATCGCCTCGCCACGGTGCGCGAGGCAGATCATATCGTGGTGCTCGACCAGGGCCGCGTGATCGAGGAAGGAACCCATGACGCGCTGATTGCAGCCGGTGGCCAGTATGCGCGGCTCTATGCGTTGCAATTTCGCGACTGAACGGCGCAAGCGCCCTTTCCGCGCCCGCCCGCCGGCCCCATATTGACCGCAGACCGACCAGAGAAACCGGAACAGATCATGACCGAGACCGCCCTTGCACAGCGCCCCCGCAAAATCCTGCGGATCGAGGGTAAGGACGCGGTTCCCTTCCTTCAGGGGCTGGTGACCAATGATGTCTTGCCGCTGCAAAAAGCGCCGGGCCTCGTCTGGGCCGCGCTGCTGACGCCACAGGGAAAATATATCGCCGATTTCTTTCTGGTGCGCCGCAGGGACGACCCCGAAGGGCTGATTTTCCTCGATACCGACGCAGAGCTGGCGCCGCAGGTGCAGCGGCTGCTGACGCTTTACAAACTGCGCGCTGTGGTGACGATCAGTGAAAGCGATCTGGCCCTGTCGCGGGGAACCGGCGCTGCGCCGGAAGCCGCGCTGGCAGATCCGCGCCACGCGGCACTTGGCTGGCGGCTTTACAGCGATGCAGCCCTGCCCCAGGAGCCGGCCGCTCCGGATACCAAAGCGCCCCCTGCGGCCCCGGACCTGACAGACTGGAACGCGATCCGCCTTGCGCATCTCATCCCTGAATATCCCAATGAGCTGCGCCCGAATGAGACCTTCATTCTGGAACAGGCCTTTGAGCGGCTGCATGGCGTCGATTTCCGCAAGGGCTGCTATGTTGGCCAGGAGGTCACCGCGCGGATGAAACACAAGACCGAGCTGCGCAAGGGCCTCGTGCGGCTGCAGGTCGAGGGCGAGGCTGCGCCCGGCACGCCGATCACCCTTCCTGACGGGCGCGAGGCCGGGCAGATCGGCACCTCGGCGGAAGGCAGGGCCCTGGCCTATATGCGCTTCGACCGCATGGCAGGCGAGCTGAGCGCCGGGACTGCAAAGCTGCGTGCCGAAAGCTGAGCCCTAAGGCCTTAGGCTGAAAACCGGCGCTTCAGATGACTTTACGCGCGGATGGTCAGCCAGCCCCGCCGCCGGTTTCGGCCTGTGATTGCAGAATCGCCCGGTTTTCGCGCGGGCCTCTGCCCGGAAGCCGGGCGGAGACATCTTTTTCGATCAACAGCAAGCCGGTATTCCGCCGAAACCACGCGGGCAGGCACGGCCTGAACTTGAAAAAATTCTCCCAAAGCCCATATTTCGGCGGTGCCCCCCCTGCCTGACACCCAGATTATGTGGCCATTGTTCTTAGCTATGCGTATTTCGCATGACGGGCATTCCAAACAGGGCTGCCCGAATCGTAATCAAGGCGTTACAAGCGGCAGGCGGCCCGGCAAGATCAAAAAACGACCAAGGATGTGCGTGATGCTCGATTCAATCGATAGTTCGGCTTTCAATTTCGAGCAGGGTCAGCGCGCTCGTAAGCTTTTTGCTGCTGTTGTTCTTGCGGCTCTGGATGATGCCATTGCCGATGACAAGAAATATGGCAATGGCCCGGAACAGATCGCCCGCTGGGCGCGGTCGCGTGACGGACGTGAAGTCCTGTCCTGTGCGGGTATCGACCCGAATGAACGCGTGGTCAAAGGGCTGATGGAATTCGTCGCCAAAGGGATCCGTACCTCGGTCGCGCTGAGCCGCGAAGAATCCGAGCGTCGTGCGGCCCTCGAAGCGGATCAGGCCGAAGCGGCCTGATCAAGGCGTCTTCTGCCCCGGGACAGTCCGGTAAAGCCGGACCTGAAACAAAAAGCGCCCTTGCGGGGCGCTTTTTGTTTTGAACCACCCGCGACCGCTGCGGCGGATCAGTCCGCGCCACGGCGCGGGTTCAGAGGGTGTTATTCGAAATCCCGGGACGACAGCGCGCGGTTGACTTCCAGCCGCACCAGTTTGCGCACATTGCGGGTGATCCGCTCTCCGAGCGTACCCGCGAGTTCCTTGCGGATGATTTCCGTGACAAGGTCGCGCAACACCTCTTCGTCAATCCAGGCCTCATCTGCGTCGCTGCCGTCATCCTGCGCCAGATCATCTGATGAGACTGCAACCACAGGGGGCCGCGCTTCTGCCGCAGCGGTAAAGCGCGGGGCTGCTTCGGGCTGTGTAAGCTCTTCTCTGATCCGGGCCTCGGCGCGGTCTGCCCAGGCTCTGGCCAGCGGCTCGTCCGGGTTTTCGCGGCGCGGCTGTGGCGCGGGCGACAGGGTCTCCGGCGCCAGTGATCCATCCCAGGCCTCGCTGCCCTGGCCCCAATCCACCTCGGGAATGGTGGCGACCCTGGCCGGGATCGGCTGCTCAAGCCTCAGAACACCATCTGCCGCGGTCGGTTTGTGCTCATCCGTCAGCGCCGGACGGCTGTCGAGCACCACCCGCAAACCCGTGCCGCCCTCAGAAAGGCCGGCATCATCATAGTCCTCACCGCCATAGGATCGCCCGAGCGGCGCCGCCTCGCCAAAGAAAACAAGGATCTCTTCATCGCCGACCACCACCATCGGCGCCCCGCTTTCATCGGCGTCAGGGTCGGAAACCGCTGCGGCTGCAACCTCCTGGCTGGCCGTTACCGGCATACAGGCTGCGACCGCCGCGGCTGCCGGGGCTTTGGCACTGACAGCTGCCGCCGGGGTCTCGACGATCCGCAGCGAAGGGGTCAGCAAGAGCTTATCGGCCGGGGCTGCATTTTCCGTCGGCTTCACTGCCGGTCGCAGATCTGCGGATACCAGACGACGAATCGAGGACAGAACATCCTCGATCTCATGCGATGTAAGTGGTTCCGACATGTTGCCCTGCCCGTCACTGACTTTTCTTGACTTCAAGTGTACCGCCAGTTTGGCCCGCAGACAAGGAAGGCCGCGAAATCACAACCCTGAACGGCGGATAAGCAATGGGCCGGAACGCCTTGCGCATTCCGGCCCGCAGTCGTTCAGCTGAACGTCCCGTGACTTTTCCCGCAGCCCTTTCGGGCGCCGTGGCTCGGTTGCGGTGGCTCAGTTATTGCCGCGCTTCAGGATCCGGTCGAGTTTTTTGCCCTGAACCGAGGTGGTAGGCGCATTTTTCACCGCGTTGTAATAGGCCGCCGGGTCATAGGTCGGGATCCCGAGATTGAGATGTTCGACCGTCAGAAGCCCCATGCCGGCAAGGATCTGATAGACCGCGTAATACCGGTTCGCCTCGGATTCGAGCCGCGAGGCGCGGGCGTTCAGCAGATCCTGCTCGGCATCCAGCACATCAAGCGTGGTCCGCGCGCCCAGAGCCGCCTCTTCCCGCACGCCGTCAAAGGCTGCCTGAGCCGCCACGATCTGCTGGCGCGACGCTTCGATCGAGGCATTGTAAACCTCAAACATCGCCCAGAGCGTGCCGACATTCTGCTCGATGACCACCACCGTCTGGTGCAGGCCGGCGCGCGCGCCTTCCTTCTGGGCGACCGCCTTGCGGTAGCGCGCCGAATACTCGCCGCCGGCATAGATCGTCTGGCTCAGATTGAGGCCAACGCTGCCGCTGAGAGTATCGGAATCGCGCAGCAGCCCATCTGCTTCGGTGCGGCTGCCGGTGATCCCGGCCGAAAGGCCAAGCACCGGTTTCATCGCGGCCTCTGCCAGAGAAACGTTCAGATCCGACGCCTTGACCGTGTGCTGCGACTGGCGGATCGTCGGATGGGTGCTGACGGCGACGCGGCGTGCTTCCTCCATCGACTTGCCGATCGCGGGGCTTTTCGGCAGCGGCGCAAGCGTGCCCGGATAGGCACCGGTCGCGGCCTTGTAAGTCTCGCGGGCGACTTTCAGATCACCCTCGGCTGCCGCCAGATTGGCGCGCGAGGCCGCCAATGCGGCTTCGGCAATCGAGACATCGGTACGGGTGATCTCGCCCACTTCGAACCGGTCCTGGGCTGCACGGAGTTCCTGGGTGATCAGCCGCACATTCGACTGACGCAGCGCCACGATCTCAAGCTGGAGACGCACCTGCACATAGGCCCGCACTGCCGCCAGCAGAACATCCTGTTCCACCGAGACCAGTGCCTGGCGCGTCGCCATCACGTTTTCACGCGCGATTTCCAGCGCGATGGCGCGGCGTCCGAAATCCATCAGCGTCAGCGAGACGCTGAGTTCAAAGGTCGCGTTGAAATTCTTCGACCAGCTTGACGTGGGAACAACCGGTCCTGTGCCCAGAAAGCCGCTGGCGCCAAAGCCTTCCGTATGGGAATAGCTTGACCCGGCGCGCACCGCATAGGCCACAACCGGACGCAGCGCAGACATGGCAATCGCGGCATCCTCATCGGCGGCGCGCAGCACGGCCTGGTTTTGCTGCATAAGGTTCGAATTGCGATAGGCCGCGATCAGCGCATCGGCCAGGGTCTCGGCCCTTGCCGGCAGCGCAACCACCGCTGCCGCCATGCTGATCGTCATCACCTTGAGCCAGTTGCGCATCTTGTTCTGTCCTGTCTGCTCGCAAGTCCCGGGCCAGGGGCCCAGGGCACTATTCCGTTCAACCTGTCAGAGGGCGCCCTACTGTCGGTGGGGGCCCGTCAAAGCGTGAAAGTCTTTTCTTTGGCAAATCCCGGCAGGACCGGTGCAGAGGCGTTGAAAGCATAGCGCCAATCGATGCGGCCATCGGTCTTGAGCCCGTATTTCACGGTTCCAAGCGCGCCGGTCATCATCACGGCAACGATACGGCCGCCTTCTTTCAGCTGTGACGCAATCGCCTCGGGCAGCTCTTCAATGCCGCCCCCGACCAGGATCGCATCATAGGGCGCGTATTTCGCCGCGCCCGCCGTCAGGCTGCCCTTGACCACAACGGCATTATCGACGCCATCGGCAGCGAGGATCCGCCCGGCCTCCTCGGCCATGGCCTCGTCTTCCTCAAGCGCCACCACGGTCTGCGCCAGCCGGGCCAGCAGCGCGGTCGAATAGCCATATCCCGCCCCGATATCGAGTACGAGATCCAAAGGCAGGATATCCAGCGTCTCGATCATTTTGGCGAAGGTGCGCGGATCCAGCAGAGCGCGACCGCTGCCGAGGTCGAGATTGGCGCCGATATAGGCGGCATCCCGTTTTGACGGCGGCACATAATTCTCACGCGGAACATGCAGCATCGCATCAATAATGGGGAACCTGGTGACGTCGGAAGGCCGGATCTGGGTGTCCACCATCGTCATGCGGAGGGATGCGAAGTCGCTCATTCTGAACCCTGCGGTTTAGGTCTGTATCTGAATGCCTGCAACGCCACCCGAAAGCAACGCCGGCTCTGCAGTCTTTTGCCCTGGAAAGCGCAAATTTGCCAGTGTTTAAAAGCCTGTTGCGTAAACGCCGCAGGCGAAATTTTCCGTCGTGACAAGGATGATGCAATGGCAGTCCCTGTGCCGGGGCAACCGCCTGCGCGCTGTGTCGGTCGCGCCTTCGTCCTGAGAATCGCCGGGATCAGCCGAGAATCGCCTTCACATAGGCTTTGGTTTCGGCAAAAGGCGGCACCCCGCCATGCTTTTCAACCGCCGCCGGGCCGGCATTATAGGCCGCAAGCGCCAGCTTCCATGAGCCGAATTTCGCGTGCATCATCTTGAGATACCGCGCGCCGCCTTCGAGATTTTGCTTCGGATCGTCAATATCGACACCAAGCAGCTTTGCCGTTCCCGGCATCAGCTGCGCAAGGCCGGTTGCGCCCTTATGGCTGACCGCGCGGGCATTCCAGCCGCTTTCCTGCTGCACGAGCCGCAGGAACAGATCCTCCGGCACGCCATGTTTGCGCGCCACGGTCTTCGCATGTTCGAGATGCTCGCCCTTATAGCGGCCACTGTAGCGCGGCACGGCCTCGGCCGAGGCGGTCTCGCCATCCTTACCCGCCTTATGGTTCGGCGTGAGCTTGACCGAGCCCGAATATTGTCTGGCAAGCTTGCCATCAAGCAAGGCGGTCTGCGATTCGAACACCGCAATGCGCGACTTGCTGGAGCCATGGAGTTTCAGCGGCTCGGCGGCGACACTGCCGGTAAACCCACTCGTAGCAGTCACAAAAGAAACACTCAGCACCAGCGCAGCCCGGAACCGGAAACTCAGCCGAGGGGTCATAGGAAAGCCGTCCACAGTCACCAAATCGGGCGGGACTATAGCGGCGAAGGGCCAATCCGGCCAGCGGGGAATCCCCGCCCCCGGCGGTAAAACCGGCAAATCCCCGCCGATCCCGGGCAGAAAGGCTGCGATTCGCCCCGGATCCAGGCCAAAAATCAGGATCAGGGCGGAAAACCCTGCTGCGGCAGCGGCCACCTGACCGGGCCTACGGAGGCGCTGGCGCCAATGCGCGGTTGCGAGGCCGCGCGGCTGTCTTTAGATACGGGCGTCAACACAATAGTAACCCTGATCCCGCATCAGGTTCAGGGGTCACTCAGCCAGCAAAGCGGAGGCGCATATGGCCGGATCGGTCAATAAGGTCATCATCATCGGCAATCTCGGCCGCGACCCCGAGGTGCGCAGCTTTCCCAATGGCGGCAAGGTCTGCAATCTGCGGATCGCAACCTCCGAAACCTGGCGCGACCGCAATACGGGCGAACGCAAGGAACGCACCGAATGGCATTCGGTCGCGATTTTCTCGGAGCCGCTTGCAAAGATCGCCGAACAATATCTGCGCAAAGGCTCGACCGTCTATATCGAGGGCGCGCTGGAAACCCGCAAATGGCAGGACCAGTCCGGCCAGGACCGCTATTCGACCGAGATCGTGCTGCGGCCCTTCTCGGGCAACCTGACTCTACTGGGCGGCCGCGGTGACGGCGGCGGTGGCGCGGGTGGCGGCGGCAATCAGGGCGGCTATGGTGATGACTATGGTGGCCAGGGCGGCGGCTATGGCGGCGGTGGCGGTGGATATGGCGGTGGCAGCCAGGGTGGCGGCAATCAGGGCGGTGGTTCCGGCGGTGGTCGGGGCGGTTACGGCGGCCCCTCGGGCGGCAATTCCGATATGGATGACGAAATCCCGTTCTGAGCCGCGCGGTTACGACCCGAAGACGCAAAACCGGGCAAAAGACTTCCGGAGCCAGATAGCATTCTCCCGGCTCCGGAGCCCCCGCCCTGAACTGGTGCTGAAAGCAGCGGCTGCTTCCATGCGGAGGCGGCCGCAATTGTTTTCGCCCGGCCCGCAATAGCGCAGCACTTTGCAGCACCTATCTCTTCAGAGGCTGCCTCACCGGGGCCGGGCTGCGCTGCCACCCGGACCGAAAACGGCCCGCCGGATCTGGACCTCAGGCCCGCAATCCCTATATTGATGGCAGAAGTTTTCCGGACCGGGACCACGCAGATGGACATGACCACCTCGACCGCCGATCAGACCGCCGCCGAAGGCGCGCCGCTGATTGCGCCCTCTTCTGTCGATCACCCGCTCTATGATGCTGTCGCCGATGCCTGTCGGACGGTCTTTGACCCCGAGATCCCGGTGAATATTTTCGATCTCGGCCTTGTCTATACCATCGCCATCGATGACGAGAATGCGGTGCGGATCGTGATGACGCTGACCGCACCGGGCTGCCCTGTCGCAGGCGAGATGCCCGGCTGGGTGCAGGAGGCCGTTGAGGCCACACCCGGCATACGCGAGGTGCAGGTCGAGATGACCTTTGATCCGCCCTGGGGCATGGAAATGATGTCGGATGAGGCGCGTCTTGAGCTGGGCTTCATGTAAACGGTCACGGCCCTGACACTTATCCCCTGAAATGCACCCGCCGGGCTGACCGCGCGGTCTTTCATAGCCAGACAGACCTCATTTTCGGCTGGGCGCGCGATCATATCACGCCGCGCCCTTCGAGGAATATGCTCCGCGGCGCGAGCCGGACACAGGCTTTATACGCCTTTTCTGTACCCGTGACCTGATATCTGGCTGGCCCGGCGTCAGGCCGCGCGCAGCCCTCTTGAAGCAGAGCGCCTGCGGGATTACCTTTACCCCAGACAAAGGATTTCCATCATGTTCGGCATCCCCGGCAAAGCCGCCGTTTCCATCACCCCGCCCGCTGCGAAACAGATCGCCCGTCTGATGGCGCGTGATGGCAGCCAGGGCTTGCGGATCGGCGTAAAAAAGGGCGGCTGTGCCGGTATGGAATATACGATGGATTACGTCGCAGAGGTGAACCCGCTGGACGAGATCGTGGAACAGGATGGCGCGCGGGTGCTGATCGCCCCCATGGCGCAGATGTTCCTGATCGGTACCATCATTGATTACGAGACCAGCCTGCTGGAATCGAAATTCGTGTTCCGCAATCCGAACGTGTCCGAGGCCTGCGGCTGCGGCGAATCGATCCGCTTCAACGAACCGGCCACGGTCCCGTCCGGGATCTGACACGCCCGCGCGCCAGAAGTGTTGACCGGCAGTCTGACGCCTCATTCCGCAATGCCCCCATTGCATGACGCTCCTGAATTTGCGACCAGATGGGAGCGGTAACAGGGAGAGATCGAATGCGCAGACTGGCGGCAGGCAACTGGAAAATGAACGGCGTTTCGGCCTCGCTTGACGAGATACGCGCCTTGCTTGCACTCCATTCCGATCCGGCCTGCGAGATGCTGATCTGCCCGCCTGCAACCCTGCTCGCCCCCCTGGCGACGCTGGCGGCGGGTACGGCGCTTTCTGTCGGCGGTCAGGATTGCCACCAGAACATCTCGGGGGCGCATACCGGCGATATCTCGGCCGCGATGCTGAAAGATGCAGGTGCCGGCTACGTGATCCTCGGTCATTCCGAGCGCCGGGCCGATCACGGGGAAACCGATCAGCTGGTGGCGCAAAAGGCACTTGCCGCACGCGAGGCGGGCCTCGTTGCGGTGATTTGCCTTGGCGAGACCGAAGGCGAGCGCGATGCCGGGCGGACCCTCGATGTGATCGCAGCGCAACTGGCGGGCTCGGTGCCGGATGCCGCAACCGGCGCCAATACGGTGATCGCCTATGAGCCGGTCTGGGCCATCGGTACCGGCCGCGTGCCTACGCTTGAGCAGATCGCGGAAGTGCATGATTTCATTTCCAGATCGCTGAATGCGCGCTTTGGCACTGCGGCTGGCGCGATCCGGCTTCTCTATGGTGGATCGGTCAAACCCTCGAACGCCGCCGAAATCTTTGCGGTACCGCATGTCCATGGTGCCCTGGTCGGTGGCGCGAGCCTGAAAGCGTCAGATTTTGGCGCGATCGTTGCCGCGCTCTCGGCTGCCTGAACTCAGCGCATGTGACCGCCTGCGGACGCCCCGGGCGGCAGTATTTCTGTCAGAAGGAAGTCAGATCCTCTTCCTTCTGACTTAAACCCATATCTTCAGCACGGCTGGCCGGAACGCGCCAGAACCGGTCGCCCGGAGAACAGTGGCCAGGACTGTGGCGTGACAGATTTCGCCATATGACAAGTTTTGCGCGCCCTGCCCCGCCTTCCGATCCGATCCCCGGCCAGCATCTGCCGGGGAACCGGCTTCTGTCCGGTCATCTGATCTGCATGATCTCGATGGTGGTCTGGGCCGCTGGTTTGCCGGCGGCAGAGTTTCTAATTCCGATCATGCCCTCGGACCAGCTGGGCGCGGTAAGGATCGCTCTGGCGGCGCTGGTGCTGTTGCCGGTCTGGCTGCTTGCGGATGGACCGCGCGCGATTTTGCGGGCGGACTGGCTGCGCGGGATCGCGGTCGGGGCGCTGATCGGGCTCGCGGCCTGGTGTCTGATCATGGGACAGGCCGCGGGCGGGCCGGTGACGGCGGCGGTGATCACCGCTGCGATGCCGGTGGTGGCCATTGCGCTGGAAGTGTTGTTCGACGGGCGCCGGCTGAGCCTGCAACTCATTGCCGGAATTACGCTTTCCATGGCCGGCGGGGTGCTTGCCCTCGATTTCAGCGCCGGCGGCAGCAATGTTGCGCTTGGCGCGCTGTTTTGCTGCGGCTCGGTGCTTCTCTATACGCTTGGCTCACGTCTGACGGTGACCAGCTTTCCAACACTCTCCCTGATCGGGCGCACCGCGCTGACCATGGCGGGGGCGGCCCTTTCCATGCTGGTCATTGCCGGGGCCAATCTCGCGATGGGTGCGCCACTGGCCGATCATAACCTTTGGGGAATGCGCGAAGTGATCTCGCTCGGCCTTTTCGCCATAGGCGGGCTCGCCTTGTGCCAGTTGTTATGGATCATCTCGATCAACAGGATCGGCATCGGCATGTCATCGCTGCATACCAATGCCTCACCGTTTTACGTCATGCTGATCATGTTCCTCTGGCTTTCCGCGCCCTGGAACTGGCTCCAGGCCGGGGCGGCGGGGCTTGTCGCGCTCGGGGTGCTGGTGGCGCAGGGGGTCATCCCCCTGCGGCGCTTCCGTTAAACCGGCAGGACTGTGGTCGACTTGATTTCTTCCATGCTTAAAAGCGCGGTGACATTGTAAATTTTCACCTCGGAAATCAGCGCCTGGTAGAATTCATCATAGGCGCGGGCGTTTTTCACACGCACCTTGAGGATGTAATCGATATCGCCCGCCAGCCGGTGCGCCTCGAGCACTTCGGGGCGTTCGCGCAGCGCATGGAGGAATTTGCGCTGCCAGTCCGCCTCATGTTCCGAGGTGCGGATCAGCACGAAGAAACAGGCCTCAAGCCCGAGGGCCTCGGCATCGAGGATCACTGTCTGGCGCGAGATCACGCCCTGTTCTTTCATCCGCCGGATCCGGTTCCAGACCGGGGTTTTCGACGAGCCCACCTTGCGGGCGATCTCGTCCAGCGACTGCTCTGCATCCTGTTGCAGTTCGGACAGGATTTTCCGGTCCAGATCGTCCAGCGCGGCTGCCATTCCTGATTTCCCCTCTGACGCAGAACTGCGTTCCCAGAGGCCAGAGTATCGGAACATTCTTCCTTATCTGCAAGGGGATCTGGCCGATTCAGAGGAAAAAGTCCTATATTGCTGCCAGTGCAAACCGGCGCCGCCGCCATACCTGCCCGAAAGCCAGGATCCAAGCCATGTTGACAGCCAGCGCTCCCCTCAAGGATCTGCCGCCCGTGACCTTCGCGGGGGCCGGCCCGGGCGCGGCTGAGCACCTGACGCTCGGCGTGCTGCGTGCGCTTGAGGCGGCAGAGGTGGTGATCCATGACCGTCTCGTCGGCGAAGAGGTGATGGCGCTGATCCCGGCCCATGTGCGCCGCATTGATGTCGGCAAAGAGGGATTTGGCCCTTCGGTCCCGCAATCCGCGATCAACCGGGTTCTGGTTGAAACCGCACAGACCGGCGCGCGCATCGTCCGTCTCAAAGGCGGCGATCCGGGAATTTTCGCCCGTCTCGACGAAGAGATCGAGGCGCTTGAGGCCGTTGGCCTCAGCTTTCGCATCCTGCCCGGCCTTTCGACCGCGCCGGTTGCGGCGGCGGCAATCGGCCAGGCGCTGACAAAGCGCGGCCGCAATGCGAGCCTGCGTATTCTGACCGGCCATGACATGGACGGTTTTGCCGAACAGGACTGGCGCGGTCTCGCCCGTGCCACTGAGGTTGCGGCGATTTATATGGGCAAGAAATCGGCCCGTTTCATCCAGGGCCGGCTGCTGATGCATGGCGCAGGGCCGGAAACGCCGGTCACCCTGGTCGAGAACGCCTCGCGCGCCGATCAGCGGGTCCATGCCGGGACGCTCGCAACGCTGCCCGCGCTGGCGCTTTGTTGCTCCGGCCCCGCCATTATCCTTTTCGGCCTCGCGCCCCGCGCGGCCATTCCCGCCATGACCAGTCACGAGGAGGCCCGCGCATGAGCCGCCGCTTTACCCCGAAAGTCGTCACCGCCAATCGCCTGCGCGAAGGGGATGTCGTCTATCTCACCGCCGATGACCGCTGGACCCTGGTCCATGCAGAGGCCGAGCTGATCGAAGACGAGGCCCATGCCCAGCTGCGGCTGATCCATGCCAATGCGCAGGGGCGGCTGATCGTCGGTGCCTATCTGGCAGATGCGAAACCGGGCCCGAACGGCCCCGAACCCACCCATTTCCGTGAGGCCTTCCGCACGCGCGGCCCCTCGAACTATCACCACGGGAAACAGGCAGACCTCGATCATGTATGATTATACCGACTTCGATGAGCGTTTCGTCCGCGAGCGCGTGGCGCAGTTTTCGCAGCAGGTCGAACGCCGTCTCGATGGCAGCCTGACCGAGGAAGAGTTCCGGCCCTTGCGGCTGATGAACGGGCTCTATCTGCAACTCCATGCCTATATGCTGCGGGTCGCCATTCCCTATGGCACGCTGAACGCGCGCAAGATGCGCCAGCTGGCGAAGATCGGCGCGACCTGGGATAAGGGTTACGGCCATTGGACCACGCGGCAGAACATCCAGTTCAACTGGCCGAAACTCCCGGATATTCCTGCGATCCTGACCGCGCTGGCCGATGTCGGCATGCATGCGATCCAGACCTCGGGGAATACCGTCCGCAACGTGACCGCCGACCATTTCGCGGGTGCGGCGGCTGACGAAATTGCAGATCCCCGCGCCTATGCCGAATTGTTGCGCCAGTGGTCGACCGATCACCCGGAATTCCAGTTCCTGCCGCGCAAATTCAAGATCGCCATCACCGGCGCGACGCATGACCGCGCGGTGATCCGCGCGCATGACATCGGTCTGCAACTGGTGAAGAACGATCAGGGCGAGATCGGTTTCCGCGTGCTTGTGGGCGGCGGCCTTGGCCGCACGCCGCTGATCGGCATGGTGGTGCGCGAATTCCTGCCCGAGGCCGATCTGCTGCCTTATGTCGAAGCGGTTCTCAGCGTCTATAACGTGCTGGGCCGGCGCGACAACAAATACAAGGCGCGCATCAAGATCACGCTGCATGAAACAGGCAAGGAAGAGATCACCCGGCTGGTGGAAGAGCGGTTTGAAGAGCTGCGCCCGCTCTTTGGCGGGGCCGATCAGGCGCTGCTGGAAGATATCCAGGCGGCCTTCGCGCCGCCCGCGTTCCGCAACGCGCCCGTGACCGCCTATGATGACTTCTACAAGGCCGATCCGCTGTTCCGCGCCTGGGCCGACACCAACCTTGCCGCCCATAAGAACGATCAATATGCGATCGTGACGATCTCGGTGAAGGAACAGGGCAAGACGCCGGGCGACCAGACCTCGGAGCAGATGGAACTGATCGCGGATCTGGCCGAGAAATTCGGCCATGACGATATCCGCATCAGCCATGAGCAGAATGTGATCCTGCCGCATGTGCATAAGGGCGATCTGCCCGCGCTGCATGCAGCGCTCGTCCAGGGCGGCATTGCCACCGCCAATGTCGGGCTGATCTCGGATATCATCGCCTGCCCCGGCATGGATTACTGCGCCCTGGCCACTGCGCGCTCGATCCCCGTGGCGCAGGAAATTGCCATGCGGTTCAAGGAACTCGACCTCGAACATGAGATCGGACCGCTGAAGATCAAGATCTCGGGCTGCATCAATGCCTGCGGCCATCACCATGTCGGCCATATCGGCATTCTCGGTCTCGACCGGGCGGGGGTCGAGAATTACCAGATCACCCTCGGTGGCTCGGGCGCCGAAGATGCCGCGATTGGCGACAAGACCGGCCCGGGCTTTGCCTATGATCAGGTAGTGCCGGCGGTGGAGCGGATCGTCCGCGCCTATCTGAGCGAGCGTGAAGGTCCGCAGGAAAGCTTCCTCGACGCCTTCCGTCGCCTCGGGATGGAGCCGTTCAAGGCCGCCCTTTATGAGAGCGGAGACGCGAAGGATGCCGCGTGACCTGAGCGCCTATCCGGTTGCCGACCGGGTGGCCGCGCTGAACGCGCGCTACAAACACCATTCGGCCCATGATGTGCTGGAACATGCTTTGCAGGATGATGACCTGGGCCGGGTGGCCCTGGTCTCATCTTTCGGGGCAGAATCGGTCGTGCTCTTGCATCTGGTGTCGCTGCTGGCACCGGAAACCCCGGTGCTGTTCGTTGACACGCGGATGCTCTTCAAGGAAACGCTGGATTATCAGCGCGAACTGGCCGAACGTCTCGATCTTTGCGATATCCGCACCATCCGCGCCAATCCGCGCCGGCTGCAATTCGAAGACCCGGATAATACACTGCATCTCTACAGCACGGATTCGTGCTGCAATGTGCGCAAGGTCGAGCCGCTGGAACGCGCGCTGAAACCGTTTGACGGCTGGATCACCGGGCGCAAACGCTTTCAGAACTCGGATCGCGGCACGCTGGATTTCTTCGAGAATGAGGGCGATTTCCGCATCAAGGTCAATCCACTGGCCCATTGGGGCCGCGAGGATCTGGAAGACTATATCACCAATAACAACCTGCCGCGCCATCCCCTGGTCGCGAAAGGCTATCCATCCATCGGCTGTGCGCCCTGCACGAGCCCAGTGAAACCCGGCGAAGATCCGCGTTCCGGGCGCTGGCGGGGCCAGCAGAAAACAGAATGCGGCATCCATTTTACGGGCGGCAAGCCCGTGCGCAACACCAGCGAGAGCGCCGCATGAGCGGCGGCGATTTCTGCACAGAAATCGGTCCGGTTCCTGTACAGGAACCGGGCTCCCTGCCCGACCGTAAGCAGAAAGAGGACTGAGACATGAGCATTATTGTCACCGATGCCGGTTTCACCCCGGCCCCCGCCCGCGAGATCCCGGCTCTGGCCGAGCTGACCGAAACCGGTCTCGAAGTCGATCTGTCGAATACCGACACTCCCGAAGCGCTGATCCCGCACCTTGACCGCCTGACCCTGATCCGGGTCGCCTTCCCGGCCTTTTCGGATGGTCGCGCCTTCACCATTGCGCGCAGGCTCCGGATGCTGGGCTATAAAGGGCAGTTGCTTGCACTCGGGCCCGTTATCTCCGATCAATATGCCATGTGTCGCCGGGTCGGCTTTGACGGGGTCGAGATCCCGGATGAGCTTGCTCAACGCCAGCCGGAAGAGCAATGGAAATTCCGCGCCAACTGGACGGCGCATGATTACCAGGGCCGCCTGCGCGCCTGATCCATTGGCCACGCGAAGAAATGCCACAGGCGAGGCCTGGTTTACCCCGGCCCCGCTTGTGCCTTAAATGAGATCGCGCCGGGATGGCGCCCGAGACGGAGCCCGAGATGACCGAGACCGCCGCAACCACTGAGCGCCCGGCAAAACCGCATCTGCCCGATGCCCAGACCGTCACCTCGGTCAGACACTGGACCGACCGGCTGTTTTCCTTCCGCGTCGCGCGGCCGCAATCGCTGCGGTTCCGCTCCGGCGAGTTTGTCATGATCGGGCTGATGGGCGAGAATGGCAAACCGCTTTTGCGCGCCTATTCCATCGCCTCGCCCGCCTGGGATGAGGAGCTGGAATTCTATTCGATCAAAGTGCCCGATGGCCCGCTGACCTCGAAACTGCAGCATGTGAAACCGGGCGATCAGATCATCCTGCGCCCGAAACCCGTCGGCACCCTGGTCCATGACGCGCTGCTTCCGGGCAAGCGGCTCTGGTTCCTTGCCACCGGCACCGGCTTCGCGCCCTTCGCCTCGCTGCTGCGCGAGCCGGAGACCTGGGAGAAATATGACCAGGTCATCATGATGCATACCTGCCGCGAGAATGCGGAGCTGGATTATGGCCGCGCACTGGTCGAAGGGCTGAAAGAAGACCCGCTGATCGGCGAGCTGATCGGCGACAAGCTCCTTTATTATCCGACCACCACCCGCGAAGAGTCGCAATATATGGGCCGCATCACCGATAACCTCGCCTCCGGCAAGGTCTTCGAGGATCTCGGCCTGCCGAAGATCAACCCGGAAGAAGACCGCGCCATGGTCTGTGGCTCGCTCGCGTTCAACGTCGATGTGAAGGCGACGCTGGAAAGCTTCGGGCTTGAGGAAGGCGCCAATTCCGATCCGAAACAATTCGTGGTCGAGAAGGCTTTCGTGGGCGACGGCATCTGATACCTCGGACAGGTTAAGACACGCAAAGGCCGCAGGGATCACCCCTGCGGCCTTCTGCATCTGATCTTTGTCTCCGCTCAGAGCCCGGGCTGGCCAAAAAAAACGGCTGCGGGATCATACCCGCAGCCGTTTTCCTTGCTTTACGCCTCCGGCCTGAACCGGCAGGGCCCTGCGATCACAGGCCGAGTGCGGTCCGCACCTGAGCCAGCACGCTTGCCACCAGAGCCGGGTTCGCTTTCGCGCTTTCGACTGCGGTTTTCAGAATGCCCTTGCTTGCCGCGTCCAGCGAGGACGCATCGATCAGCGCATTCACCTTATCCGCATCGAAATTGGCCGGATCGAGTGCAGCATTCGCATCCGATGCCGGAGCGGCGGCGCCTTCGACAGCGGTTTCGGTTGTGGTGGTGGCGGATTCGACCGCTTCCGACACAGCTTCGCCGGCCGAGGCAGCGGCATTGCCAGCGGCTTCTGCAGCATTGCCAACAGCGGTGGCGGCACCATCAACGGCCTCGCCCGCAGCAGTTGCGGCCGATTCCGCTGCGCCGGCGACAGCCGCACCGGCCTCGCCCGCCGCTTCGGTTGCAGCATTGCCGAGATCGGTAGCGGCTTCTTCGGTTGCTGCGGCAGTGGCAGCCGCGGCAGCAGCCGCCTCTTCTTCTGCTTTCTTCGCAGCTTCCTCAGCGAGTTTTGCATCTTCTGCGGCCTTGGCCGCAGCTTCGGCTTTCACCTTCTCTGCCGCTGCGGCAGCTTCCTGGGCTGGCTTATAGCTGAACTGGTAGTAGCCACCCGCCGCCAGCAGGACGACGATGGCGCCGATGATTACGCTTTTGTTCATGATGAATCTCCCATTGCCGGAAAACAGCCCGGATTGCCCGCATATGGCAGGATCTGCCCGAATTGAAAAGTCTCGGCCCCGAAAGGCGGTCAGAAAGGGAAGAATCCCGCTCAGCCCTGCGACCGGCGAATTTACGCCTGACGGCCTGATCCCGGCCAGTGTCCCGAAATGCTGCGGCTTGTCCGGGCCCGTAAAGCCGCAAACGCGGCGCGTCTTTCCCGGGATGGCCCTCTGCCCCGGAATTCCCTGCTCCCGGGCGCTTGAAAGCCATCGCCTTCGGGAGTAAGTTCGCGACCGGTTTTTACCTCAGAAGGAAATACTACCATAGGACGCAGACCCCATAACGCCCCGCCGCAACGTGAGACCGGCCCGCGCGTAAACGATCGTATCCGCGCGCCCGAAATCCGTCTGATCGGCGCAGATGGCGAAAATGTCGGTGTTGTCACTCCGGCGCGTGCCATGGCGCTGGCGGAAGAGGCCGGGCTCGACCTGGTCGAGATCTCGCCGAATGCCGTGCCGCCGGTCTGTAAGATCATGGATTTCGGCAAATTCAAATACGAGACGCAAAAGCGCGAAGCCGAAGCCCGCAAGAAACAGAAGATCATCGAGATCAAGGAAATCAAGTTCCGTCCCGGTACGGATGAGCATGATTACCAGGTCAAGATGCGCTCGGTCCTGAAATTCCTTGACGAAGGCGACAAGGTAAAGGTCACCCTGCGTTTCCGGGGCCGCGAAATGGCCCACCAGCAGCTTGGGCTGGAGCTTCTGAACCGCGTCTCGGCTGATGTCGGCGATGCCGGCAAAGTCGAGAGCATGCCAAAGCTTGAAGGTCGCCAGATGGTGATGATGATCGGGCCGAGATAACCGGCGCCTGATATCCTGACATGTAAAAGCCCCGCCCTGGCGGGGTTTTGCATATCTGAGAGGCGGATCCCTTTCCAATCTCTCCGGCCTCATCTCCCGTGCCTGATCGCACAAAAGGCGGCGCTGCTCCGTCTTGTACCGGACATCCCCCAAAGGCATCCGCAGTCAGCCAGAGATGGCCCGATCAGGTGTTAAGCGCCGCCCTGCCCCTTTCCCTTGCGCTTTGCATTGGCTAAATCCCCTTTCAGCAAAAGGGGACGCGCGATGGCAATGGAAAAGACCTTCAACGCTCAGGAAGCCGAGGCCCGGATCATGGATCTGTGGATCGACCAGAAGGTCGGCCGCGCCGGGGCCAATGCCAAACCCGGAAAGCCCGCCTTTTCCGTCGTCATCCCGCCGCCGAATGTCACCGGCAGCCTGCATATGGGCCATGCCTTCAACAATACCTTGCAGGACGTGCTGGTGCGCTGGCACCGGATGCGCGGCTTTGACACGCTCTGGCAGCCCGGCACCGACCATGCCGGGATCGCGACCCAGATGGTGGTGGAGCGTGAGCTGGCAAAGACGAACCGCCGCCGTTCTGATTTTTCGCGCCCGGAGTTCCTGGGCCTCGTCTGGGAACAGAAGAAGAAGTCGCGCGGCAATATCATTGGCCAGCTGATGCGCCTTGGCGCCACCTGCGACTGGGACCGCGAGGCCTTTACCATGTCCGGCGCGCCCGGTGCGCCCGAGGGCGAGGATGGCAATTTTCATGATGCCGTGATCAAGGTCTTTGTCGATCTTTACAACAAGGGCCTGATCTATCGCGGCAAACGCCTTGTGAACTGGGATCCCCATTTCGAAACCGCGATCTCTGATCTCGAAGTCGAGCAGACCGAGGTCGACGGCCATATGTGGCATTTCAAGTACCCGCTCGCCGGCGGCGAGACCTATCTTTACGAGGAGAAGGACGAAGACGGGAACGTCACCTTCTCGGAAACCCGCGACTATATCTCGATTGCGACCACCCGGCCCGAGACGATGCTCGGCGATGGCGCGGTGGCGGTGCATCCCTCGGACAGCCGCTATGCACCCATCGTCGGCAAGCTTTGCGAGATACCGGTCGGCCCGCGCGCGCTTCGCCGTCTGATCCCGATCATCACCGATATGTATCCCGACCCCACATTCGGATCGGGCGCGGTAAAGATCACCGGCGCGCATGATTTCAACGATTACGGCGTCGCACAGCGCAATGGCATCCCGCTATACCGGCTGATGGATACCCGCGCACGGATGCGCGAGGACGGGTTGCCTTATGAGGAAAGCTGCGCGAATGCCAAAGCGATCCTTGATGGCGCGAGTTATACCGAGGCCGATGTCGACCGCATCAACCTGGTGCCCGACCATCTGCGCGGTCTCGACCGTTACGAGGCCCGCAAACTGGTGGTGGCCGAGATCAATGATGAAGGCCTCGCCGTCACCAAGCTGGTGAAGTCGATCGACAAAGAGACCAATGCCGAGCATCTGGAACGGGTGCCGGTGGTCGAGAACAAAAAGATCATGCAGCCCTTCGGTGACCGCTCCAAAGTGGTGATCGAGCCGATGCTGACCGATCAGTGGTTCGTCGAGACCTCGAAGATCGTCGGCCCCGCGCTGGATGCGGTTCGCAATGGCGAAACCACGATCCTGCCCGAACGCGATGCGAAAGTGTATTTCCACTGGCTGGAAAATATCGAACCCTGGTGCATTTCGCGTCAGCTCTGGTGGGGCCATCAGATCCCGGTCTGGTATGGTCTCGACCTGCGCCCGGCGGGGTTCAAAGACGATCAGGGCGATAATGCGCTGGATGAGGTGGAGCTGTTCCGCTTCCTCTTTGACGGCGGGTTCAATGCCCAGGATCCGGTCTATTTCTGCGCCCCTTCGATTGAAGAGGTGACGGGCCAGTTCCAGGACGCACTGGCGCCGCTGCCGATGCCGCTGAACCATGCCCGCATCATCGAGGTCGAAAACCGCGAGGCCGCCGAGGCCGCTTTGTCGGCGGCGCTGGCGGAATATAACCTGAGCCAGGACCCGACAAAGCTGGTCTACCCGGTCTGGCGCGATGCCGATGTGCTGGACACCTGGTTCTCCTCGGGGCTCTGGCCGATCGGCACGCTGGGCTGGCCGGAACAGACCCCGGAACTCGCGCGCTATTTCCCGACAAGCGTCCTGGTGACCGGCTTTGACATCATCTTCTTCTGGGTCGCCCGGATGATGATGATGCAACTGGCCGTGGTCGACCAGGTACCGTTCAAAACCGTTTATGTTCATGCCCTTGTCCGCGACGAGAAGGGCAAGAAGATGTCGAAATCGCTGGGCAATGTTCTCGACCCGCTGGATCTGATCGCGGATTACGGCGCAGATGCCGTGCGGTTCACGCTGGCAGCCATGGCTGCAATGGGGCGCGATCTGAAACTGTCGAAAGACCGCATTGCGGGCTATCGCAATTTCGGTACCAAGCTCTGGAATGCCTGCCGCTTCGCCGAGATGAACGGCGTCTGGGAAGGTCATGCGACCAAGGCAGAGCCGCCGGTGGCAACCGCCACAGCGAATAAATGGATCATCGGCGAGACCGCGAAAGCCCTCGCCGAAGTCGATCTGGCGCTGGCCGAATTCCGTTTCGATCAGGCCGCAGATGCGCTTTACAAATTCGTCTGGGGCAAGGTCTGCGACTGGTATGTCGAATTCGCCAAGCCTCTGTTTGACGGAGAGGCAGCAGCCGAGACGCGGGCCACCATGGCCTGGGTGCTTGACCAGTGCATGATCCTCTTGCATCCGTTCACGCCCTTCATCACCGAAGAGCTCTGGGCGACCACCGGCACGCGTGAAAAGCTGCTCGTCCACACCGACTGGCCGGAATATGGCCCTGCCCTGATCGACCAGGCAGCGGATACCGAGATGTCGTTTGTCACCGGGCTGATCGACGAGATCCGTTCGGCCCGCGCGCAATGCCATGTGCCGGCCGGGCTGAAAATCGACATCGTCGCGACCGAACTTGCCGGTGCGGCGCGTGAAGCCTGGAGCCGCAATGAGGCGCTGATCCGCCGCATGGCACGGATCGAGGGCTTCAGCGAGGGATCTGCGCCGAAAGGCTCGATCCTGGTGGCTGCGGGCGGTGCCGGTTTCGCGATCCCGCTGGAAGGGCTGATCGACATTGCCGAGGAAAAAGCGCGGCTGACCAAGACGCTGGAGAAGCTAGGGAAAGAGATCGGCGGGTTGAAGGGCCGGCTCGACAACCCGAAATTCGCAGCCTCCGCGCCGGAAGAGGTGGTGGACGAGGCCCGCGCCAATCTGGAAGCACGCGAGGATGAGCGCGCCAAGGTCGAGACCGCACTGAAGCGGTTGTCCGAACTGGCCTGACCTCAGTTGTTTCTGCTAAGCGCGCGCCTGAAAACAGGCGCGCGCTTTACATTTGGTGCAAGCCATTGGTGCCGCGCAGGGCAACATGATGGTCGAAGGAGCGGAGCAGCCGTGCGTCGGGCAAAGCGGGGAAATCTGCCCCCTGCCGCTGCGCCCCCATGCGCCAGACCGCCAGAAAGCGCAGCCCGACAGTGCCGCCCGACGGGCGATGCGCCTTACCGGAACAGGCGGTCAAGGCGATCCGCCACTTCGCCACGCTGAGCGCCGGTTTTCCCCGCCCCAGAGGACCAGATCCTGTCGCGGGCAGAAAATCTCGCGTCGATCTTCGCCCCCCGAATCCAGAGCGCGATTGCACCGGTCCGGGACAGCAGAAGCTGGTCGATCAGCGGGCAATCGGGTGGTGGGTGTTCCGCCCGCGCGTTGAGGATCACGAGGTCAAAGCCGGCGCAGGCCGCCGCAAGCTGTGAAAGCCCGGCCTTCCCGCTCAGGGCCACACCCTTTCGGCCCGCGAATCCGAAGGCTTTTGCCGTGACCGGACCGGTGAAGCCCGGGCGCAGCGCGGCGGTCTTTTGCGATGCGAGATCCCCGTCGCCTTCCAACCAGTTGCCTGCCGAAAAGCCCCCGCCTGTGGCCGTCGACAGCGCCCTGCCCTCTGGCCCCATCAAGCCCACCAGCCGCCCGTCAGCGGAGATCAGCAACCCGGGCCGATCTGCCAGGGGCCAGAGGGCGATCCCCGCCACGATCAGCCCGATACCGGCAAGCCGTGCCCTTCCCGGCCAGGCGATCAGCCAGAGCCCGCCCCAGCTGATCACCGGCAGCGCCAGCCAATGCGGCGCCGGGATCGCCGTCACCGAGCCTTCCAGCCCGGCAACCCAGGCGGCAACCCAGAGGATCCATTCCGAGGCCTTGCCCATGAACCAGAGCGGCAGAGCCTCCAGCCCGACCGGCGCCAACAGGAAGGCCAGAACCCCCATCGGCATGATGGCGACCCCCATGACCGGCGCGGTCAGGATATTGGCCATGAGCCCGTAATCGGCAAAGCGGTTGAAATGCGCCGCCGCATAGGGCGCGGTGGCGAAACCACCGATCACCGAGCTCATGACCACTGTGATCAGTACAATCTGCCAGTGCGCCAGGCGGCCCCGTTGCAGCCAGCGATCCATCGCCTGAAACCCGGCGATCAGCGAGACGGTCGCCGCCATCGACATCTGGAAACCGGGTGCAAGCAGGCTTTCGGGTCTCAGCGCCAGAATTACCGCGCCGGCAATCGCGGCACTGCGGATCGTCATCGCCCTGCGATTCATCAAAATCGCCAGAAGCATCACCAGCGTCATGACAAAGGCACGCTCGGTCGCGACATTGGCGCCGGAGAGCTGCAGATAGAACCAGGCGACAAAGATCGAGACAAGGGCCGCGAGCTTCTTCGCGTTCATCCGCAGCGCGAGCCAGGGGAAACAGGCGATCCCCCCCCGCAACAGCGCAAAAACAAAAGCCGTCAGGCAAACGAGGTTCATCCCCGAAATCGCAAGGATATGCGCCAGTGAGGAATCGCGCAGATCCTCGACCGTCTTCTGGCTGATACCCGACCGGTCGCCGGTCATCGCGCCTGCGGCAAAGGCCCCCGCCTCGCCCGGAATATGGGCACGGATACCACTGGAAAACCAGGCCCTGAGCCGGCCGATCCATTCCTCTCCGTCGCGCGGCGGCTCCAGCAGCAGGACCGGGGTCTGGCTGTAGCCGACCGCGCCGAGGCCCTGGAAAAACGCCATGCGGCGGAAGTCAAAGCCCCCGGGTTCTGCCGCATCCTGAGGGGCCGAGAGATGCCCGGTCAGGATCACCGTCTCGCCGGCGGCGGGACTATGGCCATAGGCGTTTCCGTGCAGCGCAACCCGCACGCGATACGGCACCCGCGCGGGATCGGTGCGCTCCAGCACAACCTGGTCCAGTGTGATCCTGACCGCATCCGAGGCGGAAGTGTCGATCTCGACCACACGCCCCCCGATCGGACCGTAATATCGGAAATCAAGCATCGGGGCCGCGATCATATGCGCGCGCAGCCCCGCTGTCAGCAGGCCAAGCGACAGCGCCAGAACGGCGCCTCCGATGCTGCGAAAGGGAAAAGGCGCAATCCGGGCCGCGACTGCCGCCAGAACGGCGAGGGCGACAAGCGTGCCATAGACCAGCGCTCCCGGCTCGCTTTCCAGCGCGAACCACAGCCCGATGCCGCTGCCAAAAAGGATCACCGCCAGCGGCAGAAGATGCCCGCGCGCGTCTTCGAGCGCGATCAGCGGCGCGATCAGTGCCCCGTTCAGCGCCAGGATCAGCCTGCGGCAGAACCTGACAAGGTGACGCCAGACCTGCCGTGACAACGCAGCCGGATGATCCGGCCCCCCGGACACCGCCTCATTTGCGCCTGTGGCGGCAATGCTGTCAGCCACCTTGCCCTTCCCCCTCGACCGCGCATAAATGCAGCGCAACTGCGCCTGCCTTTGCCGCAGTCACCGATCTTCCTCCGGGAAAGCAGTCAACCGCTCCCCGACCCGCCAGAAATGTCCGCCAGATAACAGCCAGCCATCGCGGCGATCTTCCTCCGCCATGGTTTCCGAAAGGTTAACACCCGCCATGTCCACCTCCGCCGCCCCCGTCGTCACCCGTTTCGCGCCTTCGCCGACCGGCTATCTCCATATCGGTGGCGCGCGCACGGCGCTGTTCAACTGGCTTTATGCGCGCGGTCGGCGCGGCAAATTTCTCCTCAGGATCGAAGATACTGACCGCGAGCGCTCGACCCCCGAGGCGACGGCGGCGATCCTGCAGGGGCTGACCTGGCTCGGCCTTGACTGGGATGGCGACGTGGTCAGCCAGTTCGAACAGAAGGACCGCCATGCCGAGGTCGCACGCGAAATGCTGGCGCGCGGCACCGCCTATAAATGCTTTTCGACACCTGAAGAAATCGCCGCCTTCAAAGAGGCCGAAAAGGCGCGTGGCGTGAGCTATCCGGTGTTCGTCTCGCCCTGGCGCGATGCCGATCCGGCCAGTTTCCCCGATGCGCCCTATGCCATCCGCATGAAGGCACCGCGCGAAGGCGAGACCGTGATCCGCGATCAGGTCCAGGGCGATGTGGTGATCAGAAATGACACGCTCGACGACATGATCGTGTTACGCTCGGACGCTACGCCGACCTATATGCTGGCGGTGGTGGTGGATGATCATGATATGGGCGTGACCCATGTGATCCGGGGGGATGATCACCTCGTCAATGCCGCACGTCAGCAGATGGTTTACGATGCGATGGGCTGGGCTGTGCCGGTCTGGTCGCATATACCGCTGATCCACGGGCCGGATGGCAAAAAGCTCTCGAAACGCCATGGCGCGACCGGGCTCGAGGAATATCAGGCCATGGGCTACCCGGCCTCTGGTATGCGCAATTACCTGACCCGGCTGGGCTGGGCGAATGGCGATATGGAGATTTTCACCAGCCAGGAAGCGATGGAGGTTTTCGATCTGAAAGGTATCGGAAAAGCCCCGGCACGGCTGGATTTTAAGAAACTGGAAAACACCTGCGGCCATCATATCGCGATGGAGGAGGATGCCGCACTGCTGCATGAAATTGAGGCATATCTGGCGGCTGCCGGGAAGCCTGAATTGACGCAGACCCAGTCTGAGCTGCTGCACAAAGCGATGTACTGCGTGAAGGACCGCGCGAAGACTTTCCCGGAACTTATTGAAAAGGCGCATTTTGTGATGGTATCGCGCCCGATCACTCCCGATGAGAAAGCCGCGGCCAGCCTTGATGCGGTATCCCGTGGTATACTGAATTCATTGACGCCGCAGCTGCAAAATGCTAGCTGGACGACGGAAGCGCTTGAGACCATGCTCAATGCGGTGGCGGCCGAAAACGGCATCGGATTCGGCAAACTTGCTGCACCGCTGCGGGCTGCACTGGCGGGGCGGGCCGCGACGCCTTCGGTCTTTGACATGATGCTGGTCATCGGTCGCGACGAAACTATCGCCAGGCTCTCGGACGCCGCAGTCTGATCTGCGACGGCCCCCGGGGCCAGGTGTACGCTCCGCGAGGAGCAGCGAAGAAGCCACGAAACCGCCGCGCTTACGCGGGCGGTTTGCCACACGGGGAACCTGGGAAAATGTCTGACAGAAAAGCGACACTGACGCTCGACGGCAAGGAGTTCGACCTGCCGGTTATGAAACCGGTACTTGGCCCCGACGTGCTGGATATCCGCAAGCTCTATGGGCAGGCTGATGTCTTTACCTATGACCCCGGCTTCACCTCGACCGCATCCTGCGAAAGCGCGATCACCTATATCGACGGCGATCTGGGCGAGCTTCTGTATCGCGGCTATCCGATCGAACAGCTGGCCGAGAAATCCAGCCATCTCGAGACCTGTTTCCTGCTGATGTATGGTGAGCTGCCGACCGCGGCGCAGCTGGCCGACTTCAACACCCGCGTGACCCGTCATACGATGGTGCACGAGCAGATGATGAATTTTTTCCGCGGCTTCCGCCGCGATGCTCATCCGATGGCGACCATGGTGGGCGTGGTCGGCGCGATGTCGGCCTTCTATCATGACAGCCTCGACATCACCGATGAATGGCACCGCGAGGTCGCCTCGATCCGGATGATCGCGAAACTGCCGACCATTGCGGCCATGGCCTATAAATATTCGGTCGGCCAGCCCTTCGTCTATCCGAAGAATTCGCTCAGCTATGCCGGCAATTTCCTGCATATGTGCTTCTCGGTTCCGGCCGAGGATTATGTCGTCAATCCGGTCCTCGAAAAGGCCATGGACCGCATCATGATGCTCCATGCCGATCACGAGCAGAACGCCTCGACCTCGACCGTGCGTCTGGCGGGCTCTTCGGGCGCCAACCCCTTTGCCTGTATCGCGGCCGGCATCGCCTGTCTCTGGGGGCCGGCCCATGGCGGCGCCAACCAGGCCTGTCTCGAGATGCTGAAAGAAATTGGCACTGTCGAGCGGATCCCGGAATTCATCGCCAAGGCGAAAGACAAGAATTCCGGCTTCCGCCTGATGGGCTTTGGCCACCGGGTCTATAAGAATTTTGACCCGCGCGCCAAAGTGATGAAGGAATCGGCGGACGAGGTGCTCGAGCTTCTGGGTGTCCATAACAACCCGCTCCTGCAGGTCGCGAAAGAGCTGGAGCGCATCGCGCTGGAAGACGAATATTTCGTCTCGAAGAAGCTCTATCCGAATGTCGATTTCTATTCCGGCATCATCCTCGAAGCGATGGGTTTCCCGACCTCGATGTTCACCCCGATCTTCGCGATCTCGCGCACGGTCGGCTGGATCTCGCAATGGAAAGAGATGATTTCTGACCCGACCGGCAAGATCGGTCGCCCGCGCCAGCTCTATGTCGGCCCGCAGAAACGCGACTATACCGACCTGCGCTCGCGCTGAACGGATCAATATGTTGGGAAAGGCGGCTCCTGCGCGGGCCGCCTTTTGCATTGGCCGAACTAGACAGAAGGGGGGCCAGCCCCCCTCGGCTCTGCCGAGCCTCTCCCCCCGGGATATTTAAGGACAGATGAAATGGCCCTGGTCTTTGGCTTTTCATCTGTCCTTAAGTATCCCCGCCGGAGGCATCCCGCCAAAGGCGGGACAGGCCCTTGCCGGTCAGGGGATTTGGCGTCAGGTAAGAGGGGTGCTGCAAGAAGGCCAAATCCGTGTCGCAAAGACTGATCCTGATCGATCTCGCCCGCAGCCTTGCGCTTTTGTGCATGGTTATATTTCATTTCACCTGGGATTTGGGCATGTTCGGCCTGATCCCGCCCGGCACCGCCTTTACCGGCTTTTTCTGGTATTTCGCGCGTCTCACCGCCGGCAGTTTTATCTTCCTTGCCGGTATCGGATTTTACATTTCGCATGCATCCGCGATCCGCTGGCCCGCCTTTTTCCGCCGTCTGGTAAAGATCGCCGCAGCGGCGGCTCTGGTCTCTGTGGCGAGTTATCTCGCGATGCCGGAGGCCTGGATCTTTTACGGCATCCTGCATTCCATTGCGGTCTCCTCAATCCTCGGGCTCTTTTTCCTGCGCCTGCATGCGGTTGTCCTGCTTGCCATCGCGGCCCTGGTATTTGCCCTGCCCTGGTATTGGTCGCATCCGGCATTCGGCGGGGTGCTGGTCTGGACCGGGCTCTCAGGACAGGTGCCCCTCACGGCCGATTTCGAGCCGTTCTTTCCCTGGTTCGCGCCCTTCCTCGCCGGTATGGCTATGGCGCGGATGTTCGGGGATCTGAATCTGTGGCAGCGACTGTCCCTGCCGCCCTCGCGCATCCTGAACCGGCTGGCCTGGCCTGGCCGCCATTCGCTCGCGATCTATCTGATCCATCAGCCTTTGCTGATCGGAGCGCTGGCTTCACTGGTCTGGCTGATCTCAGTCGTCAGCTGATCCCCCGCCCCTTGCCGCGCCAGATGCCAGCGCAGCCGCTCCGTCTCCGGCACGCTTTCATGCAGCCGCTCGCTGGGATCGCGCCCGATCACACGTCGCCTGCGATAGAGAAAGGCTGCGCCAAGGCCGCGCCAGGTGCCGACCATCGGCGCGGCGGGGTCACAGGGAAACCGCCTGCGCCAGCCCTCTGGCAGCTCCAGCCCCGCCTGGGCCGCGCGGTCCAGCATCCAGACCAGCGGGATATTTGACAAAGGCCGCGCTGCGGCAAAATTCCCCAGATGGCCACCGATATCGCCATGCGCTCCGCGAAACCAGACCTGTTCGATATGGGTGCCACCGCCCGGATGGCCCTGCCAGAGCACCGGATCAAAAACCACGCGGGTCTCGTCCAGCGCCAGCGCCTGGAGCGCGAAATCCAGGTCCGCCACCGGATGCGGATCGTGGAAGGCATAGCGCCCCTCGGTCAGCATCCACAGAAGCGGAAAGCGCAGGCCGAGCGCCTTAACCGTCTCCCAGACCCCGATCATCCGGATCGGCGCCCGTGCATGGCAGGAGGCCTGGCGGAAGGCCTTCAGACCAGCATCATTGCCACGCCGCTGATACCAGCGCCAGGCGAGGTGCAGATTGCGCTCGGTCGCGGCCTCATGACGCAAAAGCCCCACTTTCGCGATCACCCCGGCCAGGCTGCGCACTGCGAATGCGCCGCGCGAATAGCCGAAGAGGAAAATGCGGTCTCCCTCGCGGTAATGGCTGGCGAGATGACCATAGGCGCGCAGAATCTGTTCCTCGATCCCCCGCCCTTCAACGAGATCCATGATGCGCTTCCAGCCACGCCAGGGAATGCCCTTGTCATAGTAAAGCGACCGCCCCGCCTGCGCCTTGCCGGTCGAGAGGAGCAGAAAAACCCTTCCCGCATTTGTGCGTTCGCCCTGGCGCAGGGAGGCCATGGTGCCGTCAAGGATCACCACATGATCCACCCGGCGGCGCGCAAAGCCCGGGACTGCGGGGCTCGCAGGCTCCACCTCGGCGCGCGGGCGCGGCCGGAAAAAGCGCGAGAAGAGAGCGCGCAGTCCTATGATACTGTCCTTTCCGGGCAATCCCTTGCGGGCGGCCCTGCCGGGCCTCTGTCCATGGAAAGACTAGCCCCGCCACAGGTTTTGTCCAGCGGCGGGGCGTGCAGAAGATATGGAAATCACGTCAGATTGTCAGCGCAGGCTCAGATCGCAAGGGACAGGACGGTCGCCATCTGCAATTCACCAAAGCCGTTGAAACGGCTGTTCGTGACGACCGAATAGGACCCCATGCCATGCAGCACGACGAAATCGCCTTCCTCGGCATCAACCGGGAAAGCCATCTCACCCGGCAGACGGTCAACCGAATCACAGGTCGGGCCAAAGGTGATGCGCGGGCTCGGATCGCCTGTCCGCAGCACACCCTCCGGCGAAATCACCTGAAGCCGGTCGATCATACCGATCTGCGGCATCTCATTCAGCGATCCATAAACCCCGTCATTGAGGAAGACATGGGCATCGTCGCGGATCGCCTTGATGCGGGCGACCAGGGTGAAAGCATCACCGCAAAGCGCGCGACCCGGCTCACAGACAAGCGCCGGACGGCCCTCGCCGAACGCTTCATCGGCGGTGCGGCCGATGGCGGCAAAAATCGCGTCATAGTCCGGCATCACCGCCGAAAGGCGATGATTCGGGAAGCCACCGCCGACATTGAGACGCGCGATCTTCACACCGGCCTCGGAGGCGATCTCAGCCGCCTTGCGGATATAGGTCGCCCAGGCTTCCGGATCGGTGCATTGGGTGCCCGGATGGAAGGTCAGCGAGGGGATATAACCGGCCCCGGCCACGGTTTTCAGCAGATCTACCGCCAGCTCGGCGGTCGCGCCGAATTTCGCGCCGAAATTATAGGCCGCGCCGCCCACCGGCAACTTGAAACGGACCGAGATCTCGCAGCCCTCCGCCGGCACCAGCGCGATCAGCTTGACCAGTTCAGAGCGCGAATCGACGCTGTAGCTTTTGACGTTTTTCGCAACCGCATGCGCGATCTCGGCGCGCGAACGAACCGGGTTATGGTAATGGATCGCCGCATCCGGCACGAGATCGCGGATCAGGTCGATCTCGAAGGGCGAAGCACAGTCAAATCCGCGGATCCCGGCGGCCGCCAGGTTCTCGACCATCTCTTCGCCCGGGTTCGATTTCACCGCATAGGTGACCAGCCCGGGGAAGCCCTGGAGAAAGCGCCGCGCCGCGGCCTGGGCCACGCTGGGCGCGAAAAAAAGGACCGGATTTTCAGGCTGATGCAGCCTGATGAATTCGGTCGGATTGTTGAAGATCGTCCGTGAAAGTCCCATCGGCGTTTCCCTTTCAGCCAACAAGACGCTTCGCCCTTCCCCTGCATTCCGGGTCGGGCACCTGCGTGGTTTAAAGAAACCAGGCCAGGTGCGTATGAGCCGCCCTTTTCCTGCCAGAAGGATGCTGCATATGTGTGACAATCTCACCGAACAAAACTATAGAAATGACTGAAATCATCGTTATTATGACGATACGGGGAGACAAACTGCATGGATGATCTCGACAGAAGCCTGATCGGCCTTCTCAGCGCCGATGCGCGGATCTCGGTAGCGACGCTGGCGCGGCGCCTCAAGGTCGCAAGATCCACGATCCAGGCAAGGCTTGAGCGGCTGGAAAACACCGGAATCATAGCGGGTTACACGCTGAAACTGGGGGAAGCCGCACGTGAAGGCCGGCTGCGGGCTTCGGTGCTGGTAACGATCGAGCCGCGTGGTCAGGCCGCGATTCTGACCCGGCTGAAATCGATCCATGAGGTCGAGAAGGTCTACACGACCTCGGGGCGGTTCGATCTTTTGCTGCAGATCTCCTGCCCCAATACGCAGATCCTCGATCAGGTGCTGGATCAGATCGGCGCGATGACCGGGGTGAAAAGCTCGGAAAGCCTGATCCACCTCTCGACCCGCATCGACCGGGCAGTGTAAGGCGGGCGCTGAACCTGGGGGCCTGTCATGCTGTCATATCAACACGCTTTTCACGCCGGAAACCTGGCCGATGTGCAAAAACACGCGCTCCTGGCCTGGGTGCTGGATTACATGGTGCAAAAGGACAAACCGGTTTCCTATATCGAGACCCATGCCGGGCGCGGCCTCTACCGGCTTTCCAGCCCCGAGGCGCTGAAGACCGGTGAGGCGGCTCAGGGCATCGGGCGCCTTGCGGATGCCTTCCCGGAAGGCCACCCCTATCCCGAGCGGCTGGAGGAAACCCGCGCGATGTTCGGCGCCGATGCCTATCCGGGCTCGCCCCTGATCGCGGCGCTTGGGCTGCGCGAGACCGACAAGCTGCATCTGGCAGAGCTGCATCCCCAGGAAAATGCGGCGCTGAAAGAGGTACTTGGCTCCTGGGGCGCACATATCCGCAAGGAAGACGGCTTTGATTTCGCGCTGTCCCTGACGCCGCCGACACCGCGGCGCGGGCTGATGCTGGTTGATCCGCCCTATGAGGTGAAATCCGACTATGACCATATCCCGAAGTTTTTCGCGCAGGTCTCGCGGAAATGGAATGTGGGGGTATTGATGCTCTGGTATCCGATCCTGCGCGATGCGCCGCATGTGCCAATGCTCAGGACACTGGCGGCGCAGTTCCCCGAGGCATTGCGCCACGAGCTGCGTTTCCCCCCCGCCCGCGAAGGCCATCGGATGATCGGCACGGGCATGTTCATCGTAAACCCACCTTTTGGCATCGAAACCGAGACCGCACGCCTGACCCGTATCTTCGCCGATCCGGGCTGAAGGCGCAAAGGGGGCCAGCCCCCTCGCGGCAAAGCCGCTCACCCCCGGGATATTTAGAGACAGATGAAGGAGCTGTTCATCTGTCCCTTAAATATCCCCGCCGGAGGCTCCCGCAGTTGTCAGGATCGCGGGGTTGCGGCGCTGGCGCGGGCCTTATCTTCGCGCTACTCTTGTGGGCATGATTCAGAACCTTCTACGCCATTTGCTGGCCCCCGCCCCCGAGCCCCTGAAAGATACCGATGCGAGGCTGGCGCTGGCGGCGCTTCTGGTGCGGCTGGCCCGCAGTGACGGGCTTTATGCCATTGAAGAGGTGGAGCGCATCGACCGGATCCTGATGACACGCTACGAGCTGGACGCTTTCGCTGCAGCCGCGCTCAGGACCGAGGCCGAGGCGGTGGAGGCCGAGGCGCCGGATACTGTCCGGTTTACACGCGCGCTGAAGGCCGCCACCTCGCCCGAAGAACGGGGCGAGCTGATGCAGGCGCTCTGGTCGGTGGCCCTGGCCGATGGCAGCCGTGATGCGGATGAGGACCGGCTTTTGCGCATGGTCTCAAGCCTGTTCGGCCTTTCCGATGTCGAAAGCGCCGAGGCGCGGCAGCGGGCGGCGCGCAGCCTGTGATTGCCGCGCTTGGCATGTATGATACCGATCGGACCGAAGGCGCGAATGACCGGCTCTGGGCGCTGATCCGCGAGGGGTTGCGCGCGCGCGGGATTGCCGCTCCAGAGGCGCTGACACGCGGCGACGGTGCTTATATGGCGGGCTGGCTTTCCCCCGATCTCGTGCTGGCGCAATGCTGCGGCTACCCGTTTCGCGCGCGGCTCAGAGGCCGGGTGACGCTGATCGGGGCAGGAGATCATCGCCTGGCCGGGACCCCTGCCGGGCGGTATCATTCGGTTCTGGTCGCCCGCGACGATGATCCGCGCGCGGATTTCACCGATTTTGACGGTGCGGCTTTTGCCTGGAATGATGATCTCTCACAATCAGGCTGGGCGGCGCCGGCGCATCATGCGGCCCGGTCCGGCATCCGGCTTGCGCCGGCCTGGCGCAGTGGCGGCCATCGCGCCTCGGCCAGGGCAGTGCGCGCCGGAAAGGCCGATCTCGCAGCGCTTGATGCGGTGACCTGGGCGATCATGTGCGAGGATGACAGCGGCGACGCCGCCGGGTTGAAAGAGATCGGCCGTACCGGGGCCACCCCTGCCTTACCTTTCATCGCGGGGAAGGATCTCGATGCGGAGGCGGTTTTTGCGGCGCTTGACGCTGCGATCCGGGGCCTGACGAATGAGGACCGTGCGGTTTTGCATCTCTACGGGCTTGTCACCGTCCCTGAGGCGGATTACCTCGCGGTGCCCGATCCCGGCGCGCCCGTCCCTGCAGCCTGATCCGATCCTCCGATCAGACAGATTGCCGCAGTTCAGACGACGGATTGCCGGAATGCAGGCGCAGGATGCTGCAAAACCACGTTGCAAACCGCGCAGATCTGCGTCCTACTGACAGAATTATACCTGCGACCTGTCATAGGGCGATCCGACAAAAAGACGGGCGCGGGCGAAAAGTACAACAGGGGAAGATATCAGGTTTATGGCAGAGGTGCCCGTAATCGAGATCCGGGGGCTGCATAAGTCCTATGGCCCGCTCGAAGTGCTCAAAGGTGTCGATCTTGTCGCGCCACGCGGTCATGTGATCTCGCTGATCGGCTCTTCGGGTTCGGGGAAATCCACGCTGTTGCGATGTTGCAATCTGCTGGAAGACAGCCAGCAGGGTGATGTGAAATTTGAAGGCGAAGCTGTGCGCTGGAAGGGCGAAGGCCTGCGCCGCCATCCATCCGACCGCGCCCAGGTCACCCGCATCCGCACCAATCTTTCGATGGTCTTCCAGCAGTTCAACCTCTGGGCCCATATGACGATTCTTCAGAATGTCATGGAGGCGCCGGTCACCGTGATGAAACGCGACCCGGCCGAGGTCGAAGCGAAAGCGCGTGAATATCTCGCAAAGGTGGGCATTGCCGATAAGGCCGATGCCTGGCCGGCGCAGCTTTCGGGCGGCCAGCAGCAGCGTGCCGCCATTGCCCGCGCCCTGTGCATGGAGCCGCGCGCGCTTTTGTTCGACGAGCCGACCTCGGCGCTTGACCCCGAACTGGAGCAGGAGGTCATCAAGGTGATCCGGGCGCTGGCCGATGAAGGCCGCACCATGATCCTTGTGACCCATGACATGAAACTGGCCTCGGATTGCTCGGATCATGTGATCTTCCTGCACCAAGGACGGATCGAAGAGGAAGGTGCGCCGGCGCAGCTTTTCGGCCAGCCAAAATCGGAACGCCTGCGCGGCTTCCTTTCGGCCACGATGGTCTGAGGCCGGCATGTCCTGCATCGCCACCATTTCTGCCATCACCGCCAGTGTCTGGCTTGCCTCGACCGGCGGGGACGGGACGCTGGTGATTGGCACCGAAGACACCTTTCCGCCCTATATCCTGCGCGATGAGGCGGGAGGGCTTTCGGGCTTTGATTACGATGTGATGACCGAGATCTGCAGCCGTACGCATCACGACTGCCAATGGGAGGTCGCGCAATTCGGCGAGCTGATCCCGGGCGTCGCCGAGGGGCGGTTCGATGTGGTGCTGGGTGGCATGGCGATCACGCCGGAGCGCCGCGCGGTGGTGGATATGTCGATCCCCTATACCTTTGGCAATTCGCTGGAATGGTTTGTCGGCTTTGCCACTGCGCCGCCGCCCGAAGCGGCCCGGATCGCAGTAGAGGCGGGCACCATGCATGAAACTTGGTTGCGCAAGGAAAAGCTGGATTATCGGTCCTATACCTCTGAGCCAGCAGTGCTGAACGCCGTGGCCCAGGGCGCGGCCGACCTGGCGCTCGGGCCCTTTTCAGACCGCACAGATCTTGAAACGCTGATCGCCGGCCAGGGTCTGGAATATGTCTACAGCCAGGAGATCCCCGATGAGGGCACCGGCATCGCCGTGTGCAAGGGGAATGCGCTCAAGGCTGAAATCGACAGCGCCATCGCCGCTATGGAAGCCGATGGCACGCTGGACTCTCTTCACGACACCTGGTTCTGACCCCGGAACCGGCACAAACCCCAGAAAAGCAACCTTCGGGAGATGACAATGAAGAAACTGCTGCTTGCGACCGCCCTCACCGCGCTTGGCGCCGGTGTAGCTGCTGCCGATCCGGTGCGGATCGCCACCGAGGGCGCCTATGAGCCCTATAACCTCATCAATGACAAGGGCGAGCTGGACGGGTTCGAGATCGCGCTTGGCAATGAGCTGTGCAAGCGCGCTGAGCTGGAATGCATCTTTGTCAAGAATGACTGGGATTCGATCATCCCGAACCTGCAATCGGGCAATTACGATGCTATCATGGCCGGCATGTCGATCACCGATGAGCGCCGCGAGAAGATCGCCTTCTCGGAAAACTACACCCAGCCCGCGCCCTCGTCCTATGCCGCAATGTCGGCTGATACGCCGCTCGACAGCGGTGTGATCGCGGCGCAGACCGGCACCATCCAGGCGGCGCATGTGGCGGCTTCGGGCGCCAAGCTCCTTGAATTCGCAACGCCTGACGAGACCATTGCCGCAGTGCGGAATGGTCAGGCGGCTGCGGTCATGGCCGATGAAGATTACCTCCTGTCGCAGATCGGCGATGGGCTGGAAATCATCGGCGATGATGTGCTGCTTGGCGACGGGATCGGCATCGGGCTGCGCAAATCCGACACCGAGCTGAAGGCAAAATTCGACGCGGCCATCCAGTCGATGAAAGCAGACGGCACGCTCAACAAACTGACGGATGAGTGGTTCGACGGCAATTACACGCCGTTCTGATCCGGGTCTCGCCCGCGTGATCTCCGGGAGGCTGCGGCCTTCCCGGGGCCCGCGCGGGCATCCCTTTCGCGCCTTGCACCCGGTCACCCAGACCGGGGCAAGGTGCCCCTCCTCACCCGTCTGCCACTGGTCAGCCGCATTGTGAATGCCCTGACCGGAGCCGCCGCGCCAGGGCAAGCCCATGTTCGAATTCTGCGCCGATCCGAAGACCATTGAAGGGCTGAGCTGGCTTTCCTGCTATCTCACCACGCCCAAACATATGGAGTTCTATTTCTCCTTCCTCACGGTGATGGCGCTCTTGCTGGTGACCGCTCCGGCAGCACTGGCCTTCGGCTTTGGCGGTGCCATGGCGGCGCGGTCGCATATCGCGCCCATCCGGTGGATCGGCAAGATCTACACCGCCATGGTGCGCGGCGTGCCCGATATCGTCTTTTTCCTGTTCTTCGTGATCGCGCTGGATCAGGGGATCGAATGGGTGATGCATCAGGTCCGGTGCCCGGACTGGTCTGAACCGATCCGCCAGGGGCTTGAATTCCGCGTCTGCCCGGCGGCGAAAGTGCCGCCCAATAACGCGTCGCTCTTTGTACATCAGGCCTATGCCTTCCTGCTTGCCGTGCTGACATTTGCCATTGTTTTCGGAGCCTTCGCTGCCAATGTTCTGAAAGGTGCGATGGATGCCGTGCCACGCGCCCAGATCGAGACCGCCGAGGCCTATGGCCTTTCGCCGCGCCAGACCTTCCGTCGTATTCTGGTGCCGCAGATGTGGACCTATGCCCTGCCCGGCCTTTCAAACCTCTGGCTGATCCTGATCAAGGCGACGCCTTTGCTGTTTCTTCTGGGGATCCAGGACATCGTCTATTGGGCGCGCGAACTGGGCGGCTCCAAATCCGCGCGGTTCGATTATCCGCATGGCGACTGGCGGCTTTATTACTTCCTTGCCCTGCTGGTCTTCTATCTCGCGCTGACCCGGGTGTCCGAGATCGGCCTCGGCCGCCTCACCCGCCGCCTTTCGCATGGCCAGGCCACCCGCGCCGGCGAAACCCTCAGGAAGGATGCGGCATGACCTGCTGGGATACCGTTCAGGCCTATTGGCTGCGCTCGCTGGGCTTTGGCGAAAACGCACTGCCCCTCACCAATATCTCGCTCTGCGATCAGTTCGTGCTGATCGGATCGGGGATGCTCTGGAACCTCTATTTCGGCCTGCTGGCGCTCTCCCTGGGCTTTGTCTTTGCCGTCGGCCTTGCCATGGCCAAAGCCTCGCGCAACAAATGGATCCGCAAGCCCGCCGAGTGGTATATCTTCATCTTCCGCGGCTCGCCGCTGTTTATCCAGTTTTTCCTCGTATATTTCTTCATCACTACCGTGCTGCGTGGTTCGGTCGATGTGTTCGGCCTTTTCACCATTCCAACCGCCTGGCTGGCCAATGCCTGGGCGGGTGCGGCCCTCACCCTCTTCCTCAACACATCCGCCTATAGTGCCGAGATCTTCTACGGGGCGCTGATGACCGTGCCGAAAGGCGATCTCGAGGCGGCCGATGCCTATGGCATCACCGGGCGTGACCGGTTTTTCCGCATTGAATGGCCGACCATGTTGCGGCTCGGCTGGCCCGCCTATACCAATGAGGCGATCTTTCTCTTCCACGCCACGACGCTGGTGTTCTTTTCCGGCTTCCCGGCATTTCAGCAACGCGGCGACGCGCTCTATTACGCGAATTACCTCGCCGACAAGACCTTCAACCCCTTTGTCCCCTATCCGATCGTCGCCTTCTATTTCATCATCCTGACACTGGTTCTGATCGGGATCTTCGGTCTGGTGAACCAGCGGCTGAACCGTCACCTGCCCTCGCATCAGAAGAAAAGAATTCGCTTGCGTCCTCAGCTGATCCGCTAGTATCCTATATTTGATCAAATTATCCGGGCACCCGCCCGGACCCGCTCGACCACAGCGTTTCAATCGGGGCCAATGCCCGGCGGGAGAGGCGATCAAACCAAGGGAAGGACCAGGGCATGGTCCGGCACCTTGCGCATCTTGTGGGCCGGCCGTCTTCCACGATGGTCGTCAGGCCACCACGAGCGATGGCGCGAGGGCGCGTCCATGCTTGCTGGTTTAAATCAATGATGAAGGACTGGCTCAGAAAACATCCGCAGGTCCGCACAATTCGTGTGGCCGCGGCTGATCTCAACGGGCAGGCGCGCGGCAAGCGCGTTCCGGCGCGCTTTGCCGATAATGTGGTGAAAAGCGGCGTACGTTTCCCCTATTCTGTCTTGAACCTCGACATCTGGGGTGAAGATATCGACGACAGCCCGCTGGTATTCGAAGAGGGTGACCAGGACGGCACCCTGCGCCCGACCGAGCGCGGCTTCATGCCGATGCCCTGGCTGGAAAGCCCCTCGGCTTTGCTGCCGATCTGGATGTACCGCGAAAACGGCAAACCCTATGAGGGCGATCCCCGCCATGCTTTGCGCGCGGTCGTCGATCGCTACAAGGCACGGGGCCTGACGCCCGTCTGCGCGATGGAGCTCGAATTCTTCCTGATCGACGATTCCGGCAAGACGATGCAGGTGCCGCTTTCGCCCCGTTCCGGCAAGCGCCGCAAGGCGGCCGAGGCACTGTCGATCCGCGCGCTGGACGCTTTCGACGTCTTCTTCACCGATCTCTATGACGCCTGTGAGGCGATGGATATCCCGGCCGATACCACAACCTCGGAAACCGGGCTTGGCCAGTTCGAAGTCAATCTGATGCATTGCGACGACGCGCTGCGCGCCGCAGATGATGCCTGGTTCTTCAAGATGCTGGTGAAGGGGCTGGCGCGCCGTCACGGCTTTGCGGCGTCTTTCATGGCGAAGCCCTATGCCGATTATTCGGGCTCGGGCCTGCATACGCATTTCTCGGTGCTGGACCAGAAGGGCGACAATATCTTCGATTCCGGCGGCCCCAAAGGCACCGCCCTGCTGCGCCATGCCGTGGCCGGCTGTCTCGAGGCGATGCATGATTCGACCCTTTTGTTCGCGCCGCATGCCAACAGCTTTGACCGGCTCGTGCCCGATGCCCATGCCCCCACCGCGATCTGCTGGGGCTATGAGAACCGCACCGCCGCGATCCGCATTCCCTCGGGCAACCCGGCGGCGCGGCGGATCGAGCATCGCGTGGCGGGGGGGGATGTAAACCCCTATCTGATGCTCGCAGCCATCCTTGGCGCGGCACTTTCGGGGATCGAAGACGGCAAGGAACCGGTCGCGCCGATCAGCGGCAATTCCTATGCGCTTGATCTGCCGCAGATCCCGACCACCTGGCAGGATGCCATCGACGCCTTTGAATTCTCGCCGCATGTCGCGCGGTTCCTGCCGCCCGAACTGATCGCCAATATGGTGATGACCAAGCGTCAGGAACTGCATTACACCGCCGAACTTTCGCCCGAGGAACTCGTCGAACTTTATCTCGATACCGTATGATCTGACCCGCGATACAGTCCGGCCCCCCTTGACCAGAGGCGGGGCCGCACCCACCATCCATATGACCGCAACTTCGTGACCCAGAGCGCCCCAATGATCATCGGCATCCTGCAAACCGGGGCCTCCCCCGACGCCCTCAAACCCACCATGGGCGATTATCCCGATTTCTTCGAGCGCCTGCTCGCGGATCGCGGGCTGGAATTCCGCCGCTTCACCGTGATGGAGATGGATTTCCCGTCTTCCGTCCATGACTGTGACGGCTGGCTGATCACCGGTTCGCGATTCGGCGCCTATGAGGATCACCCGTTCATCAAGCCACTCGAAGCCTTTATCCGCGAGGCCTATGCCGGACATGTGCCGGTCGTGGGCATCTGCTTTGGCCATCAGATCATCGCCCAGGCGATGGGCGGCCGCGTCGAGAAATATAAAGGCGGCTGGTCGGTCGGCCCGACCGATTACCATTTCGGCTCCGGCCCTGATGCCGAGACGATCACGCTGAACGCCTGGCACCAGGATCAGGTGGTCGAAAAGCCCGAAATGGCCGAGGTCATCGCCTCGACCGATTTCTGCTCCAATGCCGGGCTGCTTTACGATGACCGCATGTTCACCGTGCAGCCGCATCCGGAATTCAAGAAAGATTTCATCGAAGGTCTGATCAAGTATCGTGGCCCGGGCCTCGTGCCACAAGCGACACTGGATGCCGCGACAGAGAAGATCGACACGCCGCTTGGGACCACGACCATGGCGGAAAGAATCGCGGATTTCTTTCTCTCTCACCAGACAAGGGCCGCACAGCGCCGCGCGTGAAGCGCAGGCCAGGGCCCCAAACCAGAGTGTGAAACATGTCCAACTGGACGGAAAAACTGCCCAAAGCGGCACGGGACTATATCGGTAAACGTCGCGTCGATGAGGTGGAATGCGTGATCGGCGATATTGCCGGTGTGGCACGCGGTAAGGCGATGCCTGCCGCGAAATTCGCAAAACAAACCAATTACTTCCTGCCGAACTCCATCTTTCTGCAGACCATCACCGGTGAATGGGCTGACAGCCCCTTCGACGCCTTTACCGAGCCGGATATGATCCTGGAGCCCGACTGGTCCACCGCGACCGCCGCGCCCTGGACCGCCGATATCACGCTCCAGGTGATCCATGATGCGAAAGATCAGCAGGGCAATCTGGTGCCGTTTTCGCCCCGCAATGTGCTGCGCCGGATCGTTGGACTTTACGAGGAACAGGGCTGGAAACCGGTCGTTGCGCCCGAGATGGAATTCTTCCTGACCGCGCGCAATATCGACCCCAATATGCCGGTAATCCCGCCGATGGGGCGCACCGGGCGCCGCGCCGCCGGGAAACAGGCCTACAGCCTTTCCGCGATCGACGAATATGGCAAGGTGATCGACGACATCTATGATTTCGCCGAAGCCCAGGGGCTGGAAATCGACGGTATCCTGCAGGAAGGCGGCGCCGGACAGATCGAGCTGAACCTCGCGCATGGCGACCCGATTGAACTGGCGGACCATGTGTTCTTCTTCAAACGCCTGATCCGCGAGGCGGCACTGCGCCATGATTGTTTCGCGACCTTCATGGCCAAGCCCATCGCGGGCGAGCCTGGATCTGCCATGCATATCCACACCTCGGTCGTGGATCTGAAAACCGGCAAGAACATCTTCTCCGGTGCCAAGGGCGTCGAGACCGAAGAGTTCCAGCATTTCATCGCCGGGATGCAGAACCATATGGGCGCCGCAATCGCGCTGATGGCGCCCTATGTGAATTCTTACCGCCGTTACGTTCCGGATTTCGCGGCGCCGATCAATCTGGAATGGGGCCGCGACAACCGCACGACCGGCCTGCGGGTACCGATCTCTGGTCCGGCGGCGCGGCGCATCGAAAACCGCCTGCCGGGGATGGATTGCAACCCCTATCTCGGCATCGCGGCGACCCTGGCCTGCGGCTATCTCGGGCTGATGGAAAAGAAAGCCGCGCGCCCGGAATTCACCGGCTCCGCCTATATCGATTCGGATGAGATCCCGGTGAACCTTGGCGATGCGCTGGATCTTCTGGATGAGGACCTGGCCCTGAAAAACGTGATGGGCGTCGATTTCATCAAATGCTACGATTCGGTGAAACGCAACGAATACAAAGAGTTCCTCCAGGTCATCAGCCCATGGGAGCGTGAGCATCTGCTCCTGAACGTGTGATGGCGGTCAATCTTCTGCACGCCAATGACCAGCAAGGGCAATATCCCGACAGCTGGTATGCGGCGACCCGTGTAGCCCTTGCGCCCTTCCCGCGCGCCACGGGCGAAATCCGTGCAGATGTCTGCGTTGTGGGGGCCGGCTATACCGGCCTCTCAAGCGCGCTGCATCTGGCGCAAAAAGGGCTGAAGGTCGTGGTGCTCGAGGCGCATCGCGTCGGTTTTGGCGCCTCGGGCAGGAATGGCGGCCAGGTCGGCTCCGGCCAGCGCCAGGACCAGGACTGGCTGGAGAAGGTCGCCGGGCGCGAAAATGCACGGCGGCTCTGGGATATGGCGCAGGATGCCAAAGCGCTGGTGCGCGATCTCGCCGCCGGGATGGAAGCGGTCCATTACCGCCCGGGCATCGCCCATGCCTGCTGGCACCAGTCCGAGGTCGATCACGCGAAGCACTACTCCGAAAAGCTTGCCCGGGATTATGATTACCACGAGGTCGAGCCGCTCGACCGCGAGGGGCTGCGCGCGCTGGTGGGGTCTGAGGCGTTCAAAGGCGGTGATATCGACCGCGGCGCCGGCCATATTCATGCGCTGAATTTCGTGATCGGGCTGGCAAAGCTGGCAATGGCCGCCGGAGTGCAGATTTTCGAGGAAAGCGAAGTCACCAGGCTGATCTATGGCGACAAGCCGGTGGCCGAAACGGCCGGGGCCCGGGTCACGTGCGACCATATGGTGCTGGCGGTGAATGGCTATGTCGGCAGCCTGGAAAAGACCATCGCGGCGCGGGTGATGCCGATCAACAATTTCGTGGTGGCGACCGAGCCGCTGGGCGCGCGCGCGAAAGAGATCCTTGCCACGCCCATCGCCGTGCATGACACCAAATTCGTGGTGAATTACTGGCGTCTGTCGGAAGATGACCGGCTGATCTTTGGTGGCGCGGAAAGCTATGGCTACCGTTTTCCCGATGTTGCGAAGGTGGTCAGAAAGCCCTTGCTGGAGATCTATCCGCAGCTGGCTGAAACCCGGATCGATTACGCCTGGGGTGGCACGCTGGCGATCACCGTCAACCGGATGCCGTGCTTCGCGCGACCGGCGAAAAATGTGCTCTCGGCCTCGGGCTATTCGGGACATGGTGTCGCGCTGGCGACGCTTGCGGGCAAGATGATTGCCGAAGCGGTTTCCGCCGAGGCCTCCGGGCGGACGGGGGGAACAACAAGGGGCGGCTTTGATCTGCTGGCAGACCTGCCGCATCGCCGTTTTCCGGGTGGCCAGGCCTTGCGCTGGCCCCTGCTGGTCAGCGCCATGACCTGGTTCTCGCTGCGCGACCGGCTGGGCTGGTGACAATGTGCCCTGCGCACTGCAGGGGATGGCGGGCATAAGAATGACAACGGGCGGGGGCATAATGGCCCCCGCCCGTTGTCCGTTCAGAACCACTTACGGTGTCCGGATCCTTACTGGTCCTGGATCATCGCATAGATCTGATCTTTGATGCGCGAGCGCGACCGGCGCAGCGCGTCCTCATGTTCTTCCGACACGGTGTCGATCCGCGTCTCGGCGCGGTGAACCTGATCATTCACCGTGTCATATTCTTCGAGCAGCTTCGCGAAACGGGCATTCGAGACCTTAAGCTCGGTGATGCGGGCCTCTTTGCCCGGAAATTCCTCTTGCAGCGTGTGCGGCGTGTTCGACATCGGCAGTCTCCTTCTTCCGTGTTGAGAAGAGGTTAAAACATATGCCATCCCACCACTTTGACGCCGATCAAATAAGTGAAATTCAGCGTTGGCTGGTCGCCCAGGCGGGATTTATCCAGGGCTCGTTGTTCAGCGCCGGCAAGGGCTGGCGTCCCAGGATATGATCGGCGGCCTTTTCGCCGGTCATGATCGAGGGGCCATTGAGATTGCCATTGGTCACCTGCGGGAAGATCGAGCTGTCGGCAAGGCGCAGCCCTTCGACCCCGATCACCCGGCATTCCGGGTCTACCACCGCCATCGGGTCATCGCGCCGCCCCATGCGCGCAGTACCGCAGGGGTGATAGGCACTTTCAGCATGTTCGCGGATAAAGGCGTCGATCTCGGCATCGGTGCCGACAGCCGGGCCCGGCTGGATCTCGGATTTCACATATTGCGCCATGGGATCCTGCGCGAAAATCTCACGCGTGAGCCGCACACAGGCGCGGAAATCGACCCAGTCATCGGGATCCGACATATAGTTGAAGCGGATCACCGGCGCGTCTTCGGGACGGGACGAACGCAGCGTCACCGAGCCGCGCGACTTCGACCGCATCGGCCCGACATGTACCTGGAAGCCATGGCCGCCCGCCGCCGCCTTGCCATCGTAGCGCACGGCAATCGGCAGAAAATGGTACTGAATATCAGGATATTCGACGCCTGCGCGCGATCGGATAAAGCCGCAGGCCTCGAACTGGTTCGATGTTCCCGGGCCGCGCCCGAGGAACAGCCAGTTCGCACCAACCCAGGCCTTCCCGAATAAATTCCAGTATTTATAAAGCGTGATCGGCTGCGTCGCCTGGAATTGCATATAGATCTCCATATGGTCCTGGAGATTCGCGCCGACGCCCGGGCGGTCAGCCAGAACTTCGATCCCGTGTTCTTTCAGATGTGCCGCCGGTCCGATCCCGGACAGCATCAGGAGCTTTGGCGAATTGAGCGATGAGGCGGCGAGGATCACTTCCGAACCCGCGCGGATCACCTGACGCCCGGCCTTTGTATCGACCTCGACCCCGACCGCGCGGCCATTCTCGATCACCACCTTACGGGCAAGGCCGCGGATAACCTGAAGATTTCCGGTCTTCAGCGCCGGTTTCAGATAGGCATTGGCCGCCGACCAGCGCCGGCCTTTCCAGATCGTCGCCTCCATCGGGCCAAAGCCCTCCTGCTGGCGGCCGTTGTAATCCTGTGTCACCGGATAGCCGGCGGCCGCCCCCGCCTCGATAAAGGCGTCAAACAGCGGGTTGTCACGTGGCCCCCGGGTGATGTGCAGCGGGCCATCCGTGCCGCGCCATTCCGGCCCCTCGCCGCCATGGGAATGTTCCATCCGTTTAAAATAGGGGAGAACATCGGCATAGGACCAGCCATCCGCCCCCATCCTGGCCCAGGTGTCGTAATCCTTCGCATGACCGCGCACATAGACCATGCCATTGATCGAGGAAGACCCGCCGATCACCTTGCCGCGCGGTGTGGCAAGCACCCGGCCGCCAAGATGCGGCTCGGGTTCGGATTTCAGACCCCAGTCGTATATGCCCATATTCATCGGGTAAGAGAGCGCACCCGGCATCTGGATGAACGGCCCGAAATCCGATCCGCCATGTTCGATCACCGTCACACGCTTGCCGGCTTCGGTCAGCCGATACGCCATGGCGCATCCCGCCGAACCCGCACCGACGATGACATAATCAGCAACCATCTTCTTCCCTCCGGCCAGACAAGCCGTCTCCGCCTGCCGGAACGGGGTCCGACAGCCGGGCCAGGCGCCCTCTGTTTCATCGTTTCCGGGATCTGCGACCCGGCGCTTGTTCCGCTCAGTAAGGCGCGTCGACCGGGCCCAGACCCAGATAGACCGACTTTACCTGAGAGTAATGTTCGACAGCCGCATGGCCGTTTTCACGCCCGACACCCGACAGTTTCGACCCGCCAAAGGGCGCCTCTACCGGCGTCAGGTTATAGGCGTTGATCCAGCAGGTGCCGGCCTCAAGCTCTGCGATCACGCGATGCGCGCGGGCGATATCCCTGGTAAAGACCCCTGCCGCGAGACCGAATTCGGTCGCATTGGCGCGGGCGATCACCTCGTCCTCGGTCTCGAAATCAAGAACCGCCATCACCGGGCCGAAGACCTCTTCGCGCGCGATCTCCATCTGATCAGTGACATCGGCAAAAACCGTGGGCTCGACAAACCAGCCGTCATTCGAGGCCCCGCGCCCACCGCCGGTGACCAGCCGCGCACCCTCGGATTTTGCCCGCGAGATAAAGCCCGTGACCTTTTCCAGCTGCGCCTGCGAGACCAGCGGCCCCATCTGCACCGCCTCATCCAGCGGATCTCCCATCCGGATCTGCCGGGAACGCTCGGCCAGACGCGCGAGGAAGCGGTCTTTCAGCCCCTTTTGCACGAAGACCCGGGTGCCATTGGAACAGACCTGACCCGCCGAATAGAAATTCGCGAGCATCGCCGCGCCGACCGCATCCTCAAGGCTCGCGTCGTCAAAAATGATCAGGGGCGATTTGCCGCCAAGCTCCATCGTGACGTGACGCAGCCCTTCGGCGGCTTTGGCATAGACCTTTTGCCCGGTCGGAACCGAGCCGGTCAGCGAGACCTTGGCCACGCGGCTGTCAGAGATCAGGCTGGCGCCGACCGCGCCCCTGCCCTGCAGAACGTTGAAAAGCCCCGCCGGAAGACCTGCCTCAATGAAGATTTCCGCCAGTTTCAGCGCGCCAAGCGGCGTGACTTCCGAAGGTTTGAACACCATCGCATTGCCCATCGCCAGCGCCGGGGCCGATTTCCAGCAGGCGATCTGGCTGGGGTAGTTCCAGGCGCCGATGCCGACGCAAACGCCCAGAGGTTCGCGGATTGTATAGACCATATCCTGACCCAGCGGGATCGTCTCGCCGGTCACTGTGGGCGCGAGGCCCGCGAAATATTCCAGCGCATCGGCGCCTGATGGCCAGTCTGCGACCCGTGTCTCCTGGATCGGTTTGCCAGTATCGAGGGTTTCAAGCTGCGCGAGCTCCTCGCCGCGTTCGCGGATGATCGCGGCAGCGCGCGACAGCACCCGGGCGCGTTCGACCGGGCGCATGCGGCGCCATTCCTTCTGTGCCTGCACCGCAGATGCCACCGCCTGATCCACCAGTGCCGGCGTTGCCTCATGGAGCCGCGCGATCACCTCGCCGGTGCCGGGAAAGAGAACGGTGATCTCCGCCCCCGCACTGTCCTCGACATAAACGCCGCCGATAAAATGGCTCGCCTTCGGTTGCGCCTTCATGCCTTGTCTTTCCTTCCAAGTTCCGCATCCAGATAGGCCAGCGCCATCCGCGCCGCCCCTGCCCCGTCCGGCGTGCCCTTTTTCAGGACCTCGCGCAGATAGAGCCCGTCAATCATCGCACCAAGCGCCTCGGCCAGTTCCCCGGCCCGGCTGCCTGCCAGCCCGCGCAGGGGCGCCAGCAGATTCGACCTGAGCCGTCCCTGATAAATCGCCAGCAAACGCCGTGCGCCTTCAGATGTCTGGGCCAGAACCCAGAAATTCAGCCAGGCCCCGACCACCTCGCGCCGGAAGTTCCCGGGGCTGAAAGAGGCGCGCAAAATCGCCCTGACCCGCGCCTCGTCGCCCTCGGCCACCGCCAGCGCACCGCGCACCTCGGCGCCGTAAAGCGAAAGGATATGGCGCATCGCGGCCAGAAAGATTTCTTCTTTGGAACCAAAGTAATGATGCGCCAGCGCCGAAGACATGCCAGCCCGCTTTGCGATCTGACTGACCGTCACATCGAGCGAGCCGGTGCGCCCGATCTCGACAATGGTGGCTTTGATCAGCGCATCCTTTCGGATAGGCTCCATTCCAAGCTTCGGCATCGCCCATATCCAACAAAACTCTTGCCATATGGGAAAAGCATGAAGTTTATTGACTCGTCAATCAACAATAACTTTTAAATGACATCACCAGACAGACCGGCCGAGAGACTGGCCGCACAATGTCCAACAGACCGGGAGCCGAAATGACCCTGCGTTCCATCTTCCTCGCCAGTGCCGCAACCCTCACCCTTTCCGGCGCCGCCCAGGCGGCAGGCTGCGACAAGATCGTTTTCTCGGATGTCGGCTGGACCGATATCACCGCCACCACCGCCGCCACGACCGAAGTGCTCAAAGCGCTCGGTTATGAGACCGAGGTCAAGATCCTCTCGGTCCCGGTCACCTATGCCGGTCTCGCCCAGGGCGATATCGATATCTTCCTCGGCAACTGGATGCCAACGATGGAGGGCGATATCGCCTCTTACCGCGAGGCGGGCACGGTCGACACCGTGCGCACCAACCTGACCGGCGCGAAATACACCCTTGCGACCAATGAGGCCGGAGCGGCTGCAGGGATCTCGGATTTCTCGAATATCAAAGACCAGGCCGATGCGCTGGAAAGCAAGATCTACGGCATCGAGGCCGGCAATGACGGCAACCGCCTGATCCTCGACATGATCGGCGCTGACCAGTTTGGCCTTGGCAAATTCGATATCGTCGAAAGCTCGGAACAGGGCATGCTGGCCCAGGTGGAACGCAACAGCGCGGCCAGTAAACCGATCGTCTTCCTCGCCTGGGAGCCGCATCCGATGAACTCGAATTTCAAACTGACCTATCTTTCGGGCGGTGATGATGTCTTTGGCCCGGATTTCGGCGGTGCCATCGTGAACACCAATACCCGCAAGGGCTATGTCGCTGAATGCCCCAATACCGGCAAGTTCCTCGAAAACCTGGAATTCTCGCTGGCGATGGAAAATGAGATCATGGGGGCGATCCTCAATGACAGCACCGATCCGAATGAGGCGGCGAAAGCCTGGCTTAAAGCCAATCCCGACGCCTGGAAGCCCTGGCTTGCCGGTGTGACCACCAAAGACGGCGGCGACGCAGTGGCGGCGGTCGAAGCCGGCCTGAACTGATGCAGGCAGGGTCCGGGCCACGCGCCCGGCCCCCGTCTGACCGGCCCCGTTTTGCACCGGTAAACCCGGCCGGGGCCGCCCCTGACACCGCAGCCGGAGAGGGTCGCCTCAGGCGCAGCGCGCCGCCGCCGCCCGCTCCGTTTGCCCGGTTTCCTTCCTGGACAGGCAGCAATGGACTCATTCTTCGCCTCGGTTCTCGCCTTTTTCGGCTATGACAAGATCGCAAAAATCCCCATCGGCGCCATGGCGAAGACAGTGGTGGACTGGCTCAAGCTGAATCTCAGCTGGCTGTTCGACGCCATCAGTGACGCGCTGAGCTGGCTGATCAACAGCACGCTTGATGTGCTGCAATATCCGCATCCTTTGGTGGTGGTGGCGATCTTCATGGCGCTGACCTGGTGGCGGCAAAGATCCTGGCAGCTTTGCCTGCTGGTCCTCTTTGGCTTTTTGTTCATCCTGAACCAGGGATATTGGAAGGAAACCACGCAAACCCTTGTTTTGCTGTTTTATTCCTGCATCACCTGCATGGCTGTCGGCGTTCCCATCGGCATTGCCTGCGCCCATCGCCCAAAGCTCTATGCCGCGCTTTCGCCGGTGCTTGACCTGATGCAGACATTGCCGACCTTCGTCTATCTGATCCCTGCGGTCGTGTTCTTCGGCCTTGGCATGGTGCCCGGGCTTCTGGCCACGGTCGTCTTCGTGCTGCCGGCCCCGATCAGGCTGACCTATCTTGGCGTGTCCTCGACCCCCCTCGCCCTGACCGAAGCGGCCACCGCCTTCGGCGCGACACCGCGCCAGAAGCTGCTCAAGGTCGAACTGCCCTGGGCTTTGCCGCAGATCATGGTGGGGCTCAACCAGACCATCATGCTGTCTTTGTCGATGGTGGTGATCGCGGCCATGGTCGGCGCAAATGGGCTTGGCATTCCGGTGGTGCGCGCCTTGCAACAGGGCAATACCGCGCTCGGCTTTGAATCGGGGCTGATCATTGTGGTGGTCGCCGTCATGCTGGACCGTATGCTGCGGGTGAGACGCAAATGACCAGAAAAGCTGTAGAATTCGACCGCGTCTCTATCGTGTTCGGCGACCGGCCGGACCGCGCCCTGCCGCTGATGGACGAAGGGCTGTCGCGGGCCGAGATCCAGGCCCGCACCGGCCAGGTGCTGGGCGTGCATGACTGCAGCCTGAGCGTCGCAGAGGGCGAGATCCTCGTGCTGATGGGCCTCTCGGGGTCGGGCAAATCAACGTTGCTCCGGGGCGTCAATGCGCTCAATCCGGTGGTGCGCGGCGAGGTCAGGGTCCATGATGGCAGTCAGATGGTCTCGGTCACCAGAGCCAGCGCCGAAGAACTGCGCGGGTTGCGTGCCAACCGCATCGCCATGGTCTTCCAGCAATTCGGTCTGCTGCCCTGGCGCACCGTGCGCGACAATGTGGGCCTCGGCCTCGAACTTGCCGGGATCAGCCCGTCGGAACGCCGCGACCGCGTCGACACTCAGCTGAAGCTTGTGAACCTCAGCCAATGGGCCGACCGCAAGGTCGGAGAGCTTTCGGGCGGTATGCAGCAGCGTGTCGGCCTTGCGCGCGCCTTTGTCACCGAAGCGCCGATCCTTCTGATGGACGAGCCCTTCTCGGCCCTCGACCCGCTGATCCGCGCCCATCTTCAGGACGAGCTCCTCGACCTTCAGGCAAGGCTGAAACGCACCATCATCTTCGTCAGCCATGACCTTGATGAGGCCTTCAAACTCGGCAACCGCATCGCTTTGATGGAGGGCGGACGCATCGTGCAATGCGGCACCGCACGCGAGATCATCGCGAACCCGGTCTCGGATTACGTCGCCGACTTCGTGGCCCATATGAACCCGCTCGGCGTTCTCACCGCGCGCGATGTGATGGAGGCGGGCACCGCCCTCCCCGCCGGTCGCGAAATCCATCCCGAAATGCCGGTTCGCGAGGTGATGGAGGCGATCACCTCCGGCACCGAAACCCTCGCCGTCATTGAGAATGGCGCGCGCCTCGGCACGATCCGCGCCAATGCGCTCCTTGGGAAACTGCTGAACCCGCGCGCCTGATCCCAGGCCATACACGCCCCGTTCCCCCTGACCCAACACCTCCCGCCGGAGGCAACCGCTGAAAGCCGCAGATTTTAGTTCCCGGGTCAGGGACCAGAGCGAGAACAAAGGGCCCGCCGATCCCCCGGCGGGCCCTTTATCATTTCCCCGCGACTGTAACACGCCCGCCGGAGGCAGAGCGCCCCGAAGAGGCACCCCCTTTACCCAAGCGCATAGCCCGCGCCGCGCACCGTTCTGACCGGATCATCGCCGCCGAACTGCATCAGCGATTTGCGCAGACGCCCGACATGAACATCCACCGTCCGCGTATCGACATAGATGTCACGGCCCCAGACCCGGTCCAGAAGCTGCTCGCGCGACCAGACCCGCCCCGGTTTTTCCATCAGCGTGGTCAGCAGACGGAATTCGGTCGGCCCGAGCTTCAGCACCTTGTCCGAGCGGTAGACACGATGCGTCTCGGGATCGAGCCGGATATCGCCATATTCCAGCACCACACCGGCGGTCGAGGGCCTGACCCGGCGCAGCTGCGCGCGGGTACGGGCCATCAGTTCGAGAACCGAATAAGGCTTGATGACATAATCATCCGCCCCGGTTTCAAGGCCCCGGATCCGGTCCACCTCTTCGGCGCGGGCCGAGAGCATGATGATCGGGGTCGACCGGGTCTCGGGCCGCATTTTAAGCCGCCGGCACACTTCGATGCCGGAAAGCTTGGGCATCATCCAGTCAAGGATGATGATATCGGGCGCCTCTTCCTCGACAAGGATCAGGGCATCCTCGCCATTATCCGCCGGAACCACCCGGAATCCTTCGGCGTCGAGGTTATAGGCGAGGACCTCCCGCTGCGCGGGCTCGTCCTCGACCAGAAGCACGGTCGGTCTGCCGTCCTGTGCCATATGCTACTCCTTCACATTCCGTCCAGGTCAGACCGTCTCGGAAACGGCATCATGTTTCGGACGGTCATCAGAGGGCAGCTCGCCCTCGACCAGATAAATCACCTGCTCAGCGATGCCCGTGGCGTGATCGCCAACGCGCTCGATGTTTTTCGCAATGAAATGCAGATGCATACAGGCGGTGATGGTGCGCGGATCTTCCAGCATATAGGTCAGCAGCTGGCGGAAGAGACCGGAATACATCTGGTCGATTTCCTGATCACGGGCGCGGATCTCGCGGGCCCGCACCGCATCGCGCGCGATATAGGCGTCCAGCGCATCCGACATCTGCTGGACCACAAGTTTCGCCATCCGCCGCACGGTACCGGTGGCGGTGCCCACAGGCGCCATACCCATCAGAACGAGGCTGCGTTTCGCGAGGTTCTTCGCGTAATCGCCCGAGCGTTCCAGCGCGGTCGAAAGCCGCATCACCGTCAGGACGGTGCGCAGATCCGAGGCCGCCGGTGAGCGCTGTGCGATGATCCGGGCACATTCGGTCTGGATCAGCTCTTCCAGCCCATCGATTGCGCGGTCGCCCTGGCGCACCTTTTCCGCCAGCGCCTCGTCGCGCAGTTCCAGCGCTTCGGCCGCATCGAGAAGCGCCTTCTCAACCAGGCCACCCATCTTCATCACCTGGGCCTGGACACCTTCCAGATCGCGGTCAAAGGAAGAAACAATGTGACTGTCTTGCATGGTCTCTTCTCCCCTCAGCCGATGCGGCCGGTGATATAGGATTCAGTGCGCGGATCTTTCGGATTGGTGAAGATCTGCGAGGTTTCGCCATATTCCACCAGGTTGCCGAGGTGGAAGAAAGCGGTTTTCTGGCTGACACGGGCGGCCTGCTGCATCGAATGGGTCACGATCACCACCGAGAAATTCGAACGCAGCTCGTCGATCAGCTCCTCGACCTGTGCGGTCGCAATCGGGTCAAGCGCCGAACAGGGTTCATCCATCAACAGAACCTCCGGCGAGGTCGCCACGGCGCGCGCGATGCACAGACGCTGCTGCTGACCACCCGAAAGGCCGGTACCGGGCGCATGGAGGCGGTCCTTGACCTCATTCCACAAAGCGGCCTTCCGGAGGCTCGATTCCACAACCCCGTCAAGTTCCGCCTTGGAACGGGTCAGACCATGGATGCGCGGGCCGTAGGCCACATTGTCATAGATCGACTTCGGGAAGGGGTTCGGCTTCTGGAACACCATGCCGACCTTGGCGCGCAGCTGCACCGGGTCGACCCGCTTGTCGTAGATATTTTCGCCATCAAGCAGGATCTCACCCTGGACCTTACAGATCGGGATCGTGTCATTCATCCGGTTCAGCGTGCGCAGGAAGGTCGATTTTCCGCAGCCCGACGGCCCGATAAACGCGGTGACAGCCTTATCGGGGATATCGACCGAGACATCTTTGATGGCCTGGCTCTCGCCATAATAGACCTGGACAGTGCTGGCCTTGATCCGGATGCCGTTGGTCTCAACGGTGCGATCAGCAATACGCATATCATTCATGTTCATTACTCGCTTTCGCCTGTTCGCTGCTTACCAGCGGCGCTCGAACTTGCGGCGCAGGAAGATGGCCGTCAGGTTCATGATGAGAAGGAAGACCAGCAGGACGATGATGGCACCGTTCGACCGTTCGATAAAGGCCGGGTCCGAGCGCGAGGCCCAGGAATAGACCTGCACCGGCAGCGCAGTCGCGGGATCCGAAAAGCCACCATCCCAGGGCGCCGACGGATAGTTGGCGACGAAGGCCACCATGCCGATCAGCAGCAGGGGTGCGGTTTCGCCAAGCGCCGAGGCAAGGCCCAGAATGGTGCCGGTCAGGATGCCCGGCATCGCGAGCGGCAGCACATGGTGGAACACGGTCTGCATCTTTGAGGCGCCGATCCCAAGCGCCGCGTCACGGATCGAGGGCGGCACCGCGCGGATCGCCGAACGGGTCGCAATGATGATCGTCGGCAGGGTCTGCAGGCTGAGCACCAGGGCCCCCACAAGCGAGGCCGACATCTTCAGCGCCTCGACGCCCATCTGGCCGCCCATGACGTTGATGAAGATCGCAAGACCCAGGATCCCATAAACGATCGAGGGCACGGCTGCGAGGTTCGCGATATTCACCTCGATCAGATCGGTCCAGCGGTTCTTCGGCGCGAATTCCTCAAGATAGATCGAGGCCGCCACACCGACCGGCACACACATGATCAGCACGAGAAACATCATGTAAGCCGAGCCGAGGATCGCGACACCCAGACCGGCGGTCTCTGGACGGGTGTCCGAGCTGTCGGTATTGGTGATGAAATCCCAGTTCCAGACCGTAGCCAGCATCCCGGCCTCTTTCATCCGGTCTGCGATATCGAGCTGCCCGAGGGTCACATTCGAGTCGCGCTCTGCGCTTTCCCGGGTGACGCGGCCTTTCATATAGCCGTCGATCCGGCCGCCGAGCACGATGCTCGCATCAATGGTCTGGCCCACCAGCGCGGGATTGGCGAGCACATCGGCCCGCAGCTCCCCCGCCGCCCCTTTCGAGATCATGTCGGTGATTTCCTTTTGCGGAACATCATCGGTCTTGATCCCATTGGCTGCGAGCGCTGCCAGGAAGGCCTCATTGACGACCTTGTTATAGGTCATCGTGGTCTGTTTCGTCAGGTCATCGCGGTTGCGATTGCCGGCAGGGTCGATGACTTCGGCCGAAAGCGTGATCGGGAAGGTCGCCTTGGTCTGAAAGAAGGCCGAGGTACCGTCGCGGAAGATGGTGAAGAGCATCAGGGCAAGGACGGCGAGGCTGAACAGGATCGCCGAGAGGCCGAGTATCTTGAAGATGCTTTCGGTGCGGTTCCTTGCCTTCATCCGCGCCGACTGGCCGATGATCGAGACCTTCGGCTTGCCCGGCGCCGAAGCCGGGCCGCCGAGAGGGCCATTTGCGGAAATTTCGCTCATTCGTATTGCTCCCGGTATTTCCGCACAATCCAGACGGCCATCACATTCAGCAAAAGCGTGATGACAAAGAGCGTCATGCCCAGTGCGAAAGCCACAAGGGTTTCAGGGCTGTTGAAATCGGTATCCCCGGTCAGCTGACCGACGATTTTCACCGTCATTGTGGTCATGGCCTCAAAGGGGTTCAGGCTGAGCTTGGCCGCAGCCCCTGCCCCCATCACCACGATCATCGTCTCACCGATGGCGCGGGAGGCGCCCATCAGGATCGCACCGGCAATCCCCGGAAGGGCGGCGGGCAGCACGACCTGGCGGATGGTCTCGGATTTGGTCGAACCTAGGCCGAAGGCCCCGTCGCGCAGGCTCTGCGGCACTGCATTGATGATGTCATCCGACAGAGACGAGATGAACGGGATGTTCAGCAGACCGATCACGATACCGGCGGTCATCACCGAGGCCGCCGAATTCCCCAGCCCCATCGGTGCCGAGAAGAAGTCGCGCAGGAAGGGCCCGACCGTGATCAGGGCGAAAAGACCATAGACCACCGTCGGGATGCCGGCGATCACCTCAATCATCGGCTTGACCCAGGCCCGGGTGCGCCTCGAGGCATATTCCGCCAGATAGATCGCGGCGAAAAGACCCAGCGGCACCGCGACGAGAAGCGCGATGATGGTGATATAGATCGTGCCCCAGAAGAGCGGGATGAAGCCAAGATCCGAACCACCGCCGAATTTCGGGTTCCAGGTCAGACCGAAGAAGAAATCCCCGATCGGATACTGGCTGAAGAAGTTGAAGCTCTCGGACAGAAGCGACCAGATGATGCCGACCGTGGTCAGGATCGCGATCAGCGAGGCCAGCATCAAAAGCCAGAGCACGACCTTTTCAACGCGGTTCCGCGCCCAGAAATCCGGCGCGGTCAGCTTCAGCGCCCAGGCCAGTGCGGCCACGGCGATCAGAAGGATCACAACCGCACGCACCACCGAAGCCGAGGCGACCGACTCGCGATACTGGATCGCAGCCGCCAGAACCTCGGGCGATACGGGGGCAGCCAGCGCCACACCCACCGTGCCGAAAAAGGCGCGCAGATCTTCGGACGCATTAAGGGCCCGGATCCCGGCCTCATCAAGCGCCCCAGCCGAAACCGCGCCATCCAGACCACCTGCGATCTTGCGCACATCCGACATGGCCAGCGTGGCAGCGGTCGTATCCTGCGCCATGGCTGCCGGCAGATGCGTCAGCGCGGCGCTCTCAATGAAAAATGGTTGTATCAGCAACCAGGCGATCAACGCGATAAACGCGGGCACAAAGGCCATGATCGCGGCATGCCAGCCATAATAGGCGGGCAGAGAATGGAGTTTTTTCGTCTCACCCCCGGCCAGTGCCAGCGCGCGCTGGCGACCGAGGATGAAACCGGCGGCAGCGAGCACCGCGAGGATCATCAATAGAGGCAGGACCGTCATGACCACGTCCGTTCGGGTTACAGGAAGCCCTCATACGGGCAGTTCCCTTCTGCGGCCGTGATGCTTCGGTTTTGTAACCCCAGTGTGACAGTTTCGCAAAAACTTGACCGGACGGAGGATATCGCCACCAGAGCCACAGCGCCGTTTCCCAATGCGAAACCTCAGAAAGGGGGCGCTGCCCCCCACGCGCATTCGCGCTCCCCCCGGGATATTTAAGAGACAGATGAAAAGGGGCATCTTTTTCATCTGTCTTTAAATATCCCCGCCGGAGGCTCCCGAAAGCAGCAAAAGGGCGGATGTCAGTCTTTTGCCAGCAGCGCGTCAATTTCATCGCGCCCGGCCATGGCAGAGGCGGCCCCTGCACGGATGACGCTGAGACCCGCTGTTGCATTGCCGAATCGCAACGCAGTTTCGATCTCCATCCCTTCGGAAAGCGCGACCGCGAAGCCTCCGTTAAAGGCATCACCCGCGCCTGTTGTCTCAACCACCGGGCCAGCGCTGACGACCGGGATATGCAGCTGTGTCTCACGGTCACGATAGAGAACACCATTCGCGCCGAGCGTCACCACCACCGCGCCAACCCCGCGCGCGAGGAGCGCATCCGCCGCAGAAACGGCGGAGGCGATATCAGTGACCGGAATGCCGGTCAGCAGCTCGGCCTCGGATTCGTTTGGCGTCAGATAATCGCAAAGCGCCAGCAGCGCGTCATCAAGCTCTGCCGCCGGGGCCGGGTTGAGGATAGTGGTCACGCCCGCTTCGCGCGCGAGGCGCAGCCCGGTCCGCGCCGCCTCGATCGGTTGTTCGAGCTGCGTGATGAAAACGCCCGCGCCCCGGATCAGATCTGCCCGGGCCTCGAGATCCCCGGGCGTGATCCGCCCTCCTGCCCCGGCGGCCACGATGATCGCATTATTGCCGGTCGCCGCCTCGATGAAGATGAAGGCCGAGCCGGTATGGCTTGTTGCATCTTCGGTGACTTCAGGAATCACACCGGCGTCGGACCAGACCGTGCGCGCCATTTTCGCGAAATCATCCCGGCCGAGTCGGGTGATGATATGGGCACCGCCGCCCGGCCCTGCGGCTTTTGCCGCCGCCACAGCCTGGTTCGACCCTTTGCCGCCCGGCTCCAGCTTGAAATCCTCGCCCATGATCGTCTCGCCGATCTTGGGCTGACGGCTGGCGCGATAGACCGCATCGGCATTGAAAATGCCAAGCACCACCACAGGTTTGACTGCACTCATCATCAGCTCCGGTCTTGAAGGTCACGCCTCGGGCGCGATGACGCCCTTGCGCAACATGAAACAGCCGTAGAACCGGCGCTCTCCGGTGACCACCACCGCATAGGCCTGTTTCGCGAGATCGTAAAAGGCGAAACGGTCGATCCCCGGCAGCGGGCGGGCGCGACCTTCGGCACGGTCGATCTCGGCCTGGACCTCTGCCTGCACCTCGGGGCGGGCATCGGCGTCGCCGACAACCTCCATCCGGCCCGCGAAATCCGGCACGAAATCATCGAGCGGCAGTACCGAGAGGATCGCATTCGCCGCCTCGGCCGCCGTCAGGTTCTCCATCAGCAGGGGCCGGCCCAGCACGGTCTCTTTCGCCACCGAATGGGCGGGGAAATTGGTGTCGACGAGGATCAGCATATCGCCATGTCCCATCGCGCGTAGTGTGCCCAGCACATCGGCATTCAGCCGGTGGTCAATTCCCTTGAGCATCCATATTCTCCCTGAACCTGCGGCGAAGATATGTCGCCGGGTCGGCGGCGTCCAGAACCCCGCTCGGCCAGAACCCCGCCCGGGAGGATACAGATGCAGATCCGCGATGAGAGACGTGAGGACGAGGATCTCATCTCCGCCCTGATCACCACAGCCTTTCTGGAGGCGCCGCACAGGGATGGCAATGAGGCCTGTCTGGTCAGCGGTCTGCGCGCGGCGCAGGCACTGTTGCTGTCGCTGGTCGCCGAAAAAGACGGCCAGCTGATCGGCCATATCGCGGCCTCACCCTGCAGGATAGGGGGGCAAAGCGGGTATGCGCTGATTGCACCCGTCTCTGTTTTGCCTTCCCGCCAGGGTCAGGGCATGGGTTCCGCCCTGATGCAGGCAGCGCTGCAACGGCTGGAGGCGGCGCGGTCTCCCGGCGCGGCGCTGGTCGGTGATCCGCACTATTATCAGCGCTTTGGTTTTGCGGCGCGCGCGGGCCTCGGCTGCGCCGGGATCCCGTCAGATTATGTGCTCTCACGCGGGCTGACCGGAGCGGCACCGGTGGGAGAGCTGGATCTCCACCCGGTTTTCAGCGGTTGAAACGCAAAAAGGGCCGCGAGGTTTCCACCGCGGCCCCTGATGTCACCTGAAACGGGATCAGCCGAAAACGCGGGTCAGGGCGACGTCGATGGCCCCGGTGATCTCGTCGATATTGTCCGGCGTCGCGATCAGCGCCGGTGCAAGGCAGAGCGTGTTGTTGAAGCCCGGCAGTGAGCGGTTCGTCACCCCGATGATCACCCCCTGCGCGCCGCATTCCGCCACAACCTGGGCCGCGAGCTTTTCGGCCACCGGCTCTTTGGTGCCGCGATCCGCCACCAGCTCGGCGCCAAGGAACAGGCCTTTGCCGCGCACATCGCCGATCACCTTGTGCTTTTCCATCAGCGCCTGGAGATTCGCGAGGCAGCGATCGCCCATGGCGACCGTATTGCCGATCAGATCCTCGTCCTCGATGATCCGCATGTTTTCCAGCGCCGCTGCCGGGCCGGAGGTGCAGCCGCCAAAGGTCGAAATGTCGCGGAAATAGCTCAGCGGATCCGAGGCATCATCCTTGAACATTTCGAACACGCGCTCGGTGGTCACGGTGCAGGAGATCGCCGCATAGCCCGAGGCAAGGCCCTTCGCCATGGTCACGAAATCGGGCTTGATGCCGTAATGCTGATAGCCGAACCAGGCACCGGCGCGGCCCATACCGCAGACGACCTCGTCGATATGCAGCAGGATATTGTATTTCGTGCAAATCTCCTGCACGCGTTCCCAATAACCTTTCGGGGGCACGATCACGCCGCCGCCTGCGGTCACCGGTTCCAGAACGATGGCACCGACCGTGTCCGGGCCTTCGCGCAGGATCACTTCCTCAATGGCGTCAGCGGCGCGCTCGCCGTAATTCTCGACATCCCACTGCTTGCGGTATTCCAGACAATGCGGCACCCGCACGAATCCGTCGGGGAACGGCCCGTATTGGCTGGACCGCTCGTCCTGGCCGCCACTCGCCAAGGCGGCGATGGTGGTGCCGTGATAGTCGCGGTCACGGTAGAGGATCTTCCATTTCTTGCCGCCGTGATGACGCGCTGAAATCTGGCGCACCATCTTATAGACCTTCTCATTCGCCTCGGAGCCCGAGTTCGAATAATATACCCGGGTCAGGCCCGGCATTTTGGTGATCAGCTTTTCGGCAAACAGCGCGCCCGGGACCGTGCCCGCCGCACCGGCGAAATAGTTCATTTTGATCAGCTGGTCACGCACGGCATTGGCGATGGACTCGCGGCCATAGCCGACATTCACCGTCCAGACACCGCCCGAAACCGCGTCGATATATTCCTTGCCTTTGGCATCCCAGACCCGGATGCCCTTGCCCTCGACGATCACGCGCGGGTCAGCGGTTTCAAACGCCTTATGCTGCGCCAGATGGTGCCAGACATGGGCGCGGTCGGCTTCGACCACGCGCCCCATATCGTTCATGCCCTGAATGCCTTCCATGGCTCTGCCTTTCCCTGCGAGATCGCCTTCGCCGCGAGTATCGCGGAAATCGCGCTGCGTCATTAGGGCCAGACGCAAAATGGCCCTAAGACCAGAAGCCCGATTGCCGGCGGATGCATAAAATCTGCGAAAGATCGACGAATTTTCAGGCAGCTGACCGGGCCGGAACAACCTTTCCTTAAGTTTCAGCGGTCTATCCATATCCGGATCAGAGGTGTTGCTAACAGGGGGCCATGGCCATGCCAGGTTCAGAGCTGCCAGTTTCGGGGCTGCCAGATTCGGGTATCGCGGATGCAGGCTCTCCGGATTCGGACCCGCCAGACCCGGATCGTCCGGCGTCAGACCTGGCGGGTTCAGAGACCCGCGCGCAATCTGCAAAGCTCGAACTGACGGAGCGGGCCGATCCGCTGGGCGATCCTGCAATTCTGGCTTTCCTGCGCCGCCATCAGCACCAGCCGGTCGAGGTCGATGCCAGCCGGCTCCGCCTCCCCAATGGGCCACTGATCGAAACACTACTTGTTGCGGCCAGAACCTGGCGCGCCAGGGGAATCGCGTTTTCCATAACCGGCCTCGCGCCCGGTCACATCGAACAACTGCGCTGGCTGGGTCTCGCGGCCCCTCTCGGCCTTGATCCCGGGGCGGAGGTGCTGCCGGTATGACCCTGCGTATCCTGGCAATTGATGATTCCCTGACCATCCGCACATTGCTCCGGCAGGCGGTCGAGAATGCCGGCTTCGCCTGTGCCACTGCGAATGATGGCAAAGACGGTGTCGATATGTTCAGCGAGGTCGATCCTGACGTTGTGATCACCGACATCAATATGCCCCGGCTCGACGGTTTCGGCGTGATCGAGGCCATTCGCACCGGCACACATAATACCCGCGTGCCGATTCTGGTGCTTTCCACCGAAAGCGGCGAGGCACTGAAAGCGCGTGCCCGGGCCGCAGGCGCCACCGGCTGGCTGGTAAAGCCTTTCGAGGATCTGCAACTGATCGCCATCTTGCGCCGTGTCACCGGTTATGCCGGCCCCGGCCATTCCGAACGGGAACAGGCCTGACCATGTCAATGCAATCCATTCGTGACACGTTTTTCGAAGAATGCGAGGATCTGCTTGAGGCGCTGGCCGAAGGTCTCGCCAGGATGGAGACCGGCGAGGCCGACAGTGAATGTCTCAATGCCGTCTTCCGCGCCGTTCATTCGATCAAAGGCGGGGCCGGTGCCTTCGCGCTCTCGGATCTGGTCGCCTTTGCCCATCGGTTCGAGACGGTCCTTGATGAAATCCGTTCGGACCGGCTCGATCTGAGCGATGAGGTAATGCATATATTGTTGCGTTCGGCAGATCATCTCGCCGATCAGGTCGAGGCCGCGCGCGAAGAACGCAGCATCGATGCAGAGGTCACAGCCGCGTTTCTTGTCAATCTTGGCACCTGCCTCGGTGATGCCGGTTTCGCGCAGCCGGCCGCCGATGAAGATTTCGGCTTCAGTGCCATCACGCTGGATTTCGGCGCAAGTCCCGGTCTGCCCGCCCTTGACCTTCCGGACCAGGAATTCCCAATCCCGGATCTGTCCCTCCCCGATCCTCTGATGTCTGGCTCCGGGGTGAGGGCGGCGCCTGCGCCCGCCGGTCTCCCCCCCGACAAGACCATCAGCGCTCCCCGCCACCGGATCCGCTTCATTCCCTGGCCGCAGCTTTACAGCAATGGCCATGATCCGCTGGTATTGATCACAAGCCTCGCAGCCCCCGGCGAGCTCGAGATCAGACCGGATCTCTCCTCCTTGCCGGAACTGGCTGAGTTCGACCCGGCAAAGCCTTGTCTTGCATGGGATATTCTGGTTGCAAGCCATCTGCCCCAAGCGGCAGTCGAGGCCCATTTCGAATTCGTGCGTGGCCTGTGTGAGCTTTCCGTCGCGGCGGAAATCACGCCTGCGAGCGGGATCGAAGACCCGGCTGTCGCGCTCCCCTCGCCTGCGCCTCTGACAGAGCCTCTGAGGGAGCCTCTGACATTTCAGACGCGCGCCCCCGAACCAGAGCAGGTCGCCCTCTCCCCCTCAGCCGGCCCTGCACCGGATGCGGAGATCGGGACCTCCGCACCTCCGCCAGATAAAGACACGGCGAGAGAAACAATTGGCGAAGGCGCCAGCGCCCTTCTCCGGCGCCGTCTTCCGAAAAGCGAGGATGATGCCGAAGGGCGTGGTCCAAAACCCACATTGCGTGTCGATCTGGAGCGGGTGGACCGGCTGATCAACGCGGTAGGCGAGCTGATCATCAACCAGGCGATGATCGAACAGAGCGTGACCGACCTGTCCCTGCCCGCAGACACAGAAATCATCTCCCATACCGAGGATTACCGCCTGCTTGCGCGTGACCTGCAAGAGGCGGTGATGGCAATCCGTGCCCAGCCGGTGAAACCGCTCTTCCAGCGCATGTCCCGCATCGTGCGCGAGGCGGCCGAAGCAACCGGTAAAGCCGCGCATCTGGTCACCATTGGCGATGCGACCGAAGTCGACAAGACAGTGGTTGAGAGGCTGGCGGATCCGCTGACCCATATGATCCGCAATGCTGTTGATCACGGGCTCGAAAGTGCCGCAGCTCGTGCGGCGGCTGGCAAGGATCCTGAAGGCACTATTCGCCTCTCTGCCGCACACCGTTCCGGCAGCGTGATCATCACCATCAGCGACGATGGCGGCGGGCTGGACCGCAGTCGCATCCTCGCAAAAGCAATCTCACACGGCCTGGTGGCAGAGGGTGCCGAACTGACCGATGCAGAGATTGATAACCTCTTATTCCTGCCTGGTTTTTCTACGGCCGAGAAAATCTCGAATCTCTCCGGGCGGGGGGTTGGCCTTGACGTGGTGAAAAACGCTGTTGCAGCCCTTGGCGGTCGGATTGCGATCAGCTCGACCCTTGGCAGCGGCACCGAGTTTACCATTTCACTGCCCCTGACCCTTGCCGTGATGGATGGCATGGTCATTTCCGTAGCCGGCCAAACCATGGTCATTCCGATCGCATCGGTGATCGAAACCATCCGCCCGACTGCCGCCGATCTGCATCTCCTTGGAACCTCCGACCGATTGCTCTCCATCCGTGGCCGTTTCCTGCCGATGATCGATGTCGCCGAATGCCTTGGTTTCGGTCGACGGGATCCGGCTCAGGCCTCACTTGCCCTTCTGGTGGAAACCGATGCCCAGGCCCATTGCGCACTGATGGTGGATGCCGTGCTGGATCAACGGCAGGTGGTGATCAAGGGCCTCGATTCAAATTACGGCGCCATTCCCGGCGTCTCGGCGGCAACTGTGCTGGGCGACGGCCAGATCGCCCTGATCCTCGATACCGAAGCCCTGACCTCGAACATGTCCGGGCTGATCAATGGGCGCAACGGCGCAAACTATCTGCCGCCTGCGGCCGGCGCCACAGCGGACCCGGCCTCTCAGTCCTTCCATCCGCTGGCCGCGCGGGCCCAGGCCCTGCCCCAGCCCCAAACCGGAGGCCCCCATGCAATCCATTGATCCCGCGAGCCGCCTTGACGTCGAATTCGTCACCTTCTTCGCCGGCGCGCAGAGCTTCTCGCTCGATATCTCCCATGTCCGCGAGATCCGTCGCTGGAGCACGGTCACGCCCCTGCCCCATGCGCCGAAAGAGGTTCTTGGCGTGATGAACCTGCGCGGCTCGGTCATCCCGATCTATGATCTCTCCGCCCGGTTCGGCCTTGGCCCCACCCAGGACAATCCGCGCAATGTGGTCGTGGTCGCCACCATCGGCAATCAGACCGTCGGTCTCCTCGTCGAGGCGGTCTCAGAAATCCTCTCGGTCGCCAGAAACCAGATCCAGGAGACACCCGATATCCGCTCTGAAAGCACGCGCGCCTCCATCACCGGCATCATCCAGATGGAGGAAGGCATGACCCGGGTGATCGATCTCGAGGCGGTCATTCAATGCAAATCGAAACAGGCAGCATGACCCGGACCGCCCCCCGTCCCCTCATCCCCCCCGAACCCGAAATCAGCGATTTCAGCAATGCCGAATTTCGCCGGGTCGCCGATTATGCACAACGCGAATTCGGCCTCGTCTTACAGGAAAACAAAAAACAGGTCGTCCAGTCCCGGATCACCCGGCTGTTGCAGGAGTTTCAGTGCAGAGATATCGCCTCTTTCTGCTCAAGACTGGAATCGGGCGATTTCCAGGCCGAACGTGAGGCCTTCGTCACTGCGCTGACCACCAATGTGACCAGCTTCTTCCGTGAAGCGCATCACTTCGACATCTTCGCAGAAAACCTGCTGAAACCCAGCCTGTCCGGCCTCAGATCAGGCCAGAGGCTCCGGGTCTGGTCAGCCGGATGCTCTGCCGGCCAGGAACCATATTCGGTCGCGATGCGGATCCTTGATCTGCTGCCCGATGCGGCAAAGCTCAATATCCGCATTCTCGCCACCGATATTGACCCGGCCATTATCGCAAAGGCACGAGCTGCGGTCTATCCCGCAGAGGAAGCGCGCGGCATCCCGCCCGCCTTTCGCAAGAGTTTTATCACCACCCGGGCCGCAGGATGTTTCTCTCCGGATCCATGTGTCACCGGCCTGATCCGCTTTGCAGAGCTTAACCTTGTTGGAGACTGGCCGATGCGCGGGCCATTTGACGCGATCTTTTGCCGCAATGTGGCAATCTATTTCGACAAGCCAACCCAGGCCCGCCTCTGGAGCAGATTTGCAGCCTTGCTGCGCCCAGGCGGGCTGCTCTTCATCGGCCATTCCGAACGCATCTCAGGACCGGCCATGAACCACCTCGTCAGCGCAGGGATCACCACCTATCGCCGCAGCAAGGACATAAAAGGATAAACCAATGAGTTTGAAAGAAAACCTTCGCGTGATGGTTGTTGACGACATGTCCGTCAGCCGCGCTTTGATCTCGCAATCCCTCGAAGAAATCGGCATCAGACATTTCGCCACTGAATCCGACAGCGGCGCGGTCCTGGGCAAGCTCGCAACCAGCCCAGTGCATCTCGTCATATCCGACATGAATATGCCGGGGCTTTCCGGTCTCGATCTGCTCGCGGCCCTGCGCGGGAACACCGCGACGCAGAAGATCGGTTTCATTCTGATCACCGGAACCCCCTCTCCCGAGGTCCTTAAACGCGGCCAGGAGCTGGGCCTGAACAATCTGATCCGAAAACCGTTCACCGCTGCCACGGTAAAAACGGCAATCGAAAGGGTGGTGGGGCCGCTATGACGCAATCTGGATCTGCCTGTCCGAAGGTGCAGGCGCAATATGATCGCAATGGTCTCGCTGCACTGCTGACAGCGATATCCCGTGGGCTATGCGACAGCCGCGATATGCTATTGCGAGTCGAAAAGGCAATTCTCACCACCAATGGGAACGCGCCCGCCGGCATGCAAGATATCGACCGTATCGGGCAACGGCTCGACGATCTGCGACGGCTGCTTGAGGATCTCGCTGCTGCCAGTGACAATATTCCCCCACCGCTCCCGGCGCCCAAACTGGCCAGCCGCATCAGACTCGCCGAAATCCGCAGGATAATTCCGGGCCTTGCCACAGAAATGACCCGCCCTGAGCCGGCACCGGATGATCCGGTTCTGTTCTGAACTCTCACAACCAAGCGGATAAAATACGCCATGACCCGCCTGCCAGGATTGCACTTCTCCAGCACAGGCCACCGCATTTGCAGCCGGGTCAGCCCTGCCCCTGTCCTGTTCACAGAGGGAGGCCGCGCATGAAAAGGCAGAAAGTCATGATTGCCACGGCCCGTGCCATCAGCGGTGCAAGGCTGAGCCGGCGTATTGGCGAGCTGCCCGGCTATGAGATCTGCGGCCAGGTACAAGACCTTTCCTCCGCCTATATGCTCAGCGAGAGCAGTGAGCCAGCACTTGCACTGATCGGAAGCGACCTCACACGCTTGCCGGAATTCGAAGGTCTTTTGTCGCTGTTTCGCGTCGCACAAACCGCCTGGCTGGAAATTCCGGACAGCCTTACCGGCGAAATCCGCCAGAACGGCAGCGATCCCACGGCCTTGCCAGGCCTGGTCCAGTGGCTGGAAAGCGCCAAAAGACAATGCCCTGTTACTTCCCCTGTGTCCTCCCGCCCAAATGCAATTGCTGCACAAAACGAGGCCGGCGGTACATTTTTGGCCGACCGCATCATTCTGATCGGCGCCTCAACCGGCGGGATCGATGCCCTTTTGACGATTCTGTCGGCCTTTCCCGCGAATTGTCCGCCCTGTGCCATCGTCCAGCATACCGGCGCGGGTTTCTCAGACAGTCTCGTGCGCCTCTTTTCCCGTTGCTGCGCGGCGAAGGTTGTGCCCGCCGCGCCTGGACGGGCGCTGCTTCCCGGCACGGTTGTGATTGGCGCGGGCTGCCCTGGCCATCTGATCGTGAAACACGGCACGCCCCATATCTGCGACCTGGATTCAGGGCCACCGGTCTCGGGCCATACGCCCTCGGTGGATATCCTGTTTCAATCCGCGCTCAGCTTTGCGCCTTCGGTCACCGCGGCGCTCCTGACCGGCATGGGGCGTGACGGGGCGGCGGGGCTCCTTGATCTGCGCCGCGCCGGGGCCGTGACCTTCGCCCAGGATGAGGCAAGTTCCACGGTCTATGGTATGCCCCGCGCAGCGGTCGAAATCGGCGCCGCGATGGAGAGCCTGCCGCTGAACCGCATCGCCGGTCAACTGTTGGGCCATTGCCGCAAACGCCAGCCAATGCCCCTGGCGCGCTGACTGCAGGCATGAACACCCCTGATTGCCAGGAGGTCTCTGTCGGAAACCCATATGTAGCATAGTGGCTCAGCCGTTCCCGTTAGCCCTGTCAGTTCAGATCGATAGCAAGGAAGCGTCGCCGGCGGTTCCTTCTCATCTGCGAAGGTGTTCAGACCAAACAGACCCCGCACAGAAAACCGTCCGGGCGGGTCACTCCGCCTGAGATCCCCTGCTCCGGTCCCTTCTTCAAGCGCTGCAGCGCCCCCGGCGGGAAACCGCCCTTCAGGCCGCTGCACCTGTTTCAGTCATCCAGCCGGATGGTGATCCGCCGGTTATTGCGGCCTTTGTTGACGATTTCACCGACCGTGAGACGCCCGACCTCGCCGATACGCGCGACATGGGTGCCACTGCAGGGCTGCAGGTCGATTTGTGCCGGCCCTTCCCCGATCCCGACCAGCCGCAACCGGCCATGACCCTGGGGCGGCCGGACTGAAAGCGTGCGGATCAGCTCCGGCCTTGCCTCAAGTTCCTCTTCGGTGATCCAGCCCGTGGTCACTTTCAGATCGGTATCAATCAGCAGGTTCAGCTGCGCGGTCAGCCGCTGCACATCCGGCAACGGGTCGGGAATATCAAAATCCAGCCGGCTCTTCGCTGCGCCGATCTGGCCGCCCGTGACCGGACGCGCCACCACTGCCGCGAGCAGATGCAGCGCCGTATGCATCCGCATATGGCGATATCGCCGGCCCCAGTCGAGGCGTTGCACCACCCTCGTTCCCACCGCCGGCAGCGCCTGCGGCAGGCCTGGCACCAGCACGACATTCCCATCGCCGGTGCGGGTGGTCGTGCCGACCGGGATCCTGCCGCCCTCCCAGATCAACTGGCCGGAATCGCCGGGCTGGCCACCGCCGGTCGGGAAAAAAATGGACCGCTCAAGCACGATGCCGCCTTCGGGGGAATGGCCGGTGACAAGCGTTTCACACTGCTGAAGATAGGGCTCGGTCCTGTAATGATGCTGCATCTTACCCCTGCCCGGTGCCGCGCAGCGCTGCCCCGATTTCGCCTGCATTCCCAAGCGTGATCTCGGCGCTGGTCGAGGGCAACTTTATCCCCTCGGCAATAAAACGCTGCACGATCATATGGTTGATATCACTGCGCACCGAGCCCTGGAAATTCACATCGCGCAGAATGACCCTGATCTCGAAATTCAGCCCGCCGTTGAACCCCTGCAAAACGATGGTCGGCGCCGGGTTCAGGATCACCATGGGCTGTGCTTCTGCAATCTCGCGCAAAAGCTTCTCGACCCGCCTCGTATCCTCGGTCCAGGCCACGGTCACCGGCACAATCAGGCGCCCGGCCAGACCAAATCGGGTCCAGTTGGTGACGCGCTGGCTGACCAGATCGGCATTTGGCACGACGACGACATTGCGGTCAAAGGTCTGAATGCGGGTCGAGCGCACCGAGATCGTTTTCACGATGCCCTGGGTGGTACCGACCTCGATCCAGTCACCCTCGGAAACCGGGCGCTCGATCATCAGGATGATGCCGGAAACGAAGTTCTGCACGATGTTTTGCAGGCCGAAACCGATACCGACCGAAAGCGCCGAGGCGACGATGGCGAGGCCAGAGAGGTCTATCCCGGTCGCATTGATCGCCACCAGCGCCGCAAAGAAAATGCCGACATAACCGGTTCCCGAGACCAGCGCGTTCTGGCCGCCGCGATCCATCCGGGTACGCGGCAGGATAGAATTGCGCAACGCGCCCTGAAACAGCCGCGTGATCAGGTAGCCGATGACGAAAATCACTGCGAAAAGCAGGAAATCCGAGGGCGAGACCCTGGTGTCGCCCAGCTGAAAGCCTTCGCGGAACCGGGTCCAGATCTCGCTTAAATCCGCGATCCGACTGCCCCAGATCAGTGCGAAAAGCGGGATCGACATCAGCGCGAGCGCAAATCCTGCAAGCACCGGCACAAGGCGTTCATTCTCGGCCTCGGCATCGGCGGCGGGGTAGACCACCGCCCAGATATCAGCGAGTAGCCGTTGCAGGATGATCAGAACCGCCATCAGCCCAAGCGACATGATCGCCGGATAGACCAGCGCCGCGCCGGCCGTCACATAGCCGAGGGCCGCAAGCCCCGGGCCCGCAACTGCGATCAGTTTCAGCGCCCGTCCCAAAAGGCCGATCAGCTTTTCGCCATAGCCGTTCTGTTCGCCCTGTTCTTGGCTGAGCCGCAGGATCCGCCCCATGCGCCACAAAAGGATGCCACCACCGGCCAGCATCGGGAAGCTAGCAACCGCCGTGACGGCATCGGGGTAATTCTGACCGTCCATGGTCAGCCGGCGCAGCGCCTCAAGGGACAGCACCACCCCCATCAACGCGGCAAGGATACGGCCTTCCTGGCGCTGATTGCGCTGCAAGGGCAGGATCGCCTGGTCGACATCGACCCGGGGAAATACCCGCGCCGCCAGCCAGAAAGCAACAAAGACCACGCCCCCCAGCACCGGCAGCGCCAGCGCCACCTCGCCGGTGGTGCGGCCCATAAAGCCGGTGCGGATCAGCGCCGCCGACAGGGCCACCATACCGATTGACGGCACGATGATCTGCCCGAGCGAGGCCAGCAGGCCAAAGATCCGCCGCCGCGCCTCGGTCTTGCCGATGCGGAGCCGGTCGGCAAAAGCCTCGATCCAGGGCCGGGCGAAAATCGTGGTGGCGACAGTCACCGCCAGCAGCAAAAGGATCAGCGGCAGCGCATTCCAGAACTGCGCTCTGGCGCGGCTGTCATGGAGTTTGGTGCTCAGCTCGCCCCAGAGCCGCAGGGCGGTGTCGGTCAGGCCACCCGCCGCTTCGGGCCAGTTGGCCGGGTTCAGCGGCGAGGGCCAGAGCTGCAAAAGCTGGTCAGTGTGACGGCTGCGGGCCTTGCCGTCGATTTCCCGGATCAGACCATCGGCGCGGCGGTAAGCCTCTTCTGCCGCAATGCCCGGCGCCTGCAACAAGGAAAGCTGCTGGCCAAGATCTTTGCGTTTCTGCGCGATTTCAGGCGCTTCTGTGGCATCCCCCGTCGGGGCCGGGCCTAGCGCGCTGATCTGTTCACGCACCGTGGCAATGCGGGACGCATTGGTGGTCTGCGCCAGGGTCAGTTTGGCGCGCCAGTCGACGATAAGGCCGCGCAACTCATCAAGCCGCGCATCGGTGACGGTGTCGGAGCCCAGTTCGGCCTCGGCAGTGGTCGCAATCTCGCCCCAGGCCGCATAGTCCAGCGGCTGGGTCTGATCATCGCCTTCGGCCCGGACCGGCGCTGGCGCAAGCGCAGCGACGCCAAGCCAGAGCGCCAGCAGGCAGTGCAGGATGCAAAGTGGCAGCCTCATGCGGGCCGCCTCGCAAAAGACCAGACCGCCACCGCGCCCCCCTTCAGAGATCCTGATAGACCGCCGGCAGCGGGCGGTTGCCGCGCGCCAGCCATTCCGGCACCGGCAGGCCCTTATCCTTCAGGAAAGCCGGGTTGAACATCTTAGACTGATACCGGTTGCCGTAATCGCAAAGCACCGTGACAATGGTATGGCCAGGCCCCATTTCCTGCGCCATGCGGATCGCACCGGCGATATTGATCGCCGACGATCCACCGACGCAAAGCCCTTCTTCGGTCAGGAGGTCAAATGCCAGCGGCAGCGCCTCGGCATCCGGGATCCGCCAGGCCATATCGGGGCGGAAGCCTTCAAGATTGGCGGTGATACGGCCCTGGCCAATGCCTTCGGTGATCGAATTGCCGGGGCTCTCGAACACGCCACTGGTGTAATAGCTGTAAAGCGCCGCGCCTTCCGGATCGGCAAGGCCGATCTTCACGCCTTTGGGCTGGAGCGCCATCGCAACCCCCGCCAGCGTGCCACCCGAGCCGACTGCCGCAACAAAGCCGTCGACCTTGCCGCCGGTCTGTTCCCAGATCTCGGGCCCGGTCGTCTCGATATGGGCCTGGCGGTTCGCGGTATTGTCGAACTGGTTGGCCCAGATCACGCCATTGGCCTCGGTCCTGGCCAGTTCTTCCGCCAGGCGCCCGGAATAGCGGATATAGTTGTTCAGGTTTTTGTAAGGCGCCGCCGGCACCTGGACGAGTTCAGCCCCGGCGAGGCGGATCATGTCCTTTTTCTCCTGGCTCTGGGTCTCGGGGATCACGATCACTGTGCGAAAGCCCAGCGAATTCCCGACCAGTGCAAGGCCGATCCCGGTGTTCCCGGCCGTGCCTTCGACAATGGTGCCGCCGGGCTGCAAAAGCCCCTTCGCCACCGCATCACGGATGATATACAGCGCCGCCCGGTCCTTGACCGACTGGCCCGGGTTCATGAATTCGCATTTCCCAAGGATGGTGCAGCCGGTCAGCTCAGACGCCTTCTTCAGTTTCAGAAGCGGCGTATTGCCAATGATGCCCGCCAGATCGCTGTGAATTCGCATGGGTCTTTCCCCCGGGGTCTTTCTCCGGGCGCCATGCCCGCTTTCATGCTTCAGGTGTAAAAGCGCGGGCGCTCAAACTCAAGTCATCCGCGCATCGGCCAGAGCGTGAAGCAGGCCTGATATTCCATAATTCGCCGATCCCGGGCACCAGCCTCGCGCGGTGTCCCCTCTAGGGCCGAGGATCTCCTTAAATTGCCACGAACTTAAGAGAAATTTTCTGCTTCCCGCGGCCCGGTATGCGCCTGAAAAAGCGCAGATCAGCCAGCTCAACACAGGCCATGCCGGTCCTGGAAGTACGTCATTTTTTCCCCGGGCAGCGCAGCTGCGGACAGCCTGACCCCGATTGCCGGCAGCGCATCAAAAAAGGCGGGCCAGCCGGCCCGCCTTGATTTCCATCGCCAGGCGATCAGCCCGCTTTCGCGACCAGAAGCCCGTCTTTTTGCAGCCCCGCATAGCATTCATCCAGCGATTTGGTCGCGCGCTGGATCAGCGTGTCAATCTCGGCCGTCGTGATCACCAGCGGCGGCGAGATGATCATGCGGTCGCCGACATGGCGCATCACCAGATCATTGGCAAAGCAACGCTCGCGCGCCCGCAGACCAACGGTGCCCTCTTCCGATGCAAAGCGCGCGCGGGTCGCCTTGTCCGGGGTCAGCACCAGCGAGCCCATCAGGCCGACAAGTTTCGTCTCGCCGACCAGCGGGTGATCGGCCAGCGCCGCCCAGCGTTCCGCCAGATAGGGATTGGCGATCTTCTGCACATGTTCGACCACATTCTCGTCTTGCATGATGCGCAGGTTTTCCAGCGCGACAGCTGCCGCAACCGGATGGCCCGAATAGGTATAGCCATGGTTGAAATCGCCGCCCGAACCGACGACCTCGGCCACGTCATCCGATACGATCGAACCGCCGATCGGCGCATAGCCCGAGGAGAGGCCCTTGGCGATGGTCATGATGTCGGGCTTGATGTCAAAGGTCTGGCTGCCGAACCAGTTTCCGGTGCGGCCAAAGCCGGTGATCACTTCATCAACGATCAGCAAGATATTGTATTTCTTGCAGATCCGCTGAATTTCCGGCCAATAGGTTTTCGGCGGGATGATCACGCCACCCGCACCCTGTACCGGCTCGCCGATGAAGGCTGCGACCTTGTCGGCGCCAATCTCATTGATCTTTGCTTCCAGCTCCTGCGCACGGGCAAGGCCGAAGGCGTCTTCGTCCTGGTCACCACCCTCGCCCCACCAATAGGGCTGGTTGATATGCTCGATACCGTCGATTTTGCCGCCATGGGCATGGATCGGTTTCATGCCGCCAAGGCTGCCGCCGCCCATGGTCGAGCCATGATAGCCATTCCAGCGCGCGATGATCACCTGCTTTTCAGGCTGGCCCTTGACCTGCCAATAGCGGCGGACAAGGCGGATATTGGTGTCATTGGCCTCGGATCCCGAGCCGGCAAAGAACACATGGTTCAGATCGCCCGGCGCCAGTTCCGCAAGCTTTGCCGCCAGCGCAATCGCTGGCACATGCGTCGTCTGGAAGAAGGTGTTGTAATAGGGCAGCTCCATCATCTGGCGCGCGGCAACCTCACCCAGTTCCTTGCGGCCATAGCCGATATTGACGCACCACAGGCCCGCCATACCGTCCAGAATGCGGTGCCCTTCCGAATCCGTCAGCCAGCAGCCCTCGCCGCGCAGGATCACCCGCGCGCCTTTTTTCGCCAGCGCCGCCTTATCGGTGAAAGGGTGGAAGTGATGCGCCGCGTCAAGCTTTTGCAGCTCGGCCGTAGGCGTGTTGTTGTTGATCATATTCATGGTGACCACCCTTTCCGTCAGGAAGAATCAGCAGGCGCCTGGCGCCCTCACCTCGCAGGATAGGAACAATCCCGACCGGCATCAAGAAATTTGATCAAATTATTTCCGCCTCGCGACGGCCCGCGCGAAAGCCGCGCGGCGATCTCAGCTCCCCTCGCCGGACCGGCTGCACCAGCCGCGTTCAAAGGCTGCCGCCTCGCCCCAGCCACTCGCATTCAGCGCCTCGGGGTTCAGAGGCGGCAGGTTGCGCATCCTGCCATTCTCGACCACGCGGCCTGCCAGCGTGTCGACCACACATTGCGTCTCTTCGGCCGGGCCATCGATGCCCTGGAAAGAGGCCTGCAGCGCATAGCCGACAATCGTATACTGAAAATCGATAAAACGGATTTCCACGACCTCGCGCCCCTCGCCCTCCTCATCGGCGAATTCGGTGATCACCTGCAGCGTGCTGCCATCCGGGGTCTCGACCACTTCCAGCCGCTGCGAGGTCGCAAAGGCCGCAACGGCGAAATCGGCGACGTCCAGGTCCGGCGCGTCATTGCCATCCGGCACCGCCCCCATTCCATTCCAGATCTTCAGCGCTGCCAGATCGGCCTCGGTCTCCAGCTGCGCGCGGAACCAGAACCCATCGCCCGCTGCACCGGCCCAGTTGCCGGTCACCTCGTTGTCCGCCTGCCGGGCCAGACCGGGAAGCGCCGGGAGCGAAATCCCGACCGCCGCCATCATCGCCAGAACTGTAGCTTGCCGCATTGCCGACCTCCTGAACAGGTAACTGCCAAGCCTTAGGACGGGCCAGGCGGCAAAGCAAAGGTGGAATCCCCCACCTCTGCACCTCTGCAAATGCTCTGGAAGGATTTTCCGGGTGCAATGGTCCGGGCGTCAGCGAGCAGAGCGTGTGACCGCCGGAATAAAATGCCTTATCTTCCAGAGCGAACGTCGGGGTCAGGACCCGGCCTTCCCCCGGGCCCACCCGAGGCCGGTCACATGCCCTGAAGACCGGTGCCGAAAAAGACCCACCCAAAGCACCGCCACGCAGACCGGCCGCATTGACAAATAGCGCAGCAAAGGCGTTCCGCTGCCAGCCAGTGGCCCGAACAGAACACCACCTCAGCGTTTGCCGAAGATCGTCCCGAGCACGCCACGCACAACGGCCTGGCCGCTTTTGCTGCCCAGCTGGCGTGCGAAACTCTTGGCGAATGCCTCACCGACCGAATCCGAGCGCGAAGAACTGCTCTTTTTCTTCGGAGCCGGCTCTGTCGTCCTGGTCGGCGCCTCATAGCGCCGCGAGGAGTTTTCGCCGCCATAGCGCCTGCCACGGCTGAACTCTTCGCCCGTGGCCCCGTCGACCACCGCTTCTTGCGAACGTGACGCTTCTGCCGCCGCCTTCCCGGCGCGCGCCCGCAAAATCTCGAACGCGCTTTCACGGTCAATCTCGGTATCGTATTTCCCGGCCAGCGGCGAGGCGGCAAAAGCCGCCGCCCTTGCGCTTTCCTCCGCAGGCCCAAGCCGGCTGAAGGGCGGGCGGACCAGGGTACGCTCGGCCATGCCCGGCACGCCCTTGGCCTCCAGCAGCGAGGTCACCGCCTCGCCGGTGCCGACCTCACGGATCGCCTCTTCAATCGGAAAGCGCGGATTGGCGCGATAGGTGCGCGCCGCCCGCGCCAGATCGGTCTGGTCCTTCGCGGTGAAAGTGCGCAGCGCATGCTGCACCCGGTTCCCCAGCTGGCCCAGCACGGTATCGGGCACATCGGCAGGATTTTGCGTGATGAAATAAACGCCGACGCCTTTTGACCGGATCAGTCGTGCCACCTGTTCAATCCGCGAAATCAGCGCCTTAGGCGCATCATTGAACAGAAGATGCGCCTCATCAAAGAAAAAGACGAGCTTCGGCTTATCGGGATCGCCCACTTCCGGCAGCGCCTCGAACAGCTCGGACAGGAGCCACAGGAGGAAAGTCGCGTAAAGCCGCGTGCTGTTGATCAGCCTGTCGGCGACAAGGATCGAGATCCGCCCCGTCCCGTCGGGATCCACAGTCATGAGATCCGCAAGTTCCAGCGCAGGCTCCCCAAAGAGTTGGGTCCCCCCCTCGTTTTCCAGCATCAGGAGCCGGCGCTGGATCGCGCCCACCGATTGCGACGAGACCAGGCCATAGGTGGAGGAGATCTCGGCGGAATTCTCCGCAATAAAGGTCAGAAGCGCGCGCAGATCCTTCATATCGAGAAGCGCGAGTTTCTCGTCATCGGCCAGTCGGAAGGCGACATTCATCACGCCTTCCTGCACCTCGGTCAGCTCCAGCAGCCTCGACAAAAGCAAAGGCCCCATCTCGGCGATGGTGGTGCGCACGGGGTGGCCGCGCTGGCCAAAGAGATCCCAGAACAGCACCGGATAAGCGCGATAGGCCAGATCAATGCCGATGGTTTCGGCGCGGGCCGCAAAGGCTGCATGGGTCTTTGCCGCCGGATCGCCCGGCTGGCAGATCCCGGAAAGATCGCCCTTGATATCTGAAAGGAACACCGGCACGCCCGCCGCCGCAAAGCCCTCGGCCAGCACCTGGAGCGTCACCGTCTTGCCGGTCCCGGTTGCACCGGCGATCAGCCCGTGCCGGTTGCCGTATTTCAGCAGCAGCTCCTGCGCGACACCGTAGCCCTCGCCGCCTCCGCCCAGGAAAATCCGGTCCTGCGCTGCGGCGGGTGTGGCTGGATCAATCTGTGCTGTCACCGGGTAAACTCCTGTCTCGGGGCCTGAGATCCGGGCAGGCAACGAGGGCCATACCATTTCAGATCTGCCGTTTCCGACCTTACATTGCGGCATGGACCATACCCTTTTCCGCTGTCGAAACCAGCCTCGTTCTTGCCGGGCCGGCTGCGGGCAGGACGCCGTCCGGTTGTCTCGCGTCGCGCTCTCGCAAGGCGGGCCTCCGCCCCGGTTCCGCCTGCGCAGAAGGGAAGCGGTGATGGCATAAAATCACAGAAATCCTGACCAAATGGTTAGATTTTTTTCTCTGTCTCTGGCTGCCAGATGTAACAGATTTCCTGTTGACGCAGTGCAGAAAGCTGCTTAGCGTCCCTTTACGTGAAGTCGGCCAGTCCGACAGGGAGCAAAAAATATAAGCGTAAGGGGCCCGCCCCGCAGCGCATGCAAAGGGCCGGTCATTCCGGCCCTTTGTTTTTTCTGCCCGCCCATTTCCCCTCGCATTCCGACCTTCAGACGGGTGGCCATCGCCCCTGTGCCAGTCCAGGTGCAGAGGTCACTACTATATCCAGGGTTGAAGCCGCTTTTACCGGAACGCTGTCCGGCAACAACCCGCCGCTGGTCGCGCAAATGAGACCTGACACTGCCATTTCAGCGTGATATTCAGCCTGCGGCAGCCAGGCAAATTTCCACCGGCTACAGTCACCGTTCAAAGGACATGACTATATGTTGAACCCGCGTATCTCGCTTCTCGCTCTTGCACTTGCATTCGGCAGCCCCTTTGCCGCGCTCGCCCAGGACACGACAGAAGCACCCGCTGAAGCAACCGCCGACACCACCGCTCCGGCAGAAGCCGCCGGGCAACCGGCCGGGGGCAGCGATCTGTCGATGGGCTCCGAGATCGGTGGCCAGAGCGCGATCTACACCGCCTCGACCCATGAGAAATGGGAGCTGCGCTGCGAGCGCGTCGGCCTCGAAGCCGATCCCTGCCAGCTTTACCAGCTGCTGAAAGATGCCGATGGCTCGCCAGTGGCCGAACTCGCGATCTTCTCGCTGCCTGCAGGCGCCCCCGGCCCGGCGGTTGCCGGTGCGAACTTTATCGCTCCCTTGGAGACCCTGCTGACCGAGGGAATGCAGCTGACGGTCGATACCGCAAAGGCGCGCGCCTATCCGTTCACCGTCTGCACCCAGATCGGTTGCGTGGCGCGGATCGGTTTCACCGCCGAAGAAATCGCCGGCTTCAAGAAGGGCGCCACCGCGAAATTCGCGATCTCGCCCTTCGTGGCACCGGATCAGAAAGTCAGCCTCGATGTCTCGCTGAAAGGCTTCACCTCGGGCTATGACGCAATGGTCGCGGCCAATGTGAAGGCCGATGCAGCCGCCGCGGCTGCCGCTGCCGCTGCGCCGGCTCCTGCCGCCGCCGAGTAAGGACCTTACCGGGCCGCGCGCAGTGCAAGCACCGCGTTCAGCCCGCCAAAGGCAAAGGAATTCGACAACGCCGCGCCCGTCCGGGCGCGGCGTGCTTCATTCGGGACATGGTCAAGGTCACAATCGGGATCAGCGCGGTCCAGCCCGAGCGTCGGCGCGATTACGCCCTGATCCAGCGCCATCAGGCAGGCGATCAGTTCCAGCGCACCGGTCGCGCCGATCGCGTGACCATGGGCCGCCTTGGTCGATGAAACCATTAGCCCAGTGCCCGCCCCGAACACCTCACGGATCGCCGCAACCTCATTGCGGTCATTGACCCTTGTGCCGGTGCCATGGGCGTTGATATAGCCAATCTCTTCGGGGGCAAGGCCGGCCTCGGCCAATGCGGCCCGCATCGCCCCCGCGGCGCCGCTGACCGAGGGCACCACGATATCGCCCGCATCCGCCGTCATGCCGAAACCGGCAATCTCGGCCAGAACCGTTGCGCCGCGCGCCCGGGCGCGGGCCTCGTCTTCCAGCACGAAGACCGCCGCGCCCTCACCCATCACCATGCCATTACGGCTGGCCGAAAACGGGCGGCATCCGTCGGGGGACAGCACCCGCAGCCCCTCCCAGGCCTTGATGCCGCTGAAACACAGCATCGCCTCGGCGCCCCCCGCCAGCATCGCGGGCGCATGCCCGTCGCGGATCAGGCGGAAGGCCTGGCCAATCGCATGGTTTGAGCTGGAACAGGCTGAAGACACTGCGAAAGTCGGTCCGGTCAGCCCGTGCCGCATTCCGATATGCGAGGCGGCGGCGTTCATCATCAGGCGCGGCACCGTCAGCGGCGGCACACGGTTCCGACCGCCCTCGAACACCGCACGGTAGTTTTCTTCCCAGGTATGGATGCCGCCGGAGGCCGAACCGATCAGCACCCCCGCCCCTTCTGCAGCGCCCGGCCCGGCCATGGCCAGCGCCTCTTCCGTCGCAGCAAGCGCGTAGCGGGTAAAGGGGTCGTAAAGCGACTGTTCCTGCTGGGTCAGGCCCTGATCCCAGGTCCAGCCCCGGATCTGCGCGCCGATGCGGATCGTCAGCCGGTCGGCATCGCGAAATTCCAGTGGCCCGATGCCCGAGCGCCCCGCCGCCAGCGCCGCATAAGTGCCGGGAAGATCATGGGCCAGCGCATTCACCGTTCCCGCGCCGGTGATGACCACCCGCCTCATAGGTGCCCGACCGGTCTTTGCGCCGCGATCAGTGCCTCGATGCCGCGAATTATGCCGCCGATATCCGAGACGTCCAGATCTTCCGGTCCGGCCTGCCCCGGGTCATTCGGGTTGAAAGGGACCGAGATGTCGAACCTTTCTTCAATGGCGAAAATCGCCTCCACCAGGCCGAGGCTGTCGATGCCCAGATCCTCGGGCCGGTCGCTTTCATTTATGCCGGCAGGATCGATCAGCGCCTGGGCGGCGAGGATCGCGATCACCTGGCTCCCTGTCTCGCTGCGGCTCATCGGGGTGACCCTCAGTCTTCCGTCCCGGCATCAGTGCCGGAGGTCAGTTTTTCCAGCGCGGCGACCCGTGCGGCAAGGCGCGGCAAACGGCGCAGATATTTCTGGATCTCGACATGGGTCTCCATCTTCACCGCAGGATACCCGAGAAGCACCCGCCCCGCCGGCGCATTGGTGAAGATCTTGGTGCCACCACCGCAAATCACATCATCGCCCACAAAAATATTGTCGCTGACGCCGACCTGCCCGGCCAGCACCACGCGGCTGCCGATCTTTGACGAGCCGGCAATGCCGACCTGGCCGCAGATCAGACTGTCCTCGCCAATCTGCACATTATGGCCGACATGAACGAGGTTATCGAGCTTGGTGCCGCGCCCGATGGTGGTGTCGCGGATGGTGCCGCGGTCGATACAGGTATTGGCACCGATCTCGACATCATCGCCGATGGTCACTGCGCCCAGCGAATGAATGCGGGTCCAGCTTTGTTCCAGAATCTGGTCGCGCTGTCCGAGCGTCTCGCGGATCTCTTCGACGCCGGATTTCTCGGGCGTGACAAAGGAGAACCCGTCCGAGCCGATCACCGCGCCGGGCTGGCAGATGAACCTTGCGCCGATGGTGACGCGTGCGCCGATCTTTGCGCCTTGCAGGATCATCGCATCTTCGCCGATACGCGCGCCTTCGGCGATCGAGACATGGCTTGCGATCCGGGCATTGGCACCGAGGATCACATCGCGCCCGATCACCACAAAGGGGCCAATCGCCGCGCCCTCGCCAATCTGCGCCGTCGCGTGCACCACGGCCAGCGGGTGGATGCCCGGCGCGATCTCCGGCCCCGGATCCATCAGATGTGTGAGCCCCGCCATCGCGAGCCGCCCGCGCGGCGCGAAAATCGCGGCCTCCAGCCCCATCGCGCGCCAGTCCGCCCCCGGCCAGACCACGGCCGCACGCGCCCGGCCCTCAGAGATCCGGCCTGCGTAACGCGGATCCATCGCCAGAGCGAGACTTTGCGGCCCGGCGGCCTGCGGCTCGGATGCCTCAGAGACGCGGATCGTCAGATCGCCTTCGGCCACCGCATCAAGTGCGGCTGCAATCTCGCCAATACTATGCTCAGCCATCGCAAATCCCTCCGGAACCCGAAGAGACAGTTACTGCGAAACCGTCCGCGCGACCACCCCTTCGGCGCTGAGCGCCGACCAGAGCTTTGCGTCGCGGCCGTAAACGTCGCGCCGATAGCCCATCACGCCATGCCCCTGCGGATAGGCCGTGAAATAGACCAGATGGATCGGCACTTTTTTCTCAAGCTTTACAGGCGTTTCCCGCCCACCCTTGAGAGTTTGATTGAACTCACTTTCGATTTCCGGCGCCTGGTTGCGGAACAGGGCATGGGCGAAATCAAAGGGATCGGCGAGCCGGATACAGCCATGGCTGTAAGCCCGCTTGTCATGGGCAAACAGGGATTTTGCAGGCGTATCATGCAGATAGATGTTATGCTTATTAGGGAACATGAACTTGACCTTGCCGAGCGCATTATTGTCGCCCGGCGGCTGGCGCATGCCAAAGGGGAAGCTGCGCGCGGTATAGCCCGCGAAATTCACCGATCCACGCGGCACGACGCGGCCATTCCTGTCCACGATCTGCATATGGCTGACCGCATTCGGGTTCGAGCGCAAAAGCGGCAGATATTCCCCCACGATGATCGAGCGCGGCACCCCCCAGGACGGGTTCACCACCATATGATCCATCATATCCGAGAATTCCGGCGTGCGGCGGTCCATCTCCTCGCGCCCGATCACCGAGCGCGTGCGGAATGTCACCCGCCCGTCGTCAATGATTTCGGCAGAGAAATCCGTCAGGTTGACCCAGATCATCCGACCCGCGCGGTCGATATCCATCCACCGCTCGCGTTCCATCGCGACAAGCACGGATTTCATCCGGTCTTCGGGCTCTTTGTTGATCTCGGCCAGGGTATCGCCCCCGGCCACGCCATCAGCGGGCAGACCATGCGCCCGCTGGAAATTCATCACCGCATTTTGCACCATGCGGTCATAAACCGCGGTCGGTGTGGGCGAAAGCCAGCCCATCGCGATCAGCCGGTCGCGCAGGATCACCACACGCTCGCCGGTCGCACCCGGCTCCAGCGCGCCGGCGGGCACCTGCGGCCCCCAGCCCCCCGCAGCGCTCAGCTCCTCAAGGTCAAAACGCGTCTTCATCAGCTGCACATAGGCGTCGGAATCAGGCAGCAGCCGACGCGCCACCGTGGCAGGGTCGCGCGTCGCAATCGCGCGCAGCAATGCATAGGAATCGGGCCGGATGATCTCGCGCACGATGGTGGAATCGATTTTTGCCGGATCCAGCGCGCCCGAACTGACATCCCGGGCCCAGTCAAGCCAGGCGCGTGTCATCTTGACTTCAAGCCGGCCCAGATCGCCCTCGGTCCGGGCCGAGGCCAGTGCGGCGCGGATCCCGGCCAGATCATAGCGCGCGACCGGCAACCCGTGATCCCCGGCGGTCTCAAGCGCGGCGATCAGCGCCTGGCGGCGGGCCGCATCCTCAGGCCCGGTCCAGAGCGTGTCATATGCAGTATCGCGATACCAGGCTGCGACCTCTTCATCATCCGCCGCAGCGATCGCGAGAGATTGGGAAAATGCCGTGGATTTTGCCGCGACAGGCAGCCCTGCCGATACCAGCCCGACTGCCAGCACAAACCCAAGCGCTACCGAAGAAAGAAGGCCACGCACCCCCGTTTTCAGACCATGACCGGGGAGGGAAATCGGCATCTGCAACCTCGTAAACATGCGAAAAGCTTCGGCTTCAGCTAGATTCAGCGATTTGGACACCATGTCCATTCACAATCCTGTCCATCGGGCCCCATATTGCGCTCCCCCGACAGACCCGGGCCGGTTTTTCGATCATAGTTGCAGCAGGGCCACGCTGACCACCAGTCAGGAATTCAGCGATTTTTTGCTTATCGGCGGTTGAGTGGGGAACCAAAGGCAATCTTTGCTTGGGCTTCGAATCATGATGTGCCATACAGACCATGCATCCGGAAGGGCGCAGGCAAATGCGCCAGCCGAAGATGAACGTGCAGGAGAAGCTGCCGCTCAGGCAGTCGACAAGACTAAACTACGGGACAGGCTATGACTGAAAACACATCGAACCTTATCTCGCGTCGCGGGCTGTTGGGCGTGTTCGCGGCTACGGCTGTGGTTGCCGCGCCAACCTATTCCAATGCTTTTGGCGTGCTGAAAGGTGCGGGCGATATCCGCCGCATCCGGATGTATTCGGGCCGTACAGGCGAAAGCATCGATACGATCTACTGGATCGAAGGCAAATACATTCCGGAAGTGTTGAAGGAAATCAATCACTTCATGCGCGACTGGCGCACGGGCGATGTCAAGCAGATGGATCCGCGCAATGTCGATATCATGGCTGCGGCGCATCGGCTGATGGATGTCAGCGAATCTTACATGCTGCTTTCTGGCTTCCGCAGCGCCAAGACCAATGCGATGCTGCGCTCGCAATCGGGCGGGGTCGCCAAGAACTCGCTGCATCTCGTCGGCCAGGCTGCCGATCTGCGGCTGAAATCGCGCTCGGTGAATCAGATGGCACGTGCGGCTGCGGCCTGTGCAGCTGGCGGCGTCGGCCGCTATTCGCGCTCGGACTTTGTCCATATGGATTGCGGCGCGGTGCGCAGCTGGGGCGCCTGAGAAAGACCTCTGAAACCAGAGATCAAGTCCGGTTTTCAGACCACCCTGTTTCCACAGCGCTTTGAACAAGGCACCCCACGCGGGTGCCTTTTCGGTTCTGGCAGCCAGGTTGCGGACCAGCTTAGCATACAATGGCATACCGATTGATTTCCGCTGCCATGCTGCGGTACAGCAATCCCCGAGAACTTGCAGGAGGCACGCATGTCTGCGACCCGAACTGAGACCCGTACCGAGACCGACAGCTTTGGCCCGCTGGACGTCCCCGCGGATAAATACTGGGGCGCCCAGACGCAGCGCTCGATCATCAATTTCCCGATTGGCTGGGAAAAGCAGCCGGTCCCGATCATCCGCGCGCTCGGCGTGATCAAAAAGGCGGCGGCGACGGTCAACGCCGCCCAGGGCGATCTGTCCCAGGACCTGGTTGGCGCAATCGCGCAAGCCGCGCAGGAAGTGATCGACGGCAGGTTCGACGACAATTTCCCGCTGGTGGTCTGGCAGACCGGCTCGGGCACCCAGTCGAATATGAACGCGAATGAGGTGATCTCGAACCGTGCGATCGAGATTCTCGGCGGCGTGTTGGGCTCGAAAAAACCGGTTCACCCGAATGACCATGTGAATATGGGTCAGTCTTCGAACGACACCTTCCCGACCGCGATGCATGTCGCCATCGGGATGCATACGCGCGATGTGCTGCTGCCCGGGCTCGAGAAACTCGCGAAAGCGCTCTGGGCGAAATCGTCTGAATTCAAAGACATCATCAAGATCGGTCGGACCCATACTCAGGATGCGACACCGCTGACCCTGGGCCAGGAGTTCTCGGGCTATGCGACCCAGGTCGACCGCGGGATCGAGCGCGTGAAGCTCGCCCTGCCGCATATCTATGAACTCGCCCAGGGCGGCACTGCTGTCGGCACCGGGCTGAACACGCGCAAAGGGTATGATGTGGCCGTGGCGGCAGAGATCGCAAAGATCACCTCCCTGCCCTTCGTGACCGCCCCGAACAAGTTCGAGGCGCTGGCCGCGCATGACGCCATGGTCTTCTTCTCGGGCGCGCTGAAAACCGTGGCCGCGTCCTTGTACAAGATCGCGAGCGACCTGCGGCTCCTGGGCTCCGGCCCACGTTCGGGTCTCGGCGAGCTGATTCTGCCGGAAAATGAGCCTGGCTCCTCGATCATGCCTGGCAAGGTCAACCCGACCCAGGCCGAGGCGCTGACCATGGTCTGCGCCCATGTCATGGGCAATGACGCGGCGGTGACCTTTGCCGGCAGCCAGGGCCATTTCGAGCTGAACGTCTATAATCCGATGATGAGCTATAATGTGCTGCAATCGATCCAGCTTCTGGGCGATGCGGCAAGCTCCTTCACCGATAATATGGTGGTCGGGACCCAGGCGAATATTCCCCGGATCGAAAAGCTGATGAAGGAATCGCTGATGCTGGTGACGGCGCTGGCGCCCACCATCGGCTATGACAATGCAACGAAAGTGGCCAAGACCGCGCATAAACACGGCACAACCCTGCGTGAGGAGGCAACCGCACTCGGCTTTGTCGATGGCGAGACTTTCGACCGTATCGTGCGCCCGGAAGATATGATCGGTCCGAAAGACTGATGGCAGACCTCGTCAACCTGAACCGGTTCCGCAAGGATCGGGCGCGCCGCGAAAAGCGGGCACAGGCTGACGCCAATGCCGTAAAATTCGGTCGCAGCCTGTCAGAGCGCGCGGCTGAAGAGGCGCGGGTGGAGAAATCCACCCGCGAACTCGACCAGCACCGGCGGGATACAGGATCCGAGCCCGGTCCGTCAGCCGGACCAGATCCTGATCAGGATTAACCCCCGTTTAACCCGGATCAGTGCACCCTCCGACAGGAGGTACGCCATGATCGGGTTTTCAGATTGTCTGAGCCGTGAGGCCTGGACCCTGCATCTCTTTTCATCCCAGGCCGCCCGAAGCGGTGGCGTGATCCGCCGCAAGGTCCGCGATATCGAACGCTTTGCCGGACGGGCCTGGTTTCTGTCTGAGATGAAAAGGCGTGGCTTCCCCGTGGTGGAAAACGCGGGGCAATTCGTGATCTTTTGCAACTGCGAACCGCTCCGCCGCGTCGTCTGAAACGATTTCTGTTCAGAAATCGTGCCGGAGTTTTGCAAAACTCCGGCTGGCGCCCCTGCCCGGCGCTTGGTAGCCTCAGCCATGGCTGGTCCGGAAAAACACTCACTCACGCTGCGCGGCCACCGCACCAGTGTCACGCTGGAGCCGGAATTCTGGCAGGCTTTCCTTGAAATTGCGCATGCCAGGCCCTGCTCTGTTAATGCCCTGGCATCTGAAATTGACGAAACACGGCGCCCGGAGGAAGGTCTCGCCTCAGCGATCCGCGTCTATTGTCTGCAGCATTTCCGGAAGCCCGGGTCCTGACATACGCACGGCCCTTATCCGCGACTGCCGGGCTGCGCTGCCGATTGAAACCGTTCCCGATCCGGCCTGCGCCAGGGAGGGTGTTGTGCTGAAGCTGTTGGCCTGCGGCATCTCCTGCGCGGACCCGCATGGCTGGGTGGGCGAATACCCGAAGGTCAGTCCGCGCTTCGCAGAGCCGGTCAGGGCCGTGCCCCGACAGGAGGTGTCTTTCGGCTGCCGGTCTGTGGCCCGGTTCCCCGCCTTAAGAGGCCGCTGAAAAACCCCTGCCTTGTCGTCCCGAGGCCCCTCGTGAAAGACGGTTCATCGCCCCCTGCATGGACGAAGGGGGCCAAGCGTGGACCCTACGAAGCGACGGGATCTCTGTTCAGCGAGGTCGACCCCGAGCACCGCATCCCGCCGCGGCAACCACAGCGCAAGATCCGGGCTGCCGTCAACGATGCGCTGCGCTCACTATATGTCGAACTCGACCGGCTTGGTGCAGAAGAGGGTCGCCCCGCAATCGCGCCGGAACGACTGATCCGGGCCGGCCTGCTGCAGTTCCTTTTCCCGACCCGGTCCGGGCAGCAGCTCATAGAACAGACGGATTACAGCCAGCTGTTTTGCTGTTCTCTGGGCCTCGGGATCAGGGTCCCCACGATGTTCACGAAGAACCGAAACCAGATCAGAGAAACGCCAGGCAGGACGTGTTCGTTCACGTAGCGATGTTCTGCAACCCGAAGCGCAGGCATGCGAGGAACGGAAAACTCTCGCCCGCCGGGTTCGAACGGCAGCAGAAGATGAGACGCGAAGGGGTCCAGAAAACCCTGGTCTATTCAAGACTGGCACCAGGAGCCGGGCCCCCGTCAACGCCACCAGCAGCACCGCAGCCGAAAATATCATTGATTTGAGCGGCGGCGGCGCCCATGGCACTGTCGACGCGCTTGGGATCGAGGCCACTAACAATAGCTCATCGCTCTCCCTGCGCCCGCCGGGCTGCCATGTACAGATCGGCCTGGCCGCCCGCATATGCAGGTCGATGAGAACACAAATACAGGCGCTAGTTTGCGATCTCTGGCTCACGCGGAACCCCGTCCTTTGCTCAGCCCGGAGCTCTTGTCGCTGATCAGAACCGGCCGCCTCGACGCCCCTCTCACCCCAGCCGGGCAAGCGCTGCCGCCAGATCGCCATATCCGGTAAATCGACGCTCATAGGCCAGGCCCAGCCGTGCTGCACAGTCCTGCGCCTTTGCATCCAGCGCCGGGTCATCGGTCTGCGCCTGGTAGACCAGCTTTTCATAATTCCCGAAGATCATGTCGCGCAGCTCCGGGTGCCGGTCGAGCCCCATTGGCTTCCACACGAAAGCATCAAATTGCCGGACGAGAAAATCGGTGAGGTAAAAGGCGGTGAACTCTTCCTCTGATCGCGCCGCAAAACTCTCATTGCCCTCGAAAAACGAATAGCAATGCGGGCCGGCCACCATCTCGACCCCCAGTTCGGCACAGCGCGCAGCAAGCAGACCGCCCGTGCCGCAATCAGCATAGACCACGAAAATCCGGGAATAGCTGTCCTGCCAGGCAAGGACCGCCGCTTCGACCGCAGCGGTGATCTTATCGGGCCAGAGATGCAGATTGGCGGGCAGACATTGCAGATCGAGATGAGTCCAGCCATTGGCGCGTTTCAGATCAAGGATCTCACGCGCCAGCGCGCCGCAGGCGATCAACAGGATCCGCCCCTCGCCCTGGCCCTCTGCCCCGCCTGGCACGATAACCTCTTCTGCAGCCAGGTTCGGCCTTTCCATCACAGGCCTCCGATTTTCGGATTCACCGCAAACGATATCGTCGGCCTGAGCCTCAGGCCGCGACCGTCACCAGATTTCAGTGCCACCGCTTCATGCCAAGGGCCAAGCTCCCGAGCATCGCCACCACCGCAATGACGGATAATGGCACACCAAGGCTCAGCGCCAGCGAAAGCGTCAGACCAGCGGCAAGGATCACCAGGGCAATCAGCCCGAGAAACGACGTTAATGGCATTTTCGCAACCCTCCACCTGTTAAATCTGGGGTCACAACCGGGCCCGCACAAGCCCGAAAACAAATCAGGCTCCGGATTGCGCCGGAGCCTGTAAATTTCGGAGATATCTCAGGCGCTCAGCTGATTGTGCCGCCGCGCGACCAGCTGTTTCGCGGTCTCGACCGCCACAGCCGCGTCGCGGCAATAGGCATCCGCTCCGATCGCCCGGCCGAATTCCTCATTCAGCGGCGCCCCCCCCACAAGCACGATATAGTCCTCGCGCATGCCTTTTTCCTTCAGCGTATCAATCACCACTTTCATATAGGGCATGGTGGTGGTCAGAAGCGCCGACATCCCAAGGATATCAGGCGTTTCCGTGCCAAGCGCCTCAAGATATTTCTCCACTGAGTTGTTAATGCCCAGATCCACAACTTCGAAGCCGGCGCCTTCCATCATCATCGCGACAAGGTTCTTGCCGATGTCGTGAATGTCACCTTTGACGGTGCCGATCACCATCTTGCCCATGCGCGGCGCGCCGGTTTCCGCCAGCAACGGCTTGAGGATGGTCATCCCCGACTTCATCGCATTTGCCGAAAGCAGAACTTCGGGCACGAACAGGATCCCGTCACGGAAATCATCGCCGACGATCTTCATGCCGGCCACCAGCGCCTGGGTGAGCACGTCATAAGGCGTCCAGCCGCGGTCCAGCAGGAGGCGCGTCCCCTCTTCGATCTCGTCCTTCAGCCCGTCATAGAGATCGTCATGCATCTGCAGGACAAGCTCGTCATCGGGAAGTTCCGAGAGGATGATTTCGTCGTCATCGGCCATGGGGCGCTCCAGCGGAGAGAGTTCGTTCCCCCTTCAATGGGCTGAAAACGACACTTCCACTCAGATGTTTGCGACACTAGCGAAGAGAAAGCCGACTTCCGCACGTTTCCCCCTTTTCTTTGCCGGCGCATGTTCTATTTTTGTTCTTAACTTTTTTCAGGGAATCCCACCGTGCCAGCGCCCCGTCCTTCAAGCCCTGTGACGACACCGCTGCCCGGTCTTTTGCCGGGACAGCGCGTCAGGGCACGCGGTGCCGGTCTGAATGAGGCCGGCCGCTATGAGCCGCATCACCGCGAGGCCCTGTCCGACGGCTGGGATATGGTCGAAGATGACGCGCTGGTGCAGACTGAAATCAGCCGCGAAGTGCCAAAATCCGCGATCAGCCGCAATGCCTCGCCCGATCTGCCCTTTGACCGCTCGGTCAATCCCTGGCGAGGCTGTGAGCATGGCTGCATCTATTGTTTCGCGCGGCCGACCCATGCCTATCTCAACCTCTCGCCGGGGCTGGATTTCGAGACGAAGCTCATCGCGAAACCGGGGATCGGCGCGGTGCTGGACCGTGAACTTCGCGCCAGAAGCTACAAGGTCGCGCCCATCGCGCTTGGCACCAATACCGACCCCTGGCAGCCGGGCGAGGCGCAATACCGGGTGACGCGTGAGGTGGTCGAGGTGCTTTCAGCCTTTCGCCACCCGCTGGCGATCACCACCCGCGGTACGCTGATCGAACGCGATATCGACCTTCTCGCGCCGATGGCTGCGGAGGGTCTTGTGCGGGTGGGCATCTCGATTACTACGCTGGATCAGTCACTTGCGCGCAAGATGGAGCCCCGCGCGCCGGCGCCTGCCCGCAGGCTTCAGATCATAAGGCGGCTGAGCGAGGCCGGCATCCCGGTGCGGCTGATGCTGGCGCCGGTGATCCCTGGCCTGACCGATCACGAGATCGAGCCGCTGCTTGAAGCCGCGCAGGAGGCCGGCGCGACCAGCGCAAGCTGGATCTCGCTCCGGCTGACGCAGGAGGTGGCGGGGCTGTTTCGCGACTGGCTGGAACGGGCCGAGCCCGGGCGCGCGACCAAAGTGCTGAACCGGGTGCGCGAGATGCATGGCGGCAAGGATTATGACGCCACATTCGGCAAAAGGATGAAGGGCGAAGGTCTCTGGTCGCGGCTGATCGCCGACAGGTTTCGCCGCGCGGCCGCGAAACTGGGCCTGGACGCGCCGCAGCCGGCGCTGCGCTGTGATCTCTTCCGGGTGCCCTTTGCCAGAGGCGACCAGCTCGGCCTGTTCTGATCCGGCGGGCCAGAAGACCGGTTTCTGTGACAGAAACCGGACAAATTTCTTTTAAGAAATTTGCGTTGCGCCTCAGGGGGCCGGATCGCGCAAAGCGAGCAGCCGCAAAGCGGCATAGCGGGCGAAATCGCGGCTGACCACTTTGCGCCGGGCGGGCGCCAGCGGCGTCTCATCCGCGAGGCGGATGATCTCGCCTCCGAACGCATCTGCGAGGATCAGCCCGTCGTTTTCGGGCAGGATATCTTGCGGGAAATCAGGCCCGACCGCCCAGAAAAAACGGTCGCACCAGGCGGTATAGCCCTGCCATTTGCGATCCGCCCGAAAATCCGCGCGGCAGGACTTGCATTCGACGATCCAGACCTCGCCCTTTGGCCCGATCGCCATCACATCCGCGCGCAGCTTGCCTGCCAGCGGCATTTCCACAACCGGCGCAAATCCGTGGCTGCACAAAAGCCGCGCAACCCCGCGCGCGATGCGCTGGCCCGCCTGCATCGGCAAGAGATCACGGGTGTCTTCGGAAATTTCAGCCAGGGCCAGGCGATGCAGCGATTCATCCATTGCTCCAATGTGAACAAACAGTAAACATTTGTCCAGTCTTCCTGCCCGCTGCACGCAATACCCGACAGGGGTCAGTGGCGGTCTTGTACTGCAGCGCCGGCGGCCTTAGATATGAAGACGGCGGGTGCTGCTCTTCGCGTGAGGGGTCCATAACCCAGTGGCCGATAAGCATATGAATGGGGGCTGGCTCTGCCCGGATCCTGGTCCGGATACCTGGTTCCCACCTGAGACCTCTGGCTCTCGGGATATCGAGACCACCCACGGCCGCTGCGGGCCCGCCACCTCTTCTCTGTCCCAGCTCTTCCTTGTCGATGACCCGCTTCTGCCAAAGAAAAACCCGCCTGCGGTGACGCGGCGGGTTTCTTTAATGTGACGCCTCAAGGATCAGCGGCGGGGCTGGCGCTTTTGCTGCTCAGCCCGCGCTTCGACCCGAATTGGGATCATCTGCTGACGCAGGCCCCCGCGCGGCGTGTCATCCCCTTCGGCCAGCATCATGACGCGGATCGCGAATTGCACACCCGAAAAGAGAACGCCGAAAAATACGACCAGCATTGCGACAGCCACCCAACCGATCGCCCCGGCCCCGTCAACCAGCGCTCCGACGGCTGCAACATTGGTCCAGAGCAGGGCTGCGACGAAACCTGCGGACAATCCGAACCCGATAGCAACGGATTGAATATAAAGGCGGACGAGCTTTGGCATGAGTCGTTTCTCCTGCTGTTTAGAGAAAGCTAGGCATCTGCGACGCCAGTGTGAAGCCCCGGACACAGGATTTACGCAAAAGCATGACAGATTTCCGCCAGGACTTCCGCGACGTCATACGAACCGGTCAGACCTCGATCCGGCTAAAACCATCGCGCAGCGCGTTGGACCAGGCCTCGCTCATCGCGCGAAAGCCTTCATCCCCGGCCTCGATCCGGCGCCGCGACGTCACCCGCAGCGCGTCTTTTTCGATCACCGCCAGATCCAGTGGCATCCCCACCGAGAGGTTCGAGCGCAGGGTCGAATCCATCGATAAAAGCACCGCCTTTTGCGCATCCTGCAAGCCGGTTTCGGGCCGGACCACGCGGTCTAGAATCGGCTTGCCGTATTTATGCTCGCCGATCTGGAGGAAAGGCGTGTCATCGGTGGCTTCGATGAAATTCCCCTCGGGATAGATCAGGAACATGCGCATGCCGCCGCCCTTCCTTTGCCCCGCGACGATCATCGAGGCCGAGGCGCCCTGGCTCATCGACAGTTTCTCATCGATCTCGCGCCGCACCGAGGCCAGCGTATTCCCCACCAGCTGCGCCACTTTCAGCATGGTCGGCGCCAGCAGGATCGACGTTTCCGGCGTGGCATCAGGCTCATCCATCGCCTCATGCAGCCGCGCGATGGTGGTCTGCGTGACGGAAAGCGAGCCCGCCGTCATGATCACGATCACCCGCTCGCCCGGAGCCTCAAAGGTGAACATCTTGCGATAGGTGGAAATATTGTCGAGCCCCGCATTGGTGCGGGTATCGGACAGGCATACCATACCCTGGTTGAGCAGAAGGCCGACGCAATAGGTCATTTCTCACCGGAAAATTTATTCACCCGCAGGACATTACTGACCGGAGGAAAGGACCGCAACCGTGACATCCATCGCTTCTTCGCCCGCCTGGCCGCCGCGGGCGATGCCGCGGATCGGGGCAGCATCGCGGGCGTCAAAGCCAGAGGCAAGGCGGATATAGCGTTCATCCGGGCAACAGGCATTCGCCGGGTCAAACCCGATCCAGCCCAGACCCGGCACATGGATCTCGGCCCAGGCATGGGCCGCTTCATGCGCGGCACCCGAGGCATCGGCGAAAAGATAGCCCGACACATAGCGCGCCGGCAGATCCCGCAACCGCGCCAGCGCGATCATCGCATGGGCATGGTCCTGACAGACCCCCTCGCCCAGGGCGAGCGCTTCTGATGCCGAGCTATGGGCATCGGTCACGCCAGGATGGTAGGCGATGGCCCCGGTCACCGCCGCCGACAGGCCATGCGCCAGCGCGAGAGCCCCCCCGGCATCCGATACGCTTTCCGCCAGATCCGAAAGCGCCACCGATCCTGCGGTCAATGCGGTCCCGCGCTTATAGGCGCAGGGGTTGATCACCTCGCGACAGCCTTTCAGCATCCCGGCAGTGTCAGTGGTCTCGACCGTGCCACGCACTGTCACCGCCACTTCGGTCAGCGGCCCGGCGATGCTCCAGCCCTGGATGCGGTCGCCGGCGCCATCGGTAAATTCGGCGCCCCTGACCGCCGCCGCATCGCCGGCTTCGACAGAGATCTCCCATGAAATCACCTTCTGGCCCTGAAACACCGAAGGCGTCAGCCGGTGGCTTTGCACAAGCCCCCTGACCGGGCGGTCATAACTGTAGCGGGTGATATGATTGACGCTCAGGCGCATCAGCTGAGTTCTCCGCCCAGATAGACCTCATGGATGACAGACCCAAGCTCTGCCACAGACCCGATGAACCGCGAAAGATATTCGTGCAGGCCTTCCTCGAAAATACGTTCGACGGTTTCCTCTTCCAGCTCACCCAACATGGCGCGCGCCCGCAGCTGGGCCAGGCCCTCTCTGCCATAGGCCTTGGCCAGCCGTGTCAGATGGTTTTCGGCGCCCGCGATACAGGTGATCAGGGCGCGCGGGCTTTGGCGGTTCAGGATCAGGAAATCGGCGATCTTGCCGGCGGTGATCTCGCCGCCATAAGCCCAGTGAAAGGCACGCTGCGCGCCCATGGCCCGCAACAGCGTCGACCACTGGTAATTGTCGAGCCCCGATCCCACGAAATCCAGTCGCGGCAGCAGCACGTAATATTTCACGTCAAGAAGCCGGGCTGTATTGTCGGCGCGTTCGAGATAATAGCCCAGATTCAGGAAGTTATAGCCATCATCGCGCAGAAGATTGGCATCGATCGCACCGCGCACCAGCGCTGATTGCCGCGTGACCCAATCCGTGAGCGTGGATTGGTCGAGGGTCGAGCGTTCCTGCCGCTCAAGCTGGCGCAGATCCTGAAAGGCCATGTTCAGCGCATCCCAGACCTGGGCGGTCATGGCCGTGCGCACGATCCGGGCATTTTCCCGCGCGGCTGTCAGACAGCTGGCAACGGAGGACGGGTTGTCGCGGTCGAAAAACAGCCAGGATTCCAGATTGCGCTGCACCGGGTCGCCATATTTGGCGGTAAAGCCCTCAGCCATGCCACTGGCCTGCAACAGGCTGTCCCATTCGCTGCGATAGCCATGTTCCGAGGGGATCAGCGAGATGCGGCTTCCCACATCCAGCAGACGCGCGACGGTATCGGCGCGCTCCATGTAACGTGCGATCCAGTAAAGATTATTGGCGGTTCTTGAAAGCATGTCCGGTTACTCCGCCAATACCCAGGTGTCCTTGACGCCACCGCCCTGCGACGAATTCACGACGAGGCTGCCCTCGCGCAAAGCCACCCGGGTCAGCGCGCCCTTCACCAGCTCGATCCGCTCGCCCACAAGGCAATAGGGGCGCAGGTCGACATGGCGCGGCGCCACGCCCTCATCGACAAAGGTCGGCACGGTCGACAGCGCCAGCGTAGGCTGCGCGATGTAATTTGATGGGTTGGCCACCAGCTGCGCGCGGAACGCCTCAATCTCGGCCTTGCTCGCCGTGGGGCCGACCAGCATCCCATAGCCGCCCGAGCCATGCACCTCTTTCACGACCAGTTCGGAAAGGTTGTCGAGCACATATTTCAGATCTTCGCGCCCGGCGCATTTCCAGGTGGGGACATTGTTCAGGATCGGCTCTTCGCCGAGGTAAAAGCGGATCATCTCGGGCACATAGGTATAGATTGCCTTGTCATCGGCGACCCCTGCCCCCGGCGCCGAACAGATCGACACCCCACCCGAGCGATAGACATCCATCAACCCAGGGACACCCAGCATCGAATCCGGGCGGAAACACAGCGGATCAAGAAAGGCGTCATCGATCCGGCGGTAGATCACATCGACGCGTTTCGGGCCTTCGGTCGTGCGGGCATAGACGAATTCGCCATCGACAAAGAGATCCTGGCCCTCGACCAGTTCAACCCCCATCAGATCGGCAAGGAAGGAATGTTCGTAATAGGCCGAGTTGAAATGCCCCGGCGTCAGGATCACGACCTTCGGGTCACCCTGACATTTTGCGGGCGCCACCGAGGCCAGCGTGCGGCGCAGGATTTCGGCATAGGAATCAATCGGCTCGATGCGGTTCTCGCGGAAAAGACCCGGGAACATCCGCATCATAATCTCGCGGTTTTCCAGCATGTAAGACACGCCTGACGGCGTGCGGCAATTGTCCTCCAGCACAAAAAACTCTTCCGGCCCGGTACGCACCAGGTCGATGCCGACGATATGGGAATAGACGCCTTTCGGCGGCACAAAGCCCACGGCGGCCTTCTCATAGGCGGCGTTCTGATAGACGAGATTGGCCGGCACCCGGCCCGCCCGGATAATCTCGCCACGGCCGTAAACATCGACGAGGAACATGTTCAGCGCTTTGGCACGTTGCTTCACGCCGCGATCCAGCCTGGCCCATTCCGCGCCGGAAAACACGCGCGGGAACATGTCAAAGGGGATCAGCCGGTCCGGGTCGCCGCCCTCTCCATAGACCGCGAAAGTGATGCCGATGCGGCGAAACAGTGCCTCCGCCTCGGCCTGTTTCAGGCTCCGGAGTTCTTTTGGCATAGTCGCCAGCCATTCTTCGAGCCTCGCATAGGGGGCGCGGGTGCCCCCGCCGGATCCGTTCATCTCGTCGAAGAATACGCCCATATCTGGCTCCACTCGCTTAATGGCCCTTTCAGTCAAGCGCGCCGTTTCCGCGTCGTAAAGGCCTGAACGGGTCAAAACTGCACGAATGACTGACTGCAACAGATGCAACCGCCCAAAAAAGGGGCATCGCCAATGCAAACGCCCCATCCCGCCGGCGGTTCCCGTCACTCCTCGCCCTGATCGAGGCAGACATGTGACCGGGTGATATCAAAAGTCACCAGAAGCCAGGCAAGCATCCCGGCGACCAGGTCACAGACACAGACGAGCAGGATCGCGGTCACGCGGGCAAAGAGCCCGGCCACTTTCGCCGTTCTTCCCCCGGTTCAGCCCCCCGGGCAGGCGCCAGATCGACCCTTGCCCTTGCAGCCCGCCCCCCCTCGCGCCTAGATGGAAGGCAAGGCCCCGCCGGGGGCAAAACAGCACAGGTAGTTCCGATGATCCGCAGCCTTCCGACCCGCAGCCTCCCCCGCCCTGTATTCGATGCAAATTCCGGTGCCACGGCATCTGGCAAGGGTTTTGGTGACCTGCCGGAATGGGATCTGACCGATCTCTACCCTGCGCCGGATGCGCCGGAATTTGAGCGCGATATGGAATGGCTGAGCAAAGCCTGCACCGATTTTGCCGCGCGCTATGAGGGCAAGCTCGCTTCGCTTGAGGCGGCGGCGCTTTTGCAATGCGTGCAGGAATACGAGGCGATTGACGTGACTGCCGGGCGGCTGATGTCTTACGCGGGGCTGCGCTACTACCAGAACACCATGGACTCAGAACGCGCCAAGTTCATGTCAGACGCCCAGGATGCGGTGACGGTGGCGACCACTGCGCTCGTATTCTTCAGCCTTGAATTCAACCGGCTGGAAGATGCGCATCTTAGCGCCCTGCTTGCCGAAAATGCCGATCTCGCCCGCTACAACCCGGTTTTTGAGCGCATGCGCGCGATGCGGCCGCACCAGCTTTCCGATGAGATGGAGAAATTCCTCCATGACCAGTCGGTGGTCGGCGCCTCGGCCTGGAACAAGCTCTTTGACGAAACCACTGCCGGGCTGATGTTCACGGTCGAGGGCGAAGAGGAGGAGCTGAACCTTGAGGCGACGCTGAACCTTCTGACCGATACCGACCGCACCAAACGCGAGGCGGCATCACGGGCGCTGGCGGTGGTGTTTGATAAGAACGTCAAGCTTTTCGCCCGCATCACCAATACGCTCGCGAAGGAAAAGGAAATCGAGGATCGCTGGCGCAGGATGCCGACGCCGCAGACCGGCCGGCACCTCTCGAACCATGTCGAACCCGAGGTGGTCGAGGCGCTGCGGAATGCCGTTGTCGCCGCCTATCCGAAGCTTTCGCACCGCTATTATGCGCTGAAGGCGAAATGGATGGGGCTGGACCGGCTCCAGGTCTGGGACCGCAATGCGCCGCTGCCGGTCGAGGCGCCGAAGACCATCGACTGGGCGACGGCCGAGCGCCAGGTGACCGAGGCTTACAGCGCGTTTGATCCGCGCATGGCCGATCTGGCAAAGCCTTTCTTCACCAAAGGCTGGATCGATGCCGGGGTGAAGCCCGGCAAAGCGCCCGGGGCTTTTGCCCATCCGACCGTCACCACCGTCCATCCCTATGTCATGCTCAATTATCTGGGCAAACCGCGCGATGTGATGACGCTGGCGCATGAGCTGGGCCATGGCGTCCATCAGGTGCTGGCGGCAGGCCAGGGCGAGCTGTTGTCTTCGACGCCTCTGACGCTTGCGGAAACCGCATCGGTCTTCGGCGAGATGCTGACCTTCCGCAAGCTTCTGGACGAGGCAAAAACCCCGGCCGAGCGCAAGGTGCTTCTGGCGGGCAAGGTCGAGGACATGATCAACACGGTCGTGCGCCAGATCGCGTTTTACGATTTCGAATGCAAGCTTCACGCCGCCCGCCAGGAAGGCGAGCTGACGCCGGACGATATCAACGCGCTCTGGATGTCGGTCCAGGCCGAAAGCCTTGGCCCGGTCTTTGACTTCATGGATGGCTATCAGACCTTCTGGGCCTATATCCCGCATTTCATCCACTCGCCCTTCTATGTTTATGCCTATGCCTTTGGCGATGGCCTCGTGAACGCGCTTTACGCGGTCTATGCTGACGGGCTGCCTGGCTTCCAGGACAAGTATTTCGACATGCTGAAAGCGGGCGGCTCGAAACATCACAAAGAGCTGCTGGCGCCATTTGGCCTTGATGCCTCGGACCCGAAATTCTGGGACAAGGGCCTTTCGATGATCGCAGGCTTCATCGACGAGCTGGAAGCGATGGAATAAGAAAAAGCCCCCGGACCGAAAGGCTCCGGGGGTTTTCATATCGATGTCCCCGCTGCCTTCGCCGTGCTCCGGCGAGAGGCGGTCAGCGGGTTTCCCCTGCCCCCCGGGAACCCTGCCCGGCGCACGGCGTTATGCGCTGAGGGAGGAAAATCCAATGTCGATTGCAAAAAACACCATCTGTCTGTGGTTTGACAAAGACGCAGAGGCGGCGGCAAATTTCTACGCCTCGGTCTTCCCCGACAGCCGGGTCGAGGCTGTTCACCACGCGCCCGCGGATTACCCTTCGGGGAAAAAGGGCGACGTGCTGACCGTTCAGTTCACCGTGGCCGGGATCCCCTGTATCGGGCTGAATGGCGGACCGGTTTTCCGCCAGGACGAGGCATTCTCGTTCCAGATCGCCACCGAGGATCAGGAGGAAACCGACCGATACTGGTCGGCGATTGTCGGCAATGGCGGCCAGGAAAGCGAATGCGGCTGGTGCAAGGATCGCTGGGGCGTGTCCTGGCAGATCACGCCGCGCACATTGACCGAGGCGATGGCCGCAGGTGGCGCAGAAGCCGCGCGCGCCTTTGCGGCGATGATGACCATGCAGAAGATCGACGTCGCGACGATTGATGCCGCCCGCAGGGGGTGATCTCGCAGGACTGATATGGGACTGATCACAGCGAACTGCTGTCGGGGGCGGCGCAGGGTATGATCCCCTGCGCCTCAGCCCTCGCGGTGCCGCAGATGGCGCAGCGCGTGCCAGGCCAGTGACGTGGCATAGCCCACCGAGAACAGCAAAAGCGTCACCCATGGGTAGGTGATCACCAGGGCGACCGCCGCCACCGCAGCCACCAGCGCATAGGGCGCAGCCGAGGCCGGGATGCGCACCCGTTTCAGGCTTGGTGTCGGCAGGCGCGAGATCATCAGTGCGCCGACCGCCACCATCCAGAAGGTGATCACCGCCTCATGCAGCCGGTAGCCGGTCACATGCGCGACATAGATCGGTGTCAGGGCCAGCATGGCTCCTGCGGGCGACGGCACCCCGATGAAACCGGTCTTTTCTGTCGGCACCTCTTCGCGATTGCCGACATTGAAGCGCGCAAGGCGCAGCATGCAGCAGACCGCATAGATCAGCACCGCGATCCAGCCCATCGAGGCCTCGGCCCTCAGGCCCCATATCCACAGGACCATCGCCGGCACCACGCCGAAATTCACGAAATCGCACAGGCTGTCGAGTTCGGCGCCGATCGCGCTCTCGGATCGCAGCATCCGCGCCAGACGCCCGTCGAGCCCGTCCAGAAACGCCGCCAGCGCGACAAGCAGGACCGCGATATTGACATTGCCGGTGATCGCAAAGCGGATCGCGGTCAGACCGGCACAAAGCCCGAGGATCGAGACGAGGTTCGGCAACAGCCGCAGCACAAGAAGGCTGCGCTCGCCCCTGATATCCCGGCCACCTTCCTGACCACCTTCCGCAGCGGTGCCAGCTGCCGCATCGCTGCCGGCATCAGGCACAGCCGGGGACCGGGTCTCGTCGTCAGGCCCGCCCATTCATTCGATCCGGGCATGGCGCGCGGGCGCCTCGGTTCCGATCAGTGCGATCACCGTCTCGCCGGCCACCGCGGTCTGCCCAAGCGCCACCTGCGGCTCCACCCCTTCGGGCAGATAGACATCAAGGCGCGAGCCAAAACGGATCAGGCCGAACCGCTCGCCGGTGCGCAGGCTGTCACCCGGTTTCGTCCAGCAGACGATGCGCCGCGCCACAAGGCCCGCGATCTGCACCACCGCGATATGGCGGCCATCCTCAAGCTGGATCGCCAGCGCATTGCGCTCATTATCCACCGAGGCCTTGTCGAGCGAGGCATTGAAGAATTTGCCCGGCCGGTAAGCGACCGCCGTGACCTTGCCCGAGATCGGCGCGCGGTTCACATGGCAATTGAAGACCGACATGAAGACCGAAACCCGGGTCAGGGGTTCATTGCCGAGCCCCAGTTCAACCGGCGGCACTGCCGGGGTGATCATCGAAACCACCCCATCGGCGGGGCTGACGAGGAGACCCTTATTCTCGGGCACTGCACGTTTCGGATCGCGGAAGAAATAATAGCACCAGACCGTCAGCCCGACCCCGATCCAGCCCAGCGGTTCCCAGATAAGGAACAGGACCAAAGTGACCAGCGCGAAGATCGCGACGAAGGGTATCCCCTCACGGTGCATCGGCTTGACGAAAGTGTCGATCATGCGCATGGGGCTGTCCTCTTGCCGGGTATCTCCCCTGTCTCTAGCCGCTCCGGGTGCAGGCGGCAACACAGGCGCGATGCGCGGGCGCCATACAGGCGGCGATTACAGCCTGCTTCACGGCTCTGTGACCGGCGCCTCATCTCCGGGCCAGTCGATCGCGCGGCGGTAAAGATGCCAGCTCGCATGACCAAGGACCGGCAGCACGATGAGAAGCCCGAGAAACCCCGGCAACATCGCAAGAAACAGCAAAAGCGCGATGAACCCGCCCCAGCCCAGCATGAGGACCGGGTTTTCCCGCACCAGCGCAAAGCTGGTCAGCATCGCGGTGACATAGTCGATATCGCGGTCAAGCAGCATCGGCAGGCTCACCACCGTCAGCGCGAAAAGCAGCGCCGCAATCGCCGCCCCGGTCAGGGTGCCGAAAACCAGCAGCGCGATCCCCGGCGGGGTGACGAAAACCTCGAGTGATTGCGAGACATTGGTCATCGTCACATTGCCCATGAACAGGGCAAAGGTCATATGGGCAAAAAAGTTCCAGAACAGGAAATAGAAGACAATCATTGCCGCCATCGACGGGATCTGCCCGTCCTTTTGCGCGAAGATCACGCCAAGGATCGCCCTGCCCTCCAGGGCGCGGCCCGAACTGAGGCGCCGGCTGACCTCGTAAAGCCCGCAGGCAATGAAGGGGCCAAGGATCGGAAAGCCCGCAGCCGCCGGCAAAGTCCACCAGAATTGCCCCTGGGTGGTCAGCGCCCAGACCACCAGCCAGCCGCCCAGCACATAGATCAGGGCGAAGAACAGGCCCCAGCCCGGCGCGCGACGAAAATCCTGCCAGCCCATTTTCAGCGCATAGCGCAGATCGCCCGGATCAAGCCGCAGGATTTCCGGCCTCGCGCCCGGCAACCTGTCTCCACTCCCACCGTCTCCGGGCAGCCTTGTCCCCGCCTGGGCTTCGGTCTCGCTCATCGCTGTCATGCTGTCCTCCCTCCTGACCCGGCAAGGCTAAGGCGGGGGCCGGCTTTTCTCAAAGTTGTAACTTTTCCGATGGATTTCTGACGCCCTGATGCCGTCCCGGAGATCACGAGGCAGCTCGCGGTCCAATCCCGGCCGCAGGGTGTTCCGGCTGGTCGGCCACCAGGCCGTGAGCCAGGCCCGAAAATGCGTTCCGGGCGGCGCCCGGCTGGTTGCGCCAACCGGGATCCCGTCGCCCATTTCTGGCCGGAACAGGCGCTGCCTCCGGGCGCGCGCCCTTGCGCGTCGCCGCCAGGTCCGGCTTCGGCAATTGACCCCGTCGCGCCCAATGGATAGGGAAAAGCCCAGGTTAAGGCAGCCAGGCGTGAAGAGGGCTTTCAGCATGTCACAAGACAGCACCAATCCGGGAAGCACTGTTCCTAAGAGCTTCCAGGAGATCATCCTGCGGCTGCAGAATTACTGGGCCGACAAGGGCTGTGCCGTGTTGCAACCCTATGACATGGAAGTCGGTGCAGGCACTTTCCACCCGGCCACGACGCTGCGCAGCCTTGGCAGCAAGCCCTGGGCCGCGGCCTATGTGCAGCCCTCGCGCCGCCCGACCGATGGCCGCTATGGCGAGAATCCGAACCGGCTGCAGCATTACTACCAGTATCAGGTCATCATCAAACCCTCGCCGCCGAATCTGCAGGAGCTGTATCTCGGCTCGCTGAAGGCCATCGGCATCGACCTTGGCCTGCATGATATCCGCTTTGTCGAAGACGACTGGGAAAGCCCGACGCTGGGCGCCTGGGGGCTGGGCTGGGAAGTCTGGTGCGACGGGATGGAAGTCAGCCAGTTCACCTATTTCCAGCAGGTCGGCGGCCATGACTGCAAGCCGGTCTCGGGCGAGCTTACCTATGGCCTGGAACGCCTGGCCATGTATGTGATGAATGTCAGCCACGTCATGGATATGCCGTTCAACAACCCGGACGCGCCGATCCCGCTGACCTACGGCGATATCTTCCGCCAGACCGAGGAAGAATATTCGCGTCACAATTTCGACGGCGCCACGACCGAGATGCTGTTTCGCCATTTCGAGGATGCCGAGGCCGAATGCCAGCGCCTGCTGGATTTCCCGCCCTCTGACCCGAAAACCGGCAAGACCATCATCATGGCGCATCCGGCCTATGATCAGACCATCAAAGCCTCGCATCTGTTCAACCTGCTCGATGCGCGCGGCGTGATTTCGGTCACCGAACGCCAGGCCTATATCGGCCGCGTCCGGGCACTGGCAAAGAAATGCGCCGATGCCTTCCGTCAGACCGAAGCGGGTCGCGATGCGGCAGAGGCTGTCCCGGCCTGACCGGATCTCAGCGGCAGAGCTGCGCGCGGACACAGGAGATACAGAGTGAATGCTGGCAAAATCGCAGCCGGAGGGCTTCTGGTGACAGGTCTTGTTGCGGGTGTCCTGATGTATTGGCTTCAGGTCTATGCCTTTTATGAGCCGGTCACCTTCGGGCCAGGCGAGACGGAAATCCGTCTGACGCCGCTTGGCTCGGCGCAGCCAGAGGCCATCGTCGCAGACCATGTCGAGGGGATCGACGCGGACAGCTCGCCGCTGAGGTTCCGCGCCTGTTTCACCACACCGCTGTCGCAGTCGATGCTGACCGAGACCTATCAGATCTACCCGAACCCCGAACCGCTGAACGGCCCGGGATGGTTCTCCTGCTACAAGGCGGATGAGATCGGTCATGCGCTGGAAACCGGCGAGGCACTGGCCTTTCTCTCTGAGCCCGGCATTCATCCCGGCGTCGACCGCGTGATTGCGGTCTTCCCCGATGGCCGCGCCTATGCCTGGCATCAGCTGCAGCCGGAAACCGACGAAGGCCCCTGACCAAAGCCCCCCCCCGCTCGTCATGGACCCGCGCTGCATTCGGGCCTCGCGGGCGCCCCCCGGGCGGGACGCCAAACTGCAGCGTGACCACGCTGCCTCTGTTGTGATCCGCCGCAAGACTGGTTAGGGACTGCGGCACTGACAAAATACGGTGCCGCCATGCCAGACCTGCTGATCGAACTCTTTTCCGAGGAAATCCCGGCGCGGATGCAGGCCGGTGCCCGCGAGGCGCTGAGAAAGCTTGTCACTGACGGGCTGGTCGAGGCTGGCCTGACCTATGGCGGCGCCGGAGCATTCTCGACACCGCGCCGCCTGACGCTTGCCATCGAAGACCTCTCCCCCGCCAGCCGCCCTGTCAGCGAAGAGCGCAAGGGGCCGAGGACCGATGCCCCCCAGGCCGCACTTGACGGCTTCCTGCGCTCGACCGGGCTGAGCATCGACCAGCTGGAAAAGCGCGCCGATAAAAAGGCCGAAGTCTGGTTCGCCGTGGTGAAAAAGCCAGGGCGCCCGGCGTCGGAAATCGTCGCCGAAGTGCTGGAAAGCGCGATCCGCACCTTCCCCTGGCCGAAATCCATGCGGTGGGGCTCGGGCGCACTGAAATGGGTGCGCCCGCTGCATTCGATCCTCTGCCTCCTCGCGGATGAAAGCGGCGCCACCGTGGTGCCGTTGGATATCGACGGTATCACCTCGGGCGAGACCACGCGCGGCCACCGTTTCATGGCGCCCGACAGTTTCACCGTCACCTCTTTCGAGGATTACGCCGCTAAGCTGCGCCGCGCCAAAGTCATGCTCGACCAGGCAGAGCGCGAAGCGGCCATCGCGCATGGCGCGAAAAACCTCGCCTTCGCCGCCGGGCTGGAAGTGGTCGAGGATAAGGGCCTCCTGACCGAGATCGCGGGCCTTGTCGAATGGCCGGTGCCGCTGATGGGCCGCATCCCCGAGGCCTTCCTGGGCCTGCCGGCAGAAGTGCTGCAAACTTCGATGAAGGAGCACCAGAAGTTCTTCTCGGCCCGCAACCCAAAGACCGGTCGCATCGAGGGCTTCATCACCGTCGCCAATATCGAGACCCCGGATGACGGTGCGACCATCCTCGCCGGCAATCTGAAAGTGCTGACCGCGCGGCTGTCAGACGCGCGCTTCTTCTGGGAAAATGACCTGCGGGTGGCCAAGGCGGGCATGAGCGAATGGGCCGAGGGCCTCACCCATGTCACCTTCCAGTCGAAACTCGGCTCGCAGTCTGAGCGTATCAATCGCATTGCGGCACTGGCACGCGAGATCGCGCCCCTCGTCGGCGCGGATGCGGACCAGGCCGAACATGCGGCGCGTCTGGCGAAACTCGACCTGCGCTCTGCGATGGTCGGCGAATTTCCCGAACTGCAAGGCGTCATGGGCCGCTATTACGCGCTGGAGTCCGGAGAGCCGGACGCTGTGGCGAACGCCGCCCGCGACCACTATTCCCCGCTCGGCCCCTCCGACGCAGTACCGTCCGAACCCGTTTCGGTCGCCGTGGCTCTGGCCGACAAACTCGACACCCTGACCGGTTTCTGGGCCATCGACGAAAAACCCACCGGCTCGAAAGACCCCTTCGCGCTGCGCCGCGCCGCCCTTGGCGTGATCCGGCTGGTGCTGGGAAATGGGGTGCGGGTTCGACTTGACGGACTTGTGCATTTCGCAAACAATGCTCTAAGCGATCAGTGGAATGCGCGCGTTCTGCAAAAGCGAAAACACCTCAAAGAACTGGCTTCCACACAAGGTGTTGAGGTCAGAGAAGGCGGTGGCATCAATTTCAAATCTGCGGTTCTGACGGTTGATGAGGATTCTTACCTCATGGGCTTCGAGATGAAATGGGTTGTATCGGAGAATCGCGCCAACCTCCTCGCCTTCTTCCACGACCGCCTGAAAGTCTTCCTCAAAGACCAGGGCATCCGCCATGACGTGATCGACGCCTGCCTCGCGATGCCGGGGAATGACGACCTCACGCTGCTCGTGAAACGCGCAACGGCGCTTGCCGAGACGCTGAAATCTGACGACGGCAAAAACCTCCTCCAGGGCTACAAGCGCGCGAACAACATCCTCACCCAGGCCGAGGCCAAAGACGGTGTCGAATATTCCTTCGGCCCCGAGCCGAAACTGGCCGAAACGGATGAGGAACGCGCGCTCTTTTCTGCCCTCGACGCGGCCGAGGCCAAAATCACCCCCGCCATGGCGAAGGAAGATTTCTCAACCGCCATGCAGGCCATGGCCGAATTGCGCGCGCCGATTGATGCTTTCTTCACCGCCGTGCAGATCAATGCGGAAAATCCGATCATCCGCCGGAACCGCCTGAACCTCCTGCACCGGATCCGCGCCATCTGCTCCGGCACCGCCGATCTGACCAAAGTCGAAGGCTGATCCCACCCGCCCGGCGCCAATACGCACCGGGGTGCGGGGGCAGGAAGTCCCCGCCGCCGCACCCCGCCTCTCACACCGCTTGCGCGAAACAAAATCCGCCCTATTCTGCCAGCCGTGCGAGGAGTGCTGCAGTGCAGAAACAAGCGAAGATCACCGCCTTTTCGGAAATCACCCAATCGGCGCCCATCACAACCGAGGCCCATGGCTGGAAGGCGAAATGCCTGCAGCGCCTCGTTCGTCTTGACCTGCCGGTGCCGCAATCGGTCTCCCTGCCTGCGGCCACCATCCGCGCCCTCGCCCAGGGGCAGCCGGTCGATGCAACTGCAATCCTTGCGCATTTCGGCACCGACCAGACCGCGGGCCCCCTTGTCTCGGTCCGCGCCTCTCCCGCCAATCCCGACTGGGGCGGCCCGGCCACCATCCTCAATATCGGGCTGAACGCGGCCCGCCATGCGGCGCTGGCGGAAAGCCATGGCCGCGAGGCCGCTGATGCACTTTGGTGTCGGTTCATCCAGAGCTACGCGATCCATGTCGCGCGCCTTGATCCCGATATGTTCGAGGATGTAACCCCCGGCCCCGACGCGCTGCGCGAGCTGCGCCGGCTTTATGAATATGAGACCGACGAGCCCTTCCCCGAAGACCCGGCGCGCCAGCTTTCCGAAGTGCTGCGTTCGATGGCGCGGGCCTGGGAAGGCACCTCGGCCCGCCTTCTGCGTTCGGCCAAAGGCGCGCCGGAAGACGCCGCGCTTGGCCTTGTCGTGCAGCAAATGGCGCAGGGGATCGGTCAGGGCATTTCCGGCTCCGGCGTGATCCAGTTCGTCGATTCTGTCACCGGGCTGAGCCGCATCACCGGGCGCTATCTCGGGCAAAGCCAGGGCCGTGACGCGCTGGCCGCACGCGAGGCGCTTTATCTTACCCGTGACCCGCGCGGCCCCTCGCTGGAAGAGGAAGCCCCGGAAATCATGCAGGACCTGATCCGGATGGGCGCGGTCTGCCGGGTGAAACTGCGCGAGGAAATGCAGATCGAATTCACCGTCGAGGATGGCAGGCTCGCGGTGCTTGACGCGATCCGCGTGGCGCGTTCCGTCCGGGCCGGGCTGAAAATCGCGGTAACGCTGGCCGAGGACGGGGTGATCCCGCAATCCGAAGCGGTGTTGCGGGTCGAACCCCGTGCCCTGTCCGAGCTTTTGCACCACCAGGTCGATCCGCGCGGGCTGCGCGATGTGATTTCGAACGGCATCGCCGCCTCGCCGGGCGCTGCCACGGGCAAACTGGTTTTCACCTCCGAAGCCGCCCAGGCCTCGGCCGCGCGCGGCGAGGAGTGTATCCTTGTGCGGCGCGAGACAGCCCCCGAAGACATTCGCGGCATGCATTCGGCGGTCGCCGTACTGACGGAACGCGGTGGCATGACCAGCCACGCCGCCGTAATCGCGCGCGGCCTTGGCCTGCCAGCCGTGGTCGGTGCCTCTGATCTGCGCCTTGATGGCAAGGACAAGAAGCTGACCTCCCGCGATGGCCGCATCTTCCGCGAGGGCGATGTCATCACCATCGACGGATCGCGCGGCGAAGCCCTGGCGGGCGCTGCCGAAATGCTGCCACCTGCGCTGGATGACAGCTTTCACCGGCTGCTGACCTGGGCGGATGAATTCCGCGATATCGGCGTGCGTGCCAATGCCGACACGCCCTCTGACGCCGCGACCGCGCGCAAGTTCAGCGCCGAAGGCATCGGCTTGTGCCGCACCGAACATATGTTCTTCGAAGAAGACCGCTTCACCGTCATGCGTGAGATGATCTTCGCCGATACCTCTGCCGACCGGGCCTCGGCGCTGTCGCGGCTTTTGCCGATGCAGCGCGAGGATTTCCTTCAGCTTTTTGACCTCATGCAGGGCCTGCCGGTCTGTATCCGCCTCTTTGACCCGCCCTTGCACGAATTCCTGCCCGCCACGCGCGAGGGGCTGCGCGAGCTGGCCGAAGCGCTGGACCGTCCGCTTTCCGAGGTTACCCGCCGCGCCGAGGCCCTGCGCGAGGTGAACCCGATGCTGGGCATGCGCGGGGTCCGCCTTGGCGTCGTGCTGCCGGAAATCTACGACATGCAGGCGCAGGCGATTTTCGAGGCCACAATCGAGAGCGCGAAGCGCGGTGCGGTGGTGGTGCCCGAAGTGATGATCCCGCTGGTTTCGGCCGCGCGCGAGGTCGAGCTGATCCGCACCCGGATCGACGCGGTCGCCGCCGCCGTGCGCAGCCGTGCAAAAGCCGATTTCGATTACCGGCTCGGCGTCATGGTCGAAACCCCCCGCGCCTGTCTGCGCGCCGGCGAGATCGCACAGCATGTGAGCTTCCTTTCGTTCGGCACAAATGACCTCACACAGATGACCTATGGTCTCTCGCGCGATGATGCCGGGCGATTCATGAACACCTATGTGCAGCAGGGGGTCTTCCCGGAAGACCCGTTCCACATTCTTGATCAGGACGGGGTCGGCGAGCTTTTGCTGATTGGCGCCGCGCGCGGGCGGGAAACCCGCCAGGAGCTGAAACTCTCGATCTGCGGCGAACATGGCGGCGACCCGCTTTCCATCGCATTTTGCCGTCTGGCGGGATTCGATTACGTGTCTTGCAGCCCTTACCGGGTGCCCATGGCACGTCTTGCGGCTGCCCATCTGGCGCTTCGGGACCATGTGGATAAGTGAAATGGAACCACAATATCATGTGGTTGCCGTGCAAAGTTAATATATTTTAAACGCATTGTCGGCATTATTCCGCCGACGCTCACGAATATCTTGTGACCAATTCGCAACAATACTGGACCGACGGTCTGCGATTCGCTTAATCACCCCGCTCGTTGACGGCTTTGGTCACAGTTTTGGCCAAAGCTGCGTTTTTGGTGCCCACGGTGTCTGGAAAACCAGGCCCTGGGGTAACAGAGCAGGAACCCGACTATGAAACGCTCAGGGAATGTGCTGGCAGCGGTCACCGTGACCGCCACCGTCGCCCTCACCCAACTGGCCGCTCCGATGGCGGCCGAGGCAGATGTCACCCGCAGTGACATGAACAAACCACGCCTGACCATCGCTGAAGAGATGGGGCAGCTTCTCGGCAGCGAGAAGTCACGACTGAAAGAGTTTTCCGGCCAGTCGGCTGGCCAGCCCAGGACCACAACCAAAACCAGCGCGGCAGAAACCGGCAGCAAGGTTGTGACGAAAAGAACCACCGCGAAAGTGATCCGTCCCGGTGCGGATAATGACGCGGGCACAGAGGCAGACACCAGGACCGCCTCGGTCAGCCCCGACGCCGCCTCAGAGGACGATGCTCCACATACCGTGGTCAGAGCCACCGAGACGGGCAGTCTGCGGGTGGTCGAGGAAGTGGTCTCGGAAACCATGGTGGACACGCCCGAGGGCCGCAAGATCCGGCGCGTGATCAAAAGGACCACAATCCGGGGTGGCGCAGTGAAAACGGCCGCCATTGCCCCGGCTCTCGGACCTGTGAGGCCCGACATCCGCTACGACACCGCCTGGCTCAGGTCCCAGCCACTGGAGCAGGGCGGGCGCGAATGGCAATGCCTGACCGAAGCCATCTATTTCGAATCGCGCGGCGAAAGCCTCCAGGGTCAGTTCGCCGTGGCCGAAGTGATCCTGAACCGGCGCGACAGCGGTCTCTACCCCGCTTCGGTCTGCGGTGTGGTGCGCCAGGCGGGCGGCGGCAGCTGCCAGTTCTCTTATACCTGCAATGGCAGTTCGACCCAGATGCGCGATGGCTATTCGCGCGAAATCGCGGGCCGCATTGCCTCTGTCATGCTTTCGGGCGCGCCACGCAGCCTGACCGAGGGCGCGACCCATTTCCACACCCGAGGCGTGAGCCCCTCCTGGTCGAAGCGCTTCGCCCGGACCACGGCCATCGGCTCGCATCTCTTCTACCGGCAACCCGGCGTCCGGGGCTGAGGCAAAGACAGACAGCTGCCCCGACCCGGTCCGGCGATTTCCGGTCCGGTCGGGGCAAAAGCTTTTCCTGTCGGTAAAGGGCTTGGGATCGGCGGCACGGGCTGCTAGGGATTTGCAATACCGGCACATCCCGCCGCCGCCAGACCAGCCGAAAGAGGCCGCCCATCATGACCACCAGCGACAGCGCCCTCGCCTTCGGCCATCCCGAAGCCCGTGCCGAGGCCTCGGCCAGTGCCGATCCGCGTGACCGGATCAGCCTGCGCGACCATGTTGTCGAGGCCGATATCGGCGCTTTCCAGAAGGAACGCGGCCATAAACAGCGGCTTCGTTTCAATATCGTGATCGAGGTGCGCCCGACACCGCAGCCCTTGGAAGATGATGTCGACCGGATCCTGTCCTATGACCGGATCACCGAATCCATCGCGACAGAACTCGCGACCGAGCGCCTGAACCTTCTGGAAACCCTCGCCGAACACCTGGCCGAGCGGCTCCTTGCAGAACCCCAGGCGATGCGCGCCTTTATCCGGATCGAAAAGCTCGATGTCGGCCCCTATGCGCTTGGGGTCGAGATCGTGCGCTCGCGCGCCGAAGTGCCGGTGCGGGCGGGCGACGACACGCTGCATCCGCTGGTCGTTTACTTTGACAATGCGACGATCCATGCGCCTGACCTGACCTCCCGGATCGACGGGGTGCTGTCTTCGGGCCAACCCGCAGTCTTTTGTGTCGGCCTGCCCGATATGGCGCGCCCGCAGACCGGCCACCGCCCGACGCAGCGCCGCGTCGATCTGCTGGCCATCGAGCAAAACGCCTGGGTGCTGGCCGCGCGCGATCCGCGCTGCGTGGTCGTCTCCTCGCGCACCGAGATCGACTGGGCGATCAAACGCGGCAGATCCGTCGTCTGGGCGCCGTCGAAACTGGTGCTCGACGCGGTCGACGGGCCGCAGACCCGCGACCCGGTGGCGCTGGCTTTGTGGCTGGCCGAGGAAATGGCGGCCTCTGGCCTCGTTCTTCACGGCGATGTTTCAGTCCCGGCGGGAAGCCGCATCCCGGCGGTAAAGGGCTGAGCCCCCCGCTTGTCAAACACCGGCTCCGCAGGCAGAACCCCCGCACCCTTCTGCGGAGCCGTTGATGCCTGAGCGCCTGCCCCATCCTGACCAGATCCTGTCACCGCTGCCGCGCAGTGCCCTGACGGGACCCGCATCTGCGACCCGCCATGCGCTCGCGGGATCGCGGCATCTGTGGTGGGACAGCGCTGACCGTCTGAGCAGGCGCGCGCCCCGGGCGGCACCGTCGGCACAGCTTGCCCCGGCAGAGACAGCGGCGATCAGCCGGAGCCGGGCCGATCTGTGCGGCCTGACCCTGGATCGGCCACGGATCATGGGAATCCTGAACGTTACCCCGGACAGCTTTTCCGATGGCGGGCGCCATAACGGCCTTGACGCGGCGGTCGACCGCGCGCGCGAGATGATCCGCGATGCGGAGATCCTTGATATCGGCGGCGAAAGCACACGCCCCGGCGCCACCGAGGTGCCGGTGGCCGAAGAAATCGAGCGCACCGCCCCGGTGATCCGTGCCCTGCGCGAGGCAGGAATCACCACGCCGATTTCGATCGACACCCGCAAGGCGCGCGTGGCCGAAGCCGCGCTGGAGGCCGGGGCCGATATCGTCAATGACGTGTCCGCCCTGCGCTTCGACCCCGATATGGCGGCGCTGGTGGCGGCGCGCGGCGTGCCGGTGGTGCTGATGCATTCGGTCGCCTCGCCCGAGACGATGCAGAAACACGCGGTCTATGACGATGTGCTCTGGTCTGTGCGCGACCATCTCTACGAGCGGGTCACGGCAGCCCTGGGCGCCGGGATCAGACCGGAAAACCTGATCCTCGACCCCGGTATCGGCTTTGGCAAGACCACCGCGCATGACCTGCGGCTCTTGCGCGAGCTTGCGGGGTTCCATGATTTCGGGCTGCCGCTGCTGCTGGGGGCCTCACGCAAGAAATTCATCGGCGCGCTGACCGGGGCGGCAACGCCTGCCGAACGCGTTACCGGATCGGTTGCGGTGGCCTTGCAGGGCGCCGCGATGGGCGCGCATATTCTGCGTGTCCATGACACAAGAGAGACCCGGCAGGCCCTGTCAATCTGGCAGGCGATTCAGGGCAACATCAGTGAGGCATGAGGCGTCAGGTCTGACGCCCGTGCGCGGTAAATATTTGGTCAGGGCTGAGCCCGGCAAAGAGGATTGATCATGTCTAAAAAGCTCTTCGGCACTGATGGCGTGCGCGGCCGAGCCAATAGCTGGCCGATGACAGCCGAGATGGCTCTGAAGCTTGGCGCCGCTGCCGGGCGCTATTTCCGCCGCGACGGATCGGCGGCGCATCGGGTGGTGATCGGCAAGGATACAAGGCTTTCGGGCTATATGCTGGAAAATGCCCTGACCGCCGGTCTTACCTCGACGGGGATGAATGTGCTGCTTCTTGGCCCGGTTCCGACGCCCGGGGTCGGGTTCCTGACCCGCTCGATGCGCGCCGATCTCGGCGTGATGATCTCGGCCAGCCATAATCCGCATGAAGATAACGGCATCAAATTTTTCGGGCCCGACGGGTTCAAACTCTCGGATGAGGCCGAGGCAGAAATCGAGGCCATGGTCGAGGGCGAGATCGAGCTGGCCGAGGCCCGCATGATCGGCCGCGCCAAACGGATCGAAGACGGGCGCGGGCGCTATCAGGAATTCGTCAAGACCTCATTCCCGGCTGGGCTGCGGCTTGACGGGCTGAAAGTGGTGGTAGATTGCGCCAATGGTGCCGCCTACCGTGCCGCACCCGAAGTGCTGTGGGAGCTTGGTGCCGAAGTAATTCCGGTCGGCATCACCCCCAACGGCACCAATATCAACGACAATTGCGGCTCGACCCATCCGCAGACGGCGGCCGAGGCGGTGATCACCCATGGCGCCGATCTGGGGATTGCGCTTGATGGCGATGCGGATCGGGTGATGATCCTTGATGAGAATGGCCTCGTTGCGGATGGCGATCAGTTCATGGCGCTGCTGGCAAGTCGCTGGGCAGCGGATGGGCGGCTGAAGGGTGGCGCGCTGGTCGCGACGGTGATGTCGAACCTTGGGCTCGAGCGGTTTCTTGAGGCCAAAGGCCTGAGGCTGGAGCGCACCGCCGTGGGCGACCGTTATGTGGTGGAACGGATGCGCGCCGGCGGCTTCAACCTTGGCGGCGAACAGTCGGGCCATATCGTGATGACCGATTACGCCACCACCGGCGATGGGCTGGCGGCAGCGCTGCAGTTCCTCGCCGAGATGGCACGATCTGGGCAAAAGGCCTCCGAACTTACGCATCAGTTCGAAACCGTGCCGCAGCTTCTGAAAAATGTCCGCTACACCGCCGGCGCGCAGCCGCTTGAGGATGCGCGGGTCAAGGCGGTGATCCAGGCCAGCGAAAAGCGCATCAATGGCAAGGGCCGCATCCTGATCCGCAAATCCGGGACCGAGCCGCTGATCCGGGTGATGGCGGAATGTATCGACGCGGCCCTTCTGACCGAAGTGGTTGATGAGATCGCCGCGACCGTGGCCAGCGCCGGCTGATCCCCGCCGATCCCGCTGCGGAGCCATGACAGAGCCCAGGGTTTGCCTGACTGGTATCCCGCCCCTCTTTGCGCCAGGGTGGGGCAGGATACCCGACAGGAGGTCAGCATGACCCTATTCACCCCGCTGCGCACCGCCCTTCTCGGCAGTGCATTCGCCCTGCCCTTCGCGGCCTTCGCGCAGGACACCCCGCCTGACCGGCTGGACCTGCAGGGTCATGAGGTCACCCGCAGCGAGAATGCCGATTTCGAACAGGTGATCAGCGTCGATGGCGTCGAGGTGCTGAAAGACGGACAGGTCCTGCTGGACGGCGTCACCGAAGTTGCGGGCCAACAGGTAATCACCGGCATCGCGGGCGCCGGCGGCAATGCCTGCAACAGCACCCCTTTCGTGCTGTCGCTGAAAGACGGCAAGCCGGTGATCGACGGGCCGATTGACAGCTGTTCCTGGTTTGAAATGACCCCGCAGGATGGCGCGCTGATCTTTCAGTCCGAGGCCTTCCCCGGCAGCCCTGCCGAGATCTGGACATGGAGCCCGGTCTCGGGTCTGACCGAAGCCTCTCCCGAGGGCTTCACTCCGAAATCCGGCCAGGGCTGGGAGAATTTCGCCAGCCTCGACAGCGCGCATCCCATCGACGCACTTGGCTTCGCGCCGGTCTATGCCGAGGTCAAGGCGGGTATGTCCGCTGCAGACTGGGATGCCTATACCGAGATTCTCGCCCAGCTTGGCTCGGGGGATCTGGTCGAAGGCGGCTATCGCGGCAGTGCCTGCAACAAGCTGATCTGTGATACGGAATGGGCGATCCTGTGGATCGACCAGGCCAGCCAGCAGGCATTCACGATGTGGAAGCCCGGGGATGAAGAGATGCCGAACACCTGGCCCGCCGATCCGGAAAGCTGGCCGGAATGGGTGCAGCTGGATGCCGGTTCATCGGCCGGCGGCGCGAACTGAGACAAAGCAAAAGGGCCGGAGCATCGCTCCGGCCCTTCTTGGTTGGTCAGCCTGGGTTCAGACCTCTTTGCGGCCCGAGGCGATAATGCAGACCAGCGTGATCACCGCAGCCAGCAGCATGTAATAGCCGACATAGGCCATGCCGTAATTCGCCTGCAGCCAGGTTGCGGCATAGGGTGCGAGCGAGGCGCCGAAGATGCCGGCAAAGTTGAAGGTGATCGACGAGCCGGTATAGCGCACCCTGGTCGGGAACGGTGCCGCCAGCACTGCGCCGATTACCCCATAGGTCAGCCCCATCAGGAACATGCCGATGGTGACAAAAAGGTAGATCGAGCTTTCATCATCGGCCGTACCCTGCATCAGCGGGCCGAGGAAGAACGAGAAGATCCCGATCAGAACCGTCACCACGATCAGGAAGCTGTAGCGGCCAACCCGGTCCGCGACCTTGCCCGCAAAGGGGATCGCAAGACCGAAGATCACCGAGCCGTAGATCTGGATCAGCAGCGCATCCTTGAAGGGGATGCCCAGCGTCTTGATGTTATAGCCCAGCAGCCAGGCCGAGCAGATGTAGAACAGCACGAAAGTCACCAGCGCCACAAAAGTTCCAAGGAACAGATTGCGCTTGTGGTTCCTGAACACCTCGGCGACCGGCACGCTCACGCGTTCTTTCTTCTCGATGGCTTTCGCGAATTCCGGGGTTTCCGAGATCGACATCCGCACCCAGAGCCCCAGCACGATCAGGAAGATCGAGGCGAGGAATGGCAGGCGCCAGCCCCAGGCCATGAACTGTTCTTCCGAGATGAAATGCAGCAGGATCCAGAAGAAGCCCGATGACAGGAACAGGCCGACAGGCGCGCCGAGCTGCGGGAACATGCCATACCAGGACCGCTTGCCCTCGGGGGCGTTTTCAGTGGCCAGCAGCACCGCACCGCCCCATTCACCGCCAAGGCCAAAGCCCTGACCAAAACGGCAAACCGCCAGCAGCAGGGGCGCCGCGACACCGATCTGCGCATAGGTCGGCAGCATGCCGATGATGACGGTCGAGACCCCCATGGTCAGCAGCGCCGCCACAAGCGTCGCCTTGCGGCCGATCCGGTCTCCGAAATGGCCAAAGACAATGGCGCCGAAAGGCCGCGCAAAAAAGGCGATCGAGAAGGTCGCAAACGAGGCCAGCAGCGCGGTCATCGGGTCAGAACCCGGGAAGAACAGCGCCGGGAAGACCAGCACGGCAGCCGTGGCATAGGCATAGAAGTCGAAGAACTCGATGGTGGTGCCGATCAGACTTGCCAGCAGCACACGCCGCGGCGAATTCTTCGGCCCTTCGGCGGCGGTACCGCCGGCCAGAGTGGTGTCAGACATTTCTCAATCCGGGTAATTTTGTTGCACTGACGGGTCGCTTTTCGCAATCCGCGCTGACTGGTTGCGGTAAAGGTTTGTCAATCCGGGTGAAAGCGACAAAGCGCGGGTGACTGGCCGGATTGCGAAAAATGCATGGCTTGCGGGAGTCATCATCCGGCTCTGAACGCAATTCCCTCTGTTAAGCGGACGCTGCCGCAGGAGGCAAAAGCGGAAGATCGCCTCTCTGGCAGGGTCAATCCCGGCCCGGGGCTGGTGGGCGCGATGTTTCTCCGGTGTCGGGCGGCTGAGCGCCAGACCTTCCCCGCCCCCATCCGGCGGAGCGGTCCTGATCTTCAGGAGCAATAGTGGCTCCTGAAAGAAAAAGGGCGCCGGATCTCTCCGGCGCCCTGTCATTCTGCGATCAGTTGCGGGCCTTGTCGACCATTTTGCCCTTGGAGATCCAGGGCATCATTTCGCGCAGTTTCGCACCGACCTTCTCGATCTGATGCTCGTCATTGGCGCGACGCGAAGCTTTCAGCGTCGGCTGGCCAACGGCATTTTCCAGCATGAAGTCGCGGACGAACTTGCCCTGCTGGATATCGGCCAGCACTTCTTTCATGCGGGCTTTGGTCTCGTCATATTTCAGAATACGCGGGCCGGTGACATACTGGCCGTATTCTGCGGTGTTCGAGATCGAGTAATCCATATTGGCGATACCGCCTTCATAGATCAGGTCGACGATCAGCTTCACTTCGTGCAGGCATTCGAAGTAAGCCATCTCCGGCGCGTAACCGGCTTCAACCAGGGTCTCGAAGCCGCAACGGATCAGCTCGACCAGACCGCCGCAGAGAACGGCCTGCTCACCAAAGAGGTCGGTTTCGCATTCTTCGCGGAAATTGGTCTCGATGATGCCCGAACGACCGCCACCGATGGCCGAGCAATAGCTCAGACCGATGTCGAGCGCTTTGCCCGAAGCATTGGTGTGAACCGCCACGAGGCAGGGCACGCCGCCGCCTTTGGTATATTCGCCGCGCACGGTATGGCCCGGGCCTTTCGGTGCCATCATGATGACGTCGACGCCGGCTTTCGGCTCGATCAGGCCGAAATGCACGTTCAGACCATGGGCGAATGCGATTGCAGCGCCTTCACGGATATTGTCGTGGACGTATTTTTTGTAGGTTTCAGCCTGCAGCTCGTCGGGCATGGTGAACATGATCACGTCAGCCCAGGCAGCAGCCTCAGCAATGCCCATGACCTTCAGGCCTTCGCCTTCGGCTTTCTTCGCGGAAGGCGAGCCGTCGCGCAGCGCAACGACGAGGTTTTTCGCACCCGAATCGCGCAGGTTCAGCGCATGGGCATGGCCCTGGCTGCCATAGCCGAGGATCGCCACTTTCAGGTTCTTGATCAGGTTCACATCGCAGTCGCGATCGTAGTAGACGCGCATAACAGCACTCCTTTGCTGAAGATGGGGGCAGAATAGGAATATTTCTCGCGCGCTCCGTTCAAAAATCGCCCGTATGACTGCAATATGAATATTATCATTCATTATTTTTGTATTTTGTGAAACAATCATGCAATGAGCCTTACACTCGACGATACAGACCGCCGCATCCTGCGCCACTGGCTGGCAGAACCGGATCTCGCCCGCAGCGATCTGGCGCTGCGCGCCGCTGTCACCCAGGCCACGCTCTGGCGCCGGATCGAGCGGCTGCGCGAGGCCGGTGTCCTCAGGGGCGAGACCTTGCAGATCGACTGGCGCGCACTTGGTTATGAGGTCGAGGTGTCGCTGCGCTTCACCCTCGACAAAACCGACCCGCGTGCCTTTGACGATTTCATCGATGCCGCGCGCGAGGTGCCCGAGGTGCTCGCGATTGAAACCTTCCTTGGCCGCGTCGATGTGCGCCTGAACGTGATCGCCCGCGACATGCAGCACTGGACAGAGGTCTACCGCGAGAAAATCCTCGCCTTGCCGCATATCGCCGAGGTTGACGCGCTGATGCTGATATCAACGATCAAGGATGACAGCGCCCTGCCCTTGTGACCCATCGCCGTTCATCCAGACTTAGCCGATCACATAAAACTAGTGAAAAAGGCCAGATCCAAAGGAAAATGCACCTCGCCCGGCTATCTGCTTTACTACTCGGGTGGCAATGGGCACGGCTATACCCTCGATGTGATCGTGGTGGATGGGCGCCGGCAAGCATGACTACAGGCATCGGGCAAGACTGACGCAGGACGCCACTAAAGGAAAAGGGAATGGCATGACCACCGCCGGACTGGATGAGACCGACCGCGCCATTTTGCGCGACCTTGCGATGGACGCAAATCTTGGCGCGGGCGAAATCGGCCGGCGCCATGGTCTGTCGCAGCCCGCCACCTGGCGACGCATCCGGCGGCTGGAAGAGACCGGCGTGATCAAAGGCCGCCGGGTCGAGGTTGACCGTGCAAGCCTCGGCTTTGGCGTGACGGTGTTCCTGGGGATCAAACTGGCGACCAAAGGCCGCGTCAGCCTTGAGGATTTCGAACGCGCCGCCACCGCCATCCCCGAGGTCCAGGTCGTGCAGCACGTGCTGGGCCTGTTCGACTACCGCCTGCGCGTCGTCGCCCGCGATCTTGCGGATTTCGAGCGTGTGCTGCGGCGGCGGGTGATGACGCTGCCCGGGGTCGGAAATGTCGAGGCCAATGTCGTCCTGACCGAAGAGCGCCGTCCCGGACCTTTCGGCTGATCCTTCAGCGTTAAATTCCAGTGGCGTAGCCCTGCTCGCGGCGCTAGCGTCACGCTGCCACAGGAGGAATACTATGAAACTGCCGCATGACCATATCGACCCCGAGGGGCTGGAGGAATTTTCGGTCGTCTTCACCGACCGTTCGCTGAATCATATGTCAGCGCGGTTCCAGCAGGTGATGCGCGATGTCTCGGGCTGGCTGCGCGAGGTCTATAATGGCAGCGCCGTGGCACTCGTCCCCGGCGGCGGCACCTATGCGATGGAATCCGTCGCGCGCCAGTTCGGGAGTGGTCGCGTCCTGGTGGTGCGCAACGGATTTTTCTCGTTCCGCTGGAGCCAGATCTTCGACATGGGTGGTTTTGCAAGCGAGGTCGAGGTCGCTATGGCGCGCGCCGCCGGCAATGACCCGACCTCGCCTTTCGCGCCGCCTCCCGTCGGGGAAGTGGTCGCCAGGATCCGCGAAACCAGACCAGACGCCGTTTTCGCACCGCATGTCGAAACCGCCTCCGGCATCATCCTGCCCGATGATTACATCCGCCAGATCGGCGAGGCCGCGCGCGAGGTCGGCGCGCTGTTTGTGCTTGATTGCATCGCATCGGGCACGATCTGGGTCGATATGGCGGCACTCTCGGTCGATGTGCTGATTTCCGCGCCGCAAAAGGGCTGGTCGTCTTCGCCCGCCGCCGGGATCGTGGTGCTGGGCCCGCGCGCCGAGGAACGTCTCGCAAACACCACTTCGAACAGTTTCGCGCTGGATCTGAAGAAATGGCGCGCGATCATGAAGGCCTATGAAGATGGCGGCCACGCCTATCATGCCACCATGCCGACCGATGCGATCCTCGCCTTCCGCGACGCGATGCAGGAAACCCGCGAGATGGGGCTGGACGCCGCGAAAGAGGCGCAATGGGATCTGGGCCGCAAAGTCCGCGCCGCGCTGGCCGCGCGCGGCATCCGCTCGGTCGCGGCCGAAGGTTTTGCAGCCCCCGGCGTTGTGGTCAGCTATACTGACGACCCCGCCATCCAGAACGGCGCCAAATTCCGCACCGAGGGGGTCCAGATCGCCGCAGGTGTGCCATTGCAGATCAATGAGGGCGAGACCTTCCGCAGCTTCCGGCTCGGGCTGTTCGGTCTCGACAAGCTGAAGGATGTCGATGGCACTGTGGCGCGGCTGACCCGTGCGCTTGACAAGGTGATCTGAGGATACCGGGTGATCTGAGGATCGGGGGGCCGTCTGGCCCCCTTTTTTCTGGCGCTTTCAGCCAGGCCTTACGATTTCAGCCCGGTCTCGCGCAAAATCCCGCGACGCTTGGCCTCGTAATAATAGCCATTGGCATACCACTTCTCGGCCCGGTCCTGGCTGCCATCCGAGACCATCCAGGCGCCGCGGAGATATTTCCCGGCATAGCGCAGATTGGTCTCGGCATTCAGCAGCCCTTCCGGCGGCCCATTATAGCCCATGGTCCTTGCGGTCTGCGGATGGATCTGCAGCAGCCCGTAATAGGGCCCGTTGCGCGCCGCCGGATTATAGCCGCTCTCGCGCCTGATCATCCGGTGCAAAAGGCTCTCCGGGATCTGATGCTCTGCCGCATATTTGCGGATCAGGGCCCGCATCTCGGGCGTCTCCCCGGCATTAAGCCCCTGTGAGGACGACGGCCCGGCGGGTTGCCGGCGGGAACAGGCCACGAGGGCGAGGGGCGCAACAAGAGCAAGGGCAAGCAAAGAGCGGCGGTCCGGATGCATCCTGAGGGCTTTCGGGTAAGGGTTTCAGATCTGACGTGCGGGGCTTTGCTCTCTCCGGCCCAGGACAGTCCCGGTCTTTCGCGAGCCTTGTCGCGTGGGTTTATGCGCTCGCCCGTCTTCCGGCAAGGGCAAGGCCGGACCCCTGATTGCGCAACGGCAGACCCTTGCCGGTGGCTGCTGTCATGCCCCTGTTTCACTCGATCGCCAGGAAGAGGTAACGCCCCGGAGACCATCCGTCACCAGGGGGTTGCACAGGGGTCGCGCCCATATATAGTCGGCCCGTCCGGATCGGTGGAACAGTTTGGGCCAAAGCCCTTTCCGCCGCCCGGACCGACCGGGCCAAATACGGTGCGGCCATACCAGCTGTAGGCAGGAGCCGACGGATATGGAAGGCAGGAGCTCTGGATGTAAGGCGAGTGAGGCCGGTGTTGCGGCAGGCCTTGTGCCGCACTGCGGCTGTTTTCTGCCCCATGCCCGTCTTCACAGCCCCCGCCCCCGTTGCAGCTGCCCCTTTCCCCGCAGCCTTCGCGTCACCCGGCTTTGGTCCGGGCATCGCCGCGCAACCGGACCCTTCTTCCGGCAAAGTTGCAGCTGGCCGCATCCCGGTCAGCACATGATCCGTCCTGTCAGCCAGATGAACACGCAGACGAGCCTTCGGACGACATCATCGAGAAATCCATATCGGGCGCGTGCTGGTCACGCGCCTTTTTCTTTTTCCGCAGCCGGCCGCAGCCGGGTTTGCTCTGCCCCGGGAAACGCCCCGCGGCGGATGGCAGAGAGTAATATGTGATGGCGATACAGACCCTTGTCCTGAATTCAGACTTCCGCCCCCTGTCCTGCAATCCGCCCTCGTCCTGGCACTGGAAGGATGCGGTGACGGCCATCATCCTGAACCGGGTGAGCCTTGTGGCCGAATATGACCATGTGGTGCGTTCGCCCAGCATCACGATGCGCGTGCCAAGCGTGGTGGCGCTGAAACAATATCAGCGGCTGGATGGATGGCCGGCCTTTACCCGCTTCAACATCTATTGCCGCGACAAATGGCTGTGCCAGTATTGTGGCCGGCGGTTTTTGTCGGATCAGCTGACCTTCGACCATGTCCAGCCACGCTCGCGCGGCGGGCGGTCGTCCTGGGAAAATATCGTCGCCGCCTGCGCGCCCTGCAACCACCGCAAAGCCAACCGGACCCCGAAAGAGGCCGGGATGAAACTCCTGCGCGCGCCCTACACCCCGACCCGGCGCGAACTGGTCATGGCCGCGCCACGCTATCCGCAGTCGGACGTTCATCACAGCTGGCTCGATTTCCTCTATTGGGACAGCGAGCTGGAGAGCTGATCTGCGCGACGCCAGGGTTTTTGTAAATTACACCATGAAATTCACCAGAACGGGCATTCTGTTAGTCACGACTATGCATCGGATTCAGAATTTGCCGGTTTTCGGCAAAATCTCTCGGCATCCAAAGAAATGCCTGTGGTGACTCACCAGCTTTGGCGGTCAGTCCCAGCGTGTTAGGGACGACATAAATCTGTGCTCCTAGGGGGCAAACCCAGAGCCATGGGCCGCCCCATCACAGCTCAGTGGCGTTCCGAAGGTTGGCAAGGCGTATCGGCAAACCTTGTAACAACGATATGGCCTTATCTTTTGGTATCAGATGCTTGCGCAGCATCTGCTATCGACAGGATTCCGGTCGAAACTGCGGGAACATCACAACGGCTGCCTGAAGCGATCCTTGTATGAACCGAAGCGATTAACCGTAAAACCGCATATCTTTATCACCCGCCCGAGCCTGAGGGAGCAGACCTCTATGGGTGGTTGAAACATTACCACCCCGGGCATGTTTGGGTGCGAGCGCGTCGCGCGGACTGACCGGCCGCTTCGTCTCAAGATTTTTGTCCGAGCCTAGACCGCCTTCGAACTTGCGCCCGGCATGGACGGTCAGAAATCGTAACCTCATCCATAAGCCGCGAGTCCCAGGAAAATGTTCGACATCAACATTATACGAAGGCCTATCCTTGAGATGAGTTACCTGCCGAATATCGATCAGGCCTATACGATGCACTATGACGAAACGAACAACATTCGTCGTTTGCATCTGACCCCGGGAGGTCTGAATGTCCGATCACCACAGTGCTTTGTCCTTGGCGGTGTCGCCCACAGAGGCGCGGCCCCCGAGCTGAGCTTCGAGGACCTCCGGACGACTTTCTATCTGCAAAAGTCGTCACTGGAAATGAAGCTTGAGCACCTCGGAAAGGGTGATTTTCCGGCGATCCTAAAATCCCACAAGGTCGTGGCCTTACTGGAGTGGCTCTTTGCTCAGGACCTTTTTGTGCATTTTCAAGTCCTTGACCCACTTTATTGGTCAATCGTCGACATCATCGACTCTATCCTCGTCGAAAAGGGCGAACCCCGACTGTTCATGCTTGCTCCGCACCTGAAGAGCGACCTCTACAAAGTCCTGCGTTACGATGAACAATCCACATCGGCATTCCTGCATAGATACGACTATCCAGATGTGGGTGCCGTCCGGCGTGTGGCGTTCATAGAAGAGCTGCTGGATTTTCTGGAGCCGCATCGCGGGCTGCTCGGAAGTTTTCGCTACCAAAACCTCAAGGGCATCATCCAATACGGTCGGAAGCTCGAAAGCCTGCCCTTCCTCGAAGGTGAGGCATCCAAGATATTGATAGATGGGTTTCAGGGCCTCCTGTGCCGCGCGATGTTGATTTTCACTCGGAACTGCCCCGGGCAGGCGTATAACTTCCACCGAGATTTGACCCATGTGACCCTTCCCCCGAGCGCTGTGAGCGACGGGGGGCATTGGAGTGATCCACATGGGACTTTTGAACGTCATTCGTCGTCTTGCGCTGCGAGAGAAGCTGCCGATCCGTGAGATCGCGCGGCGGACATCTGCGTCCGGCGCGCCGACGGCGTCGTGGAACGCAATTGCGAGACGGCGACGGAGCCGGAAGCGATTTGCGCAGCGCTTGCCGATCTGCGCGGCGGTCTGGAGCGTGTCGTGCTTGAGACTGGACGAATGGCGAATTGGCTGCACGGCGAGTTGACGCGTTGCGGACTTCCAGCGATCTGCGTGGACGCCCGTCAGGCGCATGCTGTTCTCAGCCAAATGCACAACAAGACGGGTGCCAACGACGCGGCGATGCTGGCTGACTTGGCGCGGACAGGCTTCTACAGGCGGGTAGAGGTCAAGAGCCGGGATGGTCAGGAGCGCCGGGCGCTCTTGGCGGCCCGGGATGCAGCGCTCGATCCCGCAAATGTCACCTGATGCAGATATTTGGGCCTATCCAAGCCGACCCGGCCAGCGGAGTGACATGCCAGATCAACGAAGGATGAGGGCATCCGCTTACGCACGTTCAGCAACAGGGAACCCGATCCGCAGGCAAAGTCCATAACGCTTGCCAAACGGTCCTTCTTTCCCGTCGCAGGTTCCTGACTATCGACGTTTCAATGGCCGACAGAATATCCGAAATCTGCTGTGGGGTATAGAATTCACACGCCTTTTTGCCAGAACCAGCCGCGAACAGGCCAATTAGATATTCATAAGGGTCTCCGAGATTATCGACCTCGGAGGAAAACTCGGCCAAACCTCGTGAAACCTCGGCAATGATGGAACAAAGCTTCTTGTTTTTGTCGACCTGGGTCTTGCCCAGTTTTTCCGAGTAAAGGTTGACCTCGGAAAATAACCCACCGAACGTGCTCTGAAAGGAATCGTTCTCGATGTATTTCAAGCTCTCATACAGCGTCATCACCCGTTCATCACTCTGCCTACGGGCAAGGTCGGCGATGTTATCCCAGAGGTATGGGGGCTGGATCACATAATGCACTTTGCGGCGCATCTGCTTTTCGAAATCTGCGACGTCGTCTGTGCTTTCGCGATACCAAAGTTGCAAGGGTGTGGCGATATCTGATTGTTGTGGATTTGGAGGATCCACTTCCAAAGCATCGATACTCCGCGCTTTCTGACGAGCACTTGCAACGTTCGCAGTCCGTTCCGCCCTCAGTGCTGCAAGCCGCGCTTTTTCAGCCGCAACATCTGCGGCACTTGGATAATCGCTCCTCAACTCCCACTTAGCCGCCGACTCATAATTGTCCGAGAGGTAGCCAGGAACAGGAAAGACAGCATGTAATCACGAAAATCGTCCGCGTTCATCGACCCACGCAGCGTGTCGGCAGTATTCCATAGGGTCTTGCCCAGTTGCTTTTGGAGTTGGTCGTTCATTGTGCGCGTGTTTCCTGGGCAACGGACGTGTGAGTGGGCGCCGGGGCGGGGTGCGGCGCTTGGCAGGTGGAACTCAAACCGCGTGATGAACTCGCGCAATATGCGGCGAAACAGTTTCTTGTTGTCCTCTCCCATCTCCGTGGGTTCATGGATACCGTAGGCCCCGAGGCTCCAAAGGTTACCAGATCAAGAAGCCGAGCAACGTATATGAACATCTGATCCGCCGCTTCGGCGCCGAGGTGAACGAAGCGGCGGAAGATTTCGTGACGCCCCGCTATGTCGTCCATCATGCCATCAAGCTTTTTCTGGACACGTATTATAATATTTTACGTAGAATCAGTTTCTTATCCGCACGCTCCGCGACCCGACCTGCGGCACCGGCGGCTTCCTCTCTGACAGTAGGAGCATGTCGTCGGTCTTGCGATCTTCTACCGTCTCCCGCTTACGCCACTTCGCCACCGTCTTCGGATTGATCCCAGGCGCCCGGCTCAGTTCCGAGAGCCCTCAGAGCCGCCGCTGAGCCGATGGCGGGCGGGGCTTCGACTTTTGATCGATCTATGCTGCCCGGACGGCCTGCGTGGTCGTGGCGCCTCTATAACGAGCTTGTCCCATCAGGGATCCTTCCATTCCAAAGAAAGCACCACACCATCAAACCGTAGGATCACACAACGAGACAACTCGTCCCGCGATCATAGGGTCTAAAGAGGTTGGTTTGCACGGATGGCCTGTAAGCCGGATTCTGTCCAGGCAGTTGCCTGCCCTGGATGACCATTCCTCTGCCCCCGCCCTTACGGACGGGATCCAGCTGCCAACCCGGGCCTCTCGGGCTGAAGCATCCCTGCGGCGGTATCGGGCGGACCCGACCTGCCCCGCGCGAGGCCCCTATTCGGCATTGCTCCGGGCGGGGCTTGCCATGCCATTCCTGTTGCCAGGACCGCGGTGGGCTCTTACCCCACCGTTTCACCATCACCGCACCGGTCTCCGACCGAGGCCGGCGGCGCGGCTGTCTCTTCTCTGTTGCGCTTTCCCTCGGGTTACCCCGGCCGGGAGTTACCCGGCGCCCTTGCTTCATGGAGTCCGGACTTTCCTCGGCACGACGCTTGCGCGCCCCCCGCGGTCATCCGGCCATCCGTGCGAGGCGGGGCTTAGGCCCCTGCCAGGCTGTCGTCAAGCGCCATCGGCGGAAATCGCGGCCAGAACCCCTTGGGCAAGGCGGATATCCTGCGTCCCGACCGGCCCGCGGGCCCAGGGACGGAACCGCAGACGGAAGGCGCGCAGAAGCAGCTCCGGCTCCTGTGCCGGATTATAGCCGATTTCAGTCAGCAGATGGCTGAACTCAGTGCCGCCCCCTGCCCCTGCCGCTGTCCCTTCCTGAGGCCGCAGCGCGAGGCCCTGGCGCGCAAGACGCTGCCAGTCGAAATGGGGACCGGGATCGATTTTGCGATCCGGCGCGATGTCGGAATGCGCAAGCACACCCGCCGGGGAGATGTTCCAGCGCGCCATGATCCCGCTGAGGAGATCCTCCAGCGCCGAAATCTGCGGCTCGGGAAAAGGATGCGTGCCACGATTGGCGAGCTCGATACCGATGGAATGGCTGTTCACATCGTCAATGCCACGCCAGTAGCTGCGCCCGGCATGCCAGGCCCGCGCTGCTTCGGAGACCAAAGCCTCGCTCCGGCCATCCTCGGCAATCAGCCAATGGGCCGAGACCTCGTAATCCGGGTCACAAAGCCGCGCCCGGGCAGCCTGAGCGCTCTCCATCGCGGTGTAATGCAGGATGATCAGCGAAGGCCGCACCCCACCCCGCCGCGCTCCGAAATTCGGCGACGGGAAGGCGGTCACTGCAACGCGGTGCGGAACGGGCGCGGATCCCAGCCACAGGCGAAACCGTCGCCATCGGGATCAAGGCCCAGGCGATCCTTGTCCGGGCCGCCGCGCGCCAGGAAATCCTGCTGCGCCAGATCCGGAGACGGATATTTCGCACAGGCAATCATCGGATCTTTCGAGCTGCGACCGCGACTATACATCTGCACACCCGGCGCATGGGTGGTCGCAAGCGCGAATTCGACGATATTCGGCCCGCTCTCGCCAGGGCGCACCGGCAGCGCGCCTGGCTGGACCACGACATATTCAGCGCGGTTCCGGGCGATCCGCTCGGCATCCGACGCGATGGATTCGCGGGCGGCCACGGCGGTGAAATCATTCTCGTCCGAGATGGTCGGATTGGAATGGACCAGCTCTCCCGATTCCTCTTTGATCCCGGCCGGCGCATTGCCCCGCGGGCGCGCGCCACCGGTGCTGGCGGGAGGCACATAATTCGTATTCGGCGTGATTGCACTGATCGGGGCGGTTGGGGTGCTGCCATCGGCGCGGTCAATCGCCGCTGCCGCCGCGGTCGGATCAAAACCGGTTTTGGCCGGAGCCGCCGCCGCAGGCGCCGCAGCCTGGCCCGTGCCGCTGTTGGAGTTGCGGATATAAGAGTTGTAATCCTGAAAGCCGACGCCGCTGCCGGAATCGGGGACCGAAGGCGTGCAGGCCGCCAGCCCCAGAACGCCCAGAACGGCAGCGCCTTTACGTGAAAAACCCGAAATGATCTGCCGGCGGGTGGTCATCGCGTCCTCATGTAAAACGGCAAAACAGCGCGCCACAGACGTGTTATCCGACCGGAAAACCGGGCGACGCGGGTGCATATCCGGCGGCAATTACCACCATTTTTGCGGCTTGGCTACAAATCCTGCTGCACGTTCCAGCACATAGGCGTGATTGAGAAGCCCGGCCTCATCCCAGGGGCGGCCGATCAGTTGCAGCCCGAGCGGCAGACCTTTGGCATCCAGCCCGACCGGAACCGAGATCCCCGGCAGGCCGGCAAGGTTCACCGTCACGGTGAAGACATCGTTAAGATACATCTCGACCGGATCGGCCGAGGCCATCTCGCCCAGCCCGAAGGCCGAAGAGGGCGTCGCGGGCGTCAGGATCGCATCGACGCCGGCCTCGAAGACCTTCTCGAAATCCTGTTTGATCAGGGCGCGGACGCGGCGGGCGCGGTTGTAATAGGCGTCATAAAAGCCCGCAGACAGCACATAGGTGCCGATCATGATCCGGCGCTGCACCTCAGACCCGAAGCCCTCGGCGCGGGTCTTTTCATACATCTCGGTGATGCCATCGCCAGGGCCAAGCTTGGCGCGATGCCCGTAGCGCACCCCGTCATAGCGGGCGAGGTTCGAAGACGCCTCGGCGGGCGCGATCACGTAATAGGCCGGCAGTGCATATTTCGAATGCGGCAGGCTGATCTCGCGCACTTCGGCGCCGGCATCCTTGAGCATGGCGATGCCCTGCTCCCACAGCGCATCGATCTCGGCCGGGATGCCGTCGAGACGGTATTCCTTCGGGATACCGATGACTTTGCCGCGAATATCGCCGGTCAGGGCCGCCTCGAAATCGGGAACCGCCTGTTCCGAACTGGTCGAATCCTTCGGGTCATAGCCCGACATGGATTGCAGGAAGATCGCCGCATCGCGCACCGATTTCGTCATCGGTCCGGCCTGGTCCAGCGAAGAAGCAAAGGCAATCACCCCCCAGCGGGAGACGCGGCCATAGGTCGGTTTGATGCCAACAATGCCGGTGAAAGCCGCCGGCTGACGGATCGAGCCGCCGGTATCGGTGCCGGTCGCCGCGAGACAGAGATCTGCCGCCACTGCCGAGGCCGAACCGCCCGAAGAGCCGCCCGGCGTCAGTTTGCGGTCATCGATCTTCCACGGGTTCACAGCAGGGCCGTATACCGAGGTCTCATTCGACGAACCCATGGCGAATTCGTCCATGTTCAGCTTGCCGAGCATCACCGCGCCATCCGCGAACAGCTTCGTGGTGACGGTCGACTCATATTCCGGCTTGAACCCTTCGAGGATGCCGGATGCAGCCTGGGAATTCACGCCTTTGGTGCAGAAAAGATCTTTGATCCCCAGCGGGATGCCGCACAAAGACGGCGCGTCCCCGGCTTTGAGCCGCGCATCCGCCGCCCGCGCCTGTTCGAGTGCGATCTCGGGGGTTTTATGCACAAAGGCGCCAAGCGCATCGCCCGCGTCGATCGCGGTCAGGCAGGACATGGTCAGATCGACGGCGGAAATCTCGCCTTTCCTGAGCGCATCACGCGCCTTTTCGATCGTCCAGCTGTTCGACTCGGAGGTCATGCTCATTCCACCACCTTCGGCACGGCAAAGAAGCCTTCACGGGCTTCGGGGGCATTTTTCAGAACCTGGGCCTGGATATTGCCATCGGTGACAACATCCTCGCGCCGGCGCAGCCGCATCGGCGTGACCGAAACCATCGGCTCGATGCCGGTCACATCGACCTCGTTCAGCTGTTCCATGAAAGTGAGAATGCCGGAGAGATCGCGTGCAAGATCGGGAAGCGCTGCTTCCTCGACCCGGATGCGGGCAAGCTTCGCCACTTTCCGCGCGGTATCAATGTCGATGGACATGGATCAGACCCTTTTAAGCTCCGGCCCCGTTTAGCGAGCGCTTTGCGGCTGTGCAAGGCAAAGGCTGGACAGTCTGCCTCTGTCCGGCCCCAGGCTGCGGCGGGCATATTCTGGCCCGGATGAAAGTCGGCCGGAAAGAGAATTCGAACCGAGCGGTTCGAAAACACTGGAAACCTGTCATAATGGGCGGGTAAGTTACCGCCTGCAAAACAGAACAGGAGAAACTGCCGTGAAAATCACATGGCTCGGACATTCCGGTTTCCGCATCGAAATCGAACAGGCGGTTCTTCTGGTGGATCCCTGGCTGACCGGCAATCCGCTTTTCCCCGCCGACTCGCGCGCCGAGGCCGTGGCGGGCGCCACCCATATCCTGCTGACCCATGCCCATGGCGATCATGCCGCCGATGCTGCCGGCCTGTCTCAGGAATTGCAGATCCCGGTCGCCTGTATTCATGAAGTTTCGGTCTGGCTGAAGGGCCGGGGTGCCTCGACAATCGGCTTTGGCAAGGGCGGCACTATCGATTGCGGCGGCGCCAAAGTGACGATGGTGAACGCCACCCATTCGGCCTCGGTCGATTTCGGCGGCGGCGCGCTTTTGCCCGCCGGATCCGCCGCCGGTTTTATGATCAGGGGCGAAGGCCGCACCATCTATGTTTCGGGCGATACCGATATCATGGCCGATATGGCCTGGATGGGAGAGCTGCATCAGCCGGAGATCGGCATTCTCTCCTGCGGCGGGCATTACACGATGGATATGGAGCGCGCCGCCTGGGCTGCGCGGAAATATTTCAACTTCCGCTTCGTGATTCCCTGCCATTACAAGACCTTCCCGCTGCTGGCACAGAATGCCGATCCCCTGCGCGCCGGCCTGCCGCCCGGCGTCGAAGTGATCGAGCCTGTCGTGCTGGAGCCGATTTCGTTCTGACCCGACCTGCAGAGACGCCTTCAAGGGTTGCGATCTGGCCAAAACGAGCCCTGCGGCCACCTTCATTGAGGTGGCCGCAGTTTTCCCCAGCGTCATGAGACCGGCGCGGTGATGGGCATCGCGAAAGGCCGTGGCCCGGGCCACTGTCCGTGCTGCACGTCTTGCGTAGAGTCCCAGGCCTGGCAGTTGCGACGGGAACCATCACTGCTGCCAGTGCCATGCCCCCGCTCCCGCACGGGTTCCGGCCCTTACTCTGTCCTGACGTCAGCTCTGGTTTTCGCGCCGGGCAGCGAAGAAATCGCGCAGCAGCCGTCCGGCCTCAACCTCGCCGATTCCATCCAGCACCTCGGGCACGTGATGGCATTGCGGATGACTGAAAACCCGCGCGCCCACGGTCACGCCGCCGGATTTGGGATCCGCCGCGCCGTAGACCAGCCGCGTGATCCGGGCCGCCGAAATCGCAGCCGCACACATCGGACAGGGTTCCAGCGTCACATAGAGAAGACAGTCCTGCAGCCGCTCCTGCCCGAGGCGCCGGCACGCCTCACGGATCACCAGCATCTCGGCATGTGCGGTCGGGTCTTTCAGCTCGCGCGTCCGGTTCCCGGCCCGGGCCAGAATCTCGCCCGCGCCCGAGACCAGTACCGCCCCCACCGGCACCTCGCCGCGCAACGCCGCTGCCCGCGCCTCTTCCAGCGCGAGGTCCATATGGGATCGAAAGACCACGCCGCATTGTCCTTTCATCTGTCCTGAAATATCCTTGAGGCAACGAGTCAAAAAATCCGGGGCGCAGACTTCCCCTGGCTTCTGCTCTTCCTCAAAAGGTCGCCTCCCATGCCGGAAAACACAAGTCCTCCCGCCCGGGACCCGAATGGCACGCCCGATGGCGAACGCATTGCCAAGCTGCTGTCGCGCCGGGGCGTCGCCTCGCGGCGTGAGGCCGAGCGGCTGATCGAGGCGGGCGAAGTCACCGTCAATGGCAAGGTCATCACCAGCCCGGCGCTGAATGTGACCGGAACCGAGCGTATCACCATTTCCGGCAGGCTTCTGCCCGAAGAGGAAGAGGCGCGGCTCTGGCTTTATTACAAACCCGAGGGTCTTGTGACGAGCGCGTCGGATGAAAAGGGCCGCGACACGGTTTTCGATCACCTCCCCGAGGATATGCCGCGGGTGATGTCGGTCGGGCGGCTCGATCTCAACTCCGAGGGGCTTTTGCTGCTCACGAATGATGGCGGGCTGAAACGGCGGCTGGAACTGCCGTCGACCGGCTGGCTGCGGAAATACCGGGTTCGCGTCAATGGTCAGGCCGATGACCTGAAATTGCAGATCCTGCGCGATGGAATCACCATCGAGGGCGAGCGGTTCAAACCGATGCAGGTCACCATCGACCGGCAGCAGGGCGCCAATGCCTGGCTGACCGTAGGCCTGCGCGAAGGTAAAAACCGCGAGATCCGTCGCGCGATGAATGCCATCGACCTTTATGTGAACCGGCTGATCCGGGTCTCTTATGGCCCCTTCCGGCTGGGAAGCCTGGAACCGGGCCAGGTCGAAGAGGTCAAGGCCCGCGTGCTGCGCGACCAGCTGGGCGAGATCGCGGCTGACGAGGCGGCAGCAGAGGCCACCCGCAAGCGCCCTGCCCTGACACGGGTGCGGGCCGGAAAGCCTGCACCGGCAAGACCAGCAGCGGGCAAGCCTGAGCGCGCCGGGACCGAGCGCGCCTCCCCCGCGGCCCGTCCCGTCAGATCCGCCAGTGCGGTCAGGACCGCCAGCGCTGACAGACCGGCCAATGCGACCAGATCGGCCTTCCCGGCCACAGACAGGGGCGCGCGCACGGCCGCCTCGGCGTCGCGCGCAACAACGGGCGCCGCATCCACCGACGCGGCCGGAAAACCGGCCACCGCCAAAAAGAAGTCCGGCCTTACCGCACGTGAGTACTTTACCCACCGGGCGGAAGCTGCCGGGCGCAAAGACAGCGAGGGCTCTGGCGGCAGCTCCTATCAGCCAAAACCTCCCGCACGCAGCACGGGCGACGCTGCGCGTCCCGTCCGGGCTCCTGGCATGACAAATCGCCGCCCGGCATCTGCCGGTGCCGACCCGGTCTCTGACCGGTCAGCGCCGCGCAAACCGCGCGCCCCGAAACTCGTCAGCACCCGCAATGCGCCGGCAACCACCGGCGCGCGCCCCTCGCGCAGCCCCGCCAAACCCGGCGGCCCCACCCGGCCCGGCACACCTTCCGGTCGCGGCGGCCCGGGACGCAAGGGATAGGATGTAAACGGACGCGTGCATTTCGCGCCCCCCATTCCTCGTGGGGGGCTGCGCAGACCGGAGGCTTCGACCCTGCAGTTGGGCATCCGGGAGGCAAGATAAGGCCAATAACCACGCGACTTCAATGAGGTATATCGGCAGGGCGTGCTGACACCCGAAGCGATGACGCCAGAATGCCCTGCCCCTAATGCCGCATCGCGGCAGAGCGGATCCCGTTCACCGCGCACAGAAGGGCGCGGGCCAGACACAACCGGGAATTCGGGCGGAAGATTCCCGCCCATGCGCCCTGTCTCAGACTGGCAAGCTGCAAATCCATTCGCTAGGATTGCGGCAACCGACCGTTATTTCCGGAACCCAGAATGTCCGAATCCGGCCTGCGCACCCTCTCGCTGGCGATTCTGATCGCCCTTGTTTTCTATGTCGCCGGTTCGGGAGGAATGTGATGGCCGCTCAACGCTTTGGCGGGAAATACAGCCCCGATGGCACCCCGCCCGCCGGTGCGGGATCCGGCCCACAACCGCCAATCCCGCGCGCGACCCCTGGGACGGAAAAGCCGGTCGGTGGCTGGCGCGCCACATTCCTGTTTCTCTCGGCCTTTATCTTCCTTTTTCCCGCTTTTGGGGAAGAGCCCGGCGCTATGCTGCTGAGCCTGCTTGCCGGCGGCGGCCTGATCCTGAGCGCCTGGCTCACCCGTGAGGGCATGCGCGCCCGTGCGGCCTTTAACGCCCGCCGGGTCGCGCGTCGCCCCGCGATCCCAAGGATCCTGTTCGGCGCCATCGCCACCGGGGCCGCGCTGTTCATCGGCGGGCTGATCGGGCATGGGATCTCGCTTTACCCGATCCTCTTCGGTCTCGCCGGGGCCGGGCTGCATATCGGCACCTTCGGATTTGACCCCTGGACCGACAAGGGGATGGAGGGCGTCGACCGGTTTCAGACCGACCGTGTGGCCCGCGCCCTGGCCGGAGCCGAGAAGACGCTCGCGCAGATGAAAGACGCGATCCTGCGCGCCCGCGACCGCCAGCTTGAGGCCCGGGTTGATCGTTTCATCGCCCAGACAAGAGGGCTCATGCAAAGGGTCGAGGAAGATCCCGGTGATCTGACCGCTGCGCGCCGCTATCTGACGGTCTACCTGGAAGGCGCCCGCGATGCGACGGTGAAATTCGCCGATTTCTGGGCGATCCGCCCCGACCCGCAGGCCCGCGCAGATTATGAACAATTGCTGACCGATCTGGAAACCACCTTTGCCAGCCGCTCGGAACGCCTGCTTGGAAATGACCGCGACAATCTCGATATCGAGATTTCCGTGCTGCGTGACCGGCTGAAATTCGAGACGCCCTCCGGCTCCACCCCTTCCTAAGTGTGAGATTTTGCCATGACCGAGAACACCACCCGCGCCGCCGCCGAGGCCACCCTGGCCGAGGTTGAGAAGGTCACCGCCGTCATCCTGCCGGAACCGACGGGCGAAATCGTGCCGCTGGAAGCCGCCTCGCCTGACAAGGCTGCGGCGATTGAAAAGCGCATGGGCGAGCTGGATCTGACCAATACGCAGTCGATCATCTCGTTCGGCTCTTCGGCCCAGGCCGAATTGCAGGTGATCAGCCAGGAAATGCTCCAGGATGTGAAGAACAAGGATGTCGGCCCGGCCGGCGACAGCCTGCGCAAAATCGTCACCACCATTCGCGGGTTTTCGACCGCTGAGCTGGACCTGCGCCGCGAAAGCTCGTGGTGGGAGCGTCTGCTGGGCCGCGCCGCGCCCTTTGCGGATTTCGTCGCGAAATATGAGGATGTCCAAAGCCAGATCGACAAGGTCACGGGCGAATTGCTCGGCCATGAGACGAAGCTTCTGAAAGACATCAAATCGCTGGATCTGCTTTACGCGAAAACCCTGAATTTCTATGATGAGCTGGGGCTTTACATTGCGGCGGGAGAGGCAAAGCTGAAAGAGACCGACGCAGCCGCAATCCCGGCGAAAGAGGCCGAGGTCGCGGCGGCGCCCGAGAACGACAAGATGATCAGATCGCAGGAGCTGCGCGATCTGCGCGCGGCGCGGGACGATCTGGAACGCCGGGTGCATGATCTGAAACTGACCCGCCAGGTCACCATGCAGTCGCTGCCCTCGATCCGGCTTGTGCAGGAAAACGACAAGTCGCTGGTCACGAAAATCAACTCGACGCTGGTCAACACCGTACCGCTCTGGGAGACGCAGCTTGCCCAGGCCGTCACCATCCAGCGGTCGAAAGAGGCCGCAGAATCGATCCGCGACGCCAATGATCTGACCAACGAATTGCTGAAATCGAATGCCGAGAACCTTCAGCAGGCCAACCGTACCGTGCGCGAGGAAATGGAGCGTGGTGTCTTCGATATTGAAACGGTGAAACACGCGAATGAGACCCTGATCGCCACGATCAATGAAAGCCTGCAGATCGCGGATGAGGGCAAGGCGCGGCGCGCGGCTGCAGAGGTCGAGCTGCAGAAGATGGAAACCGATCTGCGCGAAACGCTGGCTTCGGCCCGGGCGCGGACGGCTGCGCCCGCCGCACAGCCGCAATCATGACGCCAGCCCGGCGCAAGCGACTGCCCCTCTGGCCTGCCACCTTGCTGGTGGCGGGCCTTTCCGCCTGTGTGCCATCGGGTGGCCAGGCGCCGCAAAGGATCGGCCCGCCACCGCCCCGCCCCGTTGCTCCGGTCGCGGTGACGCCCGAGACACCGAAAAGCGCGGCGGCCCGTGCCTATTACGCCCAGGTGCAGAACTCGCTGTTGTCCCAGGGGTTGCTGCGCACCGATGGCGGCGGCGTGGATACGCCTTTCGACGCCCGCATTCTCTCTGAAAATTTCATTCGTATTGCACTTTACGATGAATACAGTCGCACCGGCGGGGCGTTTTCGCGCGGTGAAACCGCCTCGATCCTGCGCCGTTGGGATGTGCCGATCCGGTTTCAGATCCAGTTCGGCGCCTCTGTCTCCCCGGAGCGCCGCGCCACCGACCGCGCGCGGATCGCCTCTTATATCAAACGCCTTGCCGGCCTGACCGGCCACCCGATCACCCTTGTCGATCAGGGCGGCAATTTCACGCTGCATGTCGTCTCGGAAGACGAGCGCGAACAGCTTGGCCCCACACTGCGCCGCGAGCTTCCCGGCCTCAGCCCCCAGGATGTGGCCGATGTGACCGGCATGGCCCAGACCACCTATTGCCTCGTCTATGCGCTCTCGGACGGAGACAGCGGCAATTATCGCCGCGCGGTCGCCGTGGTCCGGGCCGAACACCCCGATCTGCTGCGGCAATCCTGCTATCATGAGGAAATCGCACAAGGGCTGGGGCTCGCCAATGACAGCCCACGCGCGCGGCCCTCGATCTTTAATGATGACGAGGAATTCGCTCTGTTGACCAAACAGGACGAGCTGATGCTGAAGATCCTTTATGATCCGGAAATGTGGCCGGGCATGACCGAGGCAGAAGCGGCCCCTGTGGTGAAACGCATCGCGCAAAGACTGCTCGGGAGTGGCGCATGATCCGGTTTTCCTGCCTTCTGACCGCGACCGCGCTGTTGGCCGGCGCGGGCGAAGCGCAGGAGGCACCGCCTGACCCGCCCCTCGCCCTGCAACAACCGCCAGGCGCTGCAATGTCGGCGGCAGAGGTCGCGCAGACAGGCAGCCTTGGCTGGATGCAGGCGCAATCTGATTTCGCGCTAGAGTTTCGCGATGTGGGGCAGATCACCCTTGCCCCTGGCGGGGTGATTGCGGTCGATCCGCTGACCTGGTCTCAGGCCGCGGATCTGCCCTGGATCGAGGTGCCCGCCGGCACAGCACGGTTTTTGCTGGCGCTTGACCGGGATGAAGCGAGCGTCTCCAAAGCGCTGCTGGTTTTTTCCGATGCCGCCCCGACCTGCGGCGATGATGTTGCGACGATCCTTGTCGATACCGGCCTTGCCGGCTTTTTCGACAGATCCATGGCCGCAGCCGTCACCCGGTCGGCCGGGATCCTCGGCCCGGAAAAAGATCTCTATAATGGCTGGTTCGACACGATGATCGGCGAGGTCTGGGTGGTGGGTCATATCCTGCCTCTGCCCGACAACACCTTGATTCCCATTGCATCCTCTGGCTGGGGTGATGGCGGTTATCCGGTCGCGCGATTGCGATCGGCCACTGGTGAGACCGTCGCCCTCTATGCCGATTTCATGGGCAAAAACGCAGAGGGCGACTGGCTCCTGCCTCCGGATTGCGGCACGTCATGACCGGCGCGCGGGAAGGTGCGGACGGGACCAGCGATGAACATAGCGGCATCAGGCCCCGCCAGGCGAAATTTCCCCTTCAATCCGGGCGCGTGCGCGCTATTTTGACAAAGGCAGATGCGGCGCCGCCGGCCCGCGCGTGACAGAAAGGCTGAACCCATGGTCTTCGACTTCCTCAGGGGCGAGTTTATCGATGTCATCTCCTGGCTCGATGACACCCGCGACACCATGGTCTGGCGCTTTGAGCGTCGCGGCCAGGCCATCAAATACGGCGCGAAACTCACGGTCCGCGAGGGCCAGGCGGCGGTCTTCATCCATGAGGGTCAGCTGGCGGATGTCTTCGGCCCCGGTCTCTACCAGCTTGAGACCAACAATATGCCGGTTCTGACCACACTGCAGCATTGGGATCACGGCTTCCAGTCACCGTTCAAATCCGAGATCTATTTCGTCTCGACCACGCGGTTCAACGACCAGAAATGGGGCACGAAAAACCCTATCATGGCGCGCGATCCGGAATTCGGCCCGGTCCGGCTGCGGGCCTTCGGGACCTACTCGATGCGGGTCGCGGATCCCGGAAAATTCATGACCGAGATCGTCGGAACCGATGGCGAATTCACCGCCGACGAGATCTCGGTGCAAATCCGCAATATCATAGTCCAGGCGGCGAGCCAGGTGCTGGCGGCGTCACAGATCCCGGTGCTGGACATGGCCGCGAATACCGAAGATCTCGGCAAGCTGATCGCCGGAGCGATCACGCCCAAGGTCGCGGAATACGGGCTGAGCATTCCGGAATTCTACATTGAGAACATCAGCCTGCCGGAAGAAGTTGAAAAGGCGCTCGACAAGCGAACCTCGATGGGTGTGGTGGGCGATCTGAACAAATATATGCAGTTCAACGCAGCCGAGGCGATGGGCAATCCGGCCTCTGGGGCCGGCTCGGCGATGGCGACCGGGGCGGGCATGGCGATGGGAATGGGCATGGCCCAGAATATGGGCCCCTGGGGGGCGCAACCCGCCGCCGCGTCGCATGCTCCGCCGCCCCCGCCGCCGGTTGGCAAGGAATGGCATCTTGCCGAAAACGGCGCCACCAAGGGCCCGTTTACCGAAGCGCAGCTTTCCGGGCTTGCCGCCTCGGGCCAGCTTGCACGCGGCACTATGGTCTGGGCGCAGGGGATGGAGGGCTGGAAACCCGCCGCCGAGACCGAGCTCGCCCGCCTCTTCTCGCATCTGCCGCCGCCGCCCCCGCCCGCAGGCTGACCCATGCCCGCCTTCGGAGAACACCGCTGGCCCTGCAGCCAGTGCGGCGCACAGCTGCGTTATGCCCCGGGCCAGCGCGATCTGGTCTGTGAACATTGCGGCAATCACCAGCGCCTGCCCGATATCGCCCTCGCCGATCAGGACCGGGCGCTGGTCGAACATGACCTGGCCAGGGGGATCGCCGACGACCTGTCCTCTTCGGCGATGGAAGTGGTGCGGACCACGCGCTGCACCTCCTGCGGTGCGCTGATCGAGATGATCGGCGCCAGCCACGCCACCGAATGCCCCTTCTGTGCGACGCCTGTGGTGACCTCGACCGGCGAGACAAGGCAGATCAAGCCCCAGGCGCTGATCCCCTTCGTGCTTTCCGAACGCGAGGCGCGTGAAGCCCTGGTGAAATGGCTTGGCTCGCTCTGGTTCGCGCCGAACCGGTTGCTGGAATATACAAGGCGCGGGCGGGCGATGAATGGCGTCTATGTGCCCTGGTGGACCTTTGATGCCGAAACCCGCTCGCGTTATTCCGGCAGCCGGGGCGACGCCTATTACGTCTCGCGCACGGTTACGGTGAACGGCAAACGCGAGACCCGGCAGGAGCGCAGGATCCGCTGGACCTCGGTCTCCGGCCATGTCGCCCGCGATTTCGATGATGTCGGAGTGCTGGCCTCGCTGAGCGTGCCGCCGCGCTATGCGAATGAGCTCGACCCCTGGGATCTGACGAGGCTGGTCCCCTACGCGCCGGATTATCTCGCCGGGTTTTCGGCCGAGGGCTATACTGTGCCGCTGGAACCCGCGAGCCTGCAATCGAAACAGAAAATGGCCCGTGTGATCGAAACAGATGTGCGCCGTGACATTGGCGGCGATGAACAGCGGATCTCCGGCATTGATACCGAATACAGCGGCGAGACCTTCAAACATATAATGCTGCCGATCTGGATGGCGGCCTATAAATACAACGGCAAAAGCTATCAGTTCCTCGTCAATGGCCAGACCGGCAAAGTCCAGGGCCAGCGCCCGTGGTCGGTCTGGAAAATCGCGCTTGCCGCTGTCGCGGCGGCGCTGGTTGCGGCCGCCTTGCTCTATGTGATGAAGGATGGCGATATCAGCATTGGCGGGCATGGGCTCGACTGGCTGGACTGAGGCAAACCCTGCCGGCCTTCGCCTCCTGCGCGCGTAATCAAGCCAAGGGGAAGCCCGCTCTTTCCTCCGGACCCGAATACTCCGGGCGCGCCCCTGCGGCGCCCCCTTCCGGGCGTTGACATGGGCGCGCCCGGCGCTCATAGCAGCCGCGTCACCAGAGGAAGGCAGGCGCATATGTCGATTGATCTCTCCCGCGTGCTGAGCGAGGCGCGTATTCCTGAATTGCCCTCGCCCTATTTCGGCAAGGTACGCGACTGCTACGACCTGCCGGCGGATGCAGATTTCCCGAACGGGCGGCGTATCCTGATTTCCTCGGACCGGATTTCGGCCTTTGACCGCATTCTGGCCGCGATCCCGTGGAAGGGCCAGGTCCTGACCCAGACAGCACGCTGGTGGTTCGACCGCACGGCCGATATCTGCCCCAATCACGTCGTGGCCTATCCCGATCCGAATGTCGTGGTCGGGCGCCATGTCAGCATTCTGCCCGTCGAAGTGGTCGTGCGCGGCTATCTTGCCGGTACCACCTCCACCTCGGTGCTGACCCAGTACAAGGCCGGTGCGCGCGAGATGTATGGCCACCGCCTTCCCGATGGCCTGCGCGACAATGAGGCCCTGCCCGATGCCATCATCACCCCCACCTCGAAAGCCTTTGACGGCGGCCATGACGAGCCGCTGACGGCGGCAGAGATCGTCGCCCAGGGGCTCCTCACCCAGGCACAATGGGACGAGGTTTCGGACAAGGCGCTGGCCCTCTTTGCCTTTGGCCAGAAGGTCGCGGCAGAGCGCGGGCTGATCCTTGCGGATACGAAATATGAATTCGGCCTGGATGACCAGGGTCGCATCCTGCTTGCAGATGAGATCCACACCCCCGATTCCAGCCGCTACTGGATCGCCGATGGCTATCAGGAAGCGCTGACCACCGGCGCGCGTCCGCCGTCTTTCGACAAGGATGTGATCCGGTCCTGGGTCGCGACGCGCTGTGATCCCTATAAGGATCCGGTGCCGGAAATCCCCTCGGAGATGATCGCGAAGACCGCGGAGGTCTATATCACCGCCTATGAGCGGATCACCGGCGAGACCTTCCGCCCCGATATCTCGGGTGAAACGCCACTGGATCGGGTACGCTCCAATCTGGCACCGTATTTCACCGCCTGACAGCGCCGCCATGTTTGCGCTAACAATACACAGGAAAACCGGGAGGGCGTGATGATTCTCTGCTGTGGTGAGGCGTTGATTGACATGTTGCCGCGGGTCTCAACCGCGGGAGAGGCCTGTTTCGCGCCCTATGCCGGGGGTGCGGTGTTCAACACCGCCATCGCGCTTGGGCGGCTTGGCACGCCGGTGGGGTTCTTTTCCGGGGTCTCGACCGATATGCTGGGCGAGATCCTGGCGGATACGCTGACGGCATCAAAGGTCGATACAAGCCTGCTTGCGCGCTCGGACCGGCCGACCACCGTGGCTTTTGTCAGACTGACCGATGGCCAGGCGAGCTATGCTTTTTACGACGAGGCCACCGCCGGGCGGATGCTCGCGACGACGGATCTTCCGGCCCTGCCCGACCGGGTCCAGGCGCTGTTTTTCGGGGGCATCTCGCTGGTGAATGATCCGGCGGCCTCTAGCTACGAGGCGCTGCTGGCGCGCGAGGCCGGGCAGCGGCTGATCATGATCGATCCGAATATCCGTCCAGGCTTCATCGCGGGTCAGGAAGCCCCCTACCGCACCCGCATCTCCCGGATGATCGCGCAAAGCGATATCGTGAAACTCTCGGATGAAGACCTCCACTGGCTGGAAGGTGCGGGCGACACCGATGCGCTGGCTGCCCGCTTGCTGCGCCAGGGGCCGGCGCTGGTGCTGATCACCGAAGGCGCCAATGGCGCGCGGGCCTTTTCCGCAGATGGCAGCCGTCACCGCCCGGCAGGACAGGTCACGGTGGTCGACACGGTCGGCGCGGGCGATACGTTCAATGCGGGCTTCCTCGCCGGTCTCGCCCGCGAAGGCGCGCTGACCCGCGCGGGCCTTGCTGCGCTGACAGGGGCGCAGATCGACGCTTGTCTCGACCTTGGGATCCGGGCCGCCGGCATCACCGTCTCGCGCGCAGGCGCCAATCCGCCCTGGGCGCATGAAATCGGGTTGCGCACGTGAGGGCCGTTTTGCAGCGTATCACTCATGCCGAAGTGGCGGTGGCGGGCGAGGTTGTCGGGCGCTCCGGCCCCGGGCTGATGATCCTGATCTGCGCCATGCAGGGCGATGACGAGGCGGTGGCGGCAAAACTGGCGGCGAAGATCGCAAAGATGCGGATCTTCAAAGACGACCAGGACAAGATGAACCTCTCGGTCAGGGATATCGGCGGCTCGGCGCTGGTGATCAGCCAGTTCACCCTGGCGGCTGATCTGCGCGGCAACAGGCCCGGCTTTTCGACCGCCTCGCCGCCCGAAGAGGGCAAGCGGCTCTATGAGCATTTCGCGGCCAGTCTCACCCGCGAAGGGGTGCCGACTGAGACCGGAATTTTCGGCGCCGATATGGCGGTGAGCCTGACAAATGACGGGCCAGTCACCATCTGGATCGACAGTGCGGCAGGCTGAGCGCCGCCGGCCCTGCCTTGATTGCCCCGCGCTGCATAAAACGCATGATTTTCAGATTTTCGCAGCACCAGATGGCGCCGGAATACCGCAGTTCTGACCGTGGCGTGGTGATTTCTGCCCTGCGGGAAAACCGGCATCGCCGCACATATCAGCCTGCCGATGCCTTTGCGCCAGCCTGCTCTGACGCCCCCCTCAGCCTTATCCCCCGAGGCGGGCCTCCCTTATCCGGGGCCCCTGCCATGCCCTTTATCAATGGCGCAACCATGATCGGCGCGGGCGTGCAAGAGAGCCTTAAGACCGGAGACAGCAGCTTTGCCTTCCGCTTCGCCACCGTGCATTCAACCAGCAGAAACGCGATTTCCAGTGACCTGGGCAGCCCTCTGAGCGCCGTCGTCTGCGGTGAGGCTGCGACCCGGAACACTGTGACCCGCTTTGCACACGCAAATATTCCCGACCCGAACGGCCACTGACTCCTGATTGGTAGAACCAGCTCGCTTAACCTGCCAATCAGCGCAAAGCCGACTGTCTCATGGTAAAAACCGCCGATCGCCTCGTCACTGAGGCGGCAAGCGCCAATCCCGGTCAGTTCGCGCTGCGCATCATCTCGGGCGGCGGCATCCGCTCTGTAATCAATCGGGGCCTCGTCGACCATCAGAGATCTGGTCAAAACGCCCCGCGGCATCTTGAATCGCACCGTCTCCGGGGGCGCGGGCGATGATGTCATCTTCGGTCATCCGAACGGCGCTGACACCTTCAACGGGGGAAGTCGGTGTGCATTTTCCGGATCTCCGTTCTGGGCCAGTGTGAGGTTCACGCATCGCATTTCGGACCATACGATCTGGTATGATGCCGAGGGCAATGGCGCCGGTACTGCTGCGCTGATCGCCACCCTCGCGGTGCTGGTCACGGGCCTCGCGATTTTCGCCACCGGCTTTCTGATCTTCTGAACCTGCGCCCTCGGCTTCGCGCCGCTGATCGGGGTCGAAGCCACCGCCTGCCCCCGCCGCGAGGGTTTTCAACCCATACAAAATGGTCTAAGCTCCGCCCATAATCAACGCCAGATCCAGGGGGACAGATGCGTCCCTCAGACAGGATCTGCGATCGGGCAGGAGTAACGCCATGACCAAAATCAGCAAAGCCTTCGGGCTCGGCCTTGCGCTGAGCGCCCTTATCGCCGGCATCGTTCCCGGCACCTCCACCCCCGCGCAGGCCGGCGATGCCGGGCTTGGCATCGGCCTGAGCTGGGTGTTTGGCAGCGGTTACAACAGCGGCCTCGCTGCTGGTGCAAAGATCTTCACCGACCGTGACAAAGACCACTCGGCCGGCTCGCTCGGGCTGGATTACCATTTCGGCTCCGAGTCTCTGCGCCCCAATCTCGGCATCTCCTATGTCGGCGATGGCGGCTATGTTGATGCGAATTTCGGCTACAATATCGGTACCGGCAATATCGACTTCGGCCTCGGCGGCGGCTTCGTCAATTCCAGAGACTGATCTGACAGACCAAACCGGGTGCGGGGGCAGTTGCTCCCCCCCGGCAGATACGCGATAAGCGTCTCACGTTCCCCGGGGCCGATACCCGTCCGGACAGGAGACCGCAGCCCAGGCCTGGGCCCACGGGCGCCTCCCGGCAGCATCCCGCCGACCACCGTGACGGAACCGCCAGGGCCCGGAGGGTGAAGACATATGCTGCTCTTGATCGACAATTACGACAGTTTCACCTGGAATCTGGTGCATTATTTCGGCGAGCTTGGCGCCGATGTGGTGGTCAGGCGCAATGATGCGCTTGAGGTGCAGGAAGCTCTGGCGCTGCGCCCCGAGGCCATCGTGCTTTCGCCCGGCCCCTGCGATCCGGCCCAGGCCGGGATCTGCCTGCCCCTGACCCGCGCCGCTTATGAGGCCGATGTGCCGCTTTTGGGGGTTTGCCTTGGGCATCAGACCATTGGCGAGGCCTTTGGCGGCAAGGTCGTGCGCTGCCATGAGATCGTTCATGGCAAGATGGGGTCGATGCATCACGCAGGCCAGGGCATGTTCCGTAATCTCCCTTCGCCGTTCGAGGCCACCCGCTACCATTCCCTGATCGTCGAGCGCGAGAGCCTGCCGGAGTGCCTTGAGGTCACCGCATGGCTGGAAGACGGCACCATCATGGGGCTCCGTCATCGCGAAAAACTGATCGAGGGCGTGCAATTCCACCCGGAATCCATCGCCTCGGAACACGGCCACCGGCTGCTCGCGAATTTCCTTAAAGAAGCAGGCGTTAAGGTCACCGCATGAGCGATATTCTCAAACCGCTGATCGGCCTTGCCGCCAGCCGCCCGCTGACCCGTGCCGAGGCCGAAGCAGCCTTCAACGCGCTGTTCGAGGGCGCCGCAACACCGGCCCAGATGGGCGGCTTTCTGATGGCTTTGCGTACCCGAGGCGAAACGGTCGATGAATATGCCGCCGCCAGTGCCGTGATGCGGGCGAAAAGCCACCGCGTCCGCGCGCCCGAAGGCGCAATGGACATCGTCGGCACCGGTGGCGATGGCAAAGGCACGCTGAACATCTCGACCGCGACCGCTTTCGTTGTCGCAGGCGCGGGCGTCGCCATCGCCAAGCACGGCAACCGCAATCTCAGCTCGAAATCGGGCGCGGCAGATGCGCTGACAGAGCTTGGCCTCAATGTGATGCTCGCGCCGGAACAGGTCGAGACCTGCCTGAGGGAAACCGGCATCGGTTTCATGATGGCCCCGATGCATCACCCGGCGATGCGCCATGTCGGACCGGTGCGCACCGAGCTTGGCACCCGCACGATCTTCAACATCCTCGGGCCATTGACCAATCCGGCCGGTGTGACCCGCCAGCTGACCGGCGCCTTTTCCGAAGCGCTGATCCGCCCGATGGCCGAAACGCTCCGCGCCCTTGGCAGCGTCAAGGCCTGGCTGGTGCATGGCGGCGACGGTACCGATGAGATCTCGATCGCCGCGCCTACGAAAGTGGCGGCGCTGGAGGGTGGCGAGATCCGCGAATTCACCCTGCATCCGGAAGATGCGGGCCTGCCTTATCATCCGTTTGAGAAGATCATGGGCGGCAATCCTGCGGAAAACGCCGCAGCCTTGCGGGCCTTGCTCGACGGCGAGGCGGGGGCATATCGTGACGCGGTACTCCTGAACGCCGCGGCGGCCCTCGTGGTGGCCGATAAGGCCGCGAACCTGAAAGAGGGCGCAGAGCTTGCCCGTACCGCCATCGACAGCAGAGCGGCAAAGGCAAAGCTGGAGGCACTGGTGAAGGTGTCGAATGCCTGAGGGCGTTCCTTCATGCCACTGACCACAGACCGCAAGAAGGAGGCGGAGCGCCTTTTTCCCCCTCATGCATACCCACCCGGCGAAAGCGGTTGGCCGAATCAGAATTTCTTTCGGCAGCCCGGGGCAAATCATGACCGGGCCCGGCATGACAGCCATGCGGCCGGTTTTGCGAAAACCGGATCGGGAAGCGGCCTGCCCCCCGTTCTCAGACCGATTTTTCGCGGATTGGACCGCCCCCCGCCCGACGGGCTGCGCGGCGTTTTCCCCGGACGGAGCCCAAATCCCGGGGCAGGCCACTCCTCCGCCACGGCCTCTCCCGCCGGGACTGGTGAGGATCGCCCTGCCCTCCGGCGTGCCGGGGAGGATGCAAAAAATCACCTCCCCGCCATGGTCGCCCGAAACATATCACGCCTGAACGGAATTTCTGGACCGGGTGCATCCGGTTATCCGTCAGACAAACCGGTCAAGGCAGCTTTCCCGGCGCCCGCCGCTTCACCACATTCAACACACGTCCTGGAACAGCCTGCGCCGACCGCACGGCCGGGCGCCGCCCAGGCACCGAGGTAACCCGCCATGATGCCGCCCGAAATCGCCGTCTCCCCTGAAATCCCGGCTTCCTGGGCCTCGCTTCCTTTCTTCCGGACGGACTGGCCGCCGCTCTGGGCGCGGCTCAGCGCAAATCCCGGCTGGCAGCCTGAGGCGCAAAACATCTTCCGCGCGCTCGCGCTGACGCCGCGAGAGAAGGTGCGCGTCATCATCCTTGGCCAGGACCCCTATCACACGCCAGGCCGCGCCCAGGGTCTCGCCTTCTCCTTTCCTCCCGGCGCGCCCCCGCGCGACTCGCTGAAAAACATACTGACCGAACTCGCCTCCGACACCGGCCAGGCGAAATCCGACGGAGACCTCAGCACCTGGGCCGAACAGGGCGTTCTCCTCCTCAACACCACCCTCACCGTGCCGGTGGGCCAGGCGTTTGGCCATAAGAGCTGGGGCTGGAACAGTCTCATCGCCCAGATCCTCAGCGCCACCGCCCAGGACGGCCCCCGCGCCTTCCTCCTCTGGGGCGGCCCCGCGCAAAAACTCTGCGCCCGCCTCCCCCGGGAAAATCACCTCTTTCTCGAATCCGCGCATCCCTCGCCGCTCTCGGCCTATCGCGGCTTCTTCGGCTCGCGCCCCTTCAGCCAGACCAATGCCTGGCTGGCCTCCCGGGGCGACACCATCATCGACTGGTCCGCCTGAAGCCTTTCCTTCAGCCGGTCAGCCGGTTAGAACAGGAAACGAGCGCCTCTTCCTCTTGATGGAAATACTCCACGGGGGTCTGTGGGTGTGAAACCCCGGCGCTGCCGCCGGGGCAAACCGCACTGCCAAGACGGAGACTGCCCCATGTCCAAGACCGTTCTCGATCGCATCAGGGCCTATAAGCTCGAAGAGATCGCGACCCGCAAAGCGCTGCGCTCGCAGAGCGAGGTCGAGGACAGCGCCCGCCAGGCTCCGGCCCCGCGCGGCTTTGCGGCGGCGCTGCAAGCGGCGGCCAGTGGCGGCTACGGGCTGATTGCCGAAATCAAGAAGGCCAGCCCGTCCAAGGGCCTGATCCGCGCCGATTTCGACCCGCCCGCCCTTGCCCGCGCCTATGAAGAGGGCGGCGCCACCTGCCTTTCCGTGCTGACCGACACGCCGTCTTTCCAGGGCGATGACGACTTCCTCACCCAGGCGCATGATGCGGTGAAACTGCCCTGCCTGCGCAAGGATTTCATCTATGACCCCTGGCAGATCGCTGAATCCCGGGCACTCAAGGCCGATTGCATCCTTCTGATCATGGCGTCTTTGTCGAATGACCAGGCGATGGAACTGGAGGCCGCCGCGTTTGAGTGGAAGATGGATGTGCTGATCGAGGTGCATGACGAGGAAGAACTCGAACGCGCCCAACATCTGAAATCCCCGCTGATCGGTATCAACAACCGCAATCTCCACACATTCGAGGTCACGCTTGACACCACGCGCCGCCTCGCGCGCCGGGTGCCGGAGGATCGGCTGATCGTCGCAGAATCCGGGCTCCACACGCCCGATGATCTCGCCGATCTTGCCCGTTACGGCGCGCGCTGCTTCCTGATCGGCGAAAGCCTGATGCGCAAGGAAGATGTTGCCGCCGCCACCCGTGAGATCCTTTCCCGCCCGCTGACCGCCCAGGGCGGAATGCCGCTCTGAGAGGCGCCATGTCCATGCCAACGCCCGCCGGGAAGCCCTCGCCGCTCAGCCATTTCGACGAACAGGGCCATGCCCATATGGTCGATGTTTCTGACAAACCCGTGACCTCACGCCTCGCTCTGGCCGAAGGCTGGGTGATGATGGCGCCCGCGACACTGGCGCTTGTGACAGAGGGCCGTGCGGCCAAGGGGGATGTGCTGGGAACGGCGCGGCTTGCCGGGATCATGGGGACGAAACGCACCGCCGATCTCATCCCGCTCTGCCACCCGCTGCCAGTGACCAAAGTCGCGCTGGAACTGACCGCGGATCCGGCGCAAGGCGGCGTCCATATCACGGCGACCGTCCGCACCACTGGCCAGACCGGGGTCGAGATGGAAGCGCTGACCGCTGTTTCTGTCGCGGCACTGACGGTTTATGACATGCTCAAGGCGGCGGAAAAGGGCATGCGGATCGAAGGTATCCGGCTTTTGCGCAAAGAAGGCGGCAAATCCGGCAGTTTCGAGGCCGGGCAATGAGCAGCCCCACCAATCCTGGTCCCACCGATACGGGCCCCGGCCCGAAAAACCCGGGCCCCCTGATGCCGGTCGATGAGGCTATGGCGCGGCTCTTTGCCCTTGCCCCAGAGCTGGAGACCGAAGAGGTGCCGCTCCGCGACGCCGCCGGTCGCTGGCTCGCCGCCCCGGTGATCGCCAGCCGCGACCAGCCGCCTTTTGATGCTTCGGCGATGGATGGCTATGCGCTGTCCGGCACGCCCGCACCGGGCGAGAGCTTTCGCGTGATCGGTGAGGCAGGCGCAGGTCACGCCTTCACCGGCGTGATCGGCGAAGGCCAGGCTGTACGGATCTTCACCGGCGCTCCGGTCCCTGACGGCGCCTCGCGTGTGGTGATCCAGGAGAATGTAAGCCGCGACGGCGACCGCATCACCATCACCGACCGTGATTCCGGCCCCAATATCCGCCCGCGCGGCCAGGATTTCCGCATCGGATCCGAGATCGACCCGCGCCGGCTGCGCGCCGCCGATCTGGCGCTGATCGCGTCGATGAATGTCGCAAATGTCACGCTGCGCCGGCGCCCGGTCGTGGCTGTCATCTCGACCGGAGATGAGCTGGTCATGCCCGGCGACACCCCCCGCCCTGATCAGATCATCGCCTCGAACTCTTTTGCGATCAAAGCGATAGCGGAAGAGGAAGGCGCGATTGCCCGCTTCCTTCCCATTGCCCGCGACAGCGAGGCCGATCTGAGCGCGGTCTTCTCCCTCGCGCAAGATGCAGATGTGATCGTGACTTCGGGCGGTGCGTCGGTGGGCGATCACGACCTGGTGGCACCAGTGGCCAGAAGCCTCGGCATGGAGGCGGGGTTCTGGAAGATCGCGCTGCGCCCCGGCAAACCGCTGATGGCGGGGCGGCTGTTCGGTGCGGCGATGCTGGGGCTGCCCGGGAATCCGGTCTCGGCGCTGATCTGTGCCGAACTGTTCCTGCGCCCGCTATTGCGGCATATGCAGGGCGACCCCGCGCCGGGGCCACATTTCCTGACGGCGGAACTCGCTCAGGATCTTCCCGCCAATGGCCCGCGCGCCCATTACATGCGCGCCCGCGTCGAGGACGGCAGGATCACCGCCTTTGACCGTCAGGACAGCGCGCTGCTGACCGTGCTGAGCGCCTCGAACGCGCTTTTGCTGCGCCCGGTCGGCGATGGGGCACGTCATGTCGGCGACGCCGTCCGTTATATCCCGATCTGAGAGGCGGCACTAAAGCCGCCACACGCCATGGTTGCGCCTTCAGTGCGAACCCGCACGGGGCTTGACACAAACAGAGAACATCGTCAGAACATTACACCAACGCCTCGTGATATGTGTCGTGAAATACGCCACAATCAGGCAGGGCAACCCGGATCTCTGGCGGAGAAACATATGCTGACGCGCAAACAGCTCGAGCTTCTGAATTTCATCCGGGACCGGCTCGACCGCGATGGCGTGCCGCCCTCCTTTGACGAGATGAAGGAGGCGCTGGATCTGCGGTCGAAATCGGGGATCCACCGGCTGATCACGGCGCTTGAGGAGCGCGGCTTCATCCGCCGGCTCGCGCATCGCGCACGCGCGCTGGAAATCATCCGCCTCCCCGAAGCGCTTGAGAAACGATCTGCAGCACCCGCGCCTGCGGGGGATCTCGCCGCCACTGCGCCCGGCTTCTCGCCGCGCGTGATCGACGGCGACCGCGTCACGCAACCCGCCAATGCGCTGCCGGTCTCGGCGGTTCATGCGCTGGAACTGCCGGTCATGGGCCGCATCGCTGCCGGTGTGCCGATCGAGGCAATTGCCGAGGTCTCGCATCACATCGCCGTTCCGGGGTCGATGCTTTCGGGGCGCGGCAATCACTATGCCCTTGAGGTCAAAGGCGATTCCATGGTCGAGGCCGGGATCAACGATGGCGATATCGTGGTGATCCGCGAACAGGGAACCGCCGATAATGGCGATATCGTGGTGGCACTGGTCGAGGATCAGGAAGCAACCCTGAAACGCTATCGCCGCCGCGGCAATATGATCGCGCTGGAGGCTGCCAATCCGGCCTATGAAACGCGGGTTATCCCGGATCACCTGGTCCGGGTTCAGGGGCGGCTGGTCGGGTTGATCCGCAGTTACTGAGTTCCGCCCCCGCGACGCGCTTCCTGCTGCCGAATTGAATGTCTTGCGCATCGGAATGCGACTAAGGATTGCATATACAGCCGTGCAATGTGCCGGGGCACTCTGGGCAGCAGTGATCCCGGCTGGAAATCAGACAAACATGTAAGTTCCGGCCTGGCGTTTTTGTTGAGATCCGGCGGAGGAGCAGATCAAGACTGCGAAACGGCAGGTCTCACAGGGTGAGTTCGCGGATCTCTGTCGTGCAGAAAACCACCCGCACGGGGTCGGCCTCCTGCCCCACGGCATTTGGTGCGCCAGTCTATATGGCCGCTTTAGGAAGCCCTGAAGGTTATCCGCCTCGCCCGAAGATGGCGATACTGCAGGCATCCTGCGTTATATCTGTTTCTGCTGGTCTGCCTGGCGGCCTCCGCCATCGGGTTTTCCATAAGAGATGCTGCTTGCTCCGCGTCAGGTGCGGCATCCCCCCTTGAAGCCAGCCGCGAAAAACCCAGCCCGGCAGCGCCAGACAAGTGGTGTTCTCGCCACCGGTGGCTTTTGAGCCTTCAGCTGCCTGACACCCGAGCCCTCGTGCGGATAGGCAGCGTTCGGCGGAAACGCCTCAGACGGAGAAGCCCGACACTGCCCTGCGCACGTCCGTGTCTTTGGTGTCACCGGCGCCATCGCGGATACGCCCCGCTGCCAAAGGTCTCGCCACCGGCTAGGAAACCGCTGACATGCAGTGCCGGAGCACCTGTGAGCTGATCCGCCGCCACTTCGGGACCGGATGACCTCCAGGGATAAGGCTTGCCCACGCCTAATGCGCTGACCGTGCAGGGGACTGTTCCTGAGATACGCCGTGCGATCCCCCTGAGCGCTACGGCATTAAGCCCCCTCCCTCCGCCCGACAGGCTCCCCGCGCCGGGGAGGGGTGATGTCTCATCCCGCAACGGTACGCCAAAACGACGGGTGCACCGTCCGCAGCCTTGTTTTCCTGTGGATCGGATGACTTGAACAAGCCTCTCGGGGAATCCGATCATATCAATCGCCCGGACCGTCTAAGCGTCAGCGTCCGGATCAGCATCGCGGTGATGACCGCTTCCTTCCGCCCTTCACTGCAGGAACCGGGGGCGTCGGCTGAAACGAAAGCAGCAAGCGTGCGTCCCCGGAGCCAACCTGTTTTTTCAACAATATCCTGCAACATAAGCACCTGCTGCGGTCCGTTCTGTCGCCGCCTGCTTAACGGTGGCAGCTGACGGAAGGATTCACCGATCAGCCATTCTGGCGCTGCATGCGTGCGAAATGCCGAGCAACCATCACCTGGAGAGCGGCGCGATACGTATAACGCGCAGCATATGCTGCACGAGTATCCCTTAAATCACTGAAACCGGAAGCCGCGGGAAAGCCATGCTACGGATGTTCTGGAACCTATGCCATTGATAATAGTATATTTTTAATGCGTAAATTATGCGGACCTGATCGGCAGGATGCCCGCAATCTCCCCGGGCTGAAAACCGGACCATATACGATCCCCGGCCACCACCAGCGGCCCCTGCAGCGAACCGGCGATTCGCGCCAGCCGCTCGACCCCTTCCGGCCAGTCAGCCCCTGCCCGCTCCTCATAGACTGGCCCAGCCCGATCCAGCGCGCGTTTGGTCGCAACGCAGGGGCCACAGCCCGGCTGGGTGTAAAAAATGATCATGGAGATGGTCCGTCTTTGAGTGTGGATCAGGGGCCGGTGTAACCAGCAGGCGTCATGACCGACTCGGGCAATGCAACCTCAGGCGACACCATCCCTACGAACGATGGCGCACCCCGCCTCCCGCAATGCAGTCACTTCATGATGGCGAGGGCCTCGGCGCGTATGACCGTGCCGCCCGCCTCGAGCCATTGGGGCGGCATATCGTCCGCCGCCAGGTGGCGCGATTGTCCGCAAGAACATTTGAGGTGAAAGATCCGCTTCATGGCGAAAACATAAAGGGAACAATTGGCGGTTCGAGAAGCCCGGTACCGGCCCTATGCCATATGCCCATCCCTCGGCCAACCCCTTCCAGAACCGGCGCATGATCATCACCATGCGGTGCAATGGCTGCAGACGGAGCGTTCATTTCCCGGCATTGGATCTTGTGAAAGTCGCCGGCAATGATCACCAGCTGCATATGGCGCCATGGCCTTGCGCGCGGTGCAAAAGTGCGGAGTGGATCAATGTTACATGGTGGTTTCCTTCACCCGACTCCCTGAACGGATTGACCATCCGTCGTCCGGTCAGGCAGATTGTGAAATGGCTATAGCGCAACGAGAAAGCCTTACGATGTCAATCTTTACAGTCAGACCACTTCCCCCGAAGCGATGCGCCAGCTCTTCGCCGGGCTGACGAACGCCGCCGGCAATATCGAGCCCGGCGATATCTGGCCCGATCGCCTGGCGCCGATCATCACCGCCGGGGATGGCGGTCATGTTCTGCGCAGCGCCCGGTGGGGCCTGCCCTCCCCGCCTCAGTTCCACAGCAAGAGCGGCATCGACCGGGGCGTCACCAATGTTCGCAACACCAACTCTCCACACTGGCGGCGCTGGCTTGGCCCGCCGCACCGCTGCCTTGTGCCGGTCGAGCGGTTCGCAGAGCCACCGCCAGGGCAAATGTGCAGGCAATGCATGGTTCGCGCTGAAAGAGGATCGCCCGGCGTTCTTTGCCGGAATCTGGGTGCCGGACAGGACCAGCATCCGCAAACTGAAGGACGGCGAGACCACAGATGACCTCTTCGCCTTCCTGACCTGCGACCCGAACGCAGAAGTGGCAGAAATCCATACCACGGCCATGCCAGTGATCCTGACGGAGCCGGACGACTGGGAGGAATGGCTGGTGAAGCCATGGACGGACGCCAAATCCTTACAGGGGCCACTGCCGGCCGGATCCTTGGAGGTCATTGAGTGATCCGGATGACTTCCCTCGCGTTAATCATCGGTCTGACAAGCTGCGGCCCGCTGGAGTACTACAGCGGTCGCAACATGGACTTCTATCACGCAGGCTGAGGCACAGGCCGTCACTCGTCTTTCGGGATCCGGTTCACCGCGTGGTCCAGGTACTGCTCGATCTGCACGTTCTTGCCATCGTGCCCGTCCAAGCAGCCGCATTTATTCCGAGCCGCCGGGAATGAGGACGTTCTGTGTTTCGCCGCACTGGTCAGCCCATGGCGGAACCTGATGACGGTCACCCTGACGACCCGGGCCGGGAATGATACTGTCGAGCCGATCCACGACCGGATGCCGGTGTGTATCGGCCCAGAGGAATCTGCTCAGGTCAAGCCGCTAATCTGAATGCCTCGGTCGGCTTGCGCATTGTAAGTGCCTGATAAGGGCGGCGACTGTTGCAGAAGCTGATCCAGCCGGAGATGTCGCGTCTTGCGGGCTCTATGCTGTCGAAGCGTTGGCGATGGAGGTATTGCTCCTTCGGTGTCCGGATCACGCGCTCGACCATGCCATTTGGATGCGGATCGAGCCAGCGAAAGCGCCACCGGTTCGAGCACGCTGGCGAGGGCGGGGTGATAAACTCCTGCTTCAGGCTGTAGCTGCGGACCAGTGCCGTGAGCTTGCGACTGGTAAAAACGAGCCCGTTGTCCGACCTCAGCAGGAACTCTTTCGCGACCCGGCCCAAAGCGCTGAACCGGGTACCGTCCTTGTCCAACAGGACCAGAATAACTCGAAAGAGCAGCTGACCCATTCTCCGGTCCTGAGGTGCGCCCTGGTCAATGCGATTATAGATGCGTTGGACACCCATCAGGAGCTGAGTAAACAGGCACTTACCTCGAAGGAGGTCCAGACCGGCCTGATCGCCGCCCTGATGGGGCAAGGGAAGCTCCATGAGAAACTGAGGGGGCGGGTGCAGCTATAGTATCAGAATATTGCTAATATTCTTTGTAAATCTTATATTTTCAATATGTTACCGCCCCCTACGGCACCTCACGCTTCTTGCAGCAAATGGGCCGGGGTGCCGAATACGAGGTCAAACACCCAGGTAAAGATCATGGTATAGATCGGGAAGAAAACGATCAGCGCCATATCCATGAAAAAGGCCTCAACCAGCGAAACCTCGAACCACCAGGCGATCAGCGGAATAAGCAGCGTAACGAGGCAGACCTGGAAACCCATCGCATGAAAAACGCGCCGCAACACAGTGCGCTCGCGGCTGGCCTGGCGGACCTCCCAGGCCTCGAAGGCCAGATTGTAGAAGAAATTCACGGTGATGGCCGTGGTGGTGATCATCATCGAAAGCGCCAGGCTATGCGCGCCGCTCTTGCCGCTGACATAGCTCAGGAAGGTCGATGAAATCAGGATCGCAGTGACCTCGAACAGGCCGATATAGGTGACGCGGCGTTTCCAGCCTTGCATGATCTTGCCTCACAGCTTCAGTTTTGCGGCCTGATACTGTAATGCGATCTGACATGGCAAATATGGTAATTTAAGTTTAACTTAACGGTGTACGATGATATCCGGAGAGCAGCTCGGCCTTTTGCTGACCATTGTCGACGAGGGATCCTTCTCGGCGGCCGCGCGGCGTCTGCATCGCACGCCCGCCGCCATCAGCATGATGATCGCCAGTCTCGAGGCAGAACTGGGCTTTCCCCTGTTTGACCGCAGCGGCCGCGAGGCGCTGCCGAGCGAAAGGCTGCGCGCGGTGCTGGCGGATGCGCGGATGGTCGTGGCCGATATCGCCGCCATCAACCAGCGCCTGGAAGATATGGAGGGCGGGCTTGAGACCGAGCTGACCTTTGGGATTTCTTCGGATCTGCCGATGGAGAATATTATCCCGGCGCTGCGACGGCTGTCCGAGACTTATCCCCTGTTGCGGGTCAATCTGATCACCGCGCCGCAGTCCGATATTCTGCGTGCGCTGTCGCGTGATGAGGTCGACGGCGGCCTGACCTATGGCGACAGCACGATTGGCGTCGATGAAGAGGTTACTGGTCTGTGGATGGAAACCATCGTGGCGGTGGTCGCACCGGATCATCCGCTGACCCGGCAAAGCGGACTGACGCTTGAGGCGCTGCACAGTCACCGCCAGATCATCAGCGCAAGCCCTTTTGGCCCACCCGAAACCCGCAGCACGCTGGTCGCGTCGCAGCTGTGGAAGGTCGGCACGCTATACCAGATGTCAGCTTTGGCAGAGCAAGGGCTTGGCTGGGCCAATATTCCGGCCTCGGCCCTTAAAAATCATCTCCGGACGCGCAGCCTGGTGGCGTTGAAATTCACCAATGTCCGCAATGGTCTTAAAGTGCCGGTTCTCTTCCGCCGCAAAAGGGGCAAGGCTATGGGGCTGGGCCTCAGGTCATTTCTCGACTGGATTCCGAAGACGCGAAACACTCGGGCGCATAGCAACTGAAGGGCCCGGGACCTAAAAGGGTTGAAACCACTCTGCCGGAAAATGGGTAGTGCCACATCCCTCCGGCCCATCGAAAGGCCATCACACCCTTCGCGCGAGAGACATCGACCGCCGCCCATCAGAAAAACCAGCCAGGTGTCATACATAATACCATCAAGCATGACACCTGACTCGAAAACACGACAGAAATATATAACTCTTTTCAAATACTTATAAGTATCCACTCCCCCCCTGTCGCCGGAGTAAAAAAATCGCTGGTGGGTACAGCTACTTGGAAAAGACCTCCTTTCGGGCGGGTCTTTCACGTTTAACGCCGGGGGAACAGGTTCTGTGCCCATCAATTCCCCCATGACAGTGGCTCCTCTGCCCCTCCTCAGATGAATCATAAATCAAGCACAACCCTTCAGAGTTCGACCTAGCAAATCCACAATGGAGGCACCTGGGATTGCCGGAGCGCCGAGATATCCTGAAATCTCAGCGCCCCCCGTCCCCCATGGACAGCGATCCCCCCAGAACGGAGGAGCAAAGCCAGGTTACTTGCTTGGACCTGACCCCGAAATCGGAGAGTGTGGCTGGAACGCCGCTCGTGCCAACCTGTAAGAGCGGAGATCCCCGACCTGGGGTCAGTCGCGATCTGGGCATACCCCAAAGACCGGGCGAAGTGGGTTTTTCACGGTTTGGGGAATAACCGCCACCGGTGGTGGAAGTTGCGTGGAGCCCATTTCAATCATTGGACCTCGGCGTTCCGGACGCAATGGCAGAGTTGATTTTGATGAACCGCGCGAAATTGCGGATTGTCGCAGGTTTAGAGATTTTTGCGACAGCAGCTTGATTGACTGGGCAACTCCCATCCCCTATGTCTAACGCCCAAGGTTCCGGCACCTGCCGCCTGCGGCGCAAGCCACGGTGAAGCCCGGACAGACAAGACATCTCACCTTCGAAGCATTTCGCGCGGTGGGCAATGCAGGCCCCCATTTCACCTTGAAATGCCTCACAAGAGGAGTGAGCGATGTCTGCACGGCACGCTGATCAGCAGGTTAACCCTTTTCTGGACGCCCCAATCGGGCGGCTGTTGCTGTCAAACGCCCTTCCTATGGCCGTGGTCATGTCGATGGGCGGAGTTCTTAATGTTGTCGATGGGATTTTCGTAGGCCATTTCATCGGGTCCGACGCGCTGGCGGCGGTGAGCTTGGCCTTTCCGGTGGCTATGGTGCTTTCGGCGCTGACGACCCTGGCGGGCGGCGGCATGTCGAGCCTGATGGCCCGGTATCTGGGTGCCGGAGATCGCGCAGCCGCCGGGCGCGTCTTTGCCGGGGCGCATGGGCTGGTGCTCGCGATTTCGGTTGGTCTTGTCGCGCTATGGCTGGTGATCGGCCCCGCGCTTGTCGGTTCTATGGCTGCAGGCAATCCCAGGGTCGCCGGATTGGCGCAGGATTATCTGTGGATCATAATTCTCGGCGCGCCGGCACAGTTGTTGCTTGGCATCCATGCAGATGCCCTGCGCAACGAGGGGAGGGCCAGTCTGATTGCCGCCCTGTCCGTACTGGTCAACCTGTTCAATATCGGTGCGAACTGGTTGGGGATCGTGGTGCTTGGCCTTGGGATCTCGGGTTCGGCCCTTGGCACTGTCGCGGCACAGGCCCTTGGATTGGCGCTGGTTGTCGGCGTGAGGGGACGTAACAGGGAGCTGCTGCCGCTGTCCGTTCTGCGCTCGCAAAGCTGGCTAAGTGCGTGGTCACAGATCATTCGGCTGGGCATGCCACTGTGCCTCAGTTTCATCGGCATCGCCCTGGTCGCCAGTATCGTGATGCTGTCCCTGCGGTTTTCTGCCGGCACGGAATATGACACCTTGATCGCCGCTTATGGCGTCGTGACGCGGCTTCTTGGCTTTGCCTTCATGCCGCAGATGGCTATCGCGCTGGCCATGCAGAGCATTGCCGGCAATAATGCTGGTGCGGGTAGGAATGACCGGGCACGGGCCGCGTTACGGCTGGCGATGGCGGCCGCTTTCGTCTGGTGCTTGGCGGTGGTGCTGGTCGGTGTCTTTGCAGGGGCCACCCTCGGTCATTGGTTCAGCGATGACCCCGCCGTGATCGTCGCCGTTGCGGAGATATTGCGGCCTGTGATGCTGTTTTACGCAGCATCCGGCCCGGTCCTTGTCCTGGCGCTGTATTTCCAGACTCTTGGTCAACCGGGACGGACCGCGGCACTGACTTTGGTGAAGCCATGGCTTCTGACCCCCTTCTTCATACTGGTGCTTTCTGTTGGCTTCGGGGTGTCGGGTATCTGGCTGGCCTTTCCGATGGCGGACGCGATCATTCTCATGCTCGCCGTGCTGATGGGGCGCAACGTCCTGCACACCGCTGATATGCAGGACGTCAATGCGGAGAAACGCAGATGACCATTGATGATGCAAAGGCGCCGGCCAAAACCTTGCGCGCGGCGCTTCAGGCGCAAGGAACTGCAATCAGCCATCACAAGCGTTGAAGCTGATAGCCGGACAGCATGGCGCAGAGGACTGGAACACGCTCCACGCCCGGTCAGCTCTGCGCAACGCACCTCCCGAACAGGCGCTGAGCGATCGGGTGCGCGGCCGCTTTCCTGGTCAGCCGTTCACCAGGCGGATAATCGGCCATTCTGGCCCGGCCAACCACCAACAGATTACAATCCGCTTCGATACGCCGGTCGATGTGGTCAGGTTCGAGAGCTTCACGAACCCGCGCCCTTAGATCAAAGCGGCGAACAACGAACACGGCTGCTCACATCGCCAGACCTCAGAAGGTGACCCGCAGTCGATCATTGAGCAGAGGAAAGGAGACCTCCCCTGACTGCCGAAAAGCGGGACGGTCTGTCGCGGAAGTGCTAAAATCCGCGACGGATCGGCAAAGTCAAGAAAATCAGGGGCTTTCGTATCTCATGTCTTTGCCGCAAGCGCCACCTCACTTGCGATATGATTGGCAACAGGGATCAACCGGAGCGAACGGCAGCAATGTCCCGCATAGCTGCCGGTCGCCGAAACGAAAAGAGCCGCCCATGGCATCCCGGGGGCGGCTCTCAAATTGGCCAAAATGTCCGATCTCACCTCAACGCGGTGATCTTCCCCGGCTGATACCCTGACCGGTGCCGTTCGGTCTCGGTGACCACCACCGGGGCCTGCCGGTATCCTAGGCTCTGGACATAGCCCATGGCCTCAGCGTCCTCGGTCAGGTCGGTCACGCGATACCGGAGCCAGGCCTGATCCAGCGCGCGCCTGGTGGCGTCACACTGGACGCATAAGGATTTGCTGTGGAGGGTGATCACCTCACGCCCCGCCGTGCGAAGAACCCCCGGAGGCGCCAGCCGCTCCCAGGACTGCCGCAACCAGCGTCGGCAAGTGGATGGTCAGGGTCCGGGGCATCAGCCTCCCGGACCTCACCTCAGCCGGCCAGCCATGCAGCAGTCAGCTCGAGGAAGGTGGAGAGAACGTAATGCGCGAAGCGCATGTTGACGGAATTCATGATCAGGCTCCTATGAATTGGGCCGGGCAGGCCTCATGGATAGCGCGGACAAGTGCCGAGAAGTTGCGATCCGCTGCGGCACAGTCGCCCGCGTTGCTGCCGAAATACGGCTCGATGAGGATGGCCGGCGGCTTGCCGGTCCAGAGCGAGGCGCCTCCCCTTCCGTTCCGCGCGATGACCTTCACGCCGCGATCCCGCAGGCCAAGGGCGCGGACCATGCCGGCCTGGACGCCGCGCGCGAGGCGGGCGCTGTTGGTGGTGCCACTGGTCAGGGTTTCGGTCCCGGTGGCGCTGACGGCCTCCGCGCTGTTGAAATGCAGCTCGACCGAGGCCAGGACGCCCAGCCGGTCAACCTCCGCAGAGGCGCGGCCGATCTCACCGGTGCCATGCGTGCGCCGCACGATCACATAGCGCGCCGGGCCCAGATCCCGGATCGCCACCGCGAGGTCGCCGTTGATGTCATATCCGGTGCGCTTGTCCGTCACGCGGACAGCCCCCTGCGACCGGGCGTTATGCCCGATCACCAGAGCGATCTTGCTCATGATGTTCTCCGATTCTGGATGTAAAAAAGCCCCGCAGGCTGGCGGGGTGTGTTGGAAAGCGGCTTGCGCTTAAGGTGATGCGAAGGTCGCGGCCTTGTTCGCAGCGCGGCGGGCGGCCCTCATGATCTCGTTGCCGAGCGCCTTGGCGATCCGCTCAATGGTGGGATTTTTCTCAGCAATCCAGGCGGGCCGGGCAAAGGGCTGTGGCGCGGCGCCGGGGGCTGTGTGCCAGCGAATTTCCCGGCATTGATATGCGGGGCGGTGCCGAGCTCGACCAGATGGGCGTGAGGCGCTTTGACGGTCAAGCCGACTTACATGAACAGCGGCGGCGCAATTCCCCTGGCGGCGCGGCGCGCATCGCGCGTTGCCGAGACAGCACCGGCCTTGTCTGCCCCGCCGGTCTCGCACATCCCGGCCGCGCTGGCAGCGGCGCGGACCTCGTTCTTAACCCGGATGCTGGCTGCAATATTATCCGACAGCTGGCCGTCCTCCCTGACACTAGGCTGAGCATCCTGGCGGCGACGGGCTCGGCGCCCTTTTTAGGGGCCCGGCGTACAGTTGCGGCCCCACCTTGCCGATTTCATAGCGGCCTGCAGCTTCTCTCGACGGCTCAGGACGCTCGGCAGTCGCACGCCTTACGAACAGATCTGCGAAACCCGGGCATCAGCACCAGACAGATTCAACCTGAGCCTGATACAGCAGATGCCGGGACTGGACACCTGGGTTCACAGCGCCCGCTCCGTCTGCACAGCCGCCATCGCGGTCCCTCTCCAGCGCTTCTGATGGGCCGCGCGCCGGGATCAAAGCACAGAGCTCATCCGGATTTATTCTGCTCAGGCCCTGACCAATACGAGCTGGCCTGTCTGGATTGATTTACACCAAACTTTAGCTCATTGTTTTCAGTAATGAATCCCTTTGTCAGGGTTGACGGCGGTACTCTTGGGCATAAACATCCGCACATGTGCGGGGCCAGATTCTATTTCACTCTCGCAGCCGCAGCGAGGATGTCATGACGAAACCATCTGATCCCGCTCATCCAGGCCGCACAGACCGGCGCGGCTCTGGCATTGGAAGTGCAACGCCCTACCGCGGACCGGATCGCCGTAAGGGCGAGCGGCGCGGCGCTGACCGGCGCGGCACATCGCTGACGGTATTTCTGGTCGACAATGATGAGGCGTTCCGTGTCTCGCTGGCGAATGCGCTGCAATTGCGGGATTTCAGGGTTGAATCCTATGCTTCAGCGATGGATTTTCTGTTTGCCTATGATGGGGTAGAGCCGGGTTGCCTCGTCCTCGATTACAGGCTTCCCGGAATGAACGGGCTGGAGTTGCAGGCCCATCTTAACTCGGCAGGCAATACTCTCCCGATCATCTTCGTCACTGGCCATGGGGGCGTGCCGGAATCTGTGCAGGCCATCAAGGCCGGGGCCCTCGATTTTCTGGAAAAGCCCTTCAGCCAGTCGGTTCTGATTGAAAGGATCGAAACCGCTCTGGCGATGGCTGCCGAACGGATCGCCTCAAAAGCAGGCACCGCGCGCCTGAACGCAAAATTCAAACGGCTGACCGTCCGCGAAATGGAAGTCGTCAGCCACATGGCCGCGAACCCGTCACAAACCTCCAGCAAAGAGGTCGGGGCGCGGCTGGGGATCAGCCCCCGCACCGCCGATCACCACCGTGCCCGCATTCTGGAGAAGTTGCAGGTGCGTACCGTCGCCGAACTGGTGACGCTGGCGCAACGCTATCTGTCGAAGACGCCAAGATCCAAATGAGGCGGGCAATCGGTATGAAAGCCGCTCTGGGCGATGATGCCCCGGCACCGGAGATCTTCACCCCGGCGCTTTTCACCTCGGCCCGCATGGCCTGTGGCGGGAATGCGGGCGATCCCGAAACGCGGCGCGCTGCACTTTGGGCAGCGCCGCAGTGAGGAGTGATCGCCGCTTTGCCCTGTATGTGAGTGGGCGCTGCAAATGCGACACTGATGTAAGCTCAGTCTTTGCTGTCTGCCGATGTGTCTCACATGGGAGATTGACGATGTCGCAACGAAAGCAGCGCGCCCCCTGAATTCGGGGCGCAGGAAGCCCTTGGGGCGCTGCAAGGCGAGGAGCCCGCGTTGGAACAGACGAGCCTGTTCTTAAATACGCCGGAGGCCGACTTCTGCGTCGCAGCTCTGAACGAGGCCATCTCTCGGTTCGGACCGCCGGACATCACGAACAGCAATCAAGGGGCCAGTTGACGTCGCTTGCCTGCATACCTGGGACACCGGATCGCAGCCACGCGCTCATGTCCGCAACCGGACGAAATTTTACAGCCACCGCCCGCCCACAGCGATCTGCTCACTGCACTGCGAAGTTACGCAACCCGATCAACAGGAGCAACTCAGAGCCTGAAAAGCGCCAGATCCTGTCCAAAGAAGAGGGAGAACCCAACCAATATCCGAAAACGGCCTCGGGGTGCCTGCCCTGGTGCGCCGGAAGCAGGGCCCGAAAATCGTGCCGGACCTGCAGTCATTTCTCAACTGGCCCCCAAAGACCGGAAACACCCAGAGGCCCGGATCCTGACGCAGGCCGGAACTCAAGCATGTTGAAGTCGCTTTGCCATCGAACCGGCGAGAATACCTGGCCATACGGGTGGCGGCCTGCCATCTGCCACCGCCGCCCCAGGAAGCACGCGGCAGCAGCCTTTGCGCTGGCCTCGATGGCCAGCGCAAAGGCGGCTCCCTCCGAACGGCCCCTCGCCCAAGCGCCTCACGCCGCCCCGCCCTTTGCCATTGCGTGCCCCGCCGCGCGGGATTATCTCAGACCGGATCCGAGCAAAGAGGTCCGACATGCTTTACCCATCCGGCGCGGCTTATCTTCAGGCCCCGAACAAGCAGGTTCTCCTGTTCGGCATGTCGGGTCTGGGCAAGACACATCTGTCGAACATGCTGCGCGCGGCGCCGGCCGATCAGGGCGGCTGGTTCCATTACTCGGTCGATTACCGCGTCGGCACCCGCTATATGGGCGAATATATCGCCGACAATTTCAAACGCGAAGCCATGAAGGTCCCGCTCCTGCGGGAACTCCTGATGTCGGATTCCGTCTTCATCGCCTCGAACATCACCTTCAACAATCTGGCGCCGCTTTCGACCTATCTCGGCAAGCCGGGGGATGCAGCAAAAGGCGGCTTGCCCTTTGCTGAATATATGCTGCGCCAGGACCAGCATCGCGGCGCCGAAATTGCGGCAACGCTGGACACAAGACCCTTCATCGCCCGCGCAAATGACCTCTATGGTTACCGGAATTTCATCTGCGACACCTCCGGCTCGATCTGCGAAGTGGTGAACCCCTGGGATGAAACAGACCCGGTGATGACGCAGCTCAGCCAGACGCTCCTGATGGTCTGGATCAGGGGCTCTGATGCCCATACCGAGGAACTCGTCCGCCGCTTTGACCGCGCCCCGAAACCGATGTATTACCAGCCCGACTTCCTCACCCGCATGTGGGAGGAGTACCGCACCGAATACAAAGTCAGCGAAGACAGCTGCGACCCGGACCATTTCGTGCGCTGGACCTATGCGAAGGCCCTCGCCCATCGCCAGCCGCGCTATGCCGCCATGGCCGAATGGGGTGTCACCGTCACCGCCGAAGAGGTCGCTGAAGTCACCGGCCCGGATGAATTTGACGCGATGATCGCCCGCGCGATCGACCGCAAGGTAAGCGCAGCCTGACCACCACTGCCCAGCTGGCATCATACCAAGGAAAGACCATGCCGATCACCCTGCCCGAGACCCTGCCCGCCTATTCCGTCCTGCAAGACGAAGGCGTCATGGTCATGTCGCCTGAACGGGCGGCGCGGCAGGATATCCGGCCGCTGAAAATCGGCCTCCTCAATCTGATGCCGAAAAAGATCCAGACCGAGAACCAGTTCGCCCGGCTGATCGGTGCCACGCCTTTGCAGATTGATCTCTCGCTGATCCGGATGACCGAGCATCAGACGAAAAACACCGCCGCCGAACATATGGAAACCTTCTACCGCCCCTTCGAGGCGGTCAGAGACGAGAAATTCGACGGGCTGATCATCACCGGCGCCCCGATCGAACATCTCGATTTCGATCAGGTCACCTATTGGGACGAGCTGCGCGAGGTCTTCGACTGGTCCCGGACCCATGTCCATTCCACCTTCGGCGTCTGCTGGGGCGGCATGGCGATGATCAACCATTTCCACGGCGTGCCGAAACATATGCTGGAAAGAAAGGCCTTCGGCTGTTTCCTGCATGAAAACGTCGCCCCTGCCTCGCCCTATCTGCGCGGGTTTTCAGATGATTGTTTCGTGCCGGTCTCGCGCTGGACGGAAATGAAACGCGACGAGATCGAGGGCGTCGACGGGATGAAGATCCTGCTCGACAGCGATCAGACCGGCCCCTGTCTCGTGGAAGATTCCGGGCTGAACGCCCTCTATATCTTCAACCATTTCGAATATGAGAATGACACGCTGAAGCAGGAATATGATCGCGACATCGCCAATGGCACCGCGATCAATATCCCCTCGCATTACTATCCCGGCAATGATCCGACAAAGCAGCCACGCAACCGCTGGCGCAGCCATGCGCATCTGCTCTACGGTAACTGGATCAACGAGATCTATCAGCACACGCCCTTCGACATGCGCGATATCGGCAGCTGAGCGAGGAGATGCGCCATGGTAAAAGAAAACCACGATCTGCCCTTTGACGGCGCGATCAGCCGCTACTTCCGCAAAGAGGCCCCGAAGGCGATCCGCGAGGCCATCGAGAAAGCCGGCAAGGATGATATCCTGACCCCCGGCTTTCCCTATGCCGAAGAGATGGGTCGCAAAGACTATGATACCGCGATGGAAGGGTTGCAGCGCCAGCTCGTCCGCCTCCAGGCCGATGTGAAAGCCACCGGCAAACGCATCGTGGTGATCTTCGAGGGGCGCGACGCCGCCGGCAAGGGTGGCACCATTGCGCGTTTCCGCGAAAACCTGAACCCGCGCGTCGCGAATGTCGTGGCGCTGCCCGCGCCGTCTGATCGCGAAAAGGGCCAGTGGTACTTCCAGCGCTATATCGACTGGCTGCCGGCCAAAGGCGAAATGGTACTTTTCGACCGCAGCTGGTATAATCGCGGCGTGGTCGAAAAGGTCTTCGGCTTCTGCTCGGATGCGGAACGCGCCACCTTCTTCCGCCAGGTTCCCGGGTTTGAACATATGCTGGTCGATGAGGGCGTGATCCTGATCAAGCTCTGGCTTGAGGTCGGGCGCGCCGAACAGCTCCGGCGCTTCATCGAGCGCGAACAGGATCCTCTGAAACAGTGGAAGCTGTCCCAGGTTGATATCGAGGGTCTCGCGAAATGGGAGGACTATTCCGCTGCCATCGCCGAGACGCTGACACTGAGCCATTCCTCTCATGCGCCCTGGACAGTGATCCTGTCCGATGACAAGCGGCGCGCCAGGCTCGCGGCAATCCGCGAGGTGCTGAGCCGCGTCGATTACAAGGGCAAGGACGCGACGGTGATCGGCGCCATCGATCCGCTGATCAGCGGCGGCCCCGAACGGATGCCGCGCGGCTGATGCCGCTTTTACGGATCCGGGCATGAGCACGAAACGCGGCTATCACCATGGCAATCTGCGTCAGGCGCTGATCGATGCCGCGCTGGAGCTGATCGCGGCCAATGGCCCGCAGGGCTTTTCCCTTTCCGAGGCTGCCAAAGCTGCGGATGTGACCCCGGCAGCGGTCTATCGCCATTTCGCCGGCCGCGACGACCTGATCGCCGAAGTGGCGCATCAGGGTTTCGGGATTTTTGCGGCACTGCTGGAATATGCCTGGAATGAGGGCCGTCCTTCAGCGCTGGCGGGGTTTGCGTCGATCGGGCGCGCCTATCTGGCCTTTGCCCGCAAATATCCCGGCCATTACCAGGCTATGTTTGAAAGCGGGCTGCAACCGGCCAGCCATCCCGACCTCGCGCTGATCGCCACCCGCGCGCGCGGCATCATGGAAAACGCTGCCGAAGCGCTGCTCGCAGCGCTTCCCGCCGCCCGGCGCCCGCCAGCCACAATGGTTGCGGCCCATATCCGTGCGACCAGTCATGGCATCGTAGAGCTCTTCCTGCGCGGCAATGGCGGCAGCCTGCCCTATACGCCCGAGGACCTGCTCGAGGCCTCGGTCGGGATCTATCTGCGCGGTCTCGGCATCCTGCCGCCGGACAGATAGGGCTGGCCGCAGAAAGGGGCCCTGCCCCTCGAGGCTTTGCCTCTCACCCCGGGATATTTAAAGACAGATGAAATCGCAAAGCCCGGCTCTGTATTCATCTGTCTCTTAAATATCCCCGCCGGAGGCCTTCCCCCGCGCAAGCGGGGGAACGATCAGCGGAAGAGCACAAGTGCCGAGGGCGACCAGGCAAGCTCGACCTCTGTGCCGACATCCAGCACCGGACGGCCGGGCGTGTTGCGCATCGACAGGCGCACCTCGACATCCGTATCGCCGATAAACACATCGTAATAGGTCATGTCGCCGAAATAGATCACCTCGTCGATCTTGCCCCTGACCGACCGCTCATCCGCGCTCTGCCCCGGGTAAAGCATGGTCAGGGTCTCGGGGCGCAGCCCGACGACGGGGCTGCCTTCGCCCGTCGGGGCCGGTGCCTGATCGGCTTCGAGCGTCACGCGGCCCAGGCCTTTGGCCTCGACCTCAAACCTGCCGCCGGTTTCCGCAAGGATCTCGCAGGGGATGAAATTCATCGTGCCGATAAAATCCGCGACTTTACGGCTGTTCGGGCGGCGGTAAAGGGTCTCGGGATCGGCGAGCTGCGCGATCTGGCCCTCGAACATCACCGCGATGCGGTCGGACATCACCAGCGCCTCTTCCTGGTCATGGGTCACGAGGATGAAGGTGATCCCGACCTGGCGCTGCAGCTTGATCAGCTCCACCTGCATATGCTCGCGCATCTTCTTGTCGAGCGCGGAAAGCGGCTCATCGAGCAGCAGAACCTTCGGCTTCAGGATCAGCGCGCGCGCCAGTGCCACCCGCTGGCGCTGGCCGCCAGACAGTGCATGGGCCGCGCGCCCGCCGTACCCTTTAAGGCCGACCATCTCCAGCGCCTCTTCCACGGCCGCAGCCTTTTCGGTCTTGGAACGCGGATCGCGGCGCAGCCCGAAAGCCACGTTTTCCGCCACCGACATATGCGGGAAGATCGCGTAGCTCTGGAACACCATATTGGTCGGCCGCAGGTTCGCGGGAACCGAGCTCATATCCTTGCCATCGATCAGCACGGCGCCGGAATCGACGCCTTCAAAGCCGGCAATCGTGCGCAACAGCGTGGTCTTGCCACAGCCCGAGGGCCCGAGGAGCGAGAAGAACTCGCCCGCCCGGATCGTCCCGTTGATGCCCCGCAGCGCGTGGTAATCGCCGTAGTATTTCTGGATATCCCGAAACTCGATCATGGTCGGGCGTTTATCAGCGCTCATTACAGGAAGCCTCCGGAATCCTTGCCACCGGTCCTGGCGATACCGCGGCGACGGAAATATTCAGCGATTGCGAGAAGACAGATGGAGAGGCCGACCAGGATCGTGCCCAGTGCCAGCATCGAAGGCACTTTCGCGGGGAAACGGAACTGGCCGAAAATATAGACCGACAGGATCGGCTGGCCCGACCCGAGGAAGTTCGCGACGATGAATTCATCGATCGAGATGGTGAAGGTGATCAGGAACGATGACAGGATCCCCGGCATCACCAAAGGCAAGATGATCAGCCGGAAGGTCGAGGCGGCGGTCTCGCCCAGATCCAGCGCCGCCTCTTCCAGCGAGCGATCCAGCGACTGGAAGGCCGAGGTCAGCAGCGCGACCGAGAATGGCGTGCAGATCAGCAGATGACCAAGGATCACCGTGAAGATCGACAGCGGAATGCCGATCGCCATCAATACGATCAGTAGGGACATCGCGACGATCATCTCGGGCAAGACCAGCGGCAGCATGATAAAGCCCATCACCGGCGCCTTGAAGGGCCATTGATAGCGCACCGAAGACCGCGCCGCGAAGAGGCCCAGAATGGTCGACAGCGTGGCCACTGAGAGCGCAATGATCAGGCTGTTCTTCAGCGCCTTCCACAGGTTCGGATCGACCCACATCTCGGAAAACCACTTGGTGGTGAATCCGGAAAGCGGGAAAGACACCACCGCGGCATTGTTGAAGGCAAAGAGCGGCAGCACCAGGATCGGGCCATAGAGAAAGGCGAGATAGAGGATTGCATAGGTTTTGAGGCCGGGGGCTTTGGTCATTTCCGGCCTCCGATAAAGCGCTTGTTCAAAAGCAGAAAGCCCACGCTGATAATCGCCACCGCAATCATCGCGCTCGCCGCCAGCGCCGAACCCATCGCAAAGTTGCGCGATTTAAGCAGCTGTGTTTCCACGAAATTCGACACCATCGGCACTTTGCCCGCGCCGATCAGTTCGGGCGTCACATAATCGCCGGCGGTCGGGATAAAGACGATCAGCACCGCCGCGATCACACCCGGCATCGACAAAGGCAGGGTCACGCGCAGGAAGGTGCGCCATTTGCTTTCGCCCAGATCCTGCCCCGCTTCGAGCAGCGAGCGGTCGACTTTTTCAAGGCTGACGAAAATCGGCAGCACCGCGAAGGGCGCATAGGCATGGGCCAGCGTGATGATGATCGAGGTCACGCCATATTGCAGCACATTGAGCTGCGTATCCATGATCCCCAGCCCCATCAGCGAGCTGTCAACAATGCCGTCATAGCCCAGAATGGTGCGCCAGAGTGCTACGCGAATGATGTAGCTGGTCCAGAACGGAATGGTGATCAGAAACAGCCAGAGCGACTTTTTCGATGGCTGCACATGGAAGCTGACGAAATAGGCGATCGGATAGGCCAGCAGCACGGTGGCCAGTGTCACCAGCACCGAGACATTCAGCGAGCGCAGCATCACGATGTGATATTGTGGCCGTGTCAGTACCTGGAGATAGTTCTCGCCGGTGATCGGCAGGCTGACCGCGCCGCGCGAGCCGGTAAGCACCGAATAGACCAGAACCGTTGCCAGCGGTGCCGCAAGCAAGAGAAACGTCACCACTGCCGGGGGCGCAATCAGCAGCCAGCCCGTGCGTGCTTCAGAGGATTTTGATTGCACCTTTACCCCCGGGTTTGCCGGATTCTTGCCGACGTCAGTTTGATCAAAATACTGACGCCGCTCTGGCTTTCATGCAAGTCTGCAGATGCGAAGGCAAGGGAAGCTGCCAAAAAAAATTGCGCCGCCCGGGGGGGCGGCGGCGCTCTGATCAGCCTCTGATCATTTCTACGGCTATGGCGCGTTTATTCAGCTCGGCATAGAGCGCGCGCAGGATACGCGGCTGTTCCACCGCGACCTGAAGCGCATCGGAAAGCTGCTCTTCAAAGCCCTCGCCCGCCTCGACGCGCCAGATCATGTGACGGGCTGCCCCGTCATCGTAAACCACCTCAACCGCATCGCCGCGACGGCGCCAGCCAAGGAAATCGGAACACCCGCGCGGGGCGTGGAAAATGGCCTGCTGTCCCATTCGAGATCTCATTTTTGCTGCTCTTTTCCCTATGGGACAATGTCAGGCCCGCGCCGTCAACATGCAGAGAACCCTGTAACCCCCCGAAATCACGATCCGAGTCCGCAGAGCAACACTTACGCGCGCCAGGCGATGCCTTTCAGACCAGCCGTCTCAGACCGCGAGTGCCGCGGGCGGATTGGCCAGCAAAGCCGCCAGCCGGTCAAGGCCCAGCTCGAAATCGCAAAGTGGCAGGGCACCCGGAATGGCAAGGCGGATCGCATGCGGCGCGCGCCCGCCCACCAGCGCATATTCATCGGCCGAGCGCACCATGACCCCCTCGGATTCAGCCATCCGCGAAAAGGACGAGGCGCGCCAGCCCTGCGGCAGGTTCAGCCAGACAAAGGGCACGCCGGGCTGCCAGGAAAGATCATAGCCGCCCAGCCGGTTAACGGCGACCTGGATGCGATGGGCAAACTCGGCCTGGACCTTCGCCCGGATCTCTTCGGCAGCGCCCGAGCGAAACAGATGCAGCATCAGATCCGAAACAGGTCGCGCCAGTGCGAAGAACCCATATTGCGCCGAGAGCCGCCCCGCCTCGCCCATCCCTGCCGGGCAGATCACAAAGCCAAAGCGCATCGCCGCCGAAACGGTTTTCGAGATGCTGCCAACCAGCCAGACCCGTTCCGGCGCCAGAGCACGCAAGGTGGGCAGATCGCTTTCCGCAACGGAATAGCAATCATCCTCAAGCACCTGCAGATCATAATCGCGGGCGATCCGGGCAATCTGCATCCGCCGTTCCACCGGCATCCGGCCGGTCGTCGGGTTCTGCGCCTCGGAGGTCAGGCACAGGACCTGCGGCCCATGCCGGCGGCAGACCGCCTCCAGCGCCCCGGGGATGACGCCATATTCGTCGATCTCGACCGCCACAACATCGGCGCGGGCCGAGCGCGCGGCATAGCGGAAGCCCGGATAGGCGAGTTCTTCCAGCACCACCACCGGCCGGTCACCCCGCAGGCAGCAATCGAAGATCAGCCCGACCGCATTCTGCCCGCCATGGGTCAGCATGATGTCATCCGCCGTCGCCGGGCCAAGGATCCGGTCGCCCATCCAGCGCAGGACCTCGGTCCGGAGCGCATATTCCCCCGACTGGCTGGTGTAATCGGTCCAGCCGCGCGCAGTGCCGGCGGCCATGGCGGTCAGCGCCTCCTGGAAGGCCTCGGCCTGACCGACCTCAGGCACCTGCGGCGGCCGCATATCGATGGCACCGACCCGCATCGGTAACCGTTCGGTATAAAGCGGCTGCGTCGGCCCGAGCCGCGGCTGGCTGGAGGCGACAAAGGTGCCGCGACCGACCGTGGCCTCTAAAAGCCCCTCTTGCGTCGAGATCTGATAGGCCCGCGCCACAGTTCCCGGCGTCAGAGACAGGCGCCAGGCCAGATCGCGAACCGTGGGCAATTGTGTGCCCGGCGGCAGATCACCGCTCCGTATTGCATCGCGAAGCGCGCGGCTGAGCCCGAGATATTTCGGACCAGCCCAGGCGCTAAGATCAGGAGACCATCTTGTATCCGGCACAATGTAGCTCTGGTGATTGATATTTGGCTATTGTATTTCTTTTTGTAGCATATCAGCCAGATTGTACCAATACAAGGCATAACAGAAATGACCTGGCAATCCACTCCGTCCCGTCCTGCCTCTCTGTCGCGGCTTGACCGTTTGCCGCCGGTATCGCGTCTGCTGGTCGCGATTGGCCTGGGGCTGGCGCGGTGGCAGATCCGAAAGCGCACGCGCCTGTCGCTGGCCCGGCTGGATGATCACCTGTTGCGCGATATCGGCATGGCCCCGGTGACGCGCGACAGCGAAGTGGCAAAGCCGTTCTGGCGCGCGTGATCGCGGGCGCAAACGCGCTGCAAGATCGCTTTCCCCTTAATTGAACCCCTGAGACTGGGGCCGGATTTCCGGCCCCTCTTTTTCATTCCGGCTTCCGGATCTGGGGCCCATATCTGAAGCCGCCGCCCAGCCAATTCCGCCAGACAGCTGCCGCGTAAAAGAAAAAGGGCCCCGCAAGCGGAGCCCTTTTCCTCTCGTCCAGCGGATTGCTCCGCCGGAGTCGCTGCATAAACCGTGGTGCCGGGCCCTGAGGGCTCAGCGGGCGAGCAGTCTCGCCTCATGCTTTTTCAACGTGCGGCGGGCGGCATGGTAATTGCCGAGGCCTTCTTCGGTCTTCAGATCGGGGAAGAGTTCAAAGATCTCATTACGCTGCGCATTGCCCATGCCTTTCAGCGTGTAATCGCCGGGCTGGAAGCTTTCGGTCCAGGCACCGTTCGACAGCACGACCTCGTGGCGGTCACACATGAAGTGAATATAGCTGACACCGATCGATGCGACCTGATGGATGCCGTTCGCGCCCACAAGATGCTTGGCCGAGACCAGCACTTCATGTTCGTCGAAGTAAAGCTGTGTCCGGTCATTGGCGACCAGCAGACGGTGGTTCGGCGAGACCAGCATGTCACGCTCGGGCAGACCATTGCCAAGGCTGTGCGCCTTGACCAGAACCGGCTGCAGATGGCTGTCGACGCGCAGCTGCTGCCCGGTCAGCGCCTTTTCACCGATCCAGCGGATCTCCTGGATGCCGTTGTCGCGGGTGATCACCCGGTCACCGGCGCGCAGCTCCTCGACCGGCACCTCACCACGCGGCGTCGCGATCAGCGTGCCCGGGGTAAAGCAGGGGATGACATTCTCGATATTGCGGAAATCGAGATGGCCGACCTCATTGCCGTCACGGTCGAGGAAATGGACGCGGCCATTTTCCGGGTTTTCCTCGTCATAGACGATGCGCAGCGGACCGGCGCCCGAAAGGTCGAGCGTGTCGTAATCGTCTCCCTCTTCGCCGCCATCAATATAGCTGCCGATGCCGGCGCCCTGGTTTTCAACAATGAACGTGTCGCGATCTGCGCCGCCGAAAACCGTGTCTCCGCCGCCGCTGAGCGTGATCGTATCATTTCCGGCGCCACCGAAGATGACATTGTTCCCCTCGCCGCCGAACAGCTGATCCGCGCCTTCCCCGCCGAACAGGGTGTCGTTCCCTGCCCCGCCGTAAAGCGTGTCATCGCCGGTGCCGCCGAACAGGATGTCGTCACCCTCGCCACCATAGAGCACGTCGTCGCCGGAGCCGCCATAGAGGATGTCGTCGCCCTCATCGCCGTAGAGCACGTCATCGCCGGAGCCGCCGTAAATCTGATCATCGCCGGTGCCGCCGTAAACGGTGTCATTGCCTGCACCCGCGAGCACGGTGTCATTGCCGGCGCCGGCATAGATACGGTCATCATCCGGGCCATCGCCCGGGATGATCGCGTCACCGGCGTCAACTTCATCACCATCGGCATCGATATAGCCAGGTCCGATCAGATCATCGCCATCGGTCCCGGTGATGATGCCGTCGCGGCCGGTTCCGGGATTGACGGTGACGAAGATCGTCGCGGTGTCGGTGCCGCCATTGCCATCGGTGATTTCATAGCCGATCTCGGCAGTGCCGGTGAAGCCCGGGTTCGGCGTAAAGCGGATGCCACCATCGGGCAGCAGCTCGACCGTGCCATTGGGCGAGGTCGGTGTTCCAACCAGCGACAGAGTGTCGCCATCGACATCCGTGTCATTGGCCAACGGATAGATCACGACCGGGGTGCTGCCGGTGGTCGAGGCAAAGTCGTCATTCGCCACCGGATCGTCATTCACCGGATGCACCGTCACGGTCACCGTGGTTGAGGCGGTCATGCCGTCGGGATCGGTGATCGTATAGGTGATGGTGTCTTCGCCGTTGAAATCGGGGTTCGGACGATAGATCAGCACGCCATTTTCGCCGATCTCAACCGTCCCATTGCCGGCACTGGCGCTGGTCACGGTCAGGGCGCCGCCCTCGGGATCGCTGTCATTGGCGAGGACGTCGATCTCCACCACGCCATCCTCATCCACCTCGGCGATGTCGGGATTTGCAATCGGCGGCTCGCCGACCGGATGGTTGTCAACGCTGTCGGAAACCCAGAAATGGCCGACCGTGCCTTCGAAATGGCTGGTGACTTCGGGATTCAGCGGGTCGGAAGTGGTTTCCTGGCCGCCGCCGAGGATCCAGGGCTGGCCGTAATCGGCCATCACCAGGGTCACATCAGGCGAAGTCGGCTGCGAGCTGACGCCGCCGGTGGTGGTATTGGTGACATTAAGCTGGCCGCCGGCACCGCCCTGATCCCAGGAGAAGGTCAGGTCGATGGTATCGCCGGGGGTGAAGAATCCCGGGCCGGTGGTGTAAACGGTATCACCCGCACCGCTTTCGCTGGTCACGATCACTGCGCCATCCGGGGTAACTTCGATGCGGAAGCTGCCCTCGTGATCGCCGGCGGTGTCGCGCGACACAACGGTCTGATTTTCGCTCATCGGGCTGGCGGTCGGGGTAAAGCTGATACCGACGGTGCCGCTCGACAGCTGGAAATCCATGTGAGGATCGAATTTCACATAGCCGGTCTGGCCGTCCAGATTGAGGTTGCCGCCACTGACGGTCGCCCCGCCGGTCAGGCCACCATTCTGCTCGCCATGCGAAGGGGCTTCGTCACGGATGAGGTGCGTCGTCGGTTCTTCGAAATTGTAAAGTGCGATAACAGGCATCTCAGGTCCTCGTACATCCCGACAACGAAATCCGTCGCCGCAAATCCCATCCAGAAACGACCCGAAATGGTCGTCGTAAACTCCTGCAACGGGCACAATCGCACGATAATACCGAGCGAACCCGTCGAATGGAGGTGGATGGGATGAGGATACGCCGGCCTGTAAAAGACCTTACCCGCAAAAGCGGGCATCCGGATTACCGGTATCGGCAGCACTCTCGTCACCACTCTGGTGCCTTGCGGCACACCACCAACATACGACCGCCCCCACGGCCCATACGTCTTGCAGCTGACGATCAATATCTAGCTTTGCTTTGTCCCGGAAGGAAGCGGAAAAGGCGCAGATTGCGGCAAGAAGGTGTTCTCCTGCAGGACAGAACCAGTCCTGCGAGGCGAGCCGGAGGTCATTTTCGGCAGGCCAATTGTTTCCGCGCCAGAGACAGGTCCAGTCAGAGTTTCAGAAAATTTCAGCAAAATTCTCTAGGAACTTTCGAAATCTCTGCTCACAAGCCCCCGAAATCGGCCAGACTGCCTGGATTTGTTGCCTGAAACAGAACAGCGCACATCAACCAGGGCGCGAATTAACCCTGCCCCGAAAAGCCAATGAGTTTGTGCCCCTCTCGTGACGCCGCGTTGCCAAAGGCTGATCAGTAAGCTGGTTTAGAAGTATTAACGCTCACCTGAGCAACATTGACCCAAGGGAAATCTGCGAATCATCCGTGCCAATGCAGCGTTCCGCCCCGGGGATTCGCCGCAATTTCGCCACAATCTCTCCCCTCCATGGCGCCAGGGGGGGAAACCCGAGCCGAGGCAGGCGGGGCGCGTGGTCTGACGCATCTCTCCCGACAGATCTCCGCACGCGCGCGAAGGCCTGTCAGATAACGCTGCGGATGGCGAAGCTGGAATTGATCCGGGTGACGCCCGGCAGGCGCGACAGGATCTCCTTATGGATCCGCTCATAATCGCCGGGGTTTTCGGCCTCGAGATGGAGAAGGTAGTCCTCCTCTCCGGTCATCAGCCAGCATTGCCGGATCTCGGGGTGTTTGCGGACCTCGGCCTCAAAGGCGTTCAGGATCTCTTCGGTCTGGCGCGAGAGGCTGATCCGCACGATCACCACATGGCGGCTTTCCGAGGCGGGGCCCGCCACCAGCGCCGTATAGCCGCGGATGGTGCCGCTTTCTTCCAGCAGACGCACCCGGCGCAGGCAGGCCGAGGGCGAGAGCCCGACCTCTGCCGCCAGCGCGACATTGGACATACGGGCATCGCGGCGGAGCGCTCGAATCAAGGCGCGGTCGATCCGGTCGATCTCTGACATGGAATTGCGCCTGCCGCCTTATTATTTCAATTATCGCTAAATAATCGCAGAATATTGCGTCAATCAACAGGACATTCGATCAATGATCAACGAGCATCGGGAAAAATCGACATCATAGCCAGGCCCCCCAAGATCGCGCGCAGGATCGGGTCCGGCAGCAGGGGAAAATCGCAATGAAAGTCATCGTTCTCGGCGGCGGGGTCGTAGGGATCACCTCGGCCTGGTATCTGGCCAAGGCCGGTCATGAGGTGACGGTGATCGACCGCGAGGACGGTCCGGCGCTGGAGACATCTTTCGCCAATGCGGGCGAAGTGTCGTTTGGCTATTGCAGCCCCTGGGCCGCACCGGGGATCCCCCTGAAGGCGATCAAATGGGTGATGATGGAACATGCCCCCCTGATCCTGAAGCTGAAGATCGACACCACGATGATCGGCTGGCTGTTCAAACTGCTCAGGAACTGCACTGCCTCGCGCTATGCGATCAACAAAAGCCGGATGCTCCGGATTGCGGATTATTCGCGCGAGAGCTTTGCCCAGATCCGCCAGGAGACCGGGATCCAGTATGATCACGGCATGAACGGAACCCTGCAGCTTTTCCGGACCGAGGCGCAGCTGGAGGCCTCGGCCAAGGATGTGAAAGCACTGAAGGCGGATGGCATCCCCTGCGAGCTGCTTGATCCGGACGGCTGTGTCGCCGTGGAGCCCGGCCTCGCCCATGTGAAGGACCGGATCGTGGGCGGTCTGCGCACGCCGCTGGACGAGACCGGCGACTGTTTCAAATTCACCACCGCGCTGGCGGCTTTGTCGGCAGAAAAGGGCGTGACCTTCCGCTGGGGCGAGACGATTCAGCATATCGTCACCGAGGGCGGGCGGGCGACCGGGGTCAGGACCGATAAGGGTCTGGTAACGGCAGATGCGGTGGTGGTTTGCCTCGGGTCTTACTCGCCGCAGATCCTGAAGCCGATGGGGATCAGACTGCCGGTCTATCCGGTAAAGGGCTATTCGCTGACCATTCCGATCGCGGACCCGGCGCGGGCCCCGGAATCGACCATCATGGACGAGACCTACAAGATCGCGATCACCCGGCTGGGCGACCGGATCCGGGTCGGCGGCATGGCCGAAATCTCCGGCTATAATGACCGGCTGGATGCGAAACGGCGCCGGACGCTTGAGCATTCCGTAATGGATCTCTTCCCGGGTGGCGATCCGAAACAGGCCTCGTTCTGGACGGGCCTGCGCCCGATGACGCCGGATGGCACACCGGTGATCGGCGGAACAAAGGTTCAGGGGCTGTTCCTTAATACCGGCCATGGGACGCTGGGCTGGACGATGAGCTGCGGCTCGGGTCGGGTTCTGGCGGATCTGGTTTCGGGGCGCGCGCCGGAGATCGACGCGAAGGATCTTGCGATCAGCCGCTACGCCTGAGGCCGGTATCGCCGACGGAATGATCGCCAGGGCGTTCTTGCCTGACGCTGAGCGCGAGGTTGTTAGCCGCCATGAAGTCGGCGAGATCAGCTCGCAGCTGGTCGTTCCTGTCGTAATGGAAGCGTTTGATGGTGGCCTCCTTGATCCTGCGGTTCATGCGTTCGACCTGGCGCTTGGTCCAGGGGTGACTGGGCTTTGTCAGCCAGTGCCCAACCTTACAGATCATGTTGAAGCGCATCGACCGGGAGCAGATCAGCGAAGAGCAGCATCAGGATCATTGGCAAGAGATGCTGCCGCATCCACTTGCCTGCGTGTCTGCGCAAAAAGCGCCTCGCTTTCCGCCTGAACCGCCCTGGGCGCTGCCACGCGCGCCCACCATCAGCCGATCAACGCCATCACAGGCGCGAGAACCCGGCCCATAAGCAGCCACCGGCCACCCCGTCATCTTTGCCAGCCAAAACGGAGTGCCAGCGCATAGCCGGCCTCAGCCAGCGCGCCGAGTGTTGTTCCGATCATCAGTGCCAGATCCGGGTCCAGCGCCATCTCGCGCCCAAGCGCCGGATCGATCACACCGTAAGCCACCAGGGCGCCGGAAACATAGCGCGCGAGAATACGGGCCAGAACTGCCATCATATGAAGCTCCTGTTTTGACGTGAGAAAAGCCGCTCGATCATCGCGAGGATGCAGGCAATTACGCCGCTGCCGGCCCGGTTATTTTGCGCAACCACCGGGGCGGCGATCAGGGCGCGCAGCCGGTGGCCGGTCGCGATCGCTGTTCCGGGTGCGACCATGCCCGGCAGCCAGGTCACATCCCATTTGCCGCGCTGCGCGATGCCCAGCGTCGGCTGCACCTCGGCATGGGTCAGAACCGTACGCGGTGTGAGCGGGATGGCATAGCGCGTGCACAGCTCGCGGCACAGACCCGCCAGCGCCCACAATTGCGCCTCGGTGACCGGTGCGCTGCCGGGGCAGAACGGCTGCTCAACCGCGCCCGCCATCGCCGCCAGCGCGACGCCGATGCTGCCGCTGTTGCAATTGAGCGTATGGGCGGCGTAAGCGCCCCTGACCAGCGGCCCTTGATTGGCGGCAACCGGGAACTGTCCCGGATGAACCTTACCGTCGCCGTCGATCACATAGTGATAATGGTGCAGGTCAAGCCCGGTCGGCTGATGCGGGCCGCCGGTCCAGTGAATGATGATGCGCTGCAAGTGACCCCTCCGCAAAAGCTGCGGGGCCAGAGTGAGCGGTTAATCTCTTAATAAGGGTTCCGCCGGGGATCGCCCCCGGCGGCAGGCGCGCAACGGATCAGCGCCCGAATTTGCCCTTGAGCGCATCGGCAAAGGCATTGCCCCCGCCCGAGGATTGTGGCGATGAGGACATTGGCCGGTTGCCCTTTTGCGGGCTGCGGTCGCGGGTCTGCTCCCGGCCGGGGCCGCGTTCCTCGCGCGCCGATTTCGCCGAGGCGCCGCCGTCTTTCTTCATCGTCAGAGCGATCCGCTTGCGTGCGACATCAACCTCGACCACGGTCACCTTCACCACATCGCCGGCCTTTACCACCTCATGCGGATCGGAAACGAATTTATCGGCCAGCTGGCTGACATGGACCAGCCCGTCCTGATGCACGCCGATATCAACGAAGGCGCCAAAAGCCGCGACATTGGTGACGGTGCCTTCCAGCACCATGCCGGGTTTGAGATCTTTGATCTCTTCGATCCCATCCGCGAAGGTTGCGGTTTTAAATTCAGGACGCGGGTCGCGGCCCGGTTTTTCAAGTTCCGACAGGATGTCGCGCACCGTGGGCAGGCCGAATTTCTCATCGACAAACTGACCGGGGTTGAGCTGTTTCAGCACCCCGCCATCACCCATCAGGCTGCGGATGTCGCGCCCGCAGGAGGCGACGATTTTACGGGCGACATCATAGGCTTCCGGATGGACGGAGGAGGCATCGAGCGGCTCTTTCCCATCCGGGATGCGCAGGAAGCCCGCCGCCTGTTCAAAGGCCTTTGGCCCGAGCCGCGCAACTTTCAACAGCTCGCGCCGGCTTGCGAACGGCCCATTGGCATCGCGATGCGCCACAATGCTTTCGGCCAGCCCCTGCCCCACGCCCGACACCCGGGCAAGCAGCGGCGCCGAAGCCGTGTTGAGATCAACGCCGACCGCGTTCACCGCATCCTCGACCACCGCGTCGAGGCTTTTCGCCAGCCGGTGCTGATCGACATCATGCTGATACTGGCCAACGCCGATCGATTTTGGCTCGATCTTCACCAGTTCCGCCAGAGGATCCTGCAGCCGCCGCGCGATGGAAACCGCACCGCGCAGGGACACATCCAGCCCCGGGAATTCCCGTGCGGCCAGTTCCGAGGCCGAATAGACCGAGGCGCCGGCCTCGGAGACCACCACCTTCACCGGCTTATGAGCGCCAGCCGGCAGCAGCGCCAGCAGATCGGCGACCATCTTTTCCGTCTCGCGGCTCGCTGTGCCATTGCCGATGGCGATCAGCTTGACGCCGTGATTGCCGATCAGTTTCGCAATCGCCACCTGGGCGCCGCGCAGATCGTTCTTCGGCTGGAAAGGATAGACCGTTTCGGTTGCCAGAAGCTTACCCGTGGCATCGACCACGGCAACTTTGACGCCTGTGCGGATGCCGGGATCAAGCCCCATCGTGGCCTTGCCGCCCGCCGGAGCCGCCAGCAGCAGATCCTTGAGATTGCGGGCAAAAACCCGGATCGCTTCGGCCTCCGCCGCCTCGCGCAGTTCCGCCATCAGGTCCAGCGTCAGCGAGGTCTTCAGCTTGATCCGCCAGGCCCAGGCCGCCGCCTCGCGCAGATATTTGTCGCCCGCGCCCGGGCCCGAGGCCAGCAGCACCGCCGCACAGGCGCGCTCGGACGGAGATTCGCCGCGCGGCGCCTCGGGGTCGATCTCGAGATCAATCGACAGAACATCTTCATTGCGGCCGCGCAGCATGGCGAGAACGCGGTGCGACGGCGCATCACGGAAGGATTCGTTATGGTCGAAATAATCCGAGAATTTCGCGCCGGCCGCCTCTTTCCCGGCCTGGACCTTTGCGCTCAGCCGGCCTTCCTTGCGCATATGCTCGCGCAGCCGGCCCAGAAGCCCCGCATCCTCCGACAGCCCCTCGGCGATGATGTCGCGCGCGCCGTCAAGCGCAGCCTTTGCATCCACGAATCCCTCGGTGAGGAACCCGGCCGCCAGCACCGCCGGATCGGCCCGGCGATCCGCGAGAATCGCGTCAACGAGGCCCTGAAGCCCGGCCTCGCGCGCGATCATCGCCTTGGTGCGGCGCTTCGGTTTATAGGGCAGGTAGATATCTTCAAGCTCGGCCTTGGTCACCGCCCCGGCAATCGCGCGGGCAAGATCGTCGGTCAGCTTGCCCTGATTCGTGATTTCACCGAGGATCGAGCCGCGCCGCGCCTCAAGCTCACGCAGATAGGTCAGCCGTTCTTCAAGCTTCCTCAGTTGGGTGTCGTCCAGCCCGCCGGTCACTTCCTTACGGTAGCGCGCAACGAACGGCACCGTGGCGCCACCATCCAGCAGTTCGACCGCCGCCACAACCTGCCGGGTCTGGGCCCCGATCTCGGCGGCGATGATTTCCGGAATACGGGCGACAGACATACGAATCCTCCGAGACGAAACCGATAAGACAGGAGGGGCGAAAATAGCTGAGGTCCGGCGCAGGGCAAGCCCGGAAGAGGCACGGCCCTGCCCGCAGGGCCTGTTTTGGCCCGGGTGAAAATTCCTGCCGCTCTGCCCTTGCAATATCCGCAGCCGGGCGCTAATCAACCGCCAAGTGCCGACATAGCTCAGTTGGTTAGAGCACCAGATTGTGGATCTGGGGGTCCCCCGTTCGAGCCGGGGTGTCGGTACCATTCCTCCCTTTTATGCGCCAAGGCGCGATATTTCTTGCAGGTAACGCCCTGCGGGGCGGAAACTCACGGGCAGAAAAGTCTCATCCGGGAGCCTGAGCCGCCATGGGCATCAACAAACAAAGCGACATCGCCGCCAATATCCAGATCGGGCCGACCGATGCCGGTATGGTGCGGATCTATATCGAGGCCGAAGGCGGGATCGAACTGCCGCTGGATTTCGACCCCGAAGAGGCGGAAGAGATCGCAGAAGAGCTGCGCGCTGCCGCGGAGGCCGCCCGGCTGATGACGGAAGAAGGCAGCAAGGGCGGCAAACCCAAACGCCGCTGACCTTGTCGCAAGCCCGGCGCCAGACGCGCCACAAATTCCTTTCAGAAAGGAATTTGGCCGTTTTCTGGAAAGAAAACGGCCGCCAGTTTCCTGGCGGCGCGTCGATATCCTGATCAGGTGTAACAGGCGCGGGCGTTACGGGCAGCTGTCAGCCGCGCCGGCCGCGACGTTCCCGTTTGGCCGGGCCTTCACCGTCAGTGCCATCTGACACGGAAGAGAACCCGCCCAGCTTTGCAGCCACCTCTTCCAGGCTCGGGGCCGGACCGCGCGGCGTTTCTTCCAGCGCGCGCCGCATCGCTTTCAGATGCTCGGGCATGGTGCCGCAGCAACCGCCGATGATCTTCACCCCGGCATCGCGGGCCATCACAGCATAGACCCCCATCAGTTCCGGCGTGCCGTCATAATGGATATGGCCGTCGTGATATTTCGGGATCCCGGCATTCCCCTTTGCCACAACCGGTCGCGTGGTCCCGGTGGCAATGAAGCCCATCACCGTGCGCATCAGATCCGAGGCTCCGACGCCGCAATTCGCGCCAAAGGCCAGCGGCGCCTCGGGGAGTTTCTCGACCAGCTCTGCCATCGCGGCAGAAGTCACGCCCATCATGGTGCGGCCTGCCGTATCAAAGCTCATGGTCCCGACCCAGGGCATGCCGGCAAGTTTCGCAGCCTCGGCCGCCGCGCGATATTCTTCCGGCGCCGAGATGGTCTCAACCCAGAGAACATCGGCGCCACCGGCCTTCAGCCCTTCGGCCTGTTCATGGAACATCTCAACCGCGAGCGCATGGGTCAGGGTGCCCATCGGTTCGAAAATATCGCCGGTCGGCCCGACCGAGCCCGCAACCACCACCTTGCGCCCCGAGGCGTCGGCGATCTCACGCCCCAAAGCCGCACCGACCCTGTTCAGCTCATGCACGCGGCCTTGCGCATTATGCAGTTTCAGCCGCGAGGCATTGCCGCCAAAGGTGTTCGTCAGGAAGATATCCGATCCTGCCTCGACCGCATTGCGGTAGAGCGTGCGGATATTATCAGGGCGGTCGACATTCCACAGCTCAGGCGGTTCGCCCGATTCCAACCCCATATTGAAGAGATTGGTGCCGGTCGCCCCATCGGCCATCAGCCAGTCCCGCTCGGCCAGCAGCTGGCTCAGCAGGTCATTCTTCTTTGGGGCATCATTGGTCATCGGGCACCCTTTCTTAACAGATTGCGTCGCCTCACGGGCGGCGGTGCTGATCCTGTTCCTGACATGGTGCCGCTGGCCGCACAATCGCTTTCCCGACACCAGATCCACGCAAAACGCCGCGTCGGGGCACTGATTTCCGGCGCGGCGTTCTTTTTGCCGGCTCTGCGCTGACGCAGAGCCTCCTGAGAAAACCAGTCCTCAGACTTCGTTCAGCAGCTGCGCCTTGGCCACCGGCAGGAGCTCGGTCAGCTTGGCGCGGATCTGGTCGGGGCTCACCCGGTCCCCCAGATCGGCGGCGAGCTTGCGCACCACATCCTCAATGCCCGGCTCGTCGAAATCAGCCGCCACGACGTCCAGCGCATAGGCATTGGCGTCGTCGCCGGATTTGCCGAGAAGCTCTGCCGCCCAGAGGCCGGCAAGCTTGTTGCGCCGCGCCTCGGCCCGGAACTGCATCTCGCTGTCATGCGCGAATTTGGCCTCGAATGCGTTTTCGCGGTCGTCAAAAGTGCTCATGTAATCTCTCAGCTCCCTGTCCGGGTCATGGTTTTCATGGTCTCATCTTCCATATGATCATCCCCCCAGGCACCTGCAAGAAGAAAGCCTGCGGCAAATTTTGCCCGGCGCAGCACCGCCTGCCCCCTCGCGGCGCCCCTGCCCGCTTGCCCCGGCCTGGGGGGTCAGCTATAGGCCGGGAAACCTCCGGGGTGGCTGAGCCGCCCCTTTCGTCATTGTCTGTACAAAGGTCACCATGGCACGTCGCAAGAAGGTCTATGAGGGCAAGGCCAAGATCCTGTTCGAAGGACCGGAACCGGGTACGCTGATCCAGTATTTCAAGGATGACGAGAACGGCCCCGAAGCCGGCAGCGGCGCCAATGTCGCGCCGATCTCTGCGGCCTCGGAAGGCAAGGGTGTACTGAACAACCGGCTGTCGGAATTCTTCATGGCCGGGCTGAACAATATCGGGGTGCCCACCCATTTCATCCGTCGCCTGAACATGCGCGAGCAGCTGGTGCGGATGGCCGAGATCATTCCGCTGGAGATCCTCGTGCGGAATTTCGCGACCGGCGGCATTTCAGACCGGCTGGGGATTCCCGAAGGCATGGGCCTGCCGCGCCCGATCGTGGAATATTACTTCAAGGATGAAAAACTCGGGACGCCTCTGGTGACCGAAGAACACATCATCGCCTTTGGCTGGGGCAATCAGCAGGATCTCGACGATATGGTCGAGCTGGCGCTCAGGGTGAATGACTTCCTGTCGGGCGTCATGCTGGGCGTAGGCGTGCGGCTGATGGATTTCCGGATCGAGATCGGCCGGGTCTGGGATGGCGATTATATGCGGCTGATCCTCGCCGATGAGATCAGCCCGGATTCCATGACGCTGTGGGATCTGCGCCAGCCCGAACGCGCCGACGGATCGGTGCCCGAACCGGGGCCACTTTCCGACGTCTATGCGGAGCTGGCGCGGCGGATCGGGGTTCTGCCCTCGAATGTCACCCATGTCTCGAAACCCTCGCTGATCAACTGAAGCGATTGCCCCCTTCGCGCGCCCTGGCTATCAGGGGCGCGAGATTCCCCTGAGCCACCGGAGGCCCCGATGAAAGCCCGCGTCACCGTCATGCTGAAAAACGGCGTTCTCGATCCCCAGGGCGAGGCGATCCGCCATGCGCTTGGCGCGCTTGGCTTTGCCGGTGTGGAAGGCGTGCGCCAGGGCAAGGTCATCGAGCTGGACCTCGCGGCGAATGACAGGGCGACCGCCGAGGCCGATGTGAAGGCTATGTGCGAGAAGCTGCTCGCGAATACGGTGATCGAAGGCTACAAGGTCGAGATCCTCTGAGATCTGGCTGGCCGGGCACAGGGGCTCTGCCCCCGTCTGCCTTTGGCAGACTCCCCCGGGATACTTAGAGACAGATGAAATTGCTGTCGGAGAAATTGGGAGGCGCTCTTTCGGGGCGCCTTTTTTTTGCGCGCCGGTTTTTTTATGCGCCCGGTTTTTCTAGCCGCGGGGCGTGACGCGGAGGCGGATGCCGTTTTCGGCGCGCACCGTCAGATGGGCCACCGGAACCGGGTCGGCGCCTTCGATGCGGTCAAAGCGGAAGCGCCGGACCAGCATGGCGAGGAGGAGGACGCCTTCGACCATGGCGAAACCGGCGCCGGTACAGACGCGGGGGCCGGCGGAAAAGGGCATATATGCCTCGCGCGCGGAGTGGCGGCCCTCGCTGGTTTGCCAGCGGGCGGGGCAGAAGGCGTCGGGTTCCGCCCAGAGCCGTTCATGGCGCTGGAGATGCCAGGGCGAGAGCACGACCTGGGCGCCGGGCCTGACCTTGCGGTCGCGGAAGGTCTCGGGGCGCGTGTTCTGTCGCACCATCATCGGCACCGGCGGGTAGAGGCGCAGTGCCTCGCGAAAGACATCGCGGGTGAAGTGCAGCCGGTTCACGGCGCTGAAATCGGGGGCCGCGCCAAGCGAGGCCGCTTCGGCCGCGACGCGCTCCTGTACATCGGGGCTGAGCGCGAGCAGATAGAGCGACCAGCCAAGCGCCGAGGCGCTGGTCTCATGCCCGGCAAGAAAGAAGATCGCGACCTGATCGACCATTTCCGCGGGCGTGAAGCGCTTTCCGGTCACGGGATCGGCGGTGGTCATGATTTTGGTTGCGAGATCATCGGGAGCGGTGCCTGCGTTGATTTCGGCCGCCCGCGCATCTGTCAGCCGGGTGATCAGATCGCGGATCATCTTTGCCGAGGCCCGGGTGCGCTTGCGATGCAGGCGCGGGAACCAGCGGGGCAGCGGCAGGAAGGCCGCAAGGTTCAGGATCGGCTGCGTGCGCTGATAGGCGCGGAATTCAAAAAAGACCCGGGCCGCGATCTCATGTTCGATCGGAATCGAAAACAGCGTGCGGAAGATCACATCCGCCGCCGCATGGGACATTTCCTCTTCGACCTCGACCTCGGTTCCCGTGGTGCCATGGGTCAGATCCTGCATCCGGGCGACCGCCGCCTGCCCCGCCGCCACCATGGCGGGGAACGTGTCGCGCAGGCGTCCGCCCTCGAAGGCCGGGTCGATGATGCGGCGCTGGCGCTTCCAGGTCTCGCCATTGGTGACGAAGACGGAATTGCCCAGAAGGGGTTCCAGCCCCGCCCGGATCCGGTTCGATTTCGGGAAATCTTCGGGCCGGTCCTTCAGCACCAGATCGACAAGCTTCGGGTCATTGCAGAGATAGGAGCGGAAGAAAGGCGTGCGGAACTCGGCCATCCAGGCGCGGTAAAGCCGCGCAGGCTGGGCCGAGAGGATGTCGCGCCGAAAGAGCCTGAGATAGGTCAGAAGCGAGACCCTTTCGGCGCGGGCCGCGGGTTTCGGGGGCACAGGGGGCCCGGACGCGCCCGCAAAGGGGCAGGATTTGGGATCGTTGCTCACGCCACGTTTCTATAGCGGTTGACGGTGGCTTCAATGCGGCTTTTCGACGGGTGGCGGGTTTTGAAACGCGCGCCCAGTGTCTGCGGCCCGGCGGTCACGCGGAAATAGTCATAGTCGCCGGGATTGCCCGCGAGATTGTCGAAGGCGCAAAGATACTGGAAATGCAGCCGGAACCAGCGCCGCCGCAAAGCGCGCCAGCGGGCCGGGCTCAGCGTCTGGGTGAAGGCGGCGGAAATCACCAGCGGCCAGCGTTTGCCCTCGGGCGGCGTGACCGAAACCGAAACCGGGTCGCACAGCGCAAAAGCACAGCCGTCGCCGGGGGCCGTCACGTCGATCCAGGCGATCTCGTCGCGGGTGGAAAGCCAGGCCAGATCGGCGCGCAGGCGGGTGGCCTCTGGCAGGAACGACACCATCGGCACCACATGGCCGAGCGACAGGAACGACAGAACCGGGCGCGGTGCGGGAAGGCCCGCGTGCAAAAGATCGGCAAGGATCGAGACGCCGAGATGCGCGCCCGAAGAATGGCCGATCACCAGCACCTCGTCGTATTCTCCGGACAGTGCGGCCCGGATCTGCCTGCCGAAATCCCGCATCCGTGCCTCAAGCTCGGGCGGGTTGGCGCCCTTATACTGCGCCGAATAGGCATAATCATGCATAAGATACCAGGCAAAGACCTTATTGTCCTTCTTTCGGAACCAATAAAGCACCCCCCAGAGGATGCCGCCCGCGACCGGAAGGCCCGGCGCCCAATGCAACAGATGCGCCACCAGCGCAAATCCGGCCCAGGCCAGCCCCAAAGCGACGCCCAACTGCAAAAGCAGAAAGACAATCGGGTACAGCGCCGCGATCATCGGGCCTTTGCGCAGCCGCATCAGCCGGAAGAGCGCCCCCGATCCGATATAGGCCCAGGCGGTGCGGAAAAGCTGCAGATAGGTCGCCGGGATCGTCTCGGACATCGAGCCTTTGACGATATCGGACCAGACCAGCACCTCCATATCGGTCTCGGCGGCGCGCCCCTCGATCGTGGCCTCGACACGCCAGCCATAGGGGCCGCCGGCCTTTTTCGGCTTGAGGCTCAGATCATAGCCGGAAAGCAGCGCCTGTTCAGTGCCTTCCTTGCGGTAAAGCTCGCGGTAGCGGCGCGGGTGAAACGGGTCATAGCCGGGAAGGTAGAATACCTTCCGGCGGAAAATCTCGCCCTGTCTCTGATCAGTCATTCCCACCTCCGGCAAGGCCCGGTCTGCCGGAGAAATCGGGCAGGATTAAGGGATCATCCGGGCACCGGCAGGCCGAGTGTCTCGAAAATGTTCAGGAGCCACCAGCTGAAATCGGTAAAGGCTCCGGTCACCATCATCGTGCCGACGATCAGCAACAGGGCGCCCATCGCGCGCTCGATCCATTTCATATGGCGTTTGAGACGGGTCATCACCCCCATTGCGCGCTCGATGAACAGGGCAGAGATCAGGAACGGCAGCCCCAGCCCCACCGCGTAAACGCCCAGAAGGAACGTCCCGCGCGAGACCGAGCCCTCCTGTGCCGCAAGCGACAGGATGGTGCCTAGCTGCGGCCCGATACAGGGCGTCCAGCCCGCCGCGAATGCCAGCCCGAGAAGGAAGGCGCCAAAGGCAGATCCGCCCTGATCGCCCGCATCCAGCCGCGCCTCGCGATCAAGGATCGGGATGCGGATGATGCCGGTGAAATGCAGGCCGAAAATGAAGATCACCACCCCCGCAACCCGGGCGAACATCACCTGGTTTTGCAGGAAGAACGCACCAAAGGCCGACATGGTGAATCCCAGAAGCAGGAAGATCACCGAAAGGCCCAGCACGAAGAACAAGGCCGGGATGAGGATACGGCGCCTTGCCCTTCCCTCCTTCATCTCGCCAACGGAAATCCCGCCCATATAGGCCAGATATGGCGGCACGACCGGAAGCACGCAGGGCGAGAGGAATGACAAAACCCCCGCGATCAGCGCGATGAAAGTGGCCGGGCCCAGCCCTGCATCGAAGAGATCAATTCCAAACATGGTCAAACTCATAGCCATAGCCGGAGGGCGCGTCATCCGCTATGCGCTCACATTGACGGCATTCCCCTGTCACATTCCGTCGCAGCCCGCTATCAGGGTCGCATGACCGCGCAGTATGACCAGGACCTCGATTGCGAGGGGCTGCTATGCCCCCTCCCCGTGCTGAAAGCGCGCAAACGTCTGCTGGCGATGGAACCGGGCGAGGTTTTACGGGTAAGCACCACGGACCGGATGGCAGTGATCGATCTGCCGCATTTCTGCGCCGGTGCCGGGCATGACTATCTTGAGGCACAGGCTGACGCCGCTGTGACCCGCCATCTGATCCGGCGCGGCGCGAACAGTCTTGCGGCGCAGGACTGAGCTGCTCAGTCTGTAATGCCGGTGCCGAATGACGGGGCCGGTAGTGCCTGGGATAAAGATCCCCGCCAAAATGATTCCAAAGGTGGCGCCGACACGCGAGTGCCGGAGCCGGGGCCTGACCAGACAGAAATCTGCTACCCAGCTTTTGACAGTCGCTCATGCGTGCCGACATCCGCTTTCATGGTTGCTATCTTAGACTTGGCGGCCGAGATCATCCAGGCATGCCAAGAGGGTGTCGGGGAATCCTGATAAGCAGAACGCCCCCGGTAATCCGGCGGCCTCTCGTTTGAGCGTCGTCCCTGCCCGCGCCCTCTGTCGGACCTGATCATGCATCCCCCATCTCACCAGAGAACCGGCGGATTGACACCTATGCCAGCAGGCCATGAAACCAGTGGCGGCGGTCCTTCGTTATGTTCCGGACACCAGGGAAGGAATACCAATGAAGCCGCCGACACCGCCAAAAAGACACCGCGAGAAGGCTGCGGTGATTTTCGCCATAGTGGTGGCCGTCATCGTCGTCCTGTTCTTCGTCCTGCGGGTCTTCTGGCATTCGGACGTCCAGGAGAGAGATCCTGATAGCCTGAACGCTCCGGACATGCCGAATGACGCTCCGGTCTCAGCCCCTCTCGAGATCGAATAAGGCCTGCGCTATGCCGCTGTTTCCCGCTCCCCACAGTCCCGCCCATTCGCGCCGCCAGGCGGGCCCCGGCGAGTTGACGCAGTGATCCGCGCCTCGGGGTGATTACGGCTGCGGGGTATGGCCGGGCGAAGTGGGTCTATGAAAGGCGGGGCGATGCGCTGTGGTTACACTGTCGCAAACGGGTAAGCCGGCAGGCCTTCGCCGGGATCCGCAGCCATATACCCGCCATGGTTGCGCGAATCGTCTGATTCCTCTTCGATCACCGCACAACAGAAGGAGGAGGTCGCGATGGGTCAGAAATGGACGACAGCGCATAAGCTCGCCTGCCGTGATGAGAATGGCGATTTAACTCGCGTTTTCCATCAGGTGTTGAAGGACGGGGCGAACGAAGTTGTTGAGGAAAGGTTCGTTCTCGGGAACTGCGAGCCGGTGTCACGGGTGCAGGGTCTGTATCATCGGAAGAATGGCAACATCATTTCCCCACCGCCGGTTTCACTTCCTTAAAAGCCAGGCGCCCTCGGCAAGCCGGGGGTGTTTCTCGCAGGCTCATAGCTTCGCCTTCGCGCGCGCAGTGGCGATCCCAGCCAAACCACCAGAATCAAAAATGAAATCCCTGTTCGCCGACACGCTTCTGGCCACCTTTGCAGCATGCGGCACAGCTGAAAAGACTGCCGATACTGCGAATACCGGTTCAAAGACCGCGAGTAAGGGTGCAGTGAGTGATGCCGTCGCAACCGGCGCGGTGAGAGTTGCGGCAGCGGCAGCCGGTGGTTGATATGTTCTGCCCCGCGCGGATCGTGCCGGGCAGAGTTACCCGCCTTCCCCAATTTCCCAATCAGTGAAAACGTGATCAGCGAAAGCGGAACCCCTGGCGGAGCGAGACAGTTGATCTTTCAGCAATAGGAGGAAGCTATGACCAAACCCGATTTCGACAAAGAAGCTGAGAACACGAAGTTCAACGTCGAGGAAGAGGCGCAGAAGCAAAAGATGGGTAACGCTGCCCAGCCGTTTAACCCGAACAAAGCGCCCAGAACCAATGAGCCCAATGCGGGCGGGGCAAATCGTGAGAACGGCCATCGCGGCTGAAACGCAAAGCGCCCGGCGGGATCTCTCCTCCGGGCGCGATTATTCTACGGGCAAAAGTATCAAGTGGGCCAGAGTTTCGAAAGCTCTGTCTTGCGTTCCTGGGCTACAGAGGGGGGCATATCCAGGATGAGATCGATCCCCGCGAGGATAGCGAGGCCATCCGGCTACGCCCTGATCCAGAGCAGTGCGCAATAACATGCGAGATACCGGCGATGCGCCGCGGCGATCTGTGATCTGGACGGGGTCATGACCACAGGACAATTCAGAACCGGCTCCTCATGCACCCTGCCCTTGCGGCCGATGCACTTCTGTATGGGCACAGCCCTGTGCGCCGAGATGATGCGCCTCTTCCGTCACTGCCAGCTCCCCATGTGGAGTGCCCCCCCCCCCCCCCGCAAGGCTGGATCGTCGGCCGCGCATCCTGCATCCAGACAGGCGTGATCCCGACGCGGGCATGCTGGGCGACGAACACCGCCATCTGCCACCCGCCATGGCTGACCGGCAGGCTTGCCCCCCTCGAGGCGATGATCTGATCATCCCTGGCCGGATCCGACCGCCCTGCGCAGTCACTTTCTCAGCCGATAGCGCCGTGCTGCATCATCAGCCAGATGCCATCGATACGCATGCGCTGACTGCCGGAGGTTTCACCCGTCTCGTCAAACTCAAGGCCGGCGTGTTCTCTGCCAAATGCCCATTCCAGCACGCGCTGGATCGACATGCCGCAGATGTCAGCCTGGGGCAGATCGGCTGATGGGGCGTTTGCGGACAGCCTTGGCTGGAGGATGATTTCCGAGCTGATAACTGGCGGTGCGGCCTTCGCCTGGCGCGAGCGCGGGCGCACAACCCCGCCAGCCGACATCGCTTCGTCCCGGAGCCCGATTTCCTCTGGTGCCATTCTGCTCATACCGCCCCCTGATCACAACGGGTTGATGCGGGAACCAAACAGCCCACTACACGTTGTCTTATCAGACCGTCACACTGTCCCGTGACCTGTCCGTTGATCTGCCTGTATGACTGCCGGGTCGCCTATGTGCGTCCCGGCTTTTTTCCGATACCAGCACCGGGAACCATTTGCGTCGCAATCGGTTGGCAATTGTGGCGACCGCAATCTCCCTCGGCCAGTCGCCTTCCCTGACCGATCGGGGCGCTCAGGGAATGGGGCGCCCCGTTTCTTGCACCAGGGCAGAATTGCCTACGCAATGATGCCATCTTCGCCTTTCCCACCGGGCGGAGTAGAAATGCCTCATTACCTCTGGTTACGAGTGATTGAGTTCCAGTAGTATTGATTGAAGAGAGAGCCGCCCTTGCGCATGTCGCGATGGCGGCTTTTTTCATTTCATCCCATCACTCCCCCTTTCCCTGACGGGTGTGAAATGGCTTGGCGCAACAAGAGGGCCTGACGATGTGCAACCTTTACAGTCAGACCACCCCACCCGAGGCGATGCGCCAGCTTTTCGCAGGGCTGACGTACGCGGTCGGCAACATCGAGCCCGGCGATATCTGGCCCAATGCTGGCCCCTCAAGGATGAGGACGAGGTGCTGATTGAGGTTACGCAGAAAAAACGGAGCACCTGACTGCGCCCCACTTACTGCCTCGCAACGGCACGCCTAGCCCTCATCAGGCCTTTTGGGTGGCTTTGGCTGAGGAAGAGGGCGAGGAGATCTTGCCCGAACCGAAGCCGAAAAAGCGCAGCGCCCCGGTGATCCGCACGACAGCCCCGCAAAACGACGACCCGGCGGTTATCGTGCGCCGCCAGTCGGATGCCCTGATCGCCCGCGCGACCGGCACCGCAGCGCCTGCCGAAGCGCAAGAATACCGGCACATGTCGCTCCTCGATCTGGCTCGCGACTCCCTAACCCGTTCGGGCGCCAGCGTTCGGACCCTGAGCGCGGATGAGGTGTTGCAACGGGCCGCACATGGCACCGGCGACTTCGCCCTTGTCGTCAGCAACGCGGCGAACAAGATAACGCTCGACGCATACCAGGCCGCACAAAGCCCGCTCTATCCCCTGTTCCGCAAGCGGACCCTGAAAGACCTCGACGGCGTGACTGTGATCGGCGCGGCACCGAAATATATCGTCGTCGGACCCTCGATGGAAACCGAGGCCGAAAAGCTGCTGGCCTCGATCTACGCCACGACCACGGCAGACGTGAACGCCTGGCAGGGCAAACTGCAACTGATCGTCGAGAGTTCCAGCCCGAGGCTTTCGTTCACCGTGCGCAGGATGTTCGCCAGGTGAACAAAGTCGGTCGATGCCGTGTCACCGCTCAGACCCTCCTTGTCGATCCGGCTATTCCACCAGTCGCGGAAAGCCCTGGCATCGGCCCGGGTGATGTTCCGCAGCTCCTTTTCACCTGCCGCCTTTATGAAGTTCTCAACCGCCTTGCGACGCGGATTCTTCCAGCGCCGCAACCTGATCGACCGGCAGGAAGCTGAAGCCGCGCCGATCTGCGATAGCCTTCGCAGCTTCCCATCGGGCATTTCCGTTTATGCTGTCACCACGCAAGGCCGATTCCCAGCCCTCGATCAGGTGATTCCAGATCTGGTCGGCCTTCTGCCTTGCGACCGTCTTACTGTCGGTATGAAGAGAGAATGCTACAATCTCGCGCGGTTCCACATCCCGGAACCGGCGCCGAACGCGCTTTCTCAGGTGGAAGGTGTTCGCTCGCATGTAAATCGTCATGCGCCAAGAATAGCTGGCGAAACGGCACCGACAAGGCGCCCTTGTGAACAGAATGTGTCACACACTCAGGCTAAAACTGCCATTTTCCCATTTAAAATCAATAACTTAATTAGGAAGAATTGGCGCGCCCCACCGGGTGAAGATGACAACTACGTTTACTCCATAGCCCTATAAATCAAGGTCCGAGACCGGACCATGTGTTTCTGCGGACCCGGCGCTAAGCGCCGGGGTATTGTCACTGACGGCCCTCCGGCTCTTTACAGCGTAGTGTGGAAGCGCGCTCGCTTTCGGGGCAGCACTTTGCCGCAGGCGAAGATGACAATTACATCTACTTGATAGCCCGCCTCTGAACGGAGTTCGAATCCCGCCCGATCCGTCAGGTAGGCGCAGCCGCACGTAGAAATCGCCAACGCGCTTCGATGACTATGCTTGTGGAAGGCAGCGCCCGACGAAGATGAGAACTATCAGATCATCATAACCATCTGATAATTATTCAGGCACCCATGATTATGCGGCAATCGGCGGTTTTCAGCGGAATTTATGTGGCTAACGGCGGCAATTCGGATGTTGGGGCGCTAGGTCACTCGGCGGCGTCTAACTCGCCATCCAACGTCACGACTTCAATCGAATGGCCTTGCAACACAGGCAGGTCAGATTTCGGAGGAGCCACCCATGACGGCGTTTTTCCTTCTGCCTCGTCGGCTTCGATTTGCTTGGCAACTTCGGCAAACGGATGGCGGAAGAAATGCTGGTTGAGAGCGTCGGCAAGGGCCTTCTCTTTGCCCGCCTTGGCCAGCGCTAGAACGGCATCGCCGTCCTTCCAGTCGATCTTCGCCTTTACGCGGCGGTCCTGTTCCTCTTTCAGCTTCCTCACCGCATCAGCTGCGATGCTGCCACTCGTCCAGATTTCGAAGCGCTGCTCTGCCTCGCGTAAATATCCGTGCTGAGCGTAATGAGCGCGGAATGTGGGAATTTTCGCGAGCCATTCCACAACCTCTGCCAGACTCAACACGCCGCCCGGCTCCTTACCTTTGCATTCAATGGCCGTGACGACTGCATTCTGGTTGCTGATCGTCTGAACGTCGATATCCGCTATCTTCCCGGTGCTTGGGTCTTTGGCGGTGACGCCCATATCCATTGTCATGGCTGTGCGCCTTGCAAGATAGCCTGCCACCATTTCGAACAGGATGCCTCGAAGGTTCTTGTTGCGCCCTTCGATATCGAACAGGTTGTTCAACAGCATGGTGAGGCGTTCGGGGCTCGATGACGCATATTTCGCAGCATTCTTGAGCACTTCGCAGAGCGAGGTGATTGCCTCCCCGACACGCTTCCCGAACAGGTCTTTGGGGGTTGCCAGCATAACGCCCGCCGCATGTCCTGCAGTCAGTGCTTCGCCTGTGAAGCCTTCCGCAACGATGATAGACAGAATGCCGATATCCTTGAAGCTGGCTTTGAGAACACGCGCTTTGCGGATGAAAAACTGAATCTCATGGACGGTCAAAATGCCTTCGGCGAAAACGTCCGCCACGATGAAGCCCGGTTTGCTTGCCGATCCCTGCAACGGGAGGAGATAGCTCGGCCCGGCAAGATCGAAAGCGAAAGGCCCAATCGGCTTCAGATCTTCATCGCCCCGGATGCGGATAGCGTTGTAGCTCGCGAGGCCAATTTTTCGGCACCATTCGCGCAGGCCATCCAGTAAGACACGTTCCGTAATGTCCCGCGCGCGCATGGCAGCGGGTGTGCCTATGGCCAAACTCGGAGCCGTGTGGAAACAGCGGCCATATTCCGGGTCTTGAAATTCCTTGAGGAAGTCGGACTTTATGAGGCGGCTGGCGACCGTATCAGCCGGGACTTGCCCGGTCTTGGGCCTGACCGTCGCACCGCTTACTACCGCAAATTGCTCGGCAGGAATTATGCCGCCCCGAGCGATCACCCCGTCGATAGCCGCCGCCGTAATCGAATTAGTTTCGCGGAGATCGCGCAGGAAGTTATGCCAGAACCGTTCGCCGTTACGGTCTTTCTCCAGATAAAGAAACGCCTCGCGCTTAGGCAGGAGCGGAACAGGAAAGCTGCGGATCGGCGGCTTGGCTCGTGATACGCGCTGACGCGCTGCCTCTGCCGATAAACCAGATGCGACAAGTGCCTCGACGATCCGTGAGGAACGTGAGGGACCATGCTCGGAAAGGTAGTGCGCAACGCTGATCATAGCGTATGTCACACTACTTAATTTATTAATTCAATTACCTTAAGGCCTGACGTTTTTGAACGTGAGTTGTGGTTCATTATAAATCAATGACTTAAACGGCAGTTTTCGACGTCGATTTTTCGGCCTATGTCACAATGGTTTTTGGAGCCATATGTCTGGCCTGCTTTCGCACCCGAAAAATAAGTGCTGATCATTGCCTCCGCCCCCATTTGCGATGTCGACACTCGTCCACGCATTCGCTGCTTAGTGCGGGCCGAAAGCTGCTGGCCCGGACATGCAAGTATCGGACTGTAGCGTGGAAACCGCGGTTCGCTATATCGCATAGTGGTGTGCGGTGATCGGCGACGATATCAGGTCATAGAGAGAAATCGGCGGGGTTGTTGGGCCGAAGCCGACGAAACGGAGAACTACGTCTACGCTATAGCCCTCTAAATCGAGACATGAGCGAACGGCTTGACTGGGGTGGTCAACGGACCGGCGGTTTTTGGGCTGATATGCTAGGAAAACGACCTTATACTTGGTCAGCAAACTTCGATGGTAACGCGCGCTCATTTCGGTCGATTTAGAGACGCTCAATCCTCTCGGTCGAAATTGTAAGGGCATGTGATGCTAATACGGAAAATCGTCGTTGAAAATGTTAGGAGTTTTCTGGAGCGTCAGGAGCTGAGCTTCGACGGAAAAATCTCAATTATCATCGGTCCAAACGGTGGTGGGAAAACCAACCTCCTCGATACGGTCACCACCATGCTCCGTCGCTACCTATTGGCGACGAAATATCTAGAAGCACACGATCAAGGTGATGGCATTTCGCGCTGGTATTTGCAGGACAATCAGGGCCTGAACAGTCTCGGCTTCGATCGACACACCCACGGGGCGGGACAGCCTCAGCTCGTCGAGATTACTGTCGAGGTATCAGCCAGCGATCTCGAAAATATGCGCACTCTTCAGGCCGATATCGAAGACATTAAACGAGAAGACACACGGATATACCTACATGATAATCCGTGGGACCGCATTCCTGAATGGGCCATAGAAAAAATTGCTGGTGGCGATAGGGTAACCTATCGATGGACACATGATGGGTTTGAAGAGCCCCAAGATAAGAAAGCGGTTGATTTCCTTCAGTACCTGCGCATTTTTGAGTACGCGAACGCCACCCGCGCTGAGATGAGGCGCGATATCCTCCGCCTGCCGATGATCTACCTTCCGGTACACCGGGCGGGTGCCGGTTTCCAATCACGCGTACAGCTCGCCCAGTACAACGACATTGAGCAGAAGCGGCAACTGGACGCCGTATCCTCGCGCTCTGGCGCAACGAATGTTGTGAGCCTAGCCATCGGGCGTCTGGGCCGGAAGTATCGGCGCCTGCTAGAAGAGGATAACCGTAGTGCCAAGACAGCATTCTATGGCGATGAGAATCTGAAAAGTCTCAGCACAGATCTCAAGGCGCTTGGCTACGACTGGGAACTTGAAACGATCAATCCGGATACGAATGAATATGACGTGCGCCTCAGCAAGCAGGGCACGAGCTTTAGCGTCACGGCAGCGTCTTCCGGTGAGCGGGAACTGCTTACCTATCTCTTTGCTATCTATGCGCTGAATGTCAGGGATGCCGTCATCGTCGTCGATGAGCCGGAACTGCACCTCCATCCGCGCTGGCAACGCTCTCTCTTCCGCTTGTTCGAGAAGCTGTCGGTAGAGACAGGCAACCAGTTTGTGCTCGCCACCCACTCCCCCACATTTATATCCCCTGCGTCCATACAGTTTGTGACGCGTGTCTATAGCGAAGCCCAGCGAAGCAGGATTCTCCGGCTCAATCAGCCTGATTTACCGAACGCCAAGCACCTATTCAATTTGGTCAACAGCCAGAACAACGAGCGCATATTTTTCAGCGATAAGGTGCTTCTCGTCGAGGGGCTTTCAGACCGGATTTTCTTTGAAAAGGTACTCGACACGCGGGGCCGGGAAGCAAGCTCCGAAATTCTCGAAGTGATCAGCGTGGGCGGCAAGGGGCTGTTCGCCCCGTACCAAAAGCTGCTGGCGGCTTGCCAAGTCGGCAATGCTTTAGTGGCGGACCTCGACTATATCGAGCAGGTCGGCTCGCAGGCCCTCAAAGGTCTGTTCAAGCTAAACGCCGGGGAGATCAAGCAGGATGTGATCGACAACATAAAGAGCCTCGATGGCCAAGCCTTGGTTGCCCGGATCGATGAGGCATTGAGCACCGGAAGCTGGGACGATGCGCGCGAGACATGGGAATATATCAAATCTCGCCGCATTGCGCTGAAACCGGAATTGTCCGACGACGACAAGGCACTTCTGAAATCTGAACTCAACGCCTTGCATTCGCGCGGCACAAATATCCTGTCGGAAGGCGCGCTGGAGGCATATCTTCCGATCGGCCTCAAATCCAAGGACCTCGAAAAGCTCATCGTATTTCTCGATGATCCAGCGTTCTGGGACAAGCTGCCTCGTCCGCAGCGGGATGAAATTGAAACCATAGTCGCCTCGCTTCTCCCGGCACTCATCGCCGTTGAAGGCGACGGCGAGAAGTTATTGCCTGATGCAAAAATGCCGACTGCGACTCAGCTTAGCTAGCCCGTGCCCGTAGCCGCCCGATTGCTTTCCGAAGGGGGCTGACCATTATCCAAGCTCGGTCGCTATTACCGGTGGGTCTGCTAACCGCCCTAAGATATATCGGGCTGTGGCGTGGAAACGGCTGTTTTCTATCCCATCCGGTGTAATGCGGTGATCGGCGGCAATATCGCATTATAGAGGGAAATCGGCGGTGTTTGGCGGGCCGAAGCCGACGACACGGAGAACTATGTCTACTCTATAGCCTTCCATGCGCCTCTTAAATAGGATGGAGAGCAATTGGCTATGTCGAGTGAGCAGCAGGGGCAACGTCAACCGTTGCCCGTCATTTCTGTCGTTGCCCGGCTGCAATGCTAGATCGGAAGTCTAACGCTCGATCATCTCACTTATCGCAAGGCTAGAATGGCGGAGCATGTGACTAAGCCGCCGTTCACGAGGACGAACGCTAACGTCGGGTTTCGGCAACTCCCGACGTTAGCGCGGCTGCATCATCGGCCCATGAACGAGAATGGACTAGCGGTCAACTGCCCGGCAGTTCCAATAAACATCCGGAAGAACCGGGCCGGCCCCCTAGCTTGCGGCAACCTATGAGGCGTAGACAACACCTAATACAAGGCGAGCATTGATCATCACAGGTAGGTCTGGTGCCCCTTCTACCCGTTCTGTTGCGAGCACAACGGAGGCTCCGAGCCCGCCGATCGTTTCGAACTGCCGGAGATACGGCAGACTCCTCGAAAGCGGTGCGCCGATTCGTTTCAGGATGCTGTCACCGTCTTCCAAAGTCACCGCGACCATTTTGCCTTCCATGGCATCCAACTGATCTGGGGTAAGAACCGCTCCACCGAGGATGATCTGCCCCGGCATCACGCGGGGGACGGCGCTTTCCTCGCGGACGCGATATGCGACTTCGACTCGGCCAAGGGCAGGATGTCCTTCTAGGAGAACTGCCTCTTCCCGCCCCGCTGGTGGAGGGACCTGAACGAAAAGAGCTCCGACGACGCGATGCAAGTCGAGTTCATGATTCTCAAAAGCCAGCGTCGGCCGCCCGCCACGAGGGTCGGTCGCTTCAGCGGCCAAGGAGTATCCCTCGCCGTTGCGCGGACGCAGCAGCCTACGAGCGAAGGCTTGCGTCCCGCGGCGGCCAACAACCAGCTCATGATCGGCCGGCGAAGAAGGCGTGGCCTCAACGATCGCGATGGATCCGGCCGGGATTGTGAAGCCCATGGTGTCTCTGCGGACGTAAAACAGCGACTTGTCATCAAACCACTGGCTGGAGAGCATCTCCCGGTTGCCATCCTGGCTGCCACCGCTCGGAACGTGCCGGCTGAACGCAGCAATGTCCTGAACGATCGGGACGTTGAAAGCCGGTGCGGTAACGACAGTCAGAGGGACGACATTGTCCGGGACGGCCTCCTGAAGCGGCTCTCGCCAGCGATAGCGCCGGAATTCCTCGTGGACGCGTTCGACCGCCGAACGCAATCGCTTCAGGTCCGCATCAACATTCTGCACGTCGATGTAGCTCAAAGCGTTGGCGTCGCGATGATGCGCTTGGTTAAGCACTCGTCGCGGCTCAGCGCCATCGGCCAATGCAGGATCATCGCAGAAACGCGAGAGTATCGGACTCCTGAAGAGTTCGTTGCTGCGAGCGGTGACCAGTGAACGGAGCCGCCCCACCAGCGGCATCAACGTCGGCGCGTCAGTGGGTGCCGAAAACGCGGGATAAGCTGGGTCGTCGAACAAATCCCCCAGGCGCGCCTCCAAGAAGATGCGAGCCTGATTCGCATAATCCTGTGCGTGAGCTGCCGAGTCCGGGTTCGAGACGAACTCGTTCCGCTTCCGATCCAAGTCCTCGATAGCCAAGGAAGTTTCGAGGGTGCTTCGAGATGCGTGCACCGGATGGACGGCACGGTGCTCAACACGATTGGTGCCCCGTGCCTCAGCGACGAGGATACGACCGAAGCTACGGTCATAGGTGGTAGCCAGAATTTGGGCTCCACCAGCCGCCAGTTGGTCGAGGGCACGCGCTAGACGAGCACGATTGTCGTAGTCGAGGAGATCTTGGGGATCATCCAGGATCATGAGCGACAGGCCACCATCCGTCCGGAGGACATGTTCCCGAAACGCGAGGTAGAAGCCCATGAGTGACGCTCTCAGGGCCGAAGCGTTTGATACATGTTGGGCTGGAGCATGAACGCCATCGCGCCCCGCTTGGATTGCAATTGCTCCTTGGGGCGTCATCCCAGTTCGATGCGGTTTGGGCGATAGGGTTGTCGCGTTTTGGTAGATCGCGTTCCGCCAAAATACCGCTCGATCATGCAAGCGGGCCTGCAAGCCTTCGACCTGCGCGGTGGCAAGATCGCCCACTGGAATGATTTCATCCAATGCAGCTGCAGCCGTTCCGCAATCTTCGATCACTTTCAGTTTACGCTTATGAGCAGTCTTAGCAGAGTTCATTCGCTTCGATAGGTCGATAGCCGCATTAATAGGCGCAACGCCTTTCACGATGGCATCGAGGCGTAACAGTTGCGCTCGGAGGCCAGTCGCCTGGCCGTCGCCGCCATCGGCTTTGCCGCGGACTTCTTCAAGCGCCGCAGCAAGTTCTGCGCGATGGGCCGTCATCCAATCGACGAATGCCAAAGCTCGGATAAGGCGATTTAACGTCTTGCTCAGCTTAGCCGCCTGGGCGCCAACTCGGCTCGGCAAATTTCGTTGTGCTGGCTCTGTAAACGAAGGCAGGTCGGCCATCGCCTTGTCAGTTAGCGCTCCCACGTTGGAACGCAGCGATTGAAGGACGCCTGTAAAGCTTTCTGTGCTGAAGAGGTCGTCCAGCAAAGCGGTTCGCAAGATTGCACCGGGAGATTCGGGGAGGTCGTTCTGCAAATCGCGCCGAAGCGCATCGGGCAGATCGCGGGCCAGTTTGCCGGTCCAAGCCTCCGCCCATTGCACGACCGTCTTGGAGAGGATTTCGCTATCTTCAGCAACTTGGCGTAGATGATCGGCAACAAGCCCGCCCGTCTCAGCGTCGACGACGCCGGAGAGTGAATGATGGCAGACTGCACAATGATCATCATGGGGCTTTCCATGCTCGCGCATCCAGTCGGTCACGCGTGCGTAGAGCTGGGTCCTGCGCTCCAGCACCGGGTTCGCCGAGAGTTCTTCGAGGATCGTTGCCTCCTCGAACATACGATCAATGAGGGCATCCACCCCTTGGCGAACGTCGGCCTCCAGCTTGAGAGCAACCAGCCTTTCCATCGAAGGGAGCTGCGACAACCGTCGCACCTGCTCTAGCGCAGGTGCGATGCATTGCTCCAAGCTCTGCCGCTGCGACTCCTCCGAGGCGTCAAACGAATTGCCAAGTACATCCCGGGCATGGGCGAGGCCGCTGGCTTTCAGATCCTCGAAATGCTGTCCGAGCGCGATGAACGCAGCTGGCTCATCCGTGATCGCCGGGAGGGCGGTGACAGGCGTCATTTCCGAGAATTCGGAAATCCGCTGTTCGAGATCGTTGCGATGCTGCCGATAGTCCGTCTCGATCCCATCGAGCTCAGTTCTGCGCTCCTTGGTGATGTCCCCCGCAATCTTCGTTCTCGCACGCCCAGCGTGCTTTGCCAGGGCCACAAGTTCGGAAAGGCCTGTCAGCTTTGCCACCGCCAGCCCCAACTCCGAAGGGTTCCCCACCTGGAGATAGGGCAGCAACCCTGGCATGGTGGTTCCAAGATTGAACGCGATCGGATCGAGGCCAAGATCCGCCGCATTGGGCCCGACCTCCTCCAGCTTGCCATTTGTCTTTCGTGACTGCGTTCGACGTATCGGAGGAAGGCGGGTCCCGTCCTCCAGCTCGAAGGTCAGCTCAACCCAAGTATCCGCTGGGACGGTTTTAGCTGATGCCACAGGCGTCCAGTGCTGCGCGCTCGGCAGGGGAGTCACCGCGCTGATCTTATGCTGCGACGCCTCTTCAGCAGCCCCGCGATCGATCTCGCAGTCGAATTCAGCTTCGCCGCTTTCGGGCAAACGTTGAGGCCGGAGCAGCTTGCCGGTGAGGCACCAGATCACCGAATTCATCAAGCTTGTCTTGCCCGACCCGTTCCAGCCTTCGAATATTGTGATAGAGTTGTTCGGTTCGAACACAAAATCCGTGCTCGGCTCGTCTGCAGATCCGTAGGCATGGAGCCCCGCGAACCTATGTGCGACGATTTTCGCCAGCCTAAGAACGCGGCGCTCCCGATCTGCGGAAGTGGAAGGAGGCGGAACTTGGGCTGGGGTAGCGTTGATGCTGGTTATGATCGCTTCGCAGTCCGGTGTCATTACATTGCCGGCCCACTTGGAGCGCGCGCCGCGATACCAAGACAGCACGCCTCGAGCGGCGTCGCTGCTGAGTATGAGTCTGTGGCCCTCATCTGTGGCGATCGGACGTCCAGAAACAAGCTCAGCAAGAAGCAGATCAGTAGTGAGCAAGTGAAGTGCACGTACAGGCCCCACGCCCGGCAAATCGGCATCCGAATCAGTCAATTGCTTGGCCCCCAATTCCTAGAATAGCGTAGCCTCCGATTGATTCCGCGTCATCTGCGAACTCAATCGGACGTCGCCATAAGCCGTCGCTGCCAGCGGTTGTCATCCCATTCACGGCTTCAGGGCACCGCAGTGTCGCAGCAGGATACGACCGCTAACGGGATTGATGATGCGACCGACTATGCAACCGAGATAGCCAATATCATCAACGATCTCACCAACCATGTGCACCGACTACGCGCGTGGGACTCTGGCGCGGCGAGGCAGAGCACCGCGTAGATCAATATCTCTCCGGCGCGGAGCCGTTCTCCGATTTCGCAACCTGTTGGGTGTTTGGTGGAGACGGCGGCGGCTCTGTCGTTGGGGGCCGCTTCGGTGAATGGGCGATTGACCGGCTCGTCGCGAAAAGTAACCCGGAAGATATCGTTGCACTCTTCACGGACGAAGTGGCGCCGAATGCCGCAGTCTACGAGGACGTTTCACCGGTGCTTGGCATCGAGATTAACGAGCCCTGTGCATTGGGCGATGGTGTTCGACTTGTGCCGCCAGCGGCCGACATCTTTAGCGCGTTCGACTATTCTGTCGTCCGCAGGGGTGCCGCCAGCGCATAGACGCAAATGCGGCACGCTACGCGCCGCCGATCCCTCGCCATGGTTCGCCATAGTCCGCTGCCGACCCCGGTAGCCCAATCCCGACTGGAGGTGATCCATGGCCAACCCGCTTGCGGGCCTGCCGCCGCGCCTGTTGCGCACCAAGGAAGCCGCGCGCTTCCTCGGCATATCCATCCGCACCCTTGAGAAGCATCGCACCTATGGCACCGGGCCGACCTATCGCAAAGTCGGTGGTCGCGTCCTCTACACCGTTCGCGATCTGGAAGACTGGAGCGCGGCGGGCGAGCGTAAATCCACCCGCGACAAGACCGCCGGCACCGTCTTTCCCGCGCGTCCGCTTACGCCCGAAGAACGGGGCGACTGCTAGATGCTACGCGAGGATGATCACGGCCACGCGCGACCGGCCGAGGACAGCGAGCGCAGCCGCCTGGCCCCCTTCGTGGTCGCAACGGGCGACGCGCCGCCGCGCGACCAGCGCGACCTAATGGAACGGCCGTTCTTCTCGCTGGCGAAGACCCCGCGCACCAAGCCGATTCTCTACAAGGCCGCCGACATAGACGTGCAGGTGTTCGGGATGCCCGAGCGTGGCATGGCGACCATATGGGACGCCGATGTGCTGATATGGGCAGCCTCGCAGATTGTCGCGGCCGAGAATGACGGCCTCACCACTTCGCGCTTCGTCCGGTTTACGCCCTACCATCTGTTGCGCGCCATCGGGCGGCCGACCGGCAATCACCAATACCGGCTTCTGAAAGCCGCGCTGGCACGGCTGCAATCGACCGTCATCGCCACCACCATCCGCAACGGCCCGCATTGGCGTCGCCGGCAATTCTCATGGATCAACGAGTGGGAGGAAATGACGACGCGCGCCGGCCGCGTCGAGGGCATGGAGTTCGTCCTGCCCGAATGGTTCTACAACAGCGTCATCGACCGTTCGCTGGTCCTGACCATCGACCCGGCCTACTTCCGGCTGACTGGCGGCATCGAGCGATGGCTTTACCGCGTCGCCAGAAAGCACGCCGGGCACCAGCACCACGGCTGGATTTTCGAGGCCGCGCACCTTCACCAGAAATCCGGCAGCCTCGCCCGACCGTCCGACTTCGCGCTCGACCTGCGCCGGATCGCGGCCCGCCAGCCGCTTCCCGGCTACCTGCTCCAGATCGAGCGGGAAGGCGGCCGCGAGCTGCTGCGAATTCGTCCCGGTAACTTACCAACAGGCACTGTTGATAATCCTGTTAATGCCATCGGCACATCAGGCGCACGAGGTATCGGCACATCAGGCGCACCACTATCGGCACATCAGGCGCACGAACCGCAGCTAACGCTTTGGCCTGAAAAGCGGAATCCGACCGCTAACTTATCTAACAGAGAATCTAACTCTGTTTCTTTGACGCGCGCAGGCGAAGCGTGGTGCCGGTTCGGCCGGGAGCGGCGAGCCATGACGTACGCCGTTGACGCAGCGCACGCGCTCACTCCCCACCAGCACATCGCCGGAGATGAACAATGACCCGTCGCGCCCATGGCAGCGCGCACTGCCGTCCGCTGCCGGATGGGCCTGCGCCCTTCACCACATTGGTCGAGCTGACTTTCGAGGAACGTCGCATCGAGCATTGGATCAGGTTCGGTCGCAAGAGCTATGACCAGATCATCGACCGCCGCCGGAGTGTCGTCGGCTTCGCGCCTGGCGGCGTCTTCGCCTTCGTGCGATGGGCGAGCGGCGACCATGGCACGGTCGTTTCGCGCATCGACATTGTGCGAGCGATCGGCCGAGGCGAGCCGTTCCAGACATTGCCTTTCGTGCGCCCCGGCGGCGAAATCCTGTTGCGCCTTGATAGCTGGCCCAAGGTGCAGCGCGCGCTTGCCGCTATCGACGCCGTGGAATCGCTCGGCCTCGATCCGGCCGACGCTTCGCCGGAGCATTGGCGGCACGTCCACAACCGTTTGACCGCCAATCTGGAGCCGCACGCCTACACGCCCGAGCGACATGCCGCGTGGCTTCATCGGCGAAGGATCGCGCCATGACGCGCCGTCGCATCCTTACCTGCGCGTCTCGACTGCCCGGCAGGCCGAACACGATATTTCCATCCCCGACCAGAAGCGGCAGGGCGAAGCTTATTGCGAGCAACGGGGCTTCCAGCTCGTTGAGACTTACGTGGAACCGGGCGCAACCGCCACCAACGACAAGCGCCCTGAATTCCAGCGCATGATTGAGGCAGGCACGTCCAAGCCCGCCCCCTTCGATATTGTCGTGGTGCATAGCTTCTCGCGTTTCTTCCGCGATCACTTCGAGATGGAGTTCTACGTTCGCAAGCTCGCGAAGAATGGCGTCAAGCTGGTGTCCATCACGCAGGAGATGGGTGACGACCCCATGCATCAGATGATGCGGCAGATCATGGCGCTGTTCGACGAATACCAGTCCAAGGAGAACGCCAAGCACGTCCTGCGTGCTATGAACGAGAACGCCCGGCAAGGCTTCTGGAACGGCGCACGGCCGCCTATCGGCTATCGCATCGTCGCGGCCGAGCAGCGCGGATCGAAGATCAAGAAGAAGCTGGAGATCGATCCGTTGCACGCCGACACCGTACGACTGATCTATCGGCTCTATCTCGAAGGTGACGGCACGTCCGGCGCAATGGGCGTCAAGGCTATTGCTACTTATCTCAACGAGCGCGGCTTCTTCACTCGTGACGGTGGCAAATGGGGTCTAGCGCAAGTCCACGCCATCCTGACCCGGACCACCTATATCGGCGAGCATAGGTTCAACACACGCTCGCATAAAAACCGGGAGAAGAAGCCGGAGAGCGAGGTCGCCATCATGGCAGTACCGTCCCTGATCGAACGCGAGTTATTCGACGCGGTACAGACCCGTTTGAAATCGCGCGATCCTTTGGTGACGCCGGCCCGCGTATCCAGCGGCCCCACTCTGCTAACCGGCATTTGTTTCTGCGCCAAGTGCGGAGCTGCCATGACGCTACGCACTGGAAAGGGAAGCGCTGGGCAGACATACCGATACTACACCTGTTCGACCAAAGCGCGGCAAGGCAAGACCGGCTGCAAGGGTCGAGCGATTCCGATGGCCAAGCTGGATCATCTCGTCGCCGATCATATTGGAGATCGCTTGCTCCAGCCCAAGCGGCTGGAATCCATCCTTTCCAGCGTCATTGACAGGAGGCAGGAGCGCGTCGAGCGTCGCCGAGCGCATCTCGCCGAGCTTAACAGACGAATCACAGAGACCGACCAACGGATCGGCCGTCTGTTTGACGCCATCGAAGCCGGCATGGTGGACAAGGACGACGCCATGGCGAAAGAGCGCATGGTGAGCCTAAAGGCGTTGCGGGATCAGGCCGCCGCGGACGCCGAGCGCACGCAACTCGCGCTCGACAGTTCAGGCAATCAGGGTGTCACCCCCGACATGCTCAAGGGGTTCGCCCGCAAGGCTCGTGAACGGATACGACTCGACAGCGGCGGCTATCACCGCGACCACCTGCGCGCGCTAGCGCAGCGCGTCGAGGTCGCCGACGACGAGGTTCACATCATAGGATCGAAGTCGGAATTGCTGCGAACGCTGGTCGCCGCTTCAAGCGTAGAAACGGCGGCGTTCGGCGTTCATAGTTCTGTTCTGAAATGGCGCACCCGACAGGATTCGAACCTGTGACCTCTGCCTTCGGAGGGCAGCACTCTATCCAGCTGAGCTACGGGTGCAGCGCCCGGGTTACTTAACCGCTCCTGCGCGCTGCTGCAAGGCTTGTGGTGCCGCTTCACGCAAAGAGTTCGTGACAGAATTCCAGCGCTTCGACCAGGGCATCCACCTCGGCCAGGGTGTTGTAAAGACCGAAGGATGCGCGGCAGGTTGCGCTCACCCCGAAATGGTCCAGCAGCGGCATGGCGCAATGGGTCCCTGCCCTGACGGCGATGCCTTTTTTGTCGAGAATCGTCGAGAAATCATGCGGATGTGCGGCGCCCTGCAGGGTGAAGCTGAAAATCGCCCCCTTATCCGGCGCCTGCCCCTGGACGTTCAGCCAGTTCAGCCCGTTCAGCTTTTCGCGGGCGTAATCGCGCAAAGCGCGCTCATGGGCAGCGATATTTTCCATGCCGAGGCCGGTCAGGTAATCGAGCGCCACGCCCAGACCGATCTGATTGACGATGCCGGGTGTGCCGGCCTCGAACCGCATCGGGGGGTCTGCCCAGGTAACAGAGTCGCGATGCACCTCGCGGATCATGTCGCCGCCTCCCATGAAGGGACGCATTTCTGCCATCCGGGCCTGGGAAATCCAGATCGCGCCGGATCCGGAGGGACCATAAAGCTTATGGCCGGTGATCGCGTAGAAATCGGCGCCGATTGCCGTCAGATCGACCGGCATATGCACCGAGGCCTGGCTGCCATCGACCATCACCGGCACACCGCGCGCACGGGCCGCGGCGCAGATCGTGCTCACATCAACCACGGTGCCGGTCACATTCGACATATGCGAGATGGCGACCAGCTTTGTCTTCGGCCCGATTGCGTCGATCACCGCCTGGGGATCGAGCACGCCATTGGCATCGACCTCGACCCATTTCAGCGCCACCCCCTGACGTTCGCGCAGGAAATGCCAGGGCACGATATTGGCGTGATGCTCCATCACGGAAAGCACGATTTCATCGCCGGCCTGCAAACGAGGTGCAGCCCAGGCATAAGAGACGAGGTTGATCCCCTCGGTCGCCCCCGATGTGAAGACGATCTCGTCTTCCGAGGGCGCGTTCAGAAAGCGCGCAATCTTGCCGCGCACCGCCTCATAGGCCTCGGTCGCGTGGTTCGACAGGTAATGCAGGCCCCGGTGAACATTGGCATATTCCATCGAATAGGCCTGGGTGATCGCATCGATCACCACCTGCGGCTTTTGCGCCGAGGCGCCATTGTCAAGATAGACCAGCGGACGGTCATTCACCTTGCGCGCGAGGATCGGGAAATCGGCGCGGATTTTTGCGACATCATAGCTCACGCGGCAGGTACTCCGACGGGATGAAGGGGGCGAGGATCATCGTCAGGATGAAGACGCTGACGAGGAAGGTCAGGACCGTCCCGAAGAACACCTTCACCGGCGAGGCGAAGCCGTGGATTTCGGCTATGAAATTGCTCAGGAGCACCACGAAGATCCCGACGGCGGCGATGCCGATCAGGCTGGAAAGCACGGGCAGGATGACGAGCGCCAGCAGCTGCACCAGCTGGATCGCCAGCATCACCGCCTGAAGCCAGGCGATCGCCAGCACGGCATCGGCAAAGGATCCGCGACCGCCGAACCAGCCGCCCACCAGCCAGGCAAGGAAGGCGCAAAGGAGGAGCGTCAGGAATTGCAGCCCCGCCGTCAGGAAAGGCGTTGAGAACAGCGCCGTGAAAGGGCTGCCTTCGGGCATTGGCAGGATCTGCAGGCTCAGCTGCATCAACAAGGCCGAGGCCACCGCCATCAGAAGGAGCGCCACCATTTCGGTGCCCCCGGGCCGGTTCAGCGCCTGGATCTGCCGCAGGCCCTGACGCGGGTCATGCAGCGACAAAAGCAGGGAGGAAAAGAAAAAGCCGATCACTGCATCGCCTCGCGCAGAAGTTTCACCCAGAGCCAGAGGAATGAGAGCCCGACCAGAAGCCCGACCACCGTCACCGAAGACCCCGGTCCGCTGAACCCGGCCAGAAGGCCCTGGAACAGCATCAGGGGAGCTGCACAAAGCAGTGCCCAGAACAGCGAGACCCGCGCTTCATAAGCGCCGATCCGGCCCCCGAAGGCGCGGATCACCAGCGCCGAGACCGCCGCGATGCCGTAAAAGAACAGCGGCACCACGAAAAGAAAGACGAAGAAATTGATCCCCATCAATGCCTGGATGCCCGGCACCTGATCCAGCGGCGTACCGGCGGCGGTTGCCGCCTCACGCGCAAGGAAAGCCTCGCGCGAGAGGCGCGGCCATTGCGCCACGAACAGCAAAAGACAGGCCGCGAACAACAGGATCAGTGCCCTGTCCTCGCGCGGGCCATCCGCCAGTTTCTCGCGGATGACCGCACCAGGCCGGGCCCAGGTCCGGAAGATATCGGTGGTGATCGACATGGTCTTTGCCCGTTTCCTGCTGGCCGTTAACGCATTGGCGGTTCTAGCCCTGAGGGTTCTCAGCCGTCCAGCCCGTGCAGCCAGTCTTCCAGCCTTGCATGGACTTCGGCCGCGATGGCCTCATCCTCGATCTCTTCCAGCGTGCCGGCCAGGAAAGCCAGAACCAGAAGCGCCTGGGCGGTGCGTTTCGGCACCCCACGCGATTGCAGGTAAAAGAGCGCCGTCTCGTCAATCGCGCCCGAGGTGGAGCCATGCGAGCATTTCACGTCATCGGCGTAGATTTCCAGCTCGGGCTTGGCGAGGAATTGCGCATCCTCATCCAGCAGAAGCGACTGGCTCATCTGATAACCATCGGTCTTCTGCGCGCCCTGTTTGACGAGGATCTTGCCCTGAAACACACCGGTCGCGCCGTTCTTCAGCACTTTGCGGAAGACCTGGCGGCTTTCGCAACGCTCTGACGCATGGGTGATGAAGATCGTGTCGTCCTGGAGGAAATCCTTGCCATCCCCCAGCACGGTTCCGGCAACATGGGCCACGGAATCGTCGCCGGTGATCTCGAGGATCGCCTCATTGCGGGTCAGACGGCCGCCTGCGGTCAGGGTAAAGCTTTTGAACAGCGCATGATCGGCGATATGGGCGAAGATATGGGTGACGCCGCGCCGATCGGCATCCGGTCCCTGCGTGCGGATATGATGGAAGCGTGCATTCGACGCCACATCGACCTCAAGCACGGTGTTAAAGCGCGCACCGGGCGTGCCACTTTCCAGAAGGGTGATTTCCGCCCCCTCTTCCAGCTTAACAACGTGATGAAGGATCACATCGGAAGCCGCTGATTTCTGGGCGTAAATCAGGGAAACCGGTTTTGCGGCCTGCCCGGTCACCCGGATCAGCACACCCTCATTCGCATAGGCGGTGTTCAGCGCCGCAAGCGGACGTTCAACCGGGGAAGAGCCCCGGGTCTCAAGCTGGCCATAAAGCCCCTGCGCCCAGTGGATATCTGCCTGACCCGCAAGCGACAGCAGCTCAACCCCGGCAAGCGCCGGATCATCCGAGGCGGAAGCATCGAACACGCCATCGGTAAACACCAGCTTCACCGCATCCAGCGCCGCGAAAGACGGCGCGAGATCGGCGGGCGCACCGCTGATTTCCGGCTTTGTCAGCTGGGCCGGATCACTGTAGCGCCAGTATTCATCGCGCCGGGTCGGCAGGCCCTGAGCCGCCAGCCGATCAGAGGCCGAAGCGCGCGCCGCAGCCGTCCAGCCCTTTGCGGGGGCGCTGAGCCCCTGCAGCCGCGCCGTCAGCGCGTCCTGTTTGACCTGTGCCAGTGCCATTACTGCACCCCGTCCAGCAGATCGGCATAGCCGTTATTCTCGACCTCAAGCGCCAGCTCCGGCCCGCCGGTTTTGATGATGCGGCCATTGGACATGATATGGACCACATCCGGTTTGATATGGTCGAGAAGGCGCTGGTAATGGGTGATCACAAGGAAAGAACGACCCGCGCTGCGCAGCGCGTTGACGCCTTCTGCGACAAGTTTCATCGCATCGACGTCAAGACCGGAATCGGTCTCGTCAAGGATGCACATCTTCGGCTCCAGCATGGCCATCTGAAGGATTTCATTGCGCTTTTTCTCACCACCCGAGAAGCCGACATTGACCGGACGCTTGAGCATATCGGCGTCGATCTTCAGCGTTTTCGCCTTTTCGCGCACGACTTTCAGGAAGTCGCCGGCCGAAAGCTCCTCTTCGCCGCGCGCCTTGCGCTGCGCGTTCACCGCCGTCCTGAGAAAGGTCATATTGCCGACACCGGGGATCTCGACCGGGTATTGGAACGCCAGGAACAGACCCGCCGCTGCGCGCTCTTCCGGCTCCATCTCAAGGAGTTCTTCATCATCCAGCGTGGCCGAGCCGTCGGTGACCTCATAGCCATCTCGGCCCGCCAGCACATAGGAAAGCGTCGATTTGCCCGAGCCGTTTGGCCCCATGATCGCATGAACTTCGCCAGGCCCGATTTTCAGGTCGACGCCTTTGAGGATAACCTTATCCTCTTCCTCAAGTTTCACATGCAGGTTCTTGATCTCAAGCATTTTTCTCTCCTCAGACCGGTTGTAACAGCGCCCGCGTATAAGCGCGCAGCCGGTCCGGCGTCAGTGTCACAGGTTCAAGATCGAAACGCGCCATGCGTCCGATCATCTCGGTTGGCCGCGCGATCTGTTCGGCCTTGTGATAGGCTTCGCGCGGGGCATAGTCGTCAAAAAACAGCGTCACCGGACGGGTGATCCGATAGGCCACCGTCAGGAAACAGGCGAGCCGGAAACGGCCATCGACCAGCACCAGATCCGGGTGAGAAAACCCGGGCAAGTCCCAGATTTTCAATGCATAATCCGGCCAACGGCGAAACGCGGACTCATCCGCAGGATGGCCCCATTCCTTTATCGGGCCAATATCGGCATGATGGATATGGACACCGGCCTGCGCCGGATGTGCCGCGAACCAGTCGCCCATCATCCTGGCCCAGGAGGCATCGGATTCCACCGACCAGACCTCTGCCCCGGCCTCAGCCGCGACAAGCGTCGATCCGCCGGAGCCATATTCCAGCACCACCCGCGCAGCGGCGCAGGCATCCGTCCATGCCCGGGCAGCCGCCTCGGGCATGGTCAGATCAGGACGCTGAAGCACCGCACCGGACAAGGTTCAGCCCACCGAACCTTCCAGCGAAATCGCCACCAGGCTTTGCGCTTCCATGGCGAATTCCATCGGCAGGGCCTGGAGGACTTCCTTGCAGAAACCGTTCACCACCAGAGCGACGGCCTCTTCCTCATCCATACCCCTTGAGCGGCAATAGAAGAGCTGATCCTCGTCGACCTTCGACGTGGTCGCCTCATGTTCGCAGCGCGAGGAATTGTTCTTCACCTCGATATACGGAACCGTATGGGCACCGCACTGATCGCCGATCAGCAGGCTGTCACATTGGGTATAGTTCCTCGACCCGGTCGCTTTGGGGTGAACCGAAACCTGGCCGCGATAGGTGTTCTGCGCGCGACCCGCCGAGATCCCTTTCGACACGATCCGCGACTTCGAATTCTTGCCCAGATGGATCATCTTGGTGCCGGTATCGGCCTGCTGGTAATTGTTCGCGATGGCGATCGAGTAGAATTCGCCCTGGCTGTCATCGCCGCGCAGGATGCAGGATGGGTATTTCCAGGTGATCGCCGAGCCGGTTTCCACCTGCGTCCACATCACCTTGGCCCGGTCGCCCCGACAATCGGCGCGTTTGGTGACGAAGTTGTAGATGCCACCCTTGCCATCCTCATCGCCCGGGAACCAGTTCTGCACGGTCGAATATTTAACCTCGGCATCGTCGAGGATGACGATTTCCACCACCGCGGCATGCAGCTGGATCGTATCGCGCTTCGGTGCAGTGCAACCCTCAAGGTAGCTCACATAAGAGCCCTTGTCGGCCACGATCAGCGTGCGCTCGAACTGCCCGGTATTTTCGGCATTGATGCGGAAATAGGTGCTCAGCTCCATCGGGCAACGCACGCCTTCCGGGATATAGACGAACGAGCCATCCGAGAAGACCGCCGAATTCAGCGTCGCAAAGAAGTTGTCCGATTGCGGTACGACCGAACCGAGATATTTCTGCACCAGCTCGGGATATTCGCGGATCGCTTCCGAGATCGAACAGAAGATCACGCCGGCTTTCTTCAGCTCTTCCTTGAAGGTGGTACCGACGGAAACGCTGTCAAACACCGCATCCACCGCAACCTTGCGCTCGCCTTCCGGCGCCTCGACGCCGGCAAGCAAAGCCTGCTCTTTCAGAGGAATCCCCAGCTTCGCATAGGTCGCCAGCAGCTTCGGATCGACTTCATCCAGCGATTTCGGCTTTTCGGCCATGCTTTTCGGGCGCGCATAGTAATACTGGTCCTGATAATCGATCTCAGGATAGCTGAGCATCGCCCAACGCGGCTCCTTCATCTCGAGCCAGCGGTGGTAAGCCTTCAGACGCCAGTCCAGCATCCATTCCGGCTCGCCATTCTTCTCGCTGATCAGCCGGACGATATCCTCGTTCAGACCTTTGGGCGCATATTCGGTCGGGATCTCGGTCTCCCAGCCGTATTTATATTTGCCGGCCATCGCCTGGACGGTTTCAATCGTCTCACGGTCGACGCCTTCCCGGATCGCCTCATCGGGGATGCGGATATTCTCCTCGGACACATGGGTATTCATTTCGGTCACTCCATCCTCACGCGGCCCGTCTTCACGCAGCACGGGCGCGGGCTTTTCCGTAAGCTCTGGTCCACGCCTCCGCGAACCTGAGCACATTCTCTTCATTCACGCCCGGACCGATCGAGATCCGGATCATCTGTCCGGCCTGATCGCCATATCCCATGGCGCCGAGCACTTTCGATCCCCTGACCTTGCCCGAAGAACAGGCCGATCCGGCCGAGACCGCGAAACCCGCAAGGTCCATCGACATCACCTGTGTCTCGCCCTTCCAGCCCGGCGCGATGAGGCAAAGCGTGTTCGGCAACCGTGTCCGGTCTTTCGAGACCGAGATAATGCCCTCAGCGCCGGCAAACAATGCTGATTCCAGAATATCCCTTATGCGGGCGACCTCTTCCCAGGTCCCGTTCGCGAGATCACGCGCCGCAGCCGTCGCCGCAGCCGCCATGCCGGCAATCCCGATCAGATTCTCGGTGCCGGACCGCCGCCCCATCTCCTGGCCGCCGCCTTTCAGCTTTGCCTCAACATCAAGCCCGCGCTTCAGCAAAAGCGCCCCAATGCCACGCGGCCCGCCGAATTTATGCGCCGAAACCAGTCCCATATCGCAGCCGAGCCAGTTGAAGGCGACCGGCAGCTTGCCCATTGCCTGCGTCAGATCCGACACAGCAAGCCCTTCGGGCAGATCCTGCACGATCCCGGTCTCTGGATTGGCCAGCTGCAGAGTGCCCTGCCCCGGATCCGGAACCGAAACCATACCATCGCGCCCGACAGGCAATAACTCGTCACACCAGGCCGAAACCGCCGAATGCTCGACACCGGCGCAAACCAGCCCCCGCCCCGCCAAAGCCAGCGCCGAAGCCTCGGTCGTCCCCGAGGTGAAGACCAGGTCCGCACCCTCCGCGCCGAAGGCCGCCGAGATTTCTTCGCGCGACCGCTCCATCAGCGCCTTCGCCGCGCGCCCCTCGCTATGGACCGAAGACGGGTTCCCCACCACATCCATCGCTGAAATCATCGCCGCCCGCGCCTCGGCCCGCAAAGGCGCCGTTGCATTCCAGTCCAGATAAAGCCGGGTGCTCATGGCGCGCCCCTTTCATCTGTCGAAAAATATCCTCGGGGGGAGCCGGACGCGCAGCGACCGGCGCGGGGGGCAGACAGCCCCCCGGCGATCTCAGCCATGGCGCGCAACATTTTCATTCCTCATCCACCACCCGGAACAGGTTCGGCACCGCCGGACAGGGCGTCATCTCATTGCCGATCACATCCGAAAGCCGCGCCTGGTGCAAAAACACATAGACATTGGCCGAAAGGCTCTGCCAGAGCCGGTTGGTCAGCGACTGCGCCCGCGTGCCAGACGAGCCCCCCGTTGCGCCTGCGCCGGTATGCATCGCATCGACCGTCTCATCGACCGCCTGCAGGACCTCACTCACCCGGATCGAATCCGGTGAACGCGCCAGCCGGTAGCCGCCGCCGGGCCCCCGCACAGCGTCCACCAGCCCGGCCCGGCGCAGCTTGACGAAAAGCTGCTCCAGATAGGGCAGCGAAATATCCTGACGTTTCGAAATCTCGGCCAAAGCCACCAGTTCCTCGACTTCCGCCGCCTCCCCGCCCGCCTTTGCCAGCGCCAGTTTCGCCTTCGCCTCACTCATGGCGAGATCGGCAAGCGCAACCATCGCATACCGGCCCTTCGTCGACAGCTTCATCCCAAACTCTCCTTAACGAGCGCGCCGCAAGGCTTCGCCGACTGCCCCGAACCGGCCGCAAGACTGGCCCCGGATCGCCTCCGACGCCCCTTGCGCAAACCCGTCTTCCCCCGGCAATCCGGCCACATCCCCCCGGGGAACGGGCCATTTCCAGGCAGATCCATTGACGAGCCAGCCCCGGGCCATTACCTCAGGTGCAATCCGGGGGACAAGACTTGCCCCCTTTAGAACAGTTCTAAATTACCCGGGCGTTTCAGTCAAGTTTCGATCCCGGAGAAATCAGGCGAGAGCGTATGCCCGAAGTTATCTTTGCCGGCCCCGATGGACGTCTCGAGGGACGCTACCATGCACAGAAGGAACGCGACGCTCCGATCGCCATCGTTCTGCACCCGCATCCCGCCTATGGCGGCACGATGAACAACAAGGTTACCTATAACCTGCATTACGCCTTCTATAATCTGGGCTTCAATGTGCTGCGGTTCAATTTCCGTGGCGTGGGGCGCAGCCAGGGCGAATATGACCAGGGCATCGGCGAGCTGTCGGATGCGGCATCGGCGCTCGACTACCTCCAGTCGATGAACCAGAATGCGAAACATTGCTGGGTCGCGGGCTTCTCATTCGGCGCCTGGATCGGCATGCAGCTCCTGATGCGCCGCCCCGAGATCACCGGCTTCATCTCGGTGGCACCTCCTGCGAATCTTTACGATTTCAGCTTCCTCGCTCCCTGCCCTTCGTCAGGTCTCGTGATCAATGGCAGCGCCGATAAGGTGGCCCCGCCGAAAGACACCCGTACCCTCGTCGGCAAGCTGCACGAGCAAAAGGGCATCACGATCACCCATACCGAGGTCGAGGGCGCCGATCACTTCTTCAAGGATGAAGAAGCGCATATGAAACCGATGATCGAAACGGTTTCGGATTACGTCAGGCGGCGCATGACCGAAAGTACCCGCTGATGTCCTTCATCCAGGAGCTTGCCGACCAGCTTGCGAAAGACGTGCTCGCCTCGCAGAACGAATTGCAGGATGACCGTTTTTACGAACAGGTCGGCCGGGTCCTGGGGGCGGCGTCGCCGACGCTGCAAGAGGCCTATATGACCTCGATCCGCATCCGCCTCGCCGAGGCGCGCGGCCGCGACTTCCTCACCCGCGCCCTCAGGGCCAAACGCGAGGGCGCCGCCGCCCCGGATGCGCCGCGCGATCTCAGCCCTGGCAGCGGCCACTGACCCCGAAGCGGAACGGTCCGGCCATGACGATCACCCATCAGGACGAACTCGACAGCCTGCGCCATATCGGCCGCATCGTCGCCAATACCATGCTTGCCATGGCCAAAGCGATGGAGCCGGGCATGACCACGCTTGAACTCGACGAGATCGGCGCCCGGCTCCTTGATCGCGAAGGCGCGGTCTCGGCGCCACGCAGCGCTTACGATTTCCCCGGCGCCACCTGTATCAGCGTCAATGAGGAAATCGCCCATGGCATCCCCGGCCCCCGCGTGATCGCCGCCGGAGACCTCGTCAATATCGATGTCTCGGCCTCGAAAGACGGGTTCTTTGCCGATACCGGGGCAAGCTGGCAGCTGCAGCCCGAACGCGAGGCACTGAACAGGCTCTGTCGCGACGGGCGCCTTGCGATGGAGACCGGCATCAATGAGGTCCGCGCCGGCAAACCCCTCGCAGGCATCGGTAATGCCATTGGTAAATTCGCACAGAAACGCGGCTATACGCTGATCCGCAATCTCGCGAGCCACGGCATCGGCCGCAGCCTGCATGAAGAGCCAACCGAAATTGCCACCTGGCCGACCCGCGGCGACCGCCGCCGTATCGAAAAGGGCCTCGTCCTGACGGTAGAGCCGTTCCTCTCGACCGGCGGTCTCTGGGCCGATGCCGGCGAGGATGGCTGGACGCTTTACAGCGAGCCGATGGCGCCGGTGGTGCAATATGAACATACCGTGGTCGCAACCGGGTCGCGGGCCATCATCCTCACTCTGCCCGGCTGAGCCGCCCCGCCTGAACCCTCGCGCCTGATTTTCCGGCCTGATCAGGCCCCGCCTTCCCCCTTGCCAGAATCCGGCCTTTCGCGCGATGACTGCGGCATGGATATTCCGCTCACCACCCCCGTCCCGCCTGTACAGCCCGCCACCGATCCCCGTCTCGACGCCCAGTTCGCCTTTCTGAACGAGGCCGACCGCCTGAAATCGGTGCTGCGCGCCACCACGCTCTGCGACGGGTCGAGGCGCGAGAATTCGGGGGAACATTCCTGGCATCTGGCGCTTTACGCCATGGTTCTGGCCGATCAGGCCCCCGTAGGTGTAGAGATCGACCGCGTCATCCGCATGTTGCTCCTGCATGATCTGGTCGAGATTGACACCGGCGATGTGCCGATCCATTCCGCGAACGGCGCCGCCCATGCCAGCACCGACACCGTCCTTGCCGAACAGCGCGCGGCCGACCGCATCTTCGGCCTTCTGCCGCCTGACCAGGCATTGGCCTTCCGCGCGCTCTGGGATGAATTCGAGGCGGCCGAGACCCCGGATGCCGTCTTTGCCAAATCTCTCGACCGGGTGCAGCCGGTCCTCGCCAATCTGCAATCCGGAGGCGGCACCTGGACCACCTATAATGTCACCTGGGATCAGCTTGTCGCCCGGGTCGGCCAGAAAATCGCGCGCGGAGCACCCGCGATCTGGGCCTGGGTCAGCCAGAAAGCCAAAGCCTGGTTCACGCCCTGACGCGCCTCGGACATTCTTGCCCCCTCCTTCTGACGCAAATGCCCCCGCCGGAGGCATCCCCGGCCAGCCGGAAAGCCGCCGGTTCTACAGGCAGTGGTTGATGAACTTTTTGTATACCATCGCATACCATCTTCCGTGACGCCCGGATTTCCGCTAAATCAGGCCCCAGGCGTAACCCAGTCCAGAAAGGGCGAATGATGACCAGGATCAAGGTGGCCAACCCGGTGGTGGAACTTGACGGCGATGAGATGACCCGGATCATCTGGGATTTCATCAAGCAAAAGCTGATCCTTCCCTATCTCGATATCGACCTGAAATATTACGATCTTGGCATCGAAGAACGCGACCGCACCGCCGACCAGATCACCGTCGATGCGGCGCATGCCATCCGGAAATACGGCGTTGGCGTCAAATGCGCGACCATCACCCCCGATGAGGCACGGGTCGAGGAATTCGACCTGAAGCAGATGTGGAAATCGCCGAACGGCACCATCCGAAACATCCTGGGCGGCGTGATCTTCCGCGAGCCGATCATCTGCAAAAACGTGCCGCGCCTTGTGCCGGGCTGGACGAAGCCCATCGTGGTCGGCCGCCACGCCTTTGGTGATCAATACAAAGCAACCGATTTCCGCTTCCCCGGGCCGGGCAAGATCACGATGAAATTCGTGGGTGAAGACGGCACCACCCAGGAATATGACGTCTTTGACGCGCCCGCCGCAGGCGTCGCGATGGGGATGTACAACCTCGACCAGTCGATCATCGACTTCGCGCGGTCTTCCTTCAATTACGGGCTGATCAAGGGCTGGCCGGTTTATCTCTCCACCAAGAACACTATCCTCAAGGCCTATGACGGACGGTTCAAGGATCTCTTTGCCAAGGTCTATGCCGAAGAGTTCGAGGACCAGTTCAGGGCCAGAGGCATCCATTACGAGCACCGCCTGATCGACGATATGGTGGCTTCGGCGCTGAAATGGTCGGGCGGCTATATCTGGGCCTGCAAGAATTATGACGGCGATGTGCAATCCGACACGGTGGCGCAGGGCTTCGGCTCGCTCGGTCTGATGACCTCGATCCTGCTGACACCTGATGGCAGGACCGTCGAGGCCGAGGCCGCACATGGCACCGTCACCCGCCATTTCCGCCAGCATCAGGCGGGCAAACAGACCTCGACCAATTCCATCGCCTCGATCTTCGCCTGGACCGGCGGGCTGAAACACCGCGCCAAGCTCGATGACAATCCGCAGCTGACGCGGTTTGCCGAAACGCTGGAACAGGTCTGTATCCGCACCGTCGAGGACGGGTTCATGACCAAGGATCTGGCGCTGCTGGTCGGGCCGAATCAGAAATGGCTGACCACGACGGGTTATCTGGAAAAGGTAGATGAATATCTGAACAAGGCGCTTGCCGGCTGAGTGGCAGAAACTCATCTGTGCGTTGGGGCGGTATCAGCGGATGCCGCCCTTTTCCATATCCGCACAGGGATCTGGCCTGTCTTACGGCCCTGCTGTCTTTCGGGCGATTGCTGAGATGCGCCTCATTTGAGGCATTATTCGGGTCAGGAGCCAGCCTTCGGCACAGGATGCTAACCGCGGCTTAAGACTGATCTGACAGATTGGGTGTCGCTGCAGCTGACCGGGACGGAGGGTCGGATGAGAACGATCACGGTTCAGGTCTGGACCCTCGACCCCAGCTTCAGCGTGCAGTCACCCGGCATGGTGATCCGGCCCGATGACTGGAGCGCATCGCCGCAGGACGATTTCGTGGATATGCAGGGACAAGGGGTCGACCTCTCCCCCTATCTGCTCAGCGCAGAGCTGACCGATGGCGATGAAAGTCAGATCATCACCTCTGATGAAAGCGACTCTTTTACTGTGGGAGGAACCACTTATCAGATCTACGCCGTATATAACGGTGACAGCGCGGTGATTGCCGGTGCCACACAAAAGCTGGTGACATTCTACGGCCAGAGCAGCGCAGGCGAGTCGCGGGCGATCGCCCTGCCGGTCGATGAGGATGGCAAGGTCTCTGCGGCCTATCCCGGCACGATGACAGCAACCAGCTGGCTGTGGGAGCCAAATGAATTCGCGCTGCCATTCTCCTCGATTCCCTGCTTTGTTTCCGGCACCCTGCTCCGCACGCCCGAAGGGGACTGCCGGATCGATGACCTGCGGGCCGGAAGCCTGGTTATGACCCGTGATCACGGCCCCCAGAAAGTCCGCTGGATCGGCGCCGTCACCCTGACCGAGGCGGATCTGCGCCGCGCCCCCGCGCTGCGCCCGGTCATCATCGCCGCCGGGGCACTCGGTCCGGGCGTGCCCTCAACTGAGCTGCGGCTGTCCGCGCAGCATCGCGTGCTCCTGCGCTCAAAAATCGCCGCGCGGATGTTTGGCGCAGAGGAAATGCTGATCGCCGCAACCCGCCTGATCGGCCAGGACGGGATTTCGGTGGCCGCCGGGACCGGTCCGGTCACCTATCTGCACCTGATGTTCGATCAGCATGAGCTGCTGTTCTCGAACGGCGCAGAGGCCGAAAGCCTCTATCTCGGGACGGAAGCGGCAAAGGCCTTGCCCGCCACCGCCCTGCATGAAATCCTGGACCTGTTTCCCGGCATTCGCCCCGGCACATCCAGGCCGGCCCGCCCCTTCCTGGCCGGCAATAAGGCGCGGATGCTGGTGCAGCGCCACCGTCTGAATCGCAAACCCCTGGTCGAAGCTGCGCGCAGGCCGATGCAGATACCGCCCGGAACGCGCCACGGTCTGACGCCCGCAGAGCAGCTTCAGCACCGCCCGGATTGCCATTCAACTATGCCCGCCAGATAGTGATCTGCCCCTCAACGCCAGCTCTGCACGAAACCGCATTTCCAAATCCGGATTTCTCCTGTATTTGCGGCACCGCAGCAAACAGGTAGAGCTTAATGGACCTTCGCAACATCGCGATCATCGCCCACGTTGACCACGGCAAGACCACCCTGGTCGACGAACTTCTCAAACAGTCGGGCACCTACCGCGAAGGCCAGGCCACGACCGAGCGCGTGATGGACAGCAATGACATCGAACGCGAGCGCGGCATCACCATTCTCGCCAAGGCCACTTCGGTCGAGTGGAACGGGTTGCGCATCAATATCGTCGACACCCCCGGCCACGCCGATTTCGGCGGCGAGGTGGAACGCATTCTGAACATGGTCGATGGTGTGGTCCTGCTGGTTGACGCCGCAGAAGGCCCGATGCCACAGACGAAATTCGTGACCTCGAAAGCCCTCGCTCTGGGCCTGCGCCCGATCGTTGTGCTCAACAAGGTCGACAAGCCCGATGCCGAACCCGAGCGCGCGCTTAATGAGGTGTTTGATCTGTTCGCCAACCTTGGCGCCTCGGACGAACAGCTTGATTTCCCGCATCTTTATGCTTCGGGACGCTCTGGCTGGGCCGATGATTCGCTCGATGGCCCGCGCAAGGATCTGACCGCGCTTTTCGAGCTGGTGGTGAAACACGTCCCCGCACCGAAGCAGATCGCTAAGGTCAATGAACCCTTCTCGATGCTCGCGACCACGCTTTCGGCTGACCCTTTCCTTGGCCGTCTGCTGACCGGCCGCGTGGAATCGGGCACCATCCAGGCCGGCGCTTCGCTCAAGGCGCTGACCCGCGACGGTGAGCGGATCGAACAGTTCCGCGTCACCAAGATCCTCGCCTTCCGTGGCATCGCCCAGACCGCGATTGACGAGGCCGTCGCCGGCGATATCGTCACGCTGGCCGGCATGACCAAACCGACCGTTGCCGACACGCTTTGCGCGCTTGAAATTGACACCGCGCTGCCCGCCCAGCCGATTGACCCTCCGACCATCACGGTGACTTTCGGCATCAATGATTCGCCCCTTGCAGGCAAAGACGGCACCAAGGTGCAAAGCCGCGTGATCCGCGACCGTCTGATGAAAGAAGCCGAACAGAATGTCGCGATCAAGATCGCCGACACCGCCGGCGGCGACGCTTTCGAGGTCTCGGGTCGCGGCGAATTGCAAATGGGCGTTCTGATCGAAAACATGCGCCGCGAGGGCTTCGAGCTCTCGATCTCGCGTCCGCGCGTGATCTTCAAAGAAGAGAACGGCGTCCGGATGGAGCCGATCGAGGAAGTCATCGTCGATGTAGATGATGAATATTCCGGCGTCGTGATTGAAAAGCTGACCGGCGAGCGCAAGGGCGATCTGGTCGAGATGAAGCCGGCAGGCGTCGGCAAGACCCGGATCATCGCGCATGTGCCGTCGCGCGGGCTGATCGGCTATCAGGGCCAGTTCCTGACCGACACGCGCGGTTCGGGCGTTCTGAACCGTATCTTCCACGGCTGGGTGCCGCATAAGGGCCCGATCCAGGGCCGTCGCCAAGGCGTGCTGATCTCGATGGAGAACGGCGTCTCGGTGTCTTACGCGCTGTGGAAACTGGAAGATCGCGGCCATTTCTTCATCGGCGCGCAGGAAGCGGTTTACCAGGGCATGATCCTGGGCGAGCACAACCGCGACAATGATCTGGAAATCAACCCGATCCGCGGCAAGCAGCTCACCAACGTCCGCGCTTCCGGCACCGATGAGGCCGTGCGCCTGACAACCCCGGTGCGGATGAGCCTAGAAGAAAGCATCGCCTATATCCAGGACGATGAGCTGGTCGAAGTGACGCCGAAGATCATCCGGATCCGCAAGCGTTATCTCGACCCGCATGAGCGCAAGCGCATGAGCCGCGAAAACTGATCTCAGGGCTGACGCCCGACGTGACCCGGCCGGCAGAGGACCCCTCCTCCGCCGGCCGTATCCATTCTGCCGCCGGTCCATCGCAGCGGATAAACCGGTGCTTCGCCTGTCGGGCGTCCTCTTAACTCTCTGACCTTTGGAGTGCCGGAGGAGGTATCGCGGCCCGGCTTCCACGCGCAGGCATCAGACGCCCCCGCGCAGCCCGCCGCAAGATCCACAGCGCTGGAAGCCTTCTTGTGCTTACAGAACATACTGCCCCCATCGCCCGGCGACAGGTTCACGGGTGGCACGGTCGAGGCCAGATATCTCAACGTCGAGGCAGAGGTGCGTTATTGGGAAGACGGCACGATCAACGGCCAGCCCGACAATGACGATGCGCCGAAGCGCGCCGCCTCTACTGGCCCGCCTTTGAAGTCCGCGCCACCCGTCAAAATGAAGTCGATCATGCGTGACCACACCCAACCTTCTCGCATCCAGCTGTCGCGCAGCAAAGGCTCGCGCCTGCCGGCCAATACCGTGCGTTGCGACCGCCGTACCATCCTCGGCAATCCATGGGTGCCGGGCGAGAACGGCGGCCTGCGCATCCCGAACGGACCGCTACGGGGCAAAATGGACTGGTATTCGCCTATCCCCACGACCGAGATCCTCACGGTAGAGCGCGCCGTTGCACTTCTCGCCGAATGGCTCCTCACTGAGAACCCGATTCTGCCCGCTGGTCTGAGCGACACCGATGTGACCCGCTGCATTGACGCCCTCGAAGAGCTGCGCATCGCTGTGCTGGACCGCCTGCCCGCCCTGCGCGGTCACAGCTTCGCCTGCTGGTGCAAGCCGGGCTCGCCCTGCCATGCCGAAACGCTGATGGAGATCGCAAATGGGTGATCGCATCTTTATTCACAACGGCTATGCACTTTCGTGCCTAAAAAATGCCCAAATAGAGTGCGTATCTTCGGCTCTCATTACAAGTACGGATGTATATTATGTCAGTGAAACGGATCCTGGATCTCGCCAGCTCTCTCGAATTCTCGGTCGCCAATGCCAGGATGAACAACACGACAATCGCATTGACCCCGGAAGCTGCCCAGCGGATCGCTTCGGAGCTCTTTATTGCCGCCGAGATCCTGCAGCGGTCCGCAGCATCAGAGGACGTCAAAAAAGCCGCCTGACCGGCTCAGACAGCCGGTACAGCACACCGCGCACCTACAGGCGGTTTCCGGCACGAGATCAGCGCCAATGTGACGCACGGGCGCTTCCCGGAGCAAATGCGGGAGGTCACCAATGGCTGACCTCTCCCATGCCGTCCTGACGCGGATGATCTGGATCGATGCCCGCCTGATCGTCGCTGGCACCATTGGCAGGCAGGATCTGGTCACGGCCTTCGGCATCAGCCAGTCTCAGGCGGCTATCGATTTCCGCTCATACCGGACTATGAATCACGACCGCCTTATCCATGACCGCCAGGCGCACATCTATCGCGCTGCGCCAGGATTGCTTCCCGCATATCCGACCGCCCTGCGCATGAGCGTGATCCATGCCGTGCGGATGGTGATGGACCTGATCACCAACAGCAGTCAGCCCGCGAAACCGGCGCCGAATTGCGCGCGCTGCGAGGACATGCGGTTTCTGGATAGCCACGTGATCCTTGAGCAGTGCCTGGACTGCAATCCGGAGATCCCGAAATGACCCGGGCGAACTGCGCCCATCTGATGGTGAGGGAGGAAGCGGCGTAAGTGCTCCGATGCAGTTCGTGATGATAGAGGCCGACCGACTTGACCGGATGGAGCGCAAACTGGATGTCCTGACCGAGGCACTGAGGTCGTCAACCGTCATCCCAGGCCCAGAGTGATGCCGAATTACCGAGGCCGCGAAGCGCAAGGGCGTAAGCACCGCCACAATCAGACGCAAGGTCGCCTTGGGTCTGATTGTGGCTCGTGGGAATGGCAAACGGCTTTTTTGCGCTATTCGGATCGAGTCCGCACATCTGCCTTTCCCGGCTATCTTCAGCGTATGCGAACGGTCTCGGGTGTGCCGAGTGAGGTGAAGCGGTTCATGTGGAGCAGGTGAACGCCACTGGTTCGAGAGAACCTGCGAGCCACGCCGCTTCAGAGGCCGGCTGTAGCTGGACCAGTTTGTCGTGCGGAAGAGTGGGGCGGGCTTGCTCATCGCAACAATCTAACCCGCTGACTCAAAACATGAATCCGCAGATTACAGGGAGAGCGCAACAAAGCCGTTTTGTTCAGGAAAACGCCGATCATGTGATCATCGGCATTTAAATGTGGTGCGGACGACGGGTCTCGAACCCGTAATTCCTTTCGGAAGGCAGATTTTCATCCCACTTCGGCTTTCGCCGCCGCCGGTTTCCCTGCGTTCGTGGGCTGGACTGTCCCTTTGCCATGGCCGCCGGGTCGCCCGCAAAAGGCTTTCCGAAGGCTACAGGCACCACCCGTCCAGTCTCTACACCTTCCCCGGCATAGTCGCGCCGGGGCTTGGCTCGGGATTGGCGTAGGACCCTGCCTCACGGCCTGCCCCCTTAGCTTTCCCCGAATTTGAGCGGTTCTGCACCGCAGGTTTCCCCACGGGCACTCCAATTGTCAAAGTCTGCTGCGTATACCAGTTTCGCCACGTCCGCCCGGGCCCAAACGGGGCCGGTTGCGCCTCAATACACGGGTGGGCGCGATTCGACAGCCCCGCAGTTATCCCCACTGTCACTGCATCGCCGATCGCGCCGCAGATTGACAGCGCGCGCCTCCGTCCCTTTATTTGCCAGAGATCCGGAGGCGAGACCCCGCCGCGTGCCCCTGAAGGAGGCAGACTGTCATGGCCGATTTTACCATAGAGAAAGAGATCACCGACCGGGGAGGCCGTTTTGTCATCTATAAGGAGGGCGAAATGGCAGAGCTGACCTTCACCCGCCGCGCGCCGGACCTGGTCTCTGCTGATCATACCGGTGTGCCGGATGCCTTTCGCGGCACTGGTGCCGGCAAGGCCCTGGTCGAGGCGCTGATCGCCGATGCGAAAGCGAACAATTACCGCATCATGCCGCTTTGCAGCTTTGTTGACGCACAGCGTCGCCGTCACCCGGAATGGGCCGATCTCTTCGTCTGAACCTCAGCGCCCGTCCTTCATCCCCCCGTCGCCGACAAAACGCGGAAAACGCAAGGATCGGTGACCAGTTCCGGCGGGGTCTGGCAGAGGCCCTGCGCCACCTGCCAGGCCGCGAGCACCTTGGGCACGTAGTCGCGGGTTTCGGCATAGGGGGGCACGCCACCATTCTTGCGCACCGCACCCTCGCCCGCATTATAGGCCGCCAGCGCCATCAGCGGATCATTGTTGAATTCATCGAGCAGCCAGTCGAGATAGGCGACACCGCCTTTGATATTCTGCACCGGATCGGTGGAATCGGTGACGCCAAAGCGGGTGGCGGTCGCGGGGATCAGTTGCATCAGCCCCACCGCTCCCGCGGAAGAGACGGCATCCTTGCGCCCGGCACTTTCGATCCCCATCACCGCCAGAACCAGCGCGGGTGAGACATCGGTCCCGACCGTCGCGATCAGGATATCGCGGCCATAGGTTTCGGCAATGGTCTGCATCGACTGCATCCGGGGCGCCTTCACCGAGGCCCCGCCGGGTCCTTTGGTCAGCGCCGCCATCGCGTCCGGAAAACGCCCGGCAGAACTGTTAAGATCCGACGGAATCACATCCCAATACCAAGCGTAATTCGATTTCGGGCCGGGTCCCGGCGTGACATCGCCGTCTTTGCCCTGCTCGATCGGTGCCAGCGGGCGCTCTTCATGTTGCAAAGCCGGGTCTTTCCAGGCGGTCGCGGCCAGGCGGCGCGCCTGTTCCACCGGATCGATCTGAACCGTGATCCGCTTGCCGGGCAGCGAGTCGCCGACCTTAACCCTCCGGAAGGTGAAATCCTCCTGCTCGGCGCGCCCGGCCCCGGGAATCGCCAGAAAAACCAGAGCCACCGCCAGGGTGCCTGAGACTCGACGCGTCATTTCGGATGCCTGCTCTTCTTATTTTTCTGAGAGAATCGCAGAGATCTCTGCTCTGGCAAAGCAGAAAAGCAGGTCAAAAAAGGCAAAACTGCCCCAATTGATCGAAATGCAACGCAGTTTGCCGGCGGAAATTAATCAAATAAATCAGAATCAGAATTACAAAAATCATAAAAAAACATCACGTTAACGCAATATCAGCCAGGCCACTGCGCCTGCTGCGAAAATGCCCTCTCCTCATCCAAAAGCTGCCACGATCAGGGGGCTATATGCACTCATCCCGAACGGAAGAGACGGACCGGAACAGAGGCCGACCGACAGACACCGTGGCGGAGATGAACAGAAAACATGAGCACCTTTGAAAGGGACAGACCAATGAACGCTATGAATTTCATCAAAGACGAAGACGGCGCAGTCACCGTTGACTGGGTTGTGCTGACCGCTGCTATCGTCGGTCTCGGCCTGCTCGTGATGAGCGCCATCCGTCCGGCAATCTCGGGCCTCGGCGCACAGATCGCCACCGAAGTTGAATCGACCGGCACCTGGCTGTCGAACCAGGGCACTGCGCTGCGTGAGTAATCTGCCTCTGGGCATGATCGTCTGATCACGGAAATACGGCCGCGCTCCCATCCGGGGCGCGGTCGAATTACGTTAGCCCCCGGTTCGGCGAGGATCAGTCTGCCCCGGGCGGGACATGGCACAACCTCTGGCTTCCGCAGATCAGCCGGCATGATAAAAGCCGAATTCCTCCTGGCCACAAGGCCGGAGGCAAGGATCTGCCTCAGGATCAGACACAGCCGACGGATGCCCGCCGCGTCTGGATCTGGCCGCAGCGTCCCGTGGCACGGCCTGCACCATCCGATGCCCCGCCGCTCGGCGACCTTTCCCGCAGCACGACTCTCATGGCCCCCTTCACGCCTCGGCCCGGCCACGCATTCCCTTAGTGTTTCCCCGATTTTGCCGCATTCGGGCACCATAAATCTCAGTCAAAGCGGCCAGAGAACCTGGCCGTCAGCCAACCGAGGAGACGTATCTTGCGCAGAGCAGTTTCGGGCTTCGTCAAAGATGAAAGCGGCGCAATAACCGTAGACTGGGTTGTTCTGACGGCTGCGATCGTCGGATTGAACATGGTCATTCTTTTTGCACCGGCGCGCGAGGGCCTCGTCAATCTGATGGTCACCATCGGTGAGACGATGGGTATCGTCGGCGACGTCATGCAGGATTCCAATAATCTCGGTAACGGGTGAGAACCGGCCGCCCGGCACCGTAGCGATATGGATCCCGGGCAACCGTCCCCCGCCACGTAAAGTATGAGAGGTAATTATGAGAGCTGTCTTTGGTCTCGTCCTTATTGTCGGGGTCGCCCTTGCGGGCTTCGCCGTCTACATGGCGCAGGGCTATATCCAGAGCAACGAGATCAGGATGAATGCGGCCCTGGAGCGCGAGCGCCAGACCGGCAAGCTGGTTCAGGTATTTGCGTTGAAAAAACCAGTGAAATATGGCGATGGCATTCTGAAAAACAATGTCCAGCTGGTCTGGGTCCAGGAAAAGCTCATGCCACCGGCGGCCTATACCGATGGCGATGTCCTGTTCCCCCCTGACGCCACCAAGCCGCGTTTCGCAATGCGCTCGATGGAAACCAACGAAATCCTGCTGAGCACGCGCCTGACCGAACCGGGCCAGGTTGCCGGGCTTGCCGGCAAACTTGAGCCGGGAATGAGCGCCTTCCAGGTGCGCGTAAGCGCCGCCTCCGGTGTGGCGGGCTTTGTGATGCCCGAAGATCTGATCGACATCTACTGGACCGGTGCCAGCGGTTCGGGCGAAATCACCCAGCTGATCGAAAGCGCCATGCGCGTGATCGCGGTCGATTCCGCCATCGATCAGTCAGAAGCCCGCTCGGGCACGGCCAGAACCATTACGGTCGCGGTCTCTCGTGAACAGGTCGCCCGTCTGGCACAGGCACAGGCCTCCGGACGTCTGACCATGTCGGTGGTCAGCGGACCCGCTGCCTCAGATACCGCAAAGGTTGAAATCAACCGCGATCAGCTTCTGGGCATCGAAGCCCGGCAGGTCGTCGAAGTTGCACAACCTTGCTACCGCACGACCCGCAAAGGAACGGAAGTTGTCAGGGAAGAGATCGCCTGCGCGACCAACTGATCTGAAAACTCGACCAGGGCCGCGCGAATGCGCGGCCTCAGCCATACCGCATCTGGGGGATACTTTACTGCTGTGTACCTGGAACTGCCCGTCTGTTGCAGGTTATCCACATAAGAAAAACGCTCCAAGAGTTTGATTATTGCAAAAAAATCCATCTTCCGGCACTTTAGGACGATGTAAGGGCGCAAAGACCCACATAACGAGGCGTGGTCGAAAGGGCAGATCACATGAGCATGAAGACCAAAGTTGCGGCCGGTATTTTCGGCCTTGCAGTCGCGGTGTCGGTTGTTCCGGTTTCCGCTGAAGTGTTGCGTGTGATGTCCGGTCAGGCATCAGGCGCGTTGAATGTACCGATGAACCGCGCGGTCGTTGTCGAAAGTGATGTTCCCTTCGCGGAGCTCTCGATTGCCAATCCGGGAATTGCCGATATCTCGACGATCTCTGACCGTACAATTTATGTACTTGGCAAAGCACCCGGGCGCACCACGCTCACCCTGCTGTCGGCGGAGGGCAAGCTCATCTCGAATGTGGATGTGCATGTCACCCCCGATATCGCCGAATTCAAAGAGCGCCTGGCGCAGATCCTGCCAAATGAGAAAATCGAGGTGCGGACCGCCAATGACGGGATCGTGCTCTCGGGCACCATCAGCTCGGCCGCCCGGCTTGACCGCGCGCTGGATCTCGCCAGGCGCTATGCGCCGGACCGGGTCTCGAACCTCATGGTCGTGGGCGGCACACAGCAGGTCATGTTGAAAGTGCGTTTCGCCGAGATGCAGCGCTCGGTCTCGAAAGGGATTTCGGCATCGATGGCTACCGCTGGCAATAGCGGGAACTGGACCGGTGGGACCATCTCGGGCAGCAACGGTAATGTTAATAACATTATTGGCGGCGGTCTTGTGACCACGGCAGCCCAGGGTGCGCTCGGCCTTGGTTTCTCCTCGGGCTCCTTCCAGCTTGGCGTCCTGCTCGAGGCGCTGGAATCGAAGGGCATGGTCCGGACGCTGGCGGAACCGAACCTGACAGCGCTTTCGGGCCAGGAGGCCCGCTTCCTTGCAGGTGGCGAATATCCGATCCCTGTCATGCAAAGCGGAAGCGGCACGGGCGCCAATTCGATCACCGTCGAATACAAACCCTTTGGTGTCGAACTGAACTTCACCCCCTATGTGGTGGATGGCGATATCATCAACCTGCAGATCAACGCGGCTGTCAGCTCGATCGACACCACGGTTTCGGTTCCGACCGGCGCAGGCGGCCAGATCAACGGCTTCAAACGCCGCGAGACCACGACCACTGTGGAAATGCGCGACGGTGACAGCTTTGCCATCGCGGGTCTTTTGCAGGATGATTTCCGCAACTCGGCCAGCCAGGTTCCGTGGATCGGCGATGTTCCGATCCTTGGCGCCCTGTTCCGCTCGACGGATTTCCAGCGCAACCAGTCGGAACTGGTGATCATCGTCACGCCGCATCTGGTGAGCCCGGTGAAAGGCGAGGCCCTTGCCCTGCCAACCGACCGCGTCCGCATCCCGACCGAGAGCGAAATGTTCCTCTATGGGGAAATGGCCAAGCCCGCCAGGGGCGCCGCCGGTGAAGTGGCCCGGCAGGACTTTTCGTCCTCCTACGGCTATGTGATGGAGTGAGCCGATGCGCATGACCCCCTCCACGCTCCTCGCCTCTGTCTGCGTATTGTCGCTGGCCGCCTGCGGCGCCAGTGCCAACCGCGAGCTTGGCGCCCAGGTCGATACCGGCAGTTTCGGCAATTCGACCATGCATAATGCACTGATCCAGACTGGTCAGATGGATTATACCATTGCCCTGGCACAGCGCTTTGCCGCCGAAGTCCCCGATACCGTGACCTTCGCCTTCAACTCGGCGCAGCTGACGCGGGAAGCGACGGCCATCCTCGACAGGCAGGCGAATTTCATCCGTCAGTTCCCCGAAGTGCGCTTCAAGGTCTTTGGTCATACCGACCTCGTCGGCAGCCAGGGCTACAATAAAAAGCTCGGCCAGCAGCGCGCCAATGCAGTCGTGGCCTATCTCGTCTCGCGCGGCGTGTCGAAATCACGCCTCCAGGCCGTGGTCAGCTTTGGCAAGACGCGCCCGCTGATCCAGACCAATGCGCCGGAAGAACGCAATCGCCGCACCGTCACCGAGGTGTCGGGCTTTGTGAAATCGAACCCGATGGTGCTGAACGGCAAATATGCCGAGATCGTCTGGCGCACCTATTCGCGGGAATCGGCAAAGCGCGATCATGGCGGCACGACCGGCACCGTTTCCGAGGTTGCAGGTTCCGGCAACTGAGGCGGTTCCACTCAGGATTGCAAAGGCCGGGCTTTAGCCCGGCCTTTTGTTTTTTCAGACCGCGAATGACCAAAGATTGACGCTATTTCGGCCCCAATCTCGCCCAACTCACCAGGCAAATTGCTGCAATGAGAACGGTGTGCGGCCAATTCCGCGCGCAGCGTCTTTGGGGCTTTCTGCGTCAGGCCAAAATCAGGCCCGCGATTTCCCGATGACGCAGGGCAGAACAACGTGAGGCGAGATGACGAGCGTGGCAACAATCCAGCCAGATCCTGCACCGATTGCGGCGTGCACTGTTTCGCGCGATGTGCAGAACTTCGAGATGCTCATCGATGAGATGGAGCGGGAAATGGGCGAAGCCTGGGGCGACCTGAGCTTCGATGACGCACTGGTCTTTCTGGACCAGCCTGAAGCGTCCGAACTGGAATTCATTGCGATCGCGCTGGATGCTGATGACGAAGGGGATCTCTCGCTGATCTCCGGCGTGATCCGGGCGGCGCGGGCCACCGGGACCCATGTCATCCTCGTCGCGAACCAGCTCAGCCCGACGGGATTGCATCAGCTGATGCGTCTCGGCGCTGATGATTTTGTTCCCTACCCGCTTCCCGATGGCGCGCTTCATGATGCGATCAGCCGCGTTCGCGCGGCCGCCACCGCCAAAGCTGCCGCCACAGCAAATGCCGCCGCTGAACGGGCAGCGACTGCACAGGCCGCCCCCCCTGCCGCAACCGCCAATGCGCTTGTTCTGGTGGAGGATGCGAGCAACGCTCCTTCCTTCCGCGCCAGCGGCAATCGCCATGGCCTCGTGCTTCCGATCCATGGCATGGCCGGTGGTTCCGGGTCGTCCACCTTCGCGGCGAACCTCGCCTGGGAGCTGGCCAATGCCGATAAGCTGAACCCGCCGCGCGTCTGCCTGATGGATCTCGATTTTCAGTATGGGTCTATCGCGACCTATCTCGACCTGCCCAGGAAGGATGCGATCTTCGAGATCCTCACCGATCCTGGCCAGGTCGACAGCGATCTGCTGATCAAGTCGATGCAGACCTTCAACGAGCGGCTTTGCGTCTTTACGGCACCTGCCGAGATGCTGCCGCTTGATATCATCTCGGGCGAAGATCTCGGCCGGCTGATCGATATGGCCGTGGCGAATTTCGATTTCGTGCTGATCGACATGCCGAAAACGGTTGTGACCTGGACTGAAGCCGTGCTGTCGCGCGCCCATATCTATTTCGCGCTGCTCGATCTCGATCTGCGCTCGGCGCAGAATGTCCTGCGCTTTGTGCGCGCCCTGAAAGCCGAGGCGCTGCCGCATGAGAAGCTGCGCTATGTGCTGAACAAGGCGCCGAAATTTACCGATCTTTCCGCTAAGGCGCGGGTCAAGCGGATGTCGGAAAGCCTTGATATCCAGATCGAGGTTCAGCTTCCCGATGGCGGAGCTGCGGTGACGCAGGCCAATGACCACGGCCTGCCGCTGTCCGAAAGCTCTGCCAAAAACCCGCTGCGCAAGGAACTGCAAAAGCTCGCGAAATCGCTGTTCGAGCTCAACAAGGCCCAGGCCAGCGCCCGGTCGTAATTCTTTCCCAAAGGCACGCTTTCATGTTCAGCCGTTTCAAAAAAGATGCTGCCCAGGGTAAGCCCGCTGCGCCTGCCGCTCCGGTGGACAGGGCGCCCGCTGCGGCCACCGCTGCGGGCACCGTCAAGGTAACACGCCCGACCTCGATGATGGGCGGCAAAGCCTCGCCGGCCGAGGTCGCACAGGTCGATAAGGAAGCCAAACGCCGCCACCGGATGATGGAGCTCAAGCTAGAGATCCATAAACGGCTTCTGGAAAACCTGAACCTCTCGGCGCTGGAACATGCCTCCGAGCAAAGCCTGAAATCAGAGATCTCGACCCAGACCTCGGAGGCGCTGGATGAGCTTTCCGTAGCCCTGAACGCCAGTGACCGCGCCATCCTGGTGCAGGAGCTGTATGACGAGGTCATGGGGCTTGGTCCGCTGGAGCCTTTGCTGAAAGACGAGACCGTCAACGATATTCTCGTGAACGGCCCCTTCCGCGTTTTCGTCGAGCGCGGCGGCAAGCTGGAACTGTCTGACATCACCTTCCGCGATGAACGCCACCTGATGCGGATCATCGACAAGATCGTGTCCGCCGTGGGCCGGCGCGTCGATGAATCGAACCCCTATTGCGATGCCCGTCTGCTGGATGGGTCGCGTTTCAACTGTATGGTGCCGCCGGTTGCGGTGGACGGATCTCTGGTTTCCATCCGGAAATTCAAGAAAGAAAAGCTGAAGATCGAAGACCTTGTGCGCTTTGGTGCCTTTACCGAGGAAATGGCCGCCTATTTGCAGGCCGCCGTGTCGACGCGGCTGAACATCATTGTGTCGGGCGGTACGGGGTCAGGGAAAACCACCACGCTTAACGCGCTGTCCTCATTCATCGACAATACTGAACGCGTGCTGACCATCGAGGATACGGCGGAACTTCAGCTGCAACAGGTCCATGTCGGCCGGATGGAAAGCCGCCCCGCCAACGTCGAAGGCAAAGGCGCCGTGACGCAGCGTGACTGTCTGCGCAACGCGCTCAGGATGCGGCCTGACCGGATCATCGTGGGCGAAACCCGCGGCGAAGAGGTCATCGATATGCTGCAGGCCATGAATACGGGCCATGACGGATCCATGACCACGATCCACGCCAATAACCCGCGTGACGGCATCTCGCGTCTCGAAAACATGGTCGCAATGGCCGGGATCGAGATGCCGCTGAAGGCCGTGCGCAGCCAGATCGCCTCGGCGGTGAACGTGATCGTCCAGGCCTCGCGCCTGCAGGACGGCTCGCGTCGTATGACCTCGATCACCGAGATCACCGGCATGGAGGGCGAAGTGCTCTCGATGCAGGAAATCTTCCGCTTCGAACGCCTTGGCGTCGAGCCTTCCGGCAAGATCATCGGCCGTTTCAACGCGACCGGCATCCGTTCGGCCCATTCCGAGCGCTTCCGCTCCTGGGGCTTTGATCTGCCCGCCTCCATCTACGAACCCATCGCGTAAGGCCAGGCCATGACCATTTCGATTGCGCCCCTCATCTATGTCATGATCTTCGTTGCCGTCATTGTACTGGTCGAGGGGATTTACCTCACGGTCTTCGGCAAATCGATCAAGCTGAACAGCCGCATCTCGCGCCGGCTGACGCTGCTTGAGAAGAACGGCAACCGCGAAGAGGTGCTCGCCCAGCTCCGCAAGGAGATGAACCAGCACCTGAACTCGAAGAATATCCCGCTTTATTCGATCCTGGCCAAAAAGGCGCAGCGCGCGAATATCGCCTTTTCGCCGGTGCAGCTGATCGGGTTGATGGGGGCACTTGGGGTTGTGGCCTTCCTGCTGCTGACCATCGGCACCTCCGCCGAATTCGGGGTCCGGATCCTTGCCGCCATCGGGATGGGCGTGGGTGGCATCTATGTCTGGGTCAATGGCAAGGCCAAAAAACGGATGAACCTGATGGAAGAGCAGCTTCCGGATGCCATCGACCTGATGGTGCGGTCTCTGCGCGTCGGTCACCCGTTCTCGGCGGCGATCAACATCGTCTCGAAAGAGGTCCCCGACCCGCTCGGCACCGAATTCGGCGTGATCGCTGACGAAGCCGCTTATGGCGCGGATATATCCGAGAGCCTGAAGAACTTTGCCGAACGGATGGACAGCCAGGATCTGCGCTTCCTTGCGGTCGCGGTGACCATCCAGCAGCAATCGGGCGGCAACCTTGCCGAGATCCTCGACGGATTGTCGAAAGTGGTGCGGGCGCGGTTCAAGCTGTTCCGCAAGGTGCGCGCCATCACCGCCGAGGCGAAATGGTCGGGCATGTTCCTCTCGGCCTTCCCGATCCTCGCGCTGATCATGATCAACGTGATCCAGCCGAACTATTATGACGGCGTAAGGGAAACCCCGGTCTTCGTTCCCGCCGCCCTCGTGGTCTGCGCCTTCCTCATCATCAACGTGATCTTCATGAAGATCATGGTCAACATCAAGGTCTGAGGCACGATCATGCTCCAATCCATCAACTCTGTGCTTACGGGACTGCTCGGGCCACTGGGGCCGCTGATCGCAATCGCCGGGCTCGGGATCGTGCTGGTGCTGATCGCCCTGCCGACGATGTTGAAAAAACAGCGCGACCGTTTCGCCGAACTCGGCGTCCAGGCGGGCATCCGGGGCGCGGCTGCCGACGCTGGCAAATCAAACCGCCTGCGCCGCATGAGCTCGGGCGACCGGCTTGAGAAATACGCCCATCTGCTGGAGCCGCAAAAGGCCGAAGAACTCTCTGCACTGCGTCTGAAACTGATGCGGGCGGGCTATCCCGACAAGGGCGCGGTGCGCCTGTTCCACGCCGCCAAAATGGTGCTTGGTCTTGGCGGCCTTGTGCTGGGCGTGGCTTTCGCGCTGATCAATTCGACCGATGAGACCTCGACCACCAGTTTGCTGATCTATGGCGCGCTGCCCGGGGTTATTGGCTATTACCTGCCGGTATACTGGATCGAAAAGCGGGTCGCCATGCGCCAGACCGAGATCATCCAGGGCTTTCCCGATGCGCTGGACATGATGCTGGTCTGCGTCGAGGCCGGCCAGTCGCTTGACCAGTCGATCATCCGCGTCGGCCGCGAAAGCCGCGCCGGCTACCCTGCCCTTGCCGATGAATTCGACCTGGTCGCCCAGGAGGTCAAGGCCGGCAAGGAACGCACACAGGTGTTGCGCGATATGTCGGACAGGGTCGGCATCCCCGATGTCGCCTCCTTCGTGACCACGCTGGTGCAATCCGCGACCTTCGGTACCCCGGTCGCCGAGGCGCTGCGTGTCTATTCCGCCGATATGCGGGACAAGCGTGTGATGCGGGCCGAAGAAAAAGCAAATATGCTGCCCACGAAGCTCACTCTGGGAACTATGATGTTCACAGTTCCGCCGCTGCTGATTATCCTGATCGGGCCTTCGGTCTGGGGTATCGTGACCATGCTGGGGCAAATGGGCGGCAAGTGAGGTCGGGATTGAGCGTGTTGGTTTGAGATTTGCGGTCAGTGTTGTGCTGATCGCGACCCTGCTGGCCGCCTGTGGAAATACGGGCGGTCCTGGTGCGTCGCGAAATACGCCTTTCGGGGTGAACCCAAAAGGCGCGGCGGTTGACGGGTTGATTGTCGGACATCGTCTGATGGCGGCGGGCGAGCCGGAGCTTGCGCTGAAAGCCTATTACCGTGCCGCCGCCGAAGACGGGATCAGCGTCGATACGCTTTCCGCAATCGGATCGGCCAATCTGGCGCTTGGCCGGCTGGGCCAGGCCGAACAGGTGCTGCGAAACGCGCTGAAACAGGATGAGACCTTTGTCCCTGCCCTGAACAACCTTGGCGTCGTGCTGATGGAGCGCGGCAAGCTTGGCGAAGCGCGGCTTGTCTTCCAGCAGGCCTATGCGCTGGACAGTGGCCAATCGGACTCGATACGCGACAATCTGAAACTCGCTATCGCCCGGACCGAAAACAGGGTGTATGATGACGCCAGTGAGGAAAAGGGCGAATTCCAGCTCGTGCGCCGCGAGAAGGGGCAATATGTCCTTCTGACAGAGCTCTGAGGCGTCGGGCGAAGGCTGGAACCAGGCCTGAATTGGGCAGTAAAAGATAAAAGGACGCAAAATGCGCCACCTGGTTTTTGTGACACTGTGCCTCGGGGGCGCAGTTTTTCTTGCCGGATGCCAGAAGAATTCCGACGCGCAGGTTCAGCGCGCGCTCAAAGACGTCAATGTCATTGATGAAGCGAACCTCAACGACATCATGCTCACGGTCAGCGATCCCAAAGAGGCTGTGGCCTATTTCCAGGGCGCCCTGCAAAAGGATCCGGGCCGGATCGATCTGATGCGCGGGCTCAGCAAATCGCTGGTGCGCGCCGGCAAGCCGATGGAAGCTGCCCAGGTGCTGGAACGGATCGTCACCATGGAAGGCAGTAATCCCGAAGACAAGGTGATGCTGGCAGACGCGCAGATCCGCTCCAATGAATGGGCCAGGGCCAAAGCGACGCTCGCGACCATTCCGCCGACCCATGAGACCTTTGACCGCTACCGGCTGGAGGCGATGGTCGCCGACAGCGACAAGAACTGGAAAAAGGCCGACAGCTTCTATGAAATCGCGGCCGGTCTGACCACGAAACCCTCGGGCATCTACAATAACTGGGGTTTCTCGAAACTGACCCGCAAGGAATTCGCCGGCGCCGAGCGGCTATTCTCGCAGGCGCTGACCTATGATCCGACGATGTTCACCGCCAAAAATAACCTCGTCATGTCGCGCGCCGCACAGCGCAAATACGACCTGCCGGTGATCGATATGACCCAGACTGAACGGGCCGAGCTGCTCTACACCATGGCGCTGGCCGCGATCAAACAAGGCGATGTCTCGGTCGGCAAGGGTCTCTTGCAGCAGGCTGTCGACACCCATCCGCAACATTTCGAAGCCGCCGCCCGCAGCCTGGCCGCCCTCGACAACAATGTGACCAACTGAGCCATGACAATACCAACCATCACTCAGGCCCTGTGGTTCCTGCCCTTCTGCCTGCCGATTGCGCTCTGGGTCTCTTATACCGACCTGAAATATATGAAGATCCGCAACAATGCCTGTCTGGCGATGATTGCGGCCTATGCCGTTGTCGGCTGGCCGGCGCTTGGGCTGCACACCTGGCTCTGGGGCTGGGCGATCATGGCAATCGTGCTGGTCTTCGGCTTTTTCGGCAACGCGGTCGGCCTTTTTGGTGCCGGGGATGCCAAATTCGGCGCCGCGATGGCCGGCGTGTTTTCCGGCGGCGACCCCTGGCTGATTGCGATGCTCTATGCGGGCTGCTCGATCGCCGCCCTTCTGGGCCAGCGCATCGCGCGGATGATCCCCGCAGTCCGGCGGGCCTCGCCCGACTGGGTCAGCTGGTCCTCGAAGAAATTCCCGATGGGGCTGGCGCTGGCGCTGATGCTGATTTTGTACCTTCTCGCCGCCTTCCTGCCCAAAGGCTGACATTATTCCCTGCAAACTGCAGCGATAACGGGCCGCTCTCTCCGGGGCGGCCCTTTGCTTTTCCGGCAGTGCCAAAGGCGCAGACCGGCTGTGGGACAGAGACAGACAGGGACGCGGAAGATGAATGTGCAGCTGACCAATCCAGATGGCGTCACCTCCGGCGTCCAGGCACCGCCTTCGCCGCGCTCGCTGGCCGATACCGGCATAGGCATCGTCATGCTGCGCGATATCCTGCTGAAGACCATGTTCCGCACCAATCTTGATCTTTGTTCGAAGATCAGTCAGGCAATCTCGCTGCCGGTACCGCTGACCCAGGAGCTGATCGACCTCGCCCGCAGTCAGCGCCTTTTGGAGGCGACCGGCACCATGCATGCCAATGCCGGCAATGAAATGGGCTATCAGCTGACCGATGCCGGCAAGGCACGCGCGCTGGATGCGCTCGCCCAGTCGGAATATTATGGCGCGGTGCCGGTGCCGCTGGATCAATATGGCGAACAGATCAAACGCCAGTCGATCCGCAATATCTCGCTCAACCGTGACCAGCTGATGGCTGGTATGGGCGGGCTGATCCTGCCCCCGGACCTGATCGGCAATCTGGGCCCGGCCGTGACTTCGGGCCGTTCGATCCTGATGTATGGCCCCCCCGGCAATGGCAAGTCATCGATCTCGCACGGGATCCGCAAAGCGATTGGCGACAAAGTCTATGTGCCGCGTGCGATTGAATATTCCGGCCAGGTGATCTCGGTCTATGACCCGATCGTCCATGCCGCAGCCGAGGCCGCGGTCGACGACCCGAACAGCCTGCGCCGCACCTCGAACCGTTTCGACAACCGCTATGTCTATTGCGAGCGGCCTTCGGTGATCACCGGAGGTGAGCTGTCGCTCGATATGCTCGACCTCGCGTATAACCCGGTGTCGCGCACCTATCAGGCGCCGTTGCAGCTCAAGGCGACCGGCGGCATTTTCATCATCGATGACCTTGGCCGCCAGGCCGAGCCGCCGCAAAAGATCGTCAACCGCTGGATCGTGCCGCTGGAGGAAAACCGCGATATCCTCGCATTGCAATCGGGCGAGAAATTCACCGTGCCCTTCGACACGCTGGTGATCTTCTCGACCAACTTCCACCCCAACCAGATCTTCGACGGCGCAGCCCTGCGCCGGATCTTCTTCAAGATCATCATCAATGGTCCAAGCCAGGAGATGTTCCTGAAGATCTTCGCGATGGTTGCACGCAAAAAGAAAATGCCGCTGGATGAAAAAGCGCTGATGTATCTCCTGAAGGTCAAATATCCGACCATCGACATGAATTTCGCGAATTATCAGCCGACCTTCCTGATTGATCAGATGATCTCGATGTGTCAGTTCGAAGGCATCCCGAACCAGATGAGCCCCGAGCTGATCGACCGCGCCTGGGGCAATATGTTCGTAGAACAGGCCGATTTCGCGCATTGAAACGTAAGGACGACATGCGCTCTCTGGCGCAAGGGCACGCATCCAGACCAGTTCGGGGCGCTGCCAGTTATCAATAGCGAAACCATCGGGCCGGGGCGCATCCAGCAGCGCCGGCCTGGCAGCAGTGGCCACTGCCTGCACCACCGTGGAGCCATCCTCCACGGCCCAGAGGTGCAGCATTACGCGAACCTCGGCCACGACATAACCGCCCGAGGCATGACCCAGAAACGCCACGCGGGCCGGGGCCAGGGCGATTGCAGGCAGGTTGTCGGGGCGGATGGAACCGGCCCGGATATGGAGGTGGCTTCAAATGGGGGTGCTTGCATCACTCATGCAAGGGTAATCCTCCCCTTTTTAACGGGGTCTGGCCGTAGAACTCACGCAGCCATTTTCAGTTTCTGTGCGGGTGTTATTCCGCCGGTGCCGATGTTGGGTCGCTCGTTGTTATAAGTCCACAGCCAGTTGGTTGCGATGTTCTGTGCCTCCGCGATGGTTTCAAAGATTTAGAGGCCGAGCCATTCATGGCGGACGGTGCGGTTGCAGCGCTCGACGTAAGCGCTTTACTGTGGTTTGCCGGGCTGGATATGGGTCAGGGCAATGCCCTGCTTCGCAGCCCAGATCGCTAAGGTTGTGCTGATGTATTCGGGACCGTTGTCGACCCTGATGCCCATGGGCTTGCCGCGCCACTCGATGATCTGGTTCAGCGCCCGAACCACGCGCTCGGCAGGCAACGAGAAGTCGACCTCGATGCCCAAGCCCTCGCGGTTGAAGTCGTCCAGCACGTTCAGCAGCCGGAATTGGCGACCATCGGCGAGCCTGTCAGCCATAAAATCCATGGACCAGACAAGGTTCGGCGCGTCCGGGACGGTAAGGGGTGACACTCCTACCGAGATGAAATAGCGCGCATTCTCCTGCACTAAGGTCACGTCGATGGCCATCGGCACCCACGTTCTCCGAACACAGGATGCCGAAAATGACGCATACTTCCTCACCCGGCGCTTATGCCGAGCGCTCGCGGTGCATGCGCCTTTCCGATGGCGTGAGATAATGGACCGGCTCCAGGATAAGGTCATCAAGAAACATTCCGTTGGCTTTGAACGCCGAAAGGAAGTCGATGTCAGCGCCGGGTATTGCGGCTAGAACCCGACGAAACTCGGAGTAAACACCGCCATACCCCTTGTAGAAAAACGACCCGCCTGCCGGAGCGCTTTCTCCGACAAAAAGCACACGAACTTTTTCCGGACGATAGCTGTGGCGAAGCTTTTCAATATGGCCCATCGGTACCTCACTGCAAAATACGGCACCCGCTCGGAGATTGCAGTGATACCTTCGCTCAATGCACGATGACTATGCCGTCAGCGAAGACAAGTCTTTCATAAAGTGCAGAGCGTGTAGGCGGTGCACGCGCTTTCCGGGCCGATACTGCCGGGGGTAGTACCCTGCCGCTGCTATTGTCCCTGAACTGCCACATATTTCCGGCAAACCGCTCAGCCCTATTTTGTGTGCCATCCCGTCAACCTGCTAATATTGCGCCATAAATCAAGGCAAAGCAGGAGCCGGGAAGATGACGAAGAACAAGATCGAAGGCGCAACCTGGGCCACTGTGACCTTGGCGATGCCGCAGCTTGTCGAGTGGCAGATCGAAGGCGATGCCGCATCGAAGTCGGGCAGCAGCCTGCGCGACTTTGTGACCGCGCTGGCGGCAGCCAGTGAGGGCCGCGAGACGGTGGTCCGGGTGAATCTGGTGCTCAGCCTGTGAGGAGTATTGGGCTCGATTCGAGCATAATGTCGAGGAGAGGTTGGTGACCGCGACAGAGGAGCCGCCCCAAAATCTGGTGACCGCGCGGTGACCGCGTGACATCTTCAGGATATTTTCGAAGATGTCAGCGGGCAAAGAAAAAGGCGCTAGGAGGTTGTTAAACCTACCTTAGCGCCTTCAGAAACATGGTGGGCGATAACGGATTTGAACCGCTGACATCTTCGATGTGAACGAAGCGCTCTACCGCTGAGCTAATCGCCCGGTGAGGGGCTTTTAGCTATCCTCTCCGTCCTCCGCAAGAGGCTCTTTCCCGCTTGCCTCTTTCTTTTCTCCGGCGTTCTTCACTTTTACAGTCAGAACTGTCGCGCCCGATTTATCCGATGATTTCACCACCTTGAGCCTGCCGAGACCGGGCAGGTTCAGCTCTTCTCCGGCCGCAAGCGCGGCTCCAAGCACCGCCAGAACAGCCTCGGACACTTCACGCTGCGTCTTTTTCGGAGCGTCGCTCTGCTCCGCCACACGGACCAGCAGCTCCCTGAGCTTCAGCCCCGCGGATTTCACCCGGGCCTCTTCACCACCCTTGTCCGCCGGCGCAGCCGGGGCTTCTGCCGCTTTGGCGGGCGGCGCCTTTCTGGCCGGGGTCGCCTTCGGTTTCACCGCAGTCTTAAGCGCTGGCATGGCCAAGTTCCCGCATATGTTTCACCTGCACCGAGCTTATCCATCCGCCCCTTGGCCTGCCAATGAAATTGCAGCAGCGCAAAACAAAACGGCGCGGCAGGTGGGGCCTGCCGCGCCGTCTTTGCTGTCAGCCTGTGATCAATGAGCGACCTGAGCCCGGTCGCGGCTTTCCGCTGCGCGGGCGGCAGCGGCAGCCTCTTCGGCAGCCTCATCCCAGTCAACCGGCTCGGGCTGACGGGTCAGGGCGCGGGCGAGAACCTCACGCACATGGGTCACCGGCACGATCTCCAGGCCCTCTTTCACATTGGCAGGGATCTCGGCGAGATCCTTTTCGTTCTCTTCAGGGATGAACACCGTGCGGATGCCGCCCCGAAGTGCCGCGAGCAGTTTCTCTTTCAGGCCCCCGATCGGCATCGCATTGCCGCGCAAGGAAACCTCACCGGTCATTGCAATGTCCTTGCGGACCGGAATACCGGTCAGCGCCGAGACAATCGCCGTCACCATCGCGAGACCTGCAGAAGGCCCATCTTTCGGCGTCGCCCCATCCGGCACGTGAACGTGAATGTCCACCGTGTCAAACTTCGGCGGCTTGATTCCGAGCTGCGGGCTGATCGAGCGCACATAGGAGGAGGCCGCGTCGATGGATTCCTTCATCACATCGCCGAGTTTGCCGGTCGTCTTCATACGGCCCTTACCGGGCAGTTTCAGCGCCTCGATATGCAGCAGATCACCGCCGACAGAGGTCCAGGCAAGCCCCGTGACCACACCGACCTGATCTTCCTTCTCGGCCAGACCGTAGCGGTAACGCTGCACGCCGAGATATTCCTCGGCCTTGGCGGGCGTCACATCAACGGATTTCGACTGACCTTTCAGGATCTCGGTCACCGATTTCCGCGCCAGTTTCGCGATTTCCCGCTCAAGATTCCGCACCCCTGCCTCACGCGTATAATAGCGGATGACATGGTTCAGCGTCTCGTCCGGGACAGCGAATTCGCCCTTCTTCAGGCCATTCGCCTTGACCTGCTTCGGCAGCAGATATTGCTTCGCGATCTCGCGTTTCTCGTCTTCGGTATAGCCCGAAAGCGGGATGATCTCCATCCGGTCAAGCAGCGGCCCCGGCATGTTGTAGGAGTTCGCCGTGGTGATGAACATCACGTTCGAGAGGTCATACTCGACCTCCAGATAGTGGTCCACAAAGGTGCCGTTCTGTTCCGGGTCAAGAACCTCCAGCAGTGCCGATGCCGGATCGCCCCGGAAATCCTGGCCCATCTTGTCGATTTCATCAAGCAGGATCAGCGGGTTGGTGGTCTTGGCCTTTTTCAGCGCCTGGATGATCTTGCCGGGCATCGAGCCGATATAGGTCCGTCGATGTCCGCGGATCTCGGATTCGTCGCGCACGCCGCCAAGCGAGATGCGGATGAATTCACGACCCGTGGCTTTCGCGACCGAACGGCCAAGCGAGGTTTTCCCCACGCCGGGCGGGCCGACGAGGCAGAGGATCGGGCCCTTGAGCTTCGTCGCCCGCGCCTGAACGGCGAGATATTCGACGATCCGCTCTTTGACCTTTTCCAGCCCGTAATGATCGCTGTCGAGCACCTTCTGCGCGGCCGGCAGGTCTTTCTTGGTGCGCGACTTCACGCCCCAGGGAACGCCCAGCAGCCAGTCGAGATAGTTGCGCACAACGGTGGCCTCGGCCGACATCGGCGACATCGATTTCAGCTTCTTGACCTCGGCATCGGCCTTTTCGCGTGCTTCTTTGGACAGCTGGGTCTTTGCGATCCGCGCTTCCAGTTCGGCAATCTCGTTCTGGCCGTCCTCGCCATCGCCGAGTTCCTTCTGAATGGCCTTCATCTGCTCATTCAGATAATACTCGCGCTGCGTCTTCTCCATCTGGGTCTTGACGCGGGTCTTGATCTTCTTCTCGACCTGGAGGACGGAAAGCTCGCCCTGCATCTGGCCGTAAACCTTCTCAAGCCGCTCGGAGATCACCAGGGTTTCAAGAAGATCCTGTTTCTGCGCCACATCAATCCCAAGATGACCGGCCACCAGATCCGCCAGCCGCGCCGGTTCGCGCGTGTCGGAGACAGCAGCCATCGCCTCTTCGGGGATGTTCTTCTTGATCTTGGCGTAGCGTTCAAACTCTTCGCCAACGGCGCGCAGCAGGGCATTGACCGCTTCCTGATCGCCGGTCTCTTCCGACAGCGGCTCGACGCTCGCCTCGAAGTAAGACGGGTTATCGATAAAGTCGGTGATTTTCACCCGCGACTTGCCCTCAACCAGCACCTTCACGGTGCCATCGGGCAGTTTCAAAAGTTGCAGCACATTGGCAAGCACGCCAGTGCGGTAGATCCCTTCGGGCGAGGGGTCATCAACGGTCGGGTCAAGCTGACTGGACAGGAGGATCTGGCGATCATCCTGCATCACCTCTTCCAGCGCCCGCACCGATTTTTCCCGGCCCACAAACAGCGGCACGATCATATGGGGAAAGACCACGATGTCGCGGAGCGGCAGGACGGGGTAAGTGGAGGTTCTGATATCGCTCATCATTCATCCTTCATTTCGGCAGACAGTGCGGCCCCGGGTATCGGCAGCCATCGCCATCTCCATCGGATCGCCTGTTAATCTGTGTTGACCACAGTATGAATTCAAGTCTCCCCCCCTCTCGCGGGGTCAGCAAGGCAGAATAGCGTGCGGGCATGGCTCTGCAAGAGGGGTTGGCATCCGAAATAGCCAAGTGACCCGGAACTCCATCCCCACCAAAGCCCGGGCCGGGACATTTTTTCCCTGTTCGCGCCACATCATCGCCCGGAAGCAGGATAACAAAAAGGTGACACCAACCAGGACCCGGGTCATGCTCAGGCGGATCATTCACCAGTATAAGCGCATGCTCTTCGGTGGCACCTTGCTGACCCTGACGCTTTGCTATGCCCTTTATGCGATGGACCAGTTCGACGCGGGCATGGTCGAGAGATTGCAAACGCCAGAGGGGCTCATCGCCATCGCCGTCCTCAGTTTTGGCTTTATCGCCCTGTGCACTGCGCTTCTTGCGGCTTTCACGCCGCGCTTTCTCGACGTGATCGAGGTCCTGCTCATCTCCCTCGCCCTGACAGCGCTGATCGTCTCGGTCCTGGAACGGATCATGCCACCGCTGATGGCGCTGATCGGCCCAAATCTGCCGAAGCCGCGCGACCTGACCCATTGGGGCGAGGTTGCAGGCTGGGCGGAATGGAGCATCCTTTTTGCCTGTTTCTGCCTTGTTTGTCGTTTTTCAATCGGCCCCTGCCCGGACTGGATGCGCAGCAATGCAGGCCCATATCGGGGTCGCTTCACCTCACCAGAACCTCCCGATGAGGCGTGGAAGCTGCTTTACCCGCTGCCTGGACAGCTGGACCGCTATTTTTACCCTGAAAGCACCGTCAGTGCCGCCCCCGAGGGGAGCAGCGCCGATTTCATGCTTCAAAGAAAAGGCGAGTCCCCGCATCTGGTCACCGTCCATGACTATATGCCCGGACGGCAGATCAGCATGGAAATGAACTTCTGGGATCCCGATGGGAAAGCAGCCTTCCCGGCGCTCGGCGGCACATTGTCTTTCACGCTCAGTCCCGACCCAGGTGGCGGCAGCAAGATCTCCTGGCAGGAAACTGTCCGCGGCGCATATCCGATGCTGCGCCTCGGTATGGCGCTGAGCTGCATCGCCCGCGAGGTGAATGACGGCTACGCCGCACGGGCAAACGGGCGCCCGGACCGTTCCCTGCTCGCCACGGGCACCCCACAAATGCCGCCGCGCTGAATTCTGTGGCTGGCACCCGGTCAGAGCGGCTCGATATCGCCCTCTGCCCGTTTTGCATGGAAATCTGCGACAAAAGCTGACAGTCGCCCTGCTCCGACGGCGTCACGCAGGCCGGCCATCAGTTCCTGATAGTAGTGCAGGTTGTGCCAGGTCAGCAGCATCGAGGCAATGATCTCCTGCGACCGCAGCACATGGTGCAGATAGGCGCGGGAATAGTTGCGGCAGGCCGGGCAGGTGCAAGCCTCGTCCAGCGGGCGCGGATCGTCCTGATGGCGGGCGTTCTTGATATTCACCTGACCGCGCCGGGTCCAGGCCTGGCCCGTCCGCCCTGACCGCGACGGCAGCACGCAGTCCATCATATCGATGCCGCGCTCGACCGCGCCGACGATGTCATCGGGCTTGCCGACGCCCATCAGATAGCGCGGCTTGTCCTCTGGCAGGAAGCCTGGCGCATAGTCGAGAACGCCAAACATCGCCTCCTGCCCCTCGCCCACGGCGAGGCCGCCGACCGCATAGCCGTCAAAGCCGATCTCTGTCAGGGCTTTGGCGGATTCCTCTCGCAGATCGCGGGTAACGCCGCCCTGCATGATCCCGAACAGCGCATGGCCAGGCCTGTCGCCAAAGGCATCGCGCGAGCGCTGTGCCCAGCGCATCGAAAGCCGCATCGATTTCGCGACCTCTTCCTCGGTCGCCGGCAGCGCCGGGCATTCGTCGAAACACATCACGATATCCGATCCCAGCAGCTTCTGGATCTCCATCGAGCGCTCGGGCGAGAGCATGTGTTTTGAGCCGTCGACATGGGAAGAGAACTTCACCCCCTCCTCGGTCAGCTTCCTCAGCCCCGCGAGGCTCATGACCTGGAAGCCGCCGGAATCGGTGAGGATCGGCTTTTGCCAGTTCATGAATTTATGCAACCCGCCAAGGCGGTCGATCCGCTCCGCCCCGGGGCGCAGCATCAGGTGATAGGTATTCCCGAGCAGGATATCCGCCCCGGTCGCGGCAACCGACTCCGGCATCATCGCCTTGACCGTCGCCGCCGTGCCGACCGGCATGAAAGCAGGCGTGCGGATATCGCCGCGGGGCGTATGGATCACCCCCAGCCGCGCCGCGCCATCTGTCGCCTTCACCTCGAACGAGAACCGCTCCTGCATCACCATCTCCTGCCGCATCCTGGGTCGCTCCTGCGGATTTTCGCCCGCCTCCGGCCCATATGGGCGGCTTCTGCCACAGTCCGGCAGGATTTGCACTTGCAGAGTCGCTTGCGGTCCGCATTATGAGAATGAACGTTCATTCACGCCCTGCCCCTTCCTGTGCCGCAAGAAAGCTCCTGATGGAATCCCCTGCCGTAACCGCACCGGGTCAGAGCCCGAACCAGCCCCGTACCGCCGGGATCCTCACCGCGATCCGCAGCACCTTTGCCGCGAAGGGGTTTGACGGCACCTCGATGAATGACCTCGCCCGCGCTGCCGGAATGAGCGTCGGTAACTTCTACCGCTACTTCCCGTCGAAAACCGCGATCGTCGAAGCGCTGGTCGCCCAGGATGTCGATGAGGTGCGCGTGCAGTTCCAGGCCGTATTGGCGGCGCCCGACAAGATGGCGGCGCTGCGCGCCGGCATCGCGCAGCATCTCGAAGAGACCGGCCCCGATGACTGCCGGCTGGCGGCTGAGATATCGGCAAGTGCGCTCCGGCAATCCGAGATCTCGACGACCTGCCAGCGGATGGAAGAAACCGTCTGCGACATGCTGCTTGAGGTTTTCGCTGCCGTCTCCGGGCTTTCTCCCGAGACCTGCCGCGCGCGTTTCAGCTCGCAGGCCCGCTTTGTGGTCCTGGTGCTGCGCGGCTATGGCCAGCGCTCTGACCTGAGCCCCGACCCGATGCTGTCCCAGCTGATCCGGCGCAGCATTGACCAGATCCTTGACGATATCCCTCTCGCTCCTGCTCACGGTTGACCGATGCGCCAGCTTCTTGCGATTGCCGCCCTTGCCGCCCTGCCCGCTTTCCCGCTTCTGGCCGAAGACCAGCCAGCGCCCGGGATTGCCCTGCCGGCGATCCATGTCACCCCGGTCACGATGCAGGATCTGACCCAGCGCCTGATCGTCACCGGGCTGATCGCTGCGGTCGAAGAGGTCCAGGTGCAGCCATTGATCGAGGGGCAGCCCATCGAGGAACTGCGCGCCGATATCGGCGACTATGTCGAAACCGGCGCGGTTCTGGCGGTGCTGTCTTCATCGTCTCTCGACCTCCAGCGCGCACAAAGCCTAGCGGGTCTGGCCCAAGCAAAGGCGGCGATTGCCCAGTCCGAGGCGCAGCAGATCGAGGCCCGCGCCGCGCGGGACGAGGCAAAACGCGTGTCCGAACGCACTGCCAGGCTCGAGGCACAGGGCACCGCGACTTCAGCGGCCTCCGACAGCGCTTCGGCGGCGCTCCAGGCGGCCGAAGCGCGGGTTGATCTGGCGCATGAGACCCTGGCGGCCGCAAAGGCGCAGGCCGATCTTGCGGCAGCGCAGCTTGCCAATGTCGATCTCATGCTGACCCGGACCGAGGTAAAGGCCCCCTATGGCGGGCGCATCACCGCAAGGAATGCCACCATCGGCGCGGTCGCCTCGGCGCAAGGGATGCCGATGTTCGTTCTGGAAAAAGACGGCGCTCTGGAATTGCGCGCCGATGTGCCAGAGGCCGCGCTGCCCGCCTTGCGCGCCGGCCAGGCTGTGCACCTCCGCGCCGCCGGCCTCGCCGACATGCCCGGCGGCACGATGCGCCTGATCGAACCCGCCATCGACACCACCACCCGTCAGGGCCGCGCGCGGATCAGCCTGCCGCCCGAGCCCTCTCTGAGGACCGGCATGTTTGCCGAAGCGACGATAACGCTGGCGCAGGATCACCTGCCCGCCGTGCCGCTTTCGGCGATCAGCAGCAAAGAGGGCGGCGAGATGCTCCTGCGGATACGGGGCGGGATCGTCGAAGAGATCCCGGTGGTTGTGATGATCCGCGATCAGGGGTTTGCGGGGCTTGCGGCGGGCGATCTGCAGCCCGGTGATCTGGTCGTCACCCGCGCCGGCGCCTTCATCCGCCCTGGCGAGAAGGTCAATCCGGTCACGGGAGCATCACCCGCCGCAGCGCCGGCGCCCAAAAATCCGGCTCCCCGGGACCCGGCCAGCCCGAACCCGGTGCAGTGAGGACTATCTGATGAATTTCTCTGCCTGGGCAATCCGCAACCCCGTCGCGCCGATCCTTGCCTTTGTCCTCCTGATGGCGCTTGGCTGGCAAAGCTTCAACAAGCTGCCGATCACGCGCTTTCCCAATATCGACCTGCCGCTGGTCTCGGTCACCGTCGCCCAGGCCGGCGCCGCACCCGCAGAGCTGGAAACCCAGGTCAGCAAAGAGATCGAGGATGCCGTCGCCGGGCTGAACGGGGTGAAGAATGTCACCTCGAATATCTCGGACGGGCTTTCGACCACGCTGATCGAATTTCGTATGGAGATCCCGACCGAAACGGCGGTCCAGGACGTCAAGGATGCGATTGACCGCATCACCGGCGATCTGCCGGCCGATGTCGAGACCCCCATCGTCACCAAAGTCGATGTCGAGGGCCAGGCGATCCAGACCTTCGCGGTTTCCTCCCCGGCCATGACCATCGAGGAATTGTCATGGTTCACCGATGACACGCTGACCCGCGCCTTGCAGGGCCGGCCCGGCGTGGGCCAGGTCAGCCGCTATGGCGGGGTCGACCGCGAGATCCGCGTCGATCTCGACCCTCTGCGTCTCGGCAGCTACGGCATCACTGCGCTTGCGGTCAGCCAGCAGCTTGCGCAGACCAATGCCGATCTCGGATCGGGCAAGACCGAATTTGGCGGTGGCGAACAGGCGATCCGCACCCTGGGGAACCAGCAGACGGTACAGGGGCTGGCGGATGCGACCATCGCGCTGCCGAATGGCCGTTTCGTCCGCCTTTCCGATCTGGGCGAGGTCCGCGACGGTTACAGCGATCCGCAGAGCTTTGTGCGCCAGGACGGCAATCCGGTGGTGGCGCTGGCGGTCTACCGCTCGAAAGGCGCATCCGAGGTCTCGGTTGCGGCCACTGTGGCCGAGGCACTGACCAGGGTGCGTGCTGATCACCCGGAGGTGCAGATTTCCCTGATCGACGATCAGGTCTATTATACCCAGGGCAATTACCAGGCCGCGCTTGATACGCTGATCGAGGGGTCGATCCTTGCGGTTCTGGTCGTGCTGGTTTTTCTCAGGAACTGGCGCGCGACCTTTATCGCCGCCGTCGCGCTGCCCCTGTCGGCGGTGCCGACCTTCCTTGTGATGGATATGATCGGCTTTTCGCTGAATCTTCTGTCATTCCTCGCGCTGACGCTGGCGACCGGGATCCTCGTCGATGATGCGATTGTCGAAATCGAGAATATCGCGCGGCATATGCGGATGGGAAAATCGCCCTGGCGCGCCTCGATTGATGCGGCGGATGAGATCGGTCTGGCGGTGATTTCTACCTCTGCGACGATCATCGCGGTTTTCGTGCCGGTCTCGTTTATGCCCGGCATTCCCGGACAGTATTTCATGCAATTCGGGCTGACGGTCGCGGTTGCGGTGTTCTTCTCGCTGCTGGTTGCCAGGCTGATCACACCGATGATGTCGGCCTATATCATGCGCCCGAAAGATGCCGACGGCCATACAGATGACCATCGGGATGGTCCGGTGATGCGTTTCTATATGCGGCTTGTAAGGCTGAGCACCGGCCCTGCCCGCATGGGCCGCTGGCGCTTTCTCGCCCGCTACCTGACCCTGATCTTTGCCATCGTGCTGGTGACCGGATCGGTGATCGCCATGTCACGGATTCCCGGCAACCTCTTCCCGCCCGATGACGAAAGCCGCTTCACCATTTCGGTCGAACTGCCGCCCGGCTCGGGTCTCGCAGAAACCGACCGCGTGACCGACGAGATGCGCGCCGCCATCGCCCGGACCGAAGGCATCGAACATATCCTCGTCACCGGCGGCGCATCGCCTCTGGGCGACCGCGAACTGCGCCGCGCCACCATCACCGTGCTGCTGGAACGCCGCGATGTCAGCCTCCTGCGAAGGCTCTCAGATGTGATGGGCCAGCTGCCGCTGATCGGGTCCTGGGCCACATTGCCGCCTTCTGACACCCGCACCCGCCCCCAGGACGTGATCGAGGCCGAAGTCTTTGCCCGTCTTGCCACTCTTCCCGATATCCGCGCCTTCAAGCTCGGGGGCCCCGGAGGACCGGGCGGCCGCCCCCTCGCCTATGACATCCTCTCGCCGGACGCCGATGCGCTGAACAAGGCCATCGAACAGCTGGAAAGCGCGCTGACCGGCGAGCCGCTCCTGATGAATGTCTCAACCGAGGCCACTCTGCCCCGGCCAGAGATCCGCGTCACCCCCCGCCTTGACGAGGCCGCGCGGCTTGGCGTTACCACCGGCGCCATTGCGGCCACCCTGCGCACCGCGACCATCGGCGATTTCGATGCGGCGCTTGCGAAACTCTCGATCGACAATCGCCTGATCCCGATCCGGGTGCGGCTGAATGACGAGGCGCGCGGCGATCCGGACCGGCTGGCCGCGCTGAAGGTTCAGACTGCCACCGGCATTCTGGTGCCGCTGGCCTCGGTCGCCGATATCTCCATCTCGCAGGGTCCGGCGCAGATCAAACGGCTGAACCGGCTCCGGGTCGCGCAGATCGGCGCCGACCTCGCCTCCGGCGTAGCCCTTGGCGACGCCACCGCGCAGTTCGACGCGGTCACTGCGGCGCTTGATCTGCCCGAAGGCGTCATCCTGCGCCCCTCGGGCGATGCCGAGATCCAGGCCGAACTTCTCGACAGTTTCGCCAATGCTATGATCATGGGGCTGATGCTGGTCCTGTCAGTGCTGATCCTTCTGTTCCGCTCGGTCATTCAGCCGATCACCATTCTCGCCTCGCTGCTCCTCTCGGTCGGAGGCGTCGCCATCGCCCTGATCATCACCAATAACCCGGTCTCGATGCCGGTGCTGATCGGCATTCTGATGCTGATGGGGATTGTCACGAAAAACGCCATCCTGCTGATCGATTTCGCCATCGAGATGCGCGCGCGCGGCATGGAGCGGATCGCCGCCGTGGTCGAGGCCGGCCATAAGCGTGCCCGCCCCATCGTCATGACCTCGATCGCGATGTCGGCAGGGATGTTGCCTTCGGCGCTTGGCGTGGGCGAAGGCGGAACCTTCCGCGCACCGATGGCCATCGCAGTCACCGGCGGCATCATCGTCTCAACGGTCCTCAGCCTCGTGATCGTGCCGGCCTTCTACCTGATCATGGACGATATCTCGCGCCTCTTCGCCTGGATCTTCGGCCGCCTGATCGGCAGCCCGGAGCGCGAACCGGAGGCCCCACCAGCCGAAGAACTTGCCGCCCGCATCGAAACCCTCAGCAAAAGGCTCGACAGCCTCACCCCGGCACGACACCGCAGCCACGCCGCCGAATAACTGTTCTTCCTGACCCAGGTATTTCGACGGGAGGCCGATGGCCGTGGGGGTCAGCGCCCCCAGCCTCGCTGGCCCCTCACACTTTGCGGCAGTAAAGCTCCAGCCGGTGATGGACGATCTCGTAGCCCATCTCGGCCGCAATCCGGCGCTGCAGGTCCTCGATCTTTTCGCTGTGGAATTCGATGATTTCGCCACTGTCGAGATCAAGGATATGATCGTGATGCCCCTGCGCCGCCACTTCGAACCGGGCCGAGCCGTTCTCAAATGAATGGCGATGGATCACGCCCTCGCGCTCCAGCACCGTCAGCGTCCGGTACACGGTCGCCAAAGACACCGTGTCATCGATCACCTGCGCGCGGCGGTGCAGCTCGGTTGCATCCGGGTGATCGGCGGATTCGGTCAGGACCCGGACCAGCGCCTCGCGCTGCCGGGTCACCCGCACCCCGCCATCGCGGAGCGCCTGGGTCATTCTTGCTGCCTGATCGGAGTGTTTTGCTTTCATGCCAGGACCTTACCATGTCCGTTCTCAGATGGAAACCGCAGTTGAGAATCCATCCACAGCTTCCTCGCCTCCTGGGCACATAGCCGCCGCTATTGATACCTGAGCGCCTCGATCGAATCCATCCGCACCCTGCGCAAAGTCGGGAACCAGCTGAAGACCATACCGACATTGGCCGAAAGGCGAATGCCATCAGGATCACCAGCGGATCAGCCTCTGCAAGCGTTACATCCGCCGTCTGGAGCCCTACCGCGGCAGAGGACTGGATTGCGTCATGTCAGGCTGCGGCATTCTGCCTTGCAGCACCTGGCCCGGATCGCGCCGGTCGCCGACCGGCGGCCGTGGCGCCTTATCATGGCGGGCGCGGGTAAAGAGCCGTATCGGAGTGTCAGCCCCCGAGGCGAAGTCGCCGTTCCCCCGGGCAAAGGTCGGATCTGCCCTGACCTTCCCAGACCAGCTCAGCTCAGACGGTTGCGAGCCGGGCCTGATGCGCTTCCAGCACCCAGGCGAAAACCTGATCGGCATCGCGGGGCAATTCCTCGGCATGGCCGGCGGCGTAGTTCAGGAAGCCTTCGAGGAAGTGATCCGCCATGCCGCAGAGCACGGGCTTGCCATCCCCAAGCGCCTCGGCCACGGAATCGGCGAGACCATGGCCGTCGGCCTCCTGCTTGCCGAATTTATTGACCATCAGCACATCCGCCGCGCCAAGCCGCTGCGCCACGATCACTGCCGCCTCTTCCAGCGCCGACGTGTCGAGCCGGCAGCCGGTCGCCGCGTCACCGCGGTCAAGGCTGATGCGGATCTGCGGCCCTTCGGGCAAAACCCAGAGATCCATGTCGCTTTTCGTGCGCCCCGGGCGCAGCGTATTGATCTGCACCGTGCCCGCCGGGGTCAGACCATGCGCGCTCAGGCGGCGCGCAACGTCCTGGAGCAGGAGGTCGGTCTCGCCCTCGGGGCCAGCAGAAATATAGCCGAGCTTCATGGCAGCCTCTCAGGTCGATGCGTTATGTTTCAACAATTATATCGAACCTTTCTGGCAGGTAAAGCCTCAGCGCCGCACCAGCGCGTCCCGCAGCACCGAAAGCACCATATCCGGCGGCACATCATCGGCCACTAAAGCCTCGCCAATGCCGCGCGCAAGAATGAAGCGCAGCTTGCCGTCGACCACTTTCTTGTCCTGGCCCATCAGGCGCAAAAGCCCCTCGGCATCGGGAAGATCGCCTTCGATATCAGCCAGATCGGTCTTCATCCCCATCGCTTTGAGATGGGCGCGAACCCGGCTCGGCGCCTCCTGGGCGCAAAGCCCAAGCCGCTGCGACAGCTCGAATGCCAGCGCGCAGCCGATGGCCACGCCCTCGCCATGCAAAAGACGGCCGGAATAACCGGTCGCGTTTTCCAGCGCGTGACAGAACGTATGGCCGAGGTTCAGAAGCGCGCGCTCGCCTTCTTCGGTCTCGTCGCGTTCGACGATCCCGGCCTTCATCTCGACCGAACGCGTCACCGCCTTCAGCCGCGCCTCGCGGTCACCGCGCGCCAGCGCCGGTCCCTCAGTTTCCAGCCAGTCAAAGAACAGCGGATCCCCTAGAAGGCCGTATTTCACCACTTCGCCATAGCCGGCCAGAAAGTCGCGCGGTGTCAGCGTTTCCAGCACACCGATATCAGCGAGCACCAGCGAGGGCTGGTGAAAGGCGCCGACCAGGTTCTTGCCCTGGGGCGTGTTGATCCCGGTCTTGCCGCCGACCGAACTGTCGACCTGGGCGAGCAGCGAGGTCGGGATCTGCACGAATCGAACGCCGCGACGCAGCACGGCCGCAGCGAAACCGACGAGATCCCCGATCACACCGCCGCCAAAAGCGACCACGACATCTTTGCGCTCGACCTTTTGCTCCAGCAGCCATTCGACGGTCTGCGACAGAGAGCTCCAGGACTTGGTCGCCTCGCCCGCCGGCAGTGCCATATGGGACATTTCAATGCCGATAATGGCAAGACCGGCCCTTAGCCGTTCCAGATGCAGCGCGCCGACCGTCTCATCGGTGACCACGGCCAGCTTCTTTCTGCGCAGCATCGGCAGGATTGCCGAACCTGCATTATCGATCAGACCAGAGCCGATCCGAACCTCATAGGAGCGCTCGCCCAGATTGACCGGCACAATATTCAACATGTTCTTCTCCGGATTCCCGTCAGAGTTCTTCCAGCACATCGGGGCGCGTCACCAGCGCCCCGACGACCCGCGCCGCCATCTGTTCGACCGAAAGGCCGGCCGCCGAATCCACTTCCAGATCGGCAAGCCGGTAAGACGGCTCGCGCGCGGCACAAAGCTCCATAAGCGTCTGGCGCGGATTGGCGGTGCGCAGCAGGGGCCGCGTCGTCTTGTGCCGCACGCGCTGCCACAGGACTTCGGGCTCGGCCTTCAGCCAGACCGAGATCCCGTGTTCCGCAATCTGGTCGCGGTTGCGGACAGCCAGAAAGGCGCCGCCCCCGGTCGAGAGCACCGCCGGGCGGCCGCGCAACAGCCTGCCGATCACCTCGAATTCGCGGTCGCGAAAGAACGGCTCGCCATCGCGGTCAAAGATCTCGGCAATGCTGCGATCCGCTGCTTTGACGATTTCCTCATCCGAATCGACAAAGGGCACTTTCAGCAGTTTCGCCAGCGCCGTTCCGACGGCGGTTTTCCCCGCCCCCATCATACCGACCATGGCGACGGTCTTTTTCAGTCGATACATTGCCTTCACCATCGCGTGAACGCGGCGGGGATCACGGTAAGCCGCCGCGCTTTTCGTTCTCCAATGGCGTGATCTTGGCCGGAAAGCCATATATATTCACCAGGCGGGCAGACGATCAGGCAGGAAAAGGACCGGATCGGCAGGAATTTCCTGTCCGCGAGGCAGCGCTGAGACAGGCGAATACAAAGGGACTGGTTTATGGGGCGGATTATCAAGGCATTGCTGGTTCTGGCGATTCTCGGCTTTGCGGCGCTGGCCGCCTATGCCTATCTCGTCGATATGACACCGACACCGGCCGAAGTGACAAAACCTGTGGTGCTGGATGCGAGTTGATCGCTTTTGCGCGCTGCTGCCGCGGGCGATTTCCCGATCTGCGCCGCATCCCGGCGCCGGGAGGGCTCTGCGCCGGCTGATGGCGTCGGGGGTCGTTGGCCTCGCCTGCAGCATGGGCAGCGCTCCGGCTTTTGCGGCCGGTGATGATCCGCTGTCGGCGATCGACTGGCTGTCACAATCAGTCAGCACGCCGGGCGCGGGCAAAGCAGGCAAACCTGCCGGTCCGGTCAAGACCATCGAGCCACCGGTGACCAGCGAAGGCGCGCTGCCGGTGACGGTGTCGTCAACCTCGCTCGATATCCCCTCGCCCGATTCCGTCGGGCTGATTTCCCCGGCGGTCTCGGGCCTGCCGCGCAATCTCTGGGGCGCGGGCCTCTCGGATGAGATTGCCCGCGCCGTGATCCGCGACCGGATGGAAAGCCTGCCGGCGCTCCGCCAGCTTTTCCTGACCATGTTGCTGGCCGAAGCCGATCCGCCGATTGACGCCGGCAATGACGGGCGCCTGCTTCTGGCCCGGATCGACAAGCTTTTGCAGATCGGCGCGCTGGAACAGGCAGCGGCGCTGATCGACATTGCAGGGGATGGGACGCCCGATCTGTTCCGCCGCGCCTTCGACATCGCGATCCTGACCGGGCGCGAGGACAAGGCCTGCGAGAGGATGCAAAAAGCCCCGGGTCTGGCGCCGACACTCCCCGCCCATGTCTTTTGCCTCGCCCGTGGCGGGGAATGGGATGCGGCCGCGCTGACCCTGACCAGTGCCGATAAGCTTGGCGATGTCGACAAGGCGCAGACCGCGCTGTTGTCGCGCTTTCTTGACCCCGATCTTTTCGAGGCCGATGCCGTGCCACCGCCGCCCAGCCCGGTGACACCGCTGGACTGGAAGCTTTACGAAGCGATTGGCGAGACCATGCCCACGGGGCGGATGCCCATTGCCTTCGCCTATGCCGAGATCGGACCACAATCGGGCTGGAAGGCCCAGATCGAGGCGGCCGAGCGGCTGACCCGCGCCGGCACCATCGCCCCCAATGTCCTGCTCGGGCTTTATACCGAACGCGACGCGGCGGCGTCGGGCGGGGTCTGGGACCGGGTCGATGCGTTCCAGGCCTTCGATGCGGCGATGCAGTCGAAAGACAAGACCCGGATTGCAGCGACATTGCCGCCGGTCTGGGCGAGGATGCAGGAAGCCGAACTCGAAGTGCCCTTCGCCTCGCTTTACGGCCCCCCCCTGGCGGCGCTGGATCTGCCGCCGGATGTCGCGCGGATCGCCTTTCGCATCGGATTGCTGTCGCCGCAATACGAGGCCATCGCCAGCACGCATAAGGCGCTGGACGAGACCGAGATCTTCCTGACAGGGCTGGCGCTTGGCGATATTACCGGGCTGCGTGCGCCGGATATGATGGGCCGCGCCATCGCCCCGGCCTTCCTGACGCCGGAAATCTCCGACGAGGCGCGTATGCTTCTGGAAGGGATGCGGCTTGGCGAGGCGATTTTGCTGGCGATTGAAGACATCCAGCGTGGCGTTGACGGCAATGTTTCGGGGGTGACACGCGGTCTGTCACTGCTGCGCAAGGTGAAGCTGGAAAATGTCGCCCGCCGCACCGCGCTGGAGCTGATGATCCTCGAGCGGCGGGGCTGAGCCGATGACAGGCCCGACAGCTGGCACAAAAGGGGGGAAACCGCCGGTCAATCCGGCCTGGCGCTGGATCTCGACCTTTCTCGATGCCATCGCAGCCGAAGCTGGCGCGGCGCGCAATACCAGCCTTGCCTATGGCCGCGACCTCAGGGATTTCGCCGAATGGGTCGCGGCTGAGGGTCATGATATCGCGACGCTCGACCGTATGACCATCGAGGCCTATCTGGTCCATTGCGACGCCCAGGGGCTTTCGGCCGCAACACGCGCGCGGCGGCTCTCGTCGATTCGCCAGCTCTACCGTTTCGCTTTTGAGGAAGGCTGGCGCGAGGACAATCCCGGGCTGCGGATTTCCGGCCCCGGCAAATCGAAAAGCCTGCCGAAGACGCTTTCGGTCGAAGAGATCACCCGGCTGCTGGATGCCGCAGCCGGACATGGCCGCAGCCCGGCAGACCGGCTGCGCAACACAGCCCTGATGGAGCTGCTTTACGCCACCGGCATGCGGGTCAGCGAGCTGGTGACCCTGTCCCAGGCGGCAGTGCGCGGCAATCCGGCGATGATCCTTGTCCGCGGCAAGGGCGATAAAGAACGGATGGTGCCGCTCTCGCCCCCGGCGCGCGCGGCGGTTGCGGACTGGCTGACCGCGCTGGATGCGCGCGAGGCCGCACAGAAAGCCGCAGGCCAGCCCGTATCGAAATACCTCTTTCCGGGCAGTGGCGCAGACGGGCATATGACCCGGCAAAGCTTTTTCGTGCTGATCAAGGCCATGGCGGTTGCCGCCGGGATCTCGCCGGCAAAGGTCACCCCGCATGTGCTGCGCCACGCTTTCGCGACGCATCTTCTCGCTGGTGGCGCCGATCTGCGGGTGATCCAGACGCTTTTGGGTCATGCCGATCTGGGCACCACCGAGATCTATACCCATGTGCTGGAAGATGAGCTGAAAGACCTCGTCTATAATCACCATCCGCTGGCGAAACTGCCGGGAAAACCTGGCTGATCCGAGCGGGTCATCCCCCTGCGCGCCCCGGCTGAGACACGAAAATCCGGCACTTCAGTGTGTTCGTGCCACAGGCCGGGCCCTGCCTCCTGGCGAATTTGATCCTGATCAATTCATCGTTGCGGCCCTTCGCCGCGCCCGCTAAACACGGATCAGCAAGGGAATGAGGCCCCAGCCACTGGCGTAAGCCCGGGCGTGGGGCCGAAGTGCAATAGCGGGAGACGCCTATGGCGGATGCAGCCATCCACGGGCATGACCATGACAAGCGCGGATTTTTCGTCCGCTGGTTTATGTCCACCAACCACAAAGATATCGGGATTCTCTATCTGTTCACGGCGGCAATCGTCGGGCTGATCTCGGTCATCTTCACCGTCTATATGCGGATGGAGCTGATGGAGCCGGGCGTACAGTATATGTGCGCCGAAGGAATGCGTCTGACCGCAGCGGCGCCCGGAGAATGTACTCCGAACGGCCATCTGTGGAACGTGACCGTCACCGCGCATGGCATCCTGATGATGTTCTTCGTGGTGATTCCGGCGCTGTTCGGCGGTTTCGGCAACTATTTCATGCCGCTGCAGATCGGCGCGCCGGATATGGCTTTCCCGCGCATGAACAACCTCTCCTACTGGCTCTATGTTGCAGGGACCGCGCTGGCCGTGGCCTCGCTCTTTGCGCCGGGCGGTGACGGGCAGCCGGGATCGGGCGTGGGCTGGGTGCTTTACCCGCCGCTTTCGGAAAAAGAAGCCGGTTTCTCGATGGATCTGGCGATCTTCGCTGTTCACCTGTCGGGGGCTTCCTCGATCGTCGGCTCGATCAACATCATCACCACCTTCCTCAACATGCGCGCGCCTGGCATGACCATGCATAAGGTGCCGCTGTTCGCCTGGTCGGTCTTTGTGACCGCCTGGCTGATCCTGCTGGCGCTGCCGGTTCTGGCTGGTGCAATCACCATGCTGCTGACCGACCGTAACTTCGGCACATCGTTCTTCGTGCCCGAAGGTGGCGGCGACCCGATCCTTTACCAGCATATCCTGTGGTTCTTCGGCCACCCGGAAGTGTACATCATCGTGCTCCCGGCCTTCGGCATCATCAGCCAGGTTGTGGCGACCTTCGCGAAAAAGCCGGTCTTCGGCTATCTGCCGATGGTCTATGCGATGGTCGGGATCGGTGTTCTGGGCTTCGTCGTCTGGGCGCACCACATGTATACCGTCGGCATGTCGCTCTCGCAGCAAAGCTACTTCATGATGGCGACCATGATCATCGCGGTGCCGACCGGCATCAAGGTGTTCAGCTGGATCGCAACCATGTGGGGCGGCTCGGTGGAATTCAAAACCCCGATGCTCTTCGCCTTCGGCTTCCTCTTCCTGTTCACCGTTGGCGGTGTGACCGGGGTTGTGCTGTCGCAGGCACCGCTGGACCGTGGCTACCACGACACCTATTACGTCGTCGCCCACTTCCACTATGTGATGTCGCTGGGCGCCGTCTTCGGGATCTTTGCCGGGGTCTATTTCTGGATCGGCAAAATGTCGGGCCGCCAATATCCGGAATTCGCAGGCAAGCTGCATTTCTGGGCGATGTTCATCGGCGCGAACCTGACCTTCTTCCCGCAGCACTTCCTCGGCCGTCAGGGCATGCCGCGTCGTTACATCGACTACCCGGTGCAGTTCGAATACTGGAACTACATCTCCTCGATCGGCGCGTTCATCTCGTTTGCTTCGTTCCTCTTCTTCATCGGCATCGTGTTCTACACCCTGTTTGCAGGCCGCCGCGTGACCGAGAACAACTACTGGAACGAATATGCCGACACGCTGGAATGGACCCTGCCCTGCCCGCCGCCGGAGCATACGTTCGAAACGCTTCCCAAGCGTGAGGACTGGGACCGTTCGCACAGCCACTGAGCGGGTGTGACAATCCTGAAACTTAAAAGGCCCCGGAGATTTCTCCGGGGCCTTTGCCTTTGGCGGCGACGCGGTTTATGCGACAGATCAGACGATCAGGCATAAGTTCAGTTCGGATCCGCCATGCCCTATCACTGGTCAAGGCCCGCAGACGGGCCGGAACATCTGCACCTGGTGCCCTATTCCGCACTGAGCCGGCCGGGCTTTGCCTGGTTCATCGGCGCCACTGCCGCGCTGATCGCGCTGCCGCTGCTCTCCGTGATTGCGACGCCGGTTTTCTGGGGGCTGCTGCCATTTCTTCTGATCACACTGACGATGATCTGGCTGGCGCTGAAACGGTCCTGGAGCGATCGTAGCATCACCGAAGATCTGCAGCTGAGCCGGGATCATATCAGCCTCACCCGGCGCGGCCCGCGTGGCCGGGTCCAGAACTGGGAGGCCAATCCCTATTGGGTCAGCGTGCATCTCTGTCCGAATGACGGGGAAAACAGCGGGCCGGTGCCGGATTACCTGACCCTGCGCGGCAGTGAACGCGAGGTAGAGATCGGCGCCTTCCTCACCCCCGAAGAGCGTCGCAGACTGGCGCAGGAGCTGCGCGAGGCGCTGGCCCGGGTGAGGGCTGCCGACCGGGCCTGATCTCTGGGAACTGAGCCCTGACCCGGAGCTGGCTCCGACCCGGAACCTGGCCTCAGGCCAGCCTGGCGCGGATCGTGGCACCAACCTGCGCGAAATCCATCTGGCCGGTGTATTTCTCTTTCAGCTCCGCCATCACACGGCCCATATCGCGGATCGAACTCGCGCCAAGCGCTGCGATGGTCTGGTCAATCACCGCCGCCGCTTCTTCGGGATCCATCTGGCGCGGCAGGAATTCCGAGATCACCTTCACCTCGGCCAGTTCCTTTTCAGCCAGCTCCAGCCGGCCGCCTTCCTCATAGATACGGGCGGATTCCTGGCGCTGTTTCACCAGCTTGCCCAGCAGAGCCAGCAATTCGCTGTCCGCGACGCCCTCATCGCCACGCCCCTCGCCCCGCGCTGCAATGTCACGATCCTTGATCGCGGCATTGATCAGCCTGAGTGTCGAGGTCCGCGCAGAATCGCGGGCCTTCATCGCCTCTTTCATCGCCTCATTCAGGCTGTTGCGCAGGCTCATCGCGGGGCTCCTTCTCGGTCCGGCGTCTAATCTGCCATGCGGCACCGATTCCGGCAAGTCACCACCTTTGAACCAAGGCACTGATTTTTCACAACAATATCAAAGACCCCAAAGCCTTGACCCTGCCCTGGCAGAGGCATAGGTTGCGCCCGTTTAGCCAGCACACCAGAATCCTCTCACGCTCCGGAGCCAATCATGCCGCATGCAGCACCCCGTCCTACTGCCTGTCTTGTGCTGGCGGATGGCACGCTCTTTTATGGCTACGGCTTTGGCGCGACCGGCGAGACGGTGGCAGAGCTCGTTTTCAACACCGCAATGACCGGCTACCAGGAGATCATCACCGATCCCTCTTATGCGGGCCAGGTCGTGACCTTCACCTTCCCCCATATCGGCAATACCGGCATCACGCCCGAGGATGACGAAACCGTGGCCCCGGCGGCGGCGGGGATGGTGGTGAAATGGGATCCGACCGAGCCCTCGAACTGGCGTGCAACCGGCGACCTGCGGTCCTGGCTGGCAAAGATCGGCCGGATCGGCATTGGCGGTATCGACACCCGCCGCCTGACCCGCGCCATTCGCCAGCAGGGCGCCCCGCATGTGGCCCTCGCCCATGACCCGGAAGGCAGGTTCGACGTCGAGGCGCTGGTGGCAAAGGCCCGCGCCTGGAAAGGTCTTGTCGGCCTCGATCTGGCAAAAGACGTGACCTGCCCGCAAAGCTACACCTGGGATGAGAAACGCTGGGCCTGGCCCGAGGGCTATACCAAACGCACGGCCCCGGGCCCGAAAGTCGTCGCCGTCGATTTCGGCGCGAAAAAGAACATCCTGCGCTGCCTCGCCTCGACCGGCTGCGAAGTCGTGGTGCTGCCGGCCTCGGCCACGGCCGACGATGTTCTGGCACATAAACCGGATGGCGTGTTCCTGTCGAATGGCCCTGGCGACCCTGCAGCGACCGGCGAATATGCCGTGCCGATGATCAGGGGCGTCCTTGAGAAAGACCTGCCGGTCTTCGGCATCTGCCTCGGTCATCAGATGCTGGCGCTGGCGCTTGGCGCCCAGACCCGCAAGATGAACCATGGCCATCACGGCGCCAACCATCCGGTGAAAGACCTGACAACCGGAAAGGTCGAGATTACCTCGATGAATCATGGCTTTACCGTCGATGCCGATACCCTGCCCGAAGGCGTGATCGAGACCCATGTCTCGCTGTTCGACGGCACCAATTGCGGCATCGCCATCAAAGACCGCCCGGTGTTTTCGGTGCAGTATCACCCCGAAGCAAGCCCCGGCCCGCAAGACAGCTACTATCTCTTCGAGCGTTTCGCGGCCGAAATGAATGCGCGCCGTTCCGTCTGAGAGTACAGGCCCGGAGTATTCCGGGCCCGACCAATCAGGCTTAACCGCCCGTTAACTGATCCCTGCGCAATCTCGGGCCCGGAAGTGATCCGGGATGCGCAGGGCGATGACGGTTCGGCATTTGATCAGTATCGGTGGCGCCTCGCCCCTGGACTTGCGGCATGAGACTGCCACGCTGCGGAAAGCGCGGTGGGACGGATCCCTTCGTCAGCCCTGCGGCCTTCACGCGGACGTCACGCAGGACCGGCCCACGCGCTCTGACGCGCGGCCGGATCCCTTCGCGATTGCACTCCTGCGCCATGGGCTGATCCGGCCCGAACAACCCGGCTCTGCGGCTTCGGCACGGCACAGTTCGGCAGCCGGTGATTGCGTGCCGCCGCATGGCACCCTGGCCGAAGATGATCTCCTCGCCGCAGCCCGCGACCATTTTGGTGCACCGTTTGTCGATCCGCTGTCCCCAGCACCCGAAGCGGCCGCGATTGACCTGCTCGGGCCTGGTTTCTGTCAGCGGCATGGCATTCTGCCCTTACGGCGCGCCGGGGCAGTGACGGTGGTCGCGACTTCGCGACCCGAGGCTTTCGCCCGGCTGCGCCCGGTGATCGAGGCACAGATCGGCCCGGTGCTGATGGCGTTGGCGCCTGCCGCTTCCATCGCCCGGGCGCTGATGCTGGTGCGCGGCTCACAGATCGCCCATACCGCCGAGACAAGGGTGGCGGCGGCTCTCTCCTGCCGCGACTGGGGCGGGATCGGGGTCAGGCTGATCGCCGCCGCAATGGCGGCCGCCCTTCTGGCAAGCGTTGCGAATTTCCCGATCAGCACCGGGCTTTCACTGTTGTTTCTGGCGCTTGGCTCGATGGTGCTGTCGACGCTGATGAAACTGGTCTGCGCGATCGCCACCCTGCGTCACCGCCCCCTGCCCCCGCCTTGCCCGGCGGCCGGGCCGCTGCCCGGGGTCTCGCTCCTTGTTGCACTCTATCATGAAAGCGATATCGCGCCGCGCCTCATACGACGGCTGTCCCGGCTCGATTATCCCCGCGACCTGCTGGAAGTGGTGCTCGCGGTCGAGGCGGAAGACCATTCGACCCGCACCGCGCTGGAAAACGCCGGCCTGCCGGCCTGGATGCGGATCGTTGTGGTTCCGCCGGGCCGGGTTAAGACAAAGCCACGCGCGCTGAATGTGGCACTTGACCACTGCCAGGGCGCGATTATCGGCGTCTATGATGCCGAAGATGCGCCCGAAGCAGATCAGATCCGCCGCGTCGTCGCCCATTTTCGCCAGAGCGATTCGGGTCTCGCCTGCATTCAGGGGGTGCTGGATTATTACAACCCGGCGACCAACTGGATCGCGCGCATGTTCACCATCGAATATGCGGCCTGGTTCCGGCTGATTCTGCCTGGCGTGGCACGGCTCGGGCTGATGGTGCCGCTCGGGGGGACGACGCTGTTCTTTCGCCGTGATGTGCTGGAAGAGCTTGGCGCCTGGGATTCGCATAATGTCACCGAAGATGCCGATCTCGGCATCCGGCTGGCGCGCGCCGGCTACCGCACCGGGCTTTTGTCAACGGTCACCCGCGAAGAAGCCAATTGCCGCCCCTTCCCCTGGGTCAGGCAGCGCTCGCGCTGGATCAAGGGCCATATGATGACCTGGCTCGTCCATATGCGCAGCCCGCTCAGGCTCTGGCGCGAGGTCGGAACCCGCGCTTTCCTCGGGTTTCAGGTGATGTTCCTCTGCGCCGCGCTGCAAACACTGCTGGCGCCGCTGCTCTGGAGCTTCTGGATCATCGCTCTGGGGTTTTCGCATCCTTTGGCCGAAGCCCTGCCCGCAGGCCTCACCTGGGCGATGCTGGGCGCCTTCCTGTTCTCTGCGGCGGTCGATTTCACCCTCGGCTGGCTGGCGCTGAAACAGGCCGGGCACAGGATCTCGAAATCCTGGGTCTTCACCCTGCATTTATACCAGCCTCTCGCGACCTTCGCCGGCCTCAAGGCACTGTGGGAGCTGATCACCCGCCCGTTCTATTGGGACAAGACCAGCCATGGGATCTTCGATACTGTAGAGGCCGGCTGCGGTGCTTGCCGCAAGAAACCCTCAGGATGAGGTTCAGCGCAGTTTCAGCTCGCCCGCCTCAACCCTCAGACGCGTCTCAAAGGCCCGGCTGATATGGGTTTTCAGCGCCGTCCAGGCACTGTTTTCGTCACGCGCCGCAATCGCTGTCACAATCGCCTCATGTTCCGTGAGGGCGACCCCGTCCCGCCCCTCGGCGGCGAAAGAGGTCTGTGCCATCAAAGCCATCGAACGGTGCAGAAGATCCAGTTGCTGCACCAGAAACCGGTTATGGCTGGCAAGATGGATCTGGCGGTGAAAGCGCTTATTCGCGCGGCTGAGCGCTGCCGGGTCCCCGCCAAGCAGCGCACGATCATCGGCGACCATGCTTTGCAACACGCGGATTTCCTCTTCCGTCGCGTGACGCGCCGCCAGCCGCGCGGCAAGGCCTTCGAGTTCCGTCCTGACCGCGTAAAGCTCTGCCAGCTGATTATGATCCAGCGTCGCGACGATCAGGCTGCGCCCGTCGCGTTTCAGCATCGATTGCGTCTCAAGCCGCTGCAACGCCTCGCGCACCGGGGTCCGCGAGACCCCGAATCGTTCGGCCAGCTCGCTTTCAACCAGCCGCTCGCCGGGCCGGAATTCACGCGCTTCGATCGCTTCAAGGATCAGCGTATAGGCGTCTTTCTGCACTGGACCCGCTCCTGTTCGCGCATCATCGCGGCACCATGATCTCGCCCCGGGGCCAACACAGCCGCCCAGAAAGCGCACGCCCCGCAACCCTGGCCGGGAACCCTAGTGGCGGGAACGACGGCAGGCAAGCCCGCCCTGTCCCGAAGCCTCGCGACTGCGCGCAAGTTCCGGCTGCATCCCGCCCGCGTCCATGCTAAGAAAGCCCATGCCAAACGAAGCTTTCAGCAATATCAGCACCTGGGTCTTTGACCTCGACAACACGCTTTACCCCGCCGGGGCCTGCCTCTTTCCCCAGATCGAGCGCAAGATGACCGATTGGGTGATGCGCAATCTTGGCCTCGACGAGGCCAGCGCCGATGCGCTGCGCCATGGGTACTGGCAGGAACACGGCACCACGCTTGCCGGGCTGATGTCCGGCCATGATATTGATCCGTCAGATTTTCTGGCCTTCGTGCATGATATCGATTTCTCGGGTCTCTCCCGCGACAATGCCCTTGCCCGCCGCATCGCCGCGCTTCCGGGTCGGCGCATCGTTTTCACCAATGCCGACACGCTTTATGCCACCCGCGTGCTGGAACGGCGCGGCCTTTCCGGCCTGTTTGACGCGATCTATGGCATTGAAGAAGCGGGCTATTTGCCGAAACCGCGCCGCGATGCCTTTGACTGTATCGTCCGGCTTGACGGGTTCGACCCGGGGCGTGGTGCGATGTTCGAGGATGATCCGCGCAACCTGCTGGAACCGCACCGGATGGGGATGCGAACCGTTCTCGTCGCGCCCGAGCCGCTGGTTGAGGACCATATCCATCACAATACCGGCGATCTGCGCGACTTCCTTGACCGGCTTGCGGCCGGCTGAACCCGCCCCCGGCGGGGCCGACGGGACGCGAGGCAGATTGACGCAGTGCGACACCACGCCCCGCCCCAGCGGCCTGTCCCGCGGATGAAAGCCCGGTGGAAATGCGGTATATCCCAATCAGTCATTGAAGATACGGCTTTCGCCCCCCTCTCCGGGGTGGCCAGTGCCGTCAGAGGGATCCAGCCATGTCCGACAGCCTCACCCTTACAGCCCGCCCGGCGCGCCGCAGCCTTATCAGCCGTATCCCGCTGATTGGCCGGATCGCGCGCGAGATTGACCAGGATGTGAATAATTTCTTCTGGCTCCTGCCGGTGGTCATCCTTGGCCTCGTGCTTGGGATCAAGCTTTGGGGCATGGCGGCGCTTACCATGCTGGCGCTGGCCCTGGTGCCGGTGGTGTTCGCCTTTTTCATCGCAATCTCCTGGCCCTGATCCATCACCTGCAAACACTCGCCCTGACGACATCCTGTCCACTGGCCCCGCGCGGGCCGAAGGCGTAGACTGGCGGCCGAAGCAGCCAGAGGGCCCCAGGGAGTGAAACCGGCATGAAACGCGCGGAAACCGGAATCCTGATCTCGGGCGGCGGTATTGCCGGGCTGACGGCGGCTGCAGCTTTTGGGTCGGCCGGGTTCGAGGTGATCTGCGTCGATCCGGCCCCGCCGCCGCAATCCGAAGCGGCAAATGACGCCGATCTGCGCAGCACGGCCTTTTTGCAGCCCTCGGTTTCGGTGCTGGAAGAGGCAGGGATCTGGCATCGGCTTGCCCCCCATGCGGCGGCATTGCAGGTGATGCGGATCGTCGATGCCGGAAAGGCAGATGCGGGCGGCGCGGATGCGACGGCCCGCACCATCCGCGATTTCGACGCGGCTGAAATTTCCGACCAGCCCTTCGCCTGGAATCTGCCGAACTGGCTTTTGCGCCGCGAGATCGCGGCAAGGCTGGCCGAGCTCCCGAATGTGACCTTCCGCCCGGGCATCGGCACGAAAGGCCTGATGACCCGTGACAGTGAGGCGCTGGTCACGCTGAGCGACGGATCCCAGGTCGCGGCGCGGCTTCTGATCGCGGCGGACGGGCGGCATTCTCCGATGCGTGAGGCGCTGAATATCCCGGTGAAAACCATCCGTTACGGGCAAAAGGCCCTGGTGTTTTCGGTCACCCATGATCTGCCGCATGACAATATCTCGACCGAAGTGCATCGCTCAGGCGGGCCGTTCACGATGGTGCCACTGCCCGATCGCGACGGGCGCCACGCGTCCTCGGTCGTCTGGATGGAACATGGGCCCGAGGCCACGCGGCTTGCCGCCCTGCCCGAGGCCGAGTTCGAGGCCGAGATGAATGCACGCTCCTGTGGCATTCTGGGCGGGATGCGGCTGGTGACAAGGCGCCTTGTCTGGCCGATCATCAGCCAGGTGGCGCAGCGGCTTTCGGGACAGCGCGCGGTTCTGATGGCCGAAGCCGCACATGTGGTGCCGCCCATTGGCGCGCAGGGGCTGAATATGTCGCTGAAAGATCTGCGGGTGCTGCTGGACCTTGTCAGAGGACCTGGCGGCGACCCGGGGGCGCAGGGCATTCCAGACGCCTATCACCGGGCGCGGCACGGCGATATCACGCTTCGGGTCGGCGGCATCGACATGCTCAACCGCGCCTCGATGGCCGGCGCGCCGACGCTGCGCGCCCTGCGCAGCGGTATGCTCGAGATGCTCTATGCGCTGCCGCCGGTGCGGCAGGGGCTGATGCGCGCCGGGCTGGGTGTGTCGTGACGGTTGACCCTGGACTGAGCGAGGCGTAAGCAAGTGCCGTGGCGATTTGTTGACCGGATTGCGGGCCACGTTAAATAAGCCGCTAAAGAGGTGACGGGACGTCTTCGCCCTGCCGCGCTTTCCGGTCATTGGATCTGCTTATGGCCCGGGAGCCTTGTGCTGCGATGACGAACTGGAAGACACGCACCAAACTTGTCCATGAAGGCAGCCGCCGCAGCCAGTACGGCGAGATGGCCGAGGCGATTTTCCTCACGCAGGGCTTCGCCTATCCTGATGCCGAAACCGCCGAGGCGCGGTTCATCAAATCGGGTGCGGATGAATTCATCTATGCCCGCTACGGCAATCCCACCACGCGGATGTTCGAAGAGCGGATCGCGGGACTTGAGGGCACCGAGGATGCTTTCGCCACGGCCTCGGGCATGGCGGCGGTCAATGGCGCACTGACCGCGCTGCTCAGGGCCGGGGATCATGTGGTCTCGGCCAAGCAACTCTTCGGATCCTGTCTTTATATCCTCGAAGAGGTGCTGACGCGCTACGGCGTGCAGGTCACTTTCGTCGACGGGACCGATCTGGCAGCCTGGGAGGCCGCCGTGACGCCGGAGACGAAGGCGGTGTTCTTTGAAAGCATGGCGAATCCGAGCCTCGATATCGTTGATATCAAAGGGGTTGCCGAGATCGCGCATCGCCATGGCGCGCTGGTGATCTGCGACAATGTCTTTGCAACGCCGATCTTTTCGCGCGCGGTCGATCTCGGGGCCGATGTGGTGGTCTATTCGACCACCAAACATATCGACGGCCAGGGCCGCGCGCTTGGTGGCGTGATCTGCGGATCGGGCGACTATATCCAGAAGATCGTCCAGCCCTATATGAAACACACGGGCGGCGCGATGAGCCCGTTCACCTCCTGGATCATGCTTAACGGTATGGCGACGCTGGATCTGCGCTGCCGCGCGATGGCGGCTTCGGCGCTGGAGATTGCGACCTTCCTGGAAGGCCATGACAAGATTGAAAAAGTGCTGTTTCCGGGCCTGAAATCGCATCCGCAATATGATCTCGCCATGGCGCAGATGGGAACCGGCGGCACGATTGTGAGTTTCGTGGTCAAAGGCGGCAAAGAGGGTGCCTTCCGGCTGCAGAATGCGCTGGAAATCCCAAAGATCTCGAACAATCTCGGCGATGCGAAATCGATCACCACGCATCCCGCGACCACCACGCATCAGCGTCTTTCCGATGAGCAGAAAGTGAGCCTCGGGATCGCGCCGGGGCTGATCCGGTATTCGGTCGGGCTGGAGGATGCGGGAGATCTGATCGCCGATCTTGATCAGGCGCTGGCACTGGTGTGAGGCACCGGCGGCGGGGGCCAGCCCCCGCCCCTCCGAAGTAATTCGATCAGGAAGAAAGCAGCAGCGTTTCGAGCTTGCTTTCGCGGCGCCAGTGCCTATCTCATAGGCGTCCCGGCGATTTATCATTCCGCTGGTTCATCCGGAAATTGACGGCCCGATGCCCCCGGGAAGGAGGCGCGGCCGGAACCGAAAGGATCTTCCCATGACACGCCATGACAGGATTACCGACCGCGCGCCCTCGCGCGAGGAGGCCGCGGCCGCGCTTTTGACTTTGCGTCGCTGGGCAGAGGAAGCGGGCGAAGAAGAGATCGCGGGGCTTGACCCTTCGATTGGCAATCTGCTGCCCGATCTGTCCTATCCCGCATTGCGCCGCGCCTACCCCGAGGATTTCGCGGTTGACCAGGCCTATCGCGCCACGCTTCCCGATCTGCAAAACGGGCCATCGAGCCTGATCGTTGGCGCAAAGACGCAGATCCAGCATGTGGGCATCTCGAATTTCCGCCTGCCGATCCGGTTTCGGACGCGCGAGGCCGGCGAGGTGATGCTGGAGACCAGCGTGACCGGCACGGTGAGCCTGGAGGCAGAGAAGAAGGGCATCAATATGAGCCGCATCATGCGCTCATTCTATGCCCATGCAGAGGAGCAGTTCAGCTTTGAGGTGATCGAAGCCGCGCTGGAGGATTACCGCCGCGATCTCGACAGTTTCGATGCCCGGATCCAGATGCGGTTTTCCTTTCCGGTGAAGGTGGAGAGCCTGAGATCTGGCTTAAGCGGCTGGCAATATTACGATTTCGCGCTGGAGCTGGTCGATCTGAACGGCGAACGGGTCAAGATCATGCATCTTGATTACGTCTATTCCTCGACCTGCCCCTGTTCGCTGGAATTGTCAGAACATGCGCGGCGCACGCGCGGTCAGCTGGCGACGCCGCATTCGCAGCGTTCGGTCGCGCGGCTTTCTGTCGTGGTGAAGACCGGCGAGATGCTCTGGTTCGAGAATCTGATCGATCTGGCGCGAAAGGCGGTTGTGACCGAGACGCAAGTGATGGTGAAACGCGAGGATGAGCAGGCCTTTGCCGAGCTGAACGGTGCCAATCCGATCTTTGTCGAGGATGCGGCGCGGTCGTTCTGCGAGGTGTTGCGCAGCGATCCAAGGATCGGTGACTTTCGCGTGATGGCGAGCCATCAGGAGAGCCTGCATTCCCATGATGCGGTATCTTTGCTGACCGAGGGGCCGACTTTTTCGGCCACCAGCCTTGATCCGCGCCTGTTTCAGTCGCTGTTCCATGTGGGGTAGAAGATGATCCGCCGTTCCGTCCTGGGCCTGCTGGCTATGCCTTTCTTCATACCGGCGGTGCTCAGGGCGGACGGCGCGACAGCCGGCCAGAAGATCGCGCAGGCGGCCGAAGCACAGGAAGGCATTGTCCGGATTTATGACCCGGCCTATGTCGCACTGGATTTTCCCGGCGGTGACGTGGCACCGGATCGTGGGGTCTGCACCGATGTTCTGGTCCGGGCGCTGCGGGTGGCCGAGAGCATTGATCTGCAAGTTGCGATCAACCGCGATATGAAAGCGGATTTCGCGGCCTATCCGAAAAACTGGGGGCTGACGCGGGCCGACCGCAATATCGACCATCGCCGGGTGCCCAATCTCAGGCGTCTTTTCGAGCGGGTGGGCGCAGAGCTGCCGCTCAGCGAGACCGCTTCTGATCATCTGCCGGGCGATGTGATCACCTGCCTGATCCCCGGCGACCTGGCGCATCTGATGGTGGTGGGGACCGGCCTCGCCGGTCCGCGCCCGCTGATCGTCCATAATATCGGCGCCGGCACCAGGGTCGAGGACCGGCTTTTTGAGTTTCGCATGACCGGGCGTTACCGGTTTACGCCTTCTGTGCTGGAAAAGCTGCGCCGGCTGAGCGCCTGAGCCCTCTCTCTGCCGCAGGGTTTGACGACAGCCCCGCGCGGGCCTAAGCCTTGCCCCATGATCGACCTCAGACCCGTGGCCTATGTGATCGGACGGATTCTGATCGTCCTCGCCATTCTGATGGTCGCGCCTGCGATTCTCGACTGGCGGGCGGGCGATCCGAATGCGCGTGCCTTTTTGCGCTCAGCCCTGATCACCGGCTTTGCAGGCGTGAGCCTTGCACTGTCGACGGCGAACAGCCAGACAGCGGCTCTTGGGGTGCGGCAGGCCTGGCTTCTGACCTCGGCGATCTGGTTCATCCTGCCCTTCTTCGCCGGCCTGCCCTATGTGCTGGGAGAGCCCGGTCTGAGCTATCTGCATGCTTGGTTCGAAGCGGTCTCGGGCCTCACCACCACCGGCGCCACAGTGATCACCGGACTTGATCATCTGCCGATGGGGATGAACCTCTGGCGCGGTATGACGACCTGGATCGGCGGGCTTGGGATCGCCTTTATCGCGATGATCTTCCTGCCACTGATGCGGGTCGGCGGCATGCAGTTCTTCCGCACCGAGGGGTTCGATACATTCGGCAAGGCCCTGCCCCGCGCCACCGATATCGCGCGCCAGCTGATGCTGATCTATGCCGCGCTGACCCTGACCTGCATGGCCTCATATCTGATGATCGGGATGCCGGCGCTTGGCGCGGTGGTGCATGGCATGACCACGGTCGCGACCGGAGGCTTTTCGCCTTATGATCAGTCCTTCAACAACTTCCAGGGCGCCGGAGAATATATCGCGGTGTTCTTCATGCTGGCGGGAAGCCTGCCCTTCATCCGCTATGTGCAGATGGTGAATGGCCAGCCCTTCGCGCTCTGGCATGACCCGCAGGTCCGGGCCTATCTGCGCTGGCTGCTGAGCGCCGTGATGATTGTCGCGGTCTGGCGGATCCTTACCGCCGATATGGAGATTGAGCCGGCTTTCCGCGAAAGCCTGTTCAATCTGACCTCGATCATGTCCTCGACCGGGTTCTTTTCCGGAAGCTTCCCGAGCTGGGACGGGCTGATGCTGGTGGTCGCGCTGATCATCGGCATAGTCGGGGCCTGTGCAGGATCGACCGCTTCCGGGCTCTCGGTGTTCCGGGTGCAGATCGCCTTTTCGGTGCTTCGCGCCCAGGTGCGGCGGATCGCCTGGCCGAACTCGGTCGAAGCGGTCAAATATGACGGGCGCACGGTCGAGGATGATCTGATCCAGGCGCTGATCATGTTCATCTCCAGCTATATCCTGATCCTCGGCCTGTTCAGTGTCGTGCTGACCCTGGTGGGGGTGGATCTGGAATCGGCGATGTTCGCAATCTGGACGACGCTTGGGAATGTCGGCTACGGCTTTGGCCCGCTGGTCGAGCGTACCGGCACTTTCGTCGAATTCCCCGATGCGGCGATTGCGGTGATGGGGCTTGCAATGATCCTCGGCCGGCTCGGGCTGCTTGCGGTGCTCGTGCTGCTTTTGCCGGCGTTCTGGCGGTCCTGAGGCGGGCCAAAGATCGGCCCGAAGAAACCGGGGGCATGCCCCCGGTCACGAGGTCAGATCACGGCTGATCCCAGCACGAGACCAGCACCGTCATCCCGCGTGCCTCGCGGGTCAGCGTCTCGGGCGGCAACGCGACCGTGCTCGCGCGCTCCAGCGGCGTGATGCTGGCCTGGCCCAGCACAGCGGCAATCTGCCCCGCATCGGCGGCAAAGGCGACATCGGCGGGCAGATCGCGTGTGCTGTCGCGCAATTCGGGCAGCAACATGCCAAGCACCGCCCCCGATCCGTCGATCACCGCCCCACCCGCATCGCCCGGCCTGGTCGCGACCGTCAGACGCAGCATGCCTGCCGCGCCGTCCAGCCCTCCGGCCTCTTCAAAGGCGCCATGGGTCAGAACCGGCGCCGGCAGCCGCCCCTCATAGGGATAGCCCGCGATCACGACCCCCGCACCCGGCCTGGTCCCGCTGCTGAACTCCGCCACCGCAGGCGGTGCAAGCGCCGTCACCGGCTGCAGGACCGCAAGCCCGGACGCGGCATCCTCCACCACCGGTTTCGCCTCGACCGCATGGTCAAGCGTGATGCGGGCGCAGGTTTTCACCGCATCAACCGTGGTCAGCACCGCCCCCGCTTTCGAGACATAAAAGCCCGAGCGATTGCGGATCGGCTGGCGGACCTCAAGCCCGGCCACAAGGCCGCGTCGCGCCGCCTCATCCAATGGCACGAGGCCCGGATCAAGCGCGGTGTCACCAACCGCGCGGAAGCTTGCATCGATCACCTCGAACACCCGCGCATCACGGCCCGCGTTCTGCGGTTTGCCGAACGCCATCCATCCCTTGATCAGCCCGCCCGAAAGCCTGGCCCAGGCGCGGCCATCCTGATCACCAGTCTGCCCCGTCAACCGGATCTCGGTATCGCTGCGCTCGCGCGCGCCGCCTGCAGGCATCGCGGTCAGCGAACTGATCACCTCGTAAAGCCCGCCTAGACTGCTGGCATCCCCCGGCTGCGAAATCAGCACGATCGACAGGCCCGAGCCGTTTTTCTCGCGGAAATGCACGAAAGGCGGCTCGTAACGGTCGAATTCCACCAAAGCGAGCGGCAGGGTCGCGTCGATGCCGCTTTCCTGTTCCTCGACAAGGGCAAAGCCGAAAGCCGCAACTTCGCCCTGATGCGCCCCGACCAGCGCCGCGCGCTGTGCCGTGGTCAGAATGCCGCTTGCCTCATGGCCGCTGGCCGCCTGCCAGGCCGCCATGGAATTGCGGGTGCCCGGCCCGAAAGCGCCGTCAATGCCGCCATTGTAGAACCCGAACCATTGCAGCGCGACCTGCAATTCCTTGCGCTGATCCAGATCAAGCGCCGCCTCGGAGGCCCGGGCCTCTGCCGGTGTCTCTTCGATGACTGCAGGCTCCGCCACCTGCCCGGCGATCACCGCCGGTTCGGGGGCCGGCTCAGCAGCCGGATCGGGCAGAGCCTCAACGGCGACCTCGCGCTGCAGGACCGTCTCCGGCACAGACCCCTCCGGTGGCCAGAATTGCGCCCTGAACTCTGCGCCATCGGTGATATAGCTGTCAGCCGGGATCCTTGCGCCCGATTTCAGCGCCGAAAGCACCGAGCCCACCTCGGCTCCGTCATAGGGGCCAAGCACCACACCATACCAGCCCGATGGCAGGCCAAAGCCCCAGACATTTCCGAATTCCGACGCGAAGGCCGCCGCGCGCTCATTGGCCCGCGCAAGACCCGGCAGCGCCTCGACCTGGATCCAGCGCCGTTCCTGCGCCGCAGAGGGCGCGGCAAATGGCACTGACAGCATCATTGCGGCTGTCACGGCAGTGATCGCCCTGAAGGGCGCAACCAGAGATTTAAAACGGGAAATGATCATACGGTCTCGCTGCTTCCGGCTGGCCGGGGGCGAGGCCGCCCGGTCGTCACATCGTGCTTCACATCTGCGTAACCAATACCTGGCACGCGCCCGAGAACAAGGGCCAGAGGCATGGGAGGGTCCCTCCTCCCCAGCTTGTGACCGGTCTTTCAGCGCAGCGCGGCCATGGTGCAAAGGGCCATGAGGACCGCGCGCGGACAAATCAGCCTGACCTCCCGGGCTCCGGGACTGCTGAGGCGCATGCACCCGCCCACGTCTTTTCCGGTACCTGTCGCCCCTATCCCGGGCGATACGGTCCTGAGAAACGGTCAGCCCCCTGCCTGCCAGACCCGGAAATCGACGGAGAGGGAAAGGGCGCGCGCATCACTCACCACTGCATCCGGCGCCTCTGTCGATCCCCGCCGCATGGGCGTGCTGACAGCAAGCGCTCCTGCACCCCCGTCCTTCTGCACTTACCACCGGGATCTGTCCGCGCTTAAGTGCCATTTTTTCGAAAGAAGATCAGTTCAGGTTAGCGAAACCTTACCGGGTGGGCCGTCACTGAGGTTTGGGCTGGCATCCGGGCGCGGCTCGTCCCATATTTGGCACCATGAGCCTGCCCCCTGGTTTCCTTGATGAATTGCGCAACCGCGTCTCGCTTTCCGCCGTGGTCGGCCGGAAGGTCACCTGGGATATGCGCAAATCCAATATGGCCAAGGGAGACTGGTGGTCGCCCTGCCCCTTCCATCAGGAAAAATCCGCAAGCTTTCATGTCGATGATCGTAAAGGGTTTTATTACTGCTTTGGCTGCCATGCGAAGGGTGACGCGCTGACCTTTATCAAGGAAAGCGAAAATCTCGGTTTCATGGAAGCGGTCGCGGTGCTGGCCTCGGAAGCCGGGATGCAGATGCCCGAGCGCGACCCGCGTGCGGCCGAAAAGGCCGATCGCCGCACCCAGCTGATCGAGGTCATGGAAGAGGCGGTGAAATGGTTCCGCCTGCAGCTGAAGACCCAGGCCGCCACAGACGCGCGCGCCTATCTCGCGAAACGCGGACTGTCTGAAGCCGCGCAGGACCGCTGGGAAATCGGCTTCGCCCCCGATGGCTGGTCGGGGCTGTTCCAGGCGATGACCGGCAAGGGCATCGCGAAAGAGCTGCTGGTCGCTGCCGGGCTCTGTGCGACCTCGGCCAAAGGGAAAGAACCCTATGACCGGTTCCGCAATCGCATCATCTTTCCGATCCGCGACGGGCGTGGCCGCGCGATCAGCCTTGGCGGGCGGGCGATGGACCCGAATGACCAGGCGAAATATCTGAACGGCCCCGAGACCGAGCTTTTCGACAAGGGGCGCAACCTCTTTAACCATGGGCCTGCGCGCGAGGCGGCGGGCAAAGGCCAGCGTCTGATCGTGGCCGAAGGCTATATGGATGTGATCGCGCTGTCCGAGGCCGGGTTCCAGGCGGCGGTGGCGCCTCTGGGCACGGCTGTCACGGAAGATCAGCTGCGGCTGTTGTGGCGGATCTCGGATGAGCCGGTGATCGCGCTGGACGGTGACAAGGCGGGGATCCGGGCGGCTTTGCGGGTGATCGACCTTGCTCTGCCGCTGCTTGAGGCCGGCAAAGGGCTCAGGTTTGCGGTGATGCCGGACGGCCTCGACCCGGATGATCTGATCCGGGCGCGTGGTGCGCCTGCGCTGCAGGAGGTGCTGGACGCCGCCCAGCCGATGGTGCGGCTGTTGTGGAACCGCGAAACCGAGGGTCAGGTTTTCGACAGCCCCGAGCGCAAGGCGGCGCTGGACAAAAACCTGCGCACGGCACTGAAACGCATCCAGGACCCCTCGATCCGCAGCCATTACGGCGAGGATATCAAGGAGCTTCGCTGGGAACTGTTCCGCCAGGGCCGCCGTCCGGCGGCGCGCAGCCCGGGCCGGCCCTGGCAACCGGGCCCGCGCGGCCAGATGCGCGGTGGCAAATTCGTGCCGCCCGCGCTGCCTGCAACCGATGCGGCAAAAAACTCGGCCCTCGCGGGGACCGAGGCCGATCTGCTTTATCCCAGCCGGGTCTCGGACGGGATCCGAGAAGCGGTCGCCTTGGCGATTCTGATGCGTTTTCCCGGCCTTGTCGCGCGATTTGAAAGTGATCTGGAGCGGCTGGAGCTGAGCAACGAGGCCCATTTCCGGCTGCGCAACCTGATCCTGACGCATTTCCGTGCCCCGGATTGCCGGGCGCTGATCGAGACCGACAGCCCCGGCCTTCTTGACGAGCTGACCCGCAGTAACCATGTGCGTTCCAACCCCGGTCTGCAGCCGAAGGCCGATGAGGAGTTTGCCGCCGCCTGTGTCGAAGAAGCGCTGGCGCGGCTCCAGGCCGATCGTGGTCACCGGGTTGAGCTTGCCGAGGCGGTCGAGGACCTCTCGGGCCTCGTGGACGAGGGTCTGACATGGCGGCTGTCAAAGGCGGCCGAGGCCAAAGTCAGCGCCAGCCGGGGGCCGCAGGACCAGAAAACCGAATCGGTCATTGCGCCAAATGGCGTCGAACTGGACCGCGAGGAACTCGACAGACGCCAGAAATTGTTCGATTCGATTGATTTCAGTGCCGGTGGCAAGGCCAGACCGGGCTGACATGTATGATTCGCCCTTTCCCCCGCTGTGATTCGCGTTATTGATTCGAATAAAAGAAGCGCGATTCGCACCATCCCCACAGGAGCATCCATGGCCCTCAAGGAAAATGACGACGTTAAGCAGGATGGCGACGAGACTGATATCTCGCTCGACATGTCGCAGGCTGCCGTCAAGAAAATGATCGCCGACGCCCGTGAGCGCGGCTATATCACGATGGAACAGCTTAACGCCGTCATGCCGCCCGATCAGGTCTCCGGGGACCAGATCGAAGACGTGATGTCGATGCTCTCGGAAATGGGCATCAATGTCGTCGAAGATGACGAGGCCGAGGAAGCCGAGGATGGCGGTACCGGCTCTGAGCTGATCGATCCGGGCGCAGCCCCAGGCTCGCGCGAAGTGGCCCTTGCCGGCCCTGCAGCCGAGACGCTGGACCGCACCGATGACCCCGTGCGGATGTATCTGCGCGAGATGGGCTCGGTCGAGCTTTTGTCGCGCGAAGGCGAGATTGCCATCGCGAAACGGATCGAGGCCGGTCGCAACACGATGATCGCCGGGCTGTGTGAAAGCCCGCTGACCTTCCAGGCGATCACCATCTGGCGCGACGAACTTCTGTCGGAAGAGATCCTCCTGCGCGATGTGATCGATCTTGAGGCGACCTTCGGGCGCAATCTCGACGGCGACGAGGAACTCGAAGGCCCGCCGCTCGACGAGATGGGTGTGGTCGAGGCAGGTGCTGCCCCCCGCCGCGCGTCGAACGAGCCGGAACTGGACGCCGATGGCAATCCGATCTCGCGCGAAGACGCCGATGACGAGGATGACGACGGCTCGAACATGTCGCTGGCGGCAATGGAGGCGACGCTCCGCCCCAAAGTGCTTGAGATCCTCGAGCAGATCGCGGCCAATTACGCACAGCTTTCCGAGATGCAGGAACAGCGGATGGCGGCGACAATGTCGTCTTCGACCCGCTTTACCACCACCGAGGAAGGCGCCTATCAGAAGCTGCGCGGCGAGATGGTGTTGCTCGTGAACGAGCTGCATCTGAACAACAGCCGGATCGAGGCGCTGATCGACCAGCTTTACGGCATCAACAAGCGCATCATGTCGATCAATTCCGGCATGGTGAAGCTGGCGGATGCCGCACGGATCAACCGCCAGGAATTCATCGCCGAATACCAGGGCTTTGAGCTCGACCCGTCCTGGGTCAGACGCATGGCCGAGAAAGCCGGTCGTGGCTGGCAGACCCTGATCGAGAAGAGCCTCGAAAAGGTCGAGGAGCTGCGCGCTGACATGGCCCAGGTCGGCCAGTATATCGGCGTCGATATCGGCGAATTCCGCCGCATCGTGAACCAGGTCCAGAAGGGCGAGAAAGAAGCCCGCCAGGCCAAGAAGGAAATGGTCGAGGCCAACCTGCGCCTCGTGATCTCGATTGCCAAGAAATACACAAACCGGGGCCTGCAATTCCTGGACCTCATCCAGGAAGGCAATATCGGTCTGATGAAGGCGGTCGATAAGTTCGAATATCGCCGCGGCTATAAGTTCTCGACCTATGCGACCTGGTGGATCCGTCAGGCGATCACCCGGTCTATCGCAGACCAGGCCCGCACGATCCGTATCCCGGTCCATATGATCGAGACGATCAACAAGCTGGTCCGCACCGGGCGCCAGATGCTCCATGAAATCGGCCGCGAGCCGACGCCGGAAGAGCTGGCCGAAAAGCTGCAGATGCCGCTTGAGAAGGTCCGCAAGGTGATGAAGATCGCCAAGGAGCCGATCTCGCTTGAGACGCCGATCGGCGATGAGGAAGACAGCCAGCTCGGCGATTTCATCGAGGATAAGAACGCGGTCCTGCCACTGGATTCCGCTATTCAGGAGAACCTGAAGGAAACCACGACCCGGGTTCTGGCCTCGCTGACCCCGCGCGAAGAACGTGTGCTGCGGATGCGCTTCGGCATCGGCATGAACACCGACCACACGCTGGAAGAGGTTGGCCAGCAATTCTCGGTCACCCGCGAACGGATCCGGCAGATCGAAGCCAAGGCGCTGAGAAAGCTGAAACATCCGAGCCGCTCGCGCAAACTGCGCAGCTTCCTCGACCAATAAGAAAAGGCGCCCTTCGGGGCGCCTTTTTCATGGCCTTTGTGATATTCTGAGTTGGGTGCAGTGGCAGGCAGCCGTGGGGGTTCCGTATCCCACCTGACCTCGCTGGATCGCATTCTCGTCGTAAGGAAGAATGCGCGCTACGGGTCAGATCGACAGCCGCACCGGCATTGCGCCCGGCATACCGCTCTGTGTGCCGCGTTCGCGGTAAGGCGTGGTGTTGTAATGCGCGCGGTAGCATTTCGAGAAATGCGAGGGGCTGGCAAAGCCGCAGGCCAACGCCACATTGATCACCGACATATCGGTCTGCATCAGCAGGTTGCGCGCTTTGGAAAGCCGCAGCTCCATATAATAGCGCTTCGGGCTGCGGTTGAGGTAACGGCGGAACAGCCGCTCCAGCTGCCGCGTCGACATCCCCACCCGCTCGGCCAGATCGGCGGGGGAAAGCGGGTCTTCGATGCTGCCCTCCATCATCTGGATCACAAGGCTCAGCTTCGGATGGCGCACCCCGATCCGGGTCGGGATCGACAGGCGCTGCGTATCCTGATCGGTGCGGATCGTCGAATAGATCAGCTGGTCGGCGACAGTATTCGCCAGCGTCTCACCATGATCGGCCGCAATCACCTTCAGCATCAGATCAAGCGACGAAGTCCCCCCTGCCGTCGACCAGCGATTGCCATCCATCACAAAGACCGATTTCGTCAGCCGCACCTCTTCGAAATCCTCAAGGAAACCGTCCTGGTTTTCCCAATGGATCGTGGCTTTCTTACCGTCCAGCAGACCTGCCTTCGCCAGCGCCCAGGCGCCGGTGCAAAGCCCGCCAATGGTCACGCCCCTGCGCGCCTCACGCCGGAGCCAGGACAGCACCGCTTTTGATGTCGCCTTCTGCACATCCAGCCCGCCGCAAACCAGGATCACATCTTCGCGGTCGATCTCTTCAAGGCCGATATCCAGCCGGAAGGCGGTATCATTGGAACAGGTGGCCGATGCGCCGCCCTCCCCCGCCAGCACCCAGGAATAGATCCTGCGCCCCGCAACCCGGTTCGCGATGCGCAAAGGCTCGATGGCCGAAGCAAAGGCCAGAAGCGTGAACCGGTCCAGCAGCAGGAACACGAATCTGCGGTTGCCACCACTGCGCCCGGCTGCGCTTCCGGCACCAGCACCGGCACCACCGAAAGCACTGTCAGCCGCACCACCAGTGGCAGGCTTTGCTGCACCTGACTGTTGCACCTTGCTCTCGGGGCTGGGCATCTGCGCTGACCTTCTCTCAATACGACAGATTCATGTCGTTAATCGCGATGGAAGCAGTAATTTTACACTTGTGCAAGAGAGCAGAATTGCATTTGCCCGCCCGCCCGACGCGCCTGCCTCGCTTGCATCCCAGCCGGCCCTCGCGCAAAGTCATGCCAGTTCAGAACTGATGCAGGAAATGCCGATGTCCGCCCCGATCAGCCTCTATTTCTGGCCCACGCCCAATGGCCATAAGATCGCCATCGCGCTTGAGGAACTCGGCCTGCCCTATGAGGTAAAACTGATCAATATCGGCAAGGGTGATCAGTTTGCGCCGGATTTTCTGGCGATTGCGCCGAACAACCGCATCCCCGCCATCGTCGATCCCGATGGCCCTGATGGCGCGCCGGTTTCCCTCTTCGAATCCGGTGCCATCCTGCAATATCTCGCCCGCAAAACCGGCAAACTCTATGGCAGCTCCGAGCGTGAGAGGATCCAGGTCGAAGAATGGCTGATGTGGCAGATGGGCGGCGTCGGTCCGATGGCGGGCCAGGCCAATCACTTCCTGCGCTATGCCCCGGAAATGGATCCACCCCAGGTGCTGCCCTATGCCCAGGACCGCTATCGCCGCGAGGTCGGTCGTCTCTACGGCGTGCTTGACCGCCGCCTCGCTGACCGCGCTTTCGTCGCCGGTGACAGCCTCTCCATCGCCGATATCGCGATCTGGCCCTGGGCGCGCGCCTGGGAGAGACAGCAGCAAAGCATCGAAGACAAGCCGCATTTCAGCGCCTGGCTCGACCGCCTCGCCGCCCGGCCGGCCTTTGCCAGAGGCATCGCAGTTGCAGCAGATGCCCGTCCCGCCACCCTCGACAAGACCGCCATCGAAAACCTCTACAAACGCTGATGCTAAAAGGCCCGGGAACCAAATCCCCGGGCCTCCTTTCATCTGTCCATAAATATCCCGGGGGGAATGCCCTTCACGGGCATCGGGGGGCTGGCCCCCCGCTCGCCGCTTTCAGCCCTCGCCGCGCTTTTCATCCTCGGGCTCAATCACATAGCGCCCCAGCATGGTGATCTGCACCATCAGGAACACGAAAAGCGCCGCCGGAAAGGCAAAGGTCTCCAGCGTCACCCAGGTCGCTTCCGACATATTGCGCCAGATCAGCTCATTCGCCACCGCCAGCACCAGAAACACAAGCGCAAGCCGCCGCGTCAGGATCATCCAGCCCTCATGCTGCATCGGCAGCGCCGAGCCGAGCACCCATTCCAGCCAGCTCTGCCGGCGCAAAAGCCCGACCCCCAGCAGCGCCGCGAATGTCCCATAGACCAGCGTCGTCTTCATCTTGAAGAAGCTCGCATCGTTGAAATAGGCCGTCAGCCCGCCAAAGAAGATCACCACCAGCCCGGTAAAGACCTGCATCCGCGACAATTGCCCGGTCAGTACCCAGAGCGCTGCGATCGATACCAGCAGGATCGGCACAAACACCACCGCCGCCACGATGAACCCGGAATAGTCGGTGCCAGCGATCAGATATGTCTCATCCTTGATCCACATATAGATCCCGAAAAAGAGCACCGTCGGCCCCAGTTCCAGCACCTGTTTCAGCACAGGATTGATCGCTTTTTCTGCCATATTCGCCTTCCACCTGCCGCGTCCGGCAACCGCTCAGCTGCGGTCGCCCCGACGCCAGTCGATATCAAACCGCGTGCCATCGAACAATGGCGCGAGCTCTTTCATCGTCTGCGGCAGGCCCGTCAGCGCAAAACGCGCAAAACGCGCCGCACCAAAACCGCTGGCTGACCGGAAATGCACCACCAGCTTGCCGCGCGGGCCCGGCAGATCCGACAACAGTGCTACAAGCGCCGCGCGTGACGGTGCCGAAAAGGCCGCATCCGGCAGCTGATTGATCGCCGTGCGCAGTTCCAGCTTTTTCTCGCTCACCAGGGCCGCAAAACCGGCATCGCTTTCGGTATTTTCCGTATCCGGGATCATCATGACCAGCACCGGCAGCAAGAGCTGCTCGAAAAGACCAAAACTCCTGATCTCAAGGTCGAGATCGGTCACCGCCGCCCCCATGATCGCCATCTGCGCAGCACCCGGGGTGGAGAGGTCGATATTCTTTGCCCGCGCCGTGAAAAGGATCCGCGAGTCCCCCGCGAAAGTCAGGTCAAAGCGAGAGATCTCCACCTCTTTCGCCGATCCGTCCCAGGCTGCCCGCAGATCCAGCACCATCTCGCCGACCCGCGCTTGGGCGCCCAGCAGATAGTCCATCCGGGCATCGCCCATCTTAGTGGCAAAACGCATCCCCGTGGCCCCGACCACGATATCCGAGGATGGCATCTGCCCTTTGCGATCCCAGGCAAGAATGCTGCCATAGACCGTCACCGTATCGGCGTAGAAACCCGGGGCATAACGCTCTCCGCCCGTGATCACCACGTCATCAAAGGCGCAGCCGCCATCCTTCAGGCTGCGGGGCGTCGCGCTGATATCAAGCCGGTTGCTGTGCAAAACCTGGCCGAAGTCGTGCAGGATTGCGGCGCAAATCTCACCCGACGGCCCGGCCTGCTGCGCCTGAACCGGCAGCGCGGCCATCCCGAACCAGAGCCCGGTAAGGGCCGTGGCCAGAGTAGCAAAAGGCGCCCGCTCAGGGTGCGCCCCGGAAACAGCCGGGCCCGTGAAACTGGTGCGACCCGCGAAAACCTTGTAAAACATCACAATTATCCCAGTCTGGCGCCGCCTCAACCGGCGCTATTTGTCCAGCCCGACCAGAGCCCGGGCGAAATCATCCGGATCGAAGGGCGACAGATCGTCGATCTGTTCGCCAACGCCGATCGCATGGATGGGCAGGCCGAATTTATCGGCCAGCGCGACAAGCACACCGCCTTTTGCCGTGCCGTCAAGTTTGGTCATCACCAGGCCCGAAACATCGGCAATTTTGCGGAAAATATCGACCTGTGTGATGGCGTTCTGCCCGGTGGTCGCATCCAGCACCAGAAGGGTATTATGCGGCGCGGTCGCGTCCTTTTTCTTCAGCACGCGCACGATTTTCGCCAGTTCCTCCATCAGATCCTGGCGGTTTTGCAGCCGGCCGGCAGTGTCGATCATCAGAAGATCCGCGCCTTCTTCCTGCGCGCGGCCAAGCGCGTCAAAAGCGAGGCTTGCCGGATCAGAGCCTTCCGGCGCGGTCAGAACCGGCACGCCGGCGCGCTCGCCCCAGACCTTCAGCTGCTCCACTGCCGCCGCGCGGAATGTGTCTCCGGCGGCAATCACCACCGTTTTGCCGGCGGCACGGAACTGACTTGCAAGCTTGCCGATGGTCGTCGTCTTGCCCGAGCCATTCACACCCACCACCAGGACGACCTGGGGCTTTTTCGCGTAAAGCGGCAACGGTTTCGCCACCGGCGTCATGATCCGCGCCACTTCGCCCGCCAGCGCCTCTTTAAGCTCGCGGGTCGAAACCTTCCGGCCAAAGCGCCCCTCGGCGATATTGGCTGTCACCCGCACGGCGGTATCGACGCCCAGATCGGTCTGGATCAGCAATTCCTCGAGGCTTTCAAGCATCTGGTCATCAAGCACCCGACGCGGTTCTGCCGTCTCGCCCCGGCCGAAGAGGCGCCCGAGCAGACCAGGTTTCACAGGCTCCGCCGCCTCCGGCGCCGCAGGCTGCACCAGAGGCGCCCGCTCGGCAGCCCGGCTGGCCGGAACCGGCGGCGCGACATCAGCGGGCGTCACGCGCTCGGGGGCCTCCGGCACGTGTTTTGCCGCGCTGGCCTCTGCTTCGGGAAGGCTGGTCGCCGCAGTTGCCGCCTGCTGATCCTCGACATCCCGGGTTTCGCCGCCCCGGGTCGGGCCGCTCTGGACCGGGCCGGTCTGAACCGGGTCCGCCTGACCCTGGCCAGCATCAACCGCACCATCCTCTGCCGCGCCCTCCTGGATCGCCCCCTCCTGGACCAGGGCATCAAGCCCCTCGCCGATCTTGTCGGATGAGCGGAACAGCCGGTCCTTGAGCTTGCGGAAGATCGACATGGCAAAACCCTTCATTCTGTCAGGTTTTACCTGGTCATTTTGACCTGTGAAGTAAAGGGCATTGGGTCTGCGACCGGCTGTCCTGGCGCGGGTGATGTTCACGTCCGCCCGTCGCCCCGAGCGCCGCGGCCCGCCCCGCGACACGGCGCGGCCTTTTCCCTGCCCGGGTTTCGTGCTTCGGTGCCGTTATCATGTCTGACCCCGCTCCCCCCTCGCCCCCTGCGGCACCGATCCCGATGCCCGTCTTCGCGCTGGCCGCCGCGACGCCGGTGCCGCTTTTGATTATCGGCGCGTTCATGGGCGGGGCCTGTCTCTGGGCCGGGTTCCTTTACATGGCGCTTTTGTCGGTGCTGCTTGATCAGCTGATCCCCTGGGTCGCGGGCGAGGGCGAAGAGGGTCAGGAATTTCCCGGCGCTGATGCGCTTCTGGCCGGGATCGGTTTATCCGCCCTGGTGCTGCTGCCGGTCGCGGTCTGGGCGATTGCCGGCGCGTCCGGCCTCTCCACCGGCCAGCGTCTTTTGATGTTCTTCGGGTCAGGCTTCTGGCTGGGTCAGGTCGGCCACCCAGCGGCGCATGAGCTGATCCACCGGACCAGACGCCCGCTTTTCCGTCTCGGTCAGGCCTTTTACGCCGCGATCCTTTTCGGCCAGCACGCCTCGGCGCATCGCCTGGTGCATCACCGCTTTGTCGCAACCGACCAGGACCCGAATTCCGCCCGTGAAGGCGAGAGCTTTTATCATTTTGCGCCCCGCGCCTGGATCTGGTCGTTCCGTCTGGGCCGGCAGGCGGAAACCGATCTGCGCGCAAGGGCGCAATCGCGTCAGGGCCTGCACCCTTACACGATTTACGCGCTGGGGGGCGTGATTTCGCTGGTGGTGGCCCTTGCCATCGCAGGGCCAGCCGGGATCTTCGCATGGATACTCCTGGGGGTTCATGCCCAGGTGCAGATCCTCGTATCGGATTATGTGCAGCATTACGGTCTCAGACGCCGCATCCTTGAAAATGGCCGGCCAGAGCCGGTCGGGCCACGGCACAGCTGGAACACCGCGCATTGGTTCAGCTCGGCCATGATGCTGAATGCGCCGCGCCATTCCGACCATCACGCCCATCCCGCGCGCCCCTGGCCCGCGCTGCGCCTGCCCGGGGCCGATGAGGCGCCGCGCCTGCCCTGGCCATTGCCGGTGGCCTGCACGCTTGCCTTCTTGCCGCGGACCTGGGCGCGGGCCATCCGGCCGCATCTGAAACGCTGGCGCCAAAGCGACACGGGGCCCGGGGCAAATCCCGGGGTAACAGATGCCTGACTAGCATATTCCGCCAGCCTCTGGCAGGTTTCGCCCCAGGACGGACCCGGCCCGGCAGATCCCCCCGCCGCCAGACCGCGTTAAAGGAGTTCAGATGCGTTTCCCCCCTGCCCGCTCCCGCGGTCTCTGGCTCGTCTTCGGGATGGCATTGTCCCAGGGCTTCGCGCTGCCTGGCGCCGCCGACACGGTCACACCCATGACCGGGGCGGAATTCGACGCCTATGTCGAGGGCAAGACCCTTACCTGGTCGCAATATGGTGCGGTCTTCGGGATCGAGGAATATCTGCCCAATCGCAAGGTGCGCTGGAAGACCTCGCCCGATGAATGTCAGTATGGCAGCTGGTTTGAACGTGAGAACCAGATCTGCTTTGTCTATGAATACGGGGTTGGCGAGCATTGCTGGACCTTCTGGACCGAAGGGGATGATCTGCGCGCGCTCTCGGCCAATGGCTTTGAGGGATCGGAACTGACCGTGATCAACGAGACGCCGGAGCCGCTGGCCTGCCCCGCGCCGGATGTGGGGGTGTGAAATGACGACAACAATCCATGGAATGACGCCCGTGCTGGCGGTCCTGGCCCTGCTCGCGGCCCCGGTCATGGCTCAGGACGGAGGCGCACAGCAGTTCCAGTCGCCGCCCCAGGCCGAATTCGGCGATGAGGCCCCTCTGGATTTGCCCGATACTGCCCCTGAAGCGGGCGCGGATCCCGCGCTCGACGCTGCGGCTTTTGATGCGCTGACCCGGGGAAAGACCTTCGACACCTATGATTCCGAAAGCGGGCTTTACGGCGTCGAAAGCTTCCTCTCCGGCCAGAGGGTGATCTGGCGGGACGCCGAACGCTGCATGCATGGCAGCTGGGACCAGGTCGGCAACAACATCTGCTTCCTTTACGAGGACAAGCCAGATCAGCCGGTCTGCTGGACCTATCATGACCGCGCCGGATGGATTCTCGGGCGCTATGAGGGGCTTTATGAGCTGCCGCCGATCATGCTCTACCCCGCCCAGGGGCCGATCTCCTGCCAGTCCTATCTGGGCGCCTGATCCGGGTTAAAGCAAAGGCGGAAGCGTTCAGAAAAGCGATCCCTGACCACCGGTTTCCGGACCATCGCCGCGGGGTTTCGCCGGTTTTGCCGGCCGGGCCGGGGCGGCTGGTGCCGGGCCCGGCATTGGTCGATCTGTCGCGCCCGCCCCTGACGGGCCTGCAGGCGTGAACCTTCCGCCGGCGAATTCAATTTCGAGATGGGCCGCCTGGCGCGCCGCATCGGCGCTGGTCACGACATGGCCATCGCCCCAGACCACCGCGAAGCCGCGTTTCAGGGTCTCGCTGTAGCCAAGGCTCTGGCGGGTACGATCCAGCCGTTCCAGCGCCTCGCGCGCGCGCGCGATGCGCTGGCCTGGCACGGCGTCCAGTCGCAAAGAAACCCCTTCAAGCCGCTGGCGCTGTTCGGAAATCCGCCGCGATGCATCCTGGGCCAGCCGCGTCAGCGCCGGCTCCAGCCGCGACGACCATTGCGCCAGCTGCATCTGGGCGCGCTCATACCGGCGGGCAAACCGCGCCTCCAGCGCGTCGCCGCGATTGGCCACCTGGCCGCGCCGCTCGCGCACATAACCAAGCAGCAGCCCCGGCTGCACCCGCCCGGCCACCCGCGCGAAATCGCCGCGCCGGCGCGCCACCATCAGGCCAAGCGCACCGCCAAGCCGCCCCGCCACATGATCGAGCCGTTGTGACGCAAGGCCCGTCAGCGCCTCCGGGCGCGGCAGCGCGCGGGAAAGATCGCTCAGACGCTGGCGCTTACGCTCCGCCGCTTGCAGGGTCGAACGCAGGAGCCGCGACGACAGCCCGTCCAGGCCCGCGATCAGCTCAAGGCGCACCGGAACTGCAAGCTCTGCGGCAGCGGTCGGCGTCGGGGCGCGCAGATCAGCGGCATAGTCGATCAGCGTGGTGTCGGTCTCATGCCCGACCGCCGAGATCAGCGGGACCCGGCTTTCCGCCGCCGCGCGGACCACGATTTCCTCGTTAAAACCCCAGAGGTCTTCGAGCGAGCCGCCGCCCCGCGCCACGATGATCAGATCCGGGCGCGGGATCGCCCCCCCGGGCGTCAGCGCGTTAAATCCCCGGATCGCCGCCGCAACCTCGGGGGCGCAGCGCTCGCCCTGCACCGCCACCGGCCAGATCAGCACATGGCGCGGAAAGCGGTCGCGCAACCGGTGCAGAATGTCGCGGATCACCGCGCCCGAAGGCGAGGTTACCACCCCGATCACGCCCGGCAGCCAGGGGATCGGCTTTTTGCGGCCAGGGTCGAACAGGCCTTCGGCCTGCAACATGGCGCGGCGTTTTTCCAGCATCGCCATCAGCGCGCCGGCCCCGGCGGGGGCAATATCGTCGATGATCAGCTGATATTTCGACTGGCCCGGAAAGGTGGTCATCCGCCCGGTGGCGATCACCTCCATCCCCTCTTCGGGCCGGACCGTCAGCCGCCCCGCCTGGCCCTTCCAGGTGATGGCCGCGATGACCGAACGGTCATCCTTCAGGTCGTAATAGAGATGGCCCGAGGCCGGGCGCGACACCCGACCGATCTCGCCGCGCACCCGGACCATGCCGAATTCGCCCTCGATCACCCGTTTTACCGCGCCCGAAAGCTCGGAGACGGTGAATTCCGGGCTGTTGCCACCGCCCTGGCCGGGCTCGCTGTCATCGAAAAGTTCCATAGGGCAGTTTTGCCCTGCCCCGCGCCGCAGCGCAACAGGCCCCGTCACTCTGGCCGGTCAGAGCCGCCGCCCGAGCCGCGCCACTTTTTTCGCCCTGTCCGTGAGATCGCGCATCCTGCGGGCATTTTCGCGCTCCTCCGGCGTCAGCTCCGCCTCGGTTTTACCGCGCCGCGCTGCGTAATCGGTTGCCGTGCGGATACCCTTGTTCACCGCTTTGCGCAGGAACATGTTCACAAGCATATTGATCAGCCGGTTCAGATCCATCTCATCCTCCTCGGGGTGGCGCGGCCCGGGCCTTCGGCAGGCTCAGTCCTCAAAAAGCTCGCTCTGGCCGCTTTGCGCTTCATCTTCATCATCATCACGCGGCTGATCGAGGCCCGGCATCGGGCGGTTTTCAAGCAGCCCGGCCGAGCGCAGCTCTTTCAGACCCGGCAGATCGCGCGCGGATTCGAGACCGAAGTGATCGAGGAACCCTTCGGTCACCACAAAAGTCACTGGCCGCCCCGGCGTCATGCGGCGCCGGCCAAAGCGGATCCATTCCATCTCCATCAACTGATCGACCGTGCCACGCGACACGGCAACCCCGCGGATTTCCTCGATTTCCGCCCGGGTGACCGGCTGATGATAGGCGATAATCGCCAGCGTCTCGATCGCCGCGCGCGACAGTTTGCGGGTCTCGACCTGTTCACGCACCATCAGATGGCCCAGATCGCCGGCGGTACGAAAGGCCCAGGCATCCCCGACCCGGGCCAGATGCACGCCGCGCCCTTCATAGCGTTTGCGCAAATAGGCCAGCGCCTCGGCCGGATCGCAGCCATGCGGCATGCGTTTGACCAGTTCCGCCACCGTCATCGGCTCTGTCGCGGCAAAAAGCATGGCCTCGACCATCCGCTCCTGCTCGCCCATTGGTGGGGCGTCAAAAAGGCTCTGCTCCTCGGGCTCCCTGGTCATCTGATACCCTGGCTCATTCGGGATCCCTCCGCCGGATCTGGATCGGCGCGAAAGTCTCGCCCTGGCGCAGCGTAAGCTGACCGCGTTTCACCATTTCCAGCACGGCCGCAAAATGTGCCGCCGTGACCGAACGCCGCGCCATCGGCGTCGCATCCCAGCCATCGGGCATGAACCCCGCCAGATCCGCCCAGTCGCCGACATAACCGATCAGGCCGCGCATACGGTCCAGCGCCTGTTCCATGGTGAACACATTTTCGCGGTCCATGACAAAGGGGCGAAACTCGTCACGGGTGCGGATACGGGCATAGGCGCGCATCAGATCGAGAAGGTTCGCCTCCCATTGCGTCTTGCGCAGCAGCGACACGGTCTCGGGCTGGCCACGAACAAAGAAATCGCGGCCCTTCTGATCGCGCGCCATCAGCCGCGCGGCGGCCTCGCGCATCGCCTGAAGGCGTTCCAGCTGGAAGGCCAGATGCGCCGCGAGATCCTCGGCCGAGGGTCCGGCCTCGCCTGGTTCGGGCGGCAAAAGCAGGCGCGATTTCAGAAAGGCGAGCCAGGCCGCCATCACCAGATAATCCGCCGCCAGCTCGATCCGCAGTTTTGCGGCCTTGTTCACGAACAGAAGATACTGTTCCGCCAGCTGCAAAACCGAGATCCGCCGCAGATCGACCTTCTGCGTCCTCGACAGCGTCAGCAAAAGGTCCAGCGGCCCTTCGAACCCGTCGACATCAACAATCAGCGCCTCGGCTGCGAGCCGGGCGGCAGGGTCAAGCCGTTCCGGCAGGGACCAGTCTTCGGCCAGAGGCAGCTGTTTCTCGTCACTCATCCATCGGCATCCCGCGACAGAGCAAGAAACTCCGCCCCGAGGCCTTCGATGTCAACTGTATCGGGCGCAACCCGGCGTGACAGCGCCCGGGCGGCGCGCGCCTTTGCGGCCTCAGTCATCTCACCGGCGGCGGTGGCCACATCCTGCATCTGGCCAAAATCACCCTTACAATGCAGCGCGATATCGCAGCCCGCCCGGATCGAGGCAGCTGCGCGGTCGGCAAGACTCCCCGACAGCGCCTCCATATTCAGATCATCCGTCATCAACAGGCCGTGAAAGCCGATCTCGTCGCGGATCACCCGGATCATTTCGGGGCTCTGGGTCGCGGGGTGATCCGGATCATAATCGGCGAAGACGATATGGGCGGTCATCGCCATCGGCAGATCAGACAGCGCGGTGAAGGGCCAGAAATCCACCTCATGCAGTTCAAGGCGCGACGAGGTCACGCAAGGCAGTTCGTGATGGGTGTCCTGGCGGGCAAGGCCATGGCCGGGCATATGCTTGATCACCGGCAGCACGCCGCCGGCAAGATAACCATCGGCCACGGCGCGTCCGATCCGTGCCACCGCTTCGGGGCCGGTGCCATAGCAGCGGTTCTTCAGGAACGGGTGGGTGTCGGCGCGGGCCACGTCAAGAACCGGTGCGCAATTCGCGTCGATCCCGACCGCGCGCAGTTCACCTGCAATCAGCCGCGCCATGATCTCCATCGCGCGCGGCGCGTTGTCAGGGCCGATGCGGGCGATCAGATCAAAGGGCGGCTCCCAGTCGCGCCAATGCGGCGCGCGCATCCGCTGGACACGACCGCCTTCCTGGTCGATCAGGATTGGCGCGTCCCGCCCCACGGCGTCGCGCAATTCAGCGGTCAGGCGCGACAACTGTTCAGGACCTTCGACATTGCGCGTGAAAAGGATGAACCCGAACGGGTCATACTCACGAAAAAAATCGCGCTCCTGCGGGAGGAGATCCGGGCCCGCAAGGCCAAAAATCGCCGCACCGCGCCCGATTTCGGGCCCTGTCGCCGTGCTCATCTGTGGGTCACCGGGATGCAGTTGATCTGCTCCGCCACCGCAGCCGAGCAGAAGCGGCGTGCGTCATCTTCGCTGGCAAAGCCAAAGCCGCGCAGCCGCCAGAAGGTATGGCCGCCGCTTTCCGCAGATTGCACCACCATCTGTTTTTCCACCATCAGGGGCCCAAGTCTGGCGGCGATCTTCTGCCATTCTGCCCGGGCCTGCGCCTCGCTGTCATAGGCACCGAACTGAACCAGGCGCGCGCCGGCCTCGATGGTGGCGGGGTCTTTGCCGGCACCCGAAGGCGCAGAGGCAACAGCTGCGGTCTGCATCACATTTTGAGGCGTGCCGGCTGCGGAGCCGCCGGTTGCGGCAAGCGTAGACGGCCGCGCGCGCGGGCGCGGCGAAGAGGTCATCGCACCGGGCGTTGCAGGCGCCGCCGCTGCAACCAGATCTGCCGAGGCCGTCTCATCCATGCCAAGGGCTTCGGCAAGGGCAAGCGCCACCGCCTCATCCTGGCTGATCGTTGCGGGCTGGCTGTCGGTGGCCAGGACCGGCGCGGCGGGAAGCTGATCGGGGCTGACCTCAAGCGGCAGGGGAGACTCTTCCGCCGCCGACATGCGTGGCGCCTCGGCCGATCCCGTCATCGCCACCACAGGCGCCAGAGGCGCGACCGCAGGCGCGGCAGAGGCCAGCGCAAGGCCCGCCACATCATCCGCCGCCAGATCGACCGGCGCCGGTGCCAGCACCACCCGATCCGAGTTCTTGCCACCATCGCGTGCTGCCACATCATTGACCGCAAGGCCCTGATGGTCGACCACCATGCCGCCGCCCTCTTCCGGCGCGGTCCGCATCGGCCCTTCCAGCGCCCGCACCACCGGCACGCCGCGCACATCGCGCACCGCGAGTTCCCAGCCCCAATAGCCAAGCGACAGAACCAGCGCCACAGAACCCAGGGCGCCGGTCATATTGACCAGGCGCTGCCCGCGCGTCAGCGGAATTTGCGGTTGTGGCTGCGGCTGGCTGGCCTGATCCCCGTAGCCGTCATGATCGTCATAAGCCTGAAACGCCCCACGCCTCGCCATTGCGGCCTGAGGCTGTTGCGGTTGTGACTGGACCCGCGCGGCCTGAAAACCACCGCGCTGAGCCCCGCCAATACGGGCCGGCCGCATCGGAGCGGCTTCGGAAAAATTGCCCGGCCGCGCCTGTGATGCGTAGCCGCCGTAATCGCCGTAATCAGCGTTTGCCATGCCTGCCCTCTGCGCCTGCTCTCAGGGCTTATAATGCCCTTTGCCTGTTCGTGGCCGATTGCGGGCGCTTTTGGTCAGCGCATCTCTTCAACCGGCGTCACACCCAGGATAGCAAGACCTGCGCAAATGACAACGCCCGTGGCACGTGCAAGGGCGATTTTCGCCTGTGAATCAGCCACTTTCTCCTGCACGAAGCGCAATTCCGTTTCATCATTGCCACGGTTCCACAGGGCGTGGAACTCGGATGCCAGTTCATAGAGATAGAAGGCAATGCGATGCGGCTCGTTATTGCGGGCGGCAATTTCCACCAGACGCGGCCATTCAGCGATCTTTTTCAAAAGCCCGATTTCTGCCGGATGCGACAGGGAGCGGTGATCGGCTGCCAGAAGCGTTGCGTCATCGACCGGCGTTCCGGCATCGCGCGATTTGCGCAAAACCGAATTCACCCGCGCATTGGCATATTGCACATAGAAGACCGGATTGTCCTTGGATTGCTCCAGCACTTTGGCGAAATCGAAATCCAGCGCGACGTCATTCTTGCGGGTGAGCATGATGAAACGGGTGACATCGGCCCCCGCCTCTTCCACCACATCGCGCAGCGTGACGAATGTCCCGGCGCGCTTCGACATCTTGAAGGGCTCGCCGTTCTTAAAAAGCTTCACCAGCTGGATCAGCTTGATATCGAGCGGCACGCGGCCCCCGGACAGCGCAGCCACCGCCGCCTTCATCCGTTTGACATAGCCGCCGTGATCGGCGCCGAAAATGTCGATCAGCTGATCGAAGCCGCGTTTCACCTTATTATAGTGATAGGCGATATCCGGGGCGAAATAGGTCCAGGAGCCATCCGATTTCATCACCGGGCGATCAACATCATCGCCGTGATCTGTCGAGCGGAACAGGGTCTGTTCGCGGGCTTCCCAATCTTCGGGCAGCTTGCCTTTCGGGGGTTCAAGCACGCCTTCATAGATCAGGCCCTTGGCGCGCAATTCGGCAATGGCGGCTTCGATCTCACCGGTGCCGTAAAGCGCCTTTTCCGAGGAATAGACATCCATCCGCACGCCGAGGGCTGCGAGATCCTCGCGGATCATCCCCATCATCGCTTCGGTTGCGAATTCGCGGATATCCGCCAGCCAGACGGATTCCGGCTGGTCGATCAGGCTGGCGCCATATTTCTCTTTCAGCGCCTCGCCGACCGGGATCAGGTAATCGCCGGGATAGAGACCTTCGCGGATCTCGGGTTCAAGCCCATTGGCCTCGCGGTAGCGTTCATAGGCCGAGCGCGCCAGCACATCGACCTGGGCGCCGCCGTCATTGATGTAATATTCGCGGGTGACATCCCAGCCCGAGAAGGCCAGCAGGTTGGAAAGCGCATCGCCCACAACCGCGCCGCGCACATGGCCGACATGCATCGGGCCGGTCGGATTGGCCGAGACGAATTCGATATTCACCTTCTCGCCACCGCCAATGGCAGAGCGGCCGAAATCATTGCCCGCCGCGAGGGCGGCACGCACGAGCCCCTGCCAGACAGCCTCATCAAGCCGCAGGTTGAGAAAACCCGGGCCTGCGACATCCGCACCGGCAATCCGGGGGTCTTCCAGCAGGCGGGTCGCCAATTCGCTTGCGATCACGCGTGGCTGGAGGCCTGCGGGTTTTGCCAGCACCATGGCCGCATTGGTGGCCATATCGCCATGCGCGGCATCGCGCGGCGGTTCGACCGCGACATTCGAGAGGTCGAGACCTGCGGGCAGAACGCCGTCCTGAGCCATCCGGCCCAGAGCATCCACCACCGCGCCGCGGATATCCGCAAAGAGGTTCATCTGATCAAATCCTGTCCTGATGGATCAGGCATTGCCAGAGGCGGCGGGATTGGTCAAGCGAAGCGCGGGATTTCGGACCTGGAAAGGGGGCGCTGCCCCCTCGCGGCTGCGCCGCTCACCCCCGGGATATTTAGAGACAGATGAATGGGATCAGGATGCGGGCTGGTCTTTCGGGTCTTTATAAACGCCCTGCTCCTTCAGCGCATCCATCACCTCTTTCGGCATATAGGTCTCATCATGCTTGGCGAGAAGCGTGGTCGCCTCGAAGGTTCCCCCAATGAGATTGCCGGTCGCAATGGTGCCGGTGTTTTCCTTGAAGAGATCGGGACGCGGATCCTTGCCGATGTAGCGGACCGGGATCTCGGCGCCGCCATCGGTGATGATGAAATCGAAATGCACGCCGGCGCGGTTGACGATCGAGCCGGTTTTCACAAGGCCGCCAAGCCGGAAGATCTCGGTCTCGGGCGGGGCCTCGGCCAGCACCTGGGTCGGGCTGCGGAAAAAGTTGATGCCGTCTTTCAGGGCGAAGCCGATGAAGATCGTGGCCAGGACCATGGCAAGCGCCGCAAGCACGATGATCTGGATGCGGCGCTGTTTCTTCAGCCCCTTCATCCCCCGGAATTGCGGTTTCGCTGTGCTTTGCATGGCTGTCCTTCCTTCGTCAGGGCAGTGGTGGCAGGTATTGCTTCCCTTTGCCCTGACTTCGATCAAGTCCCCTGAAGGATGTTACGGGAAAACGGGCGCCATCAACAGGCCCGTGGTTTCATCGATCCCAAGCATGAGATTGGCGTTTTGCAGTGCCTGACCGGATGAGCCCTTGGTCAGATTGTCGAGCACCGCGATCACCACCACGCGCCCCGGGATCCGGTCGGCGATCACCCCGATATGGCAATGGTTCGAGCCGGCAATATCCCGCGTCGAGGGCAGCGCGCCGAAAGGCAGCACATGCAGGAACGGCTCTGACGCATAGGCTGCCGCAAGCGCGGCATGGACGGCCTTTGCATCGCCTTTGACATAGGTCGTGGCGAGAATGCCCCGATTCATCGGCAGAAGATGCGGGGTGAATTGCACCAGCACCGGCCGCCCGGCGATTTTCGAGAATTCCTGATCGAATTCGCCGAGATGGCGGTGTTTGCCGCCCGCCGAATAGGAATGGGTGCCGCCGGAAAGTTCGGCATGAAGAAGGTTTTCTTTGAGCGAGCGCCCCGCCCCCGACACCCCGGCCTTGAGGTCGATCAGGATGTCATCAAGGTCAATGATCCCTGCCGCGATCAGCGGGCGCAACGCATATTGCCCGGTTGCGGCATTGCAGCCGGTTCCGGCGATCAGGCGCCCCTTGCGGATATCATCGCGGTAGAATTCAGTGAGCCCGTAAACCGCCTCTTTCTGCATCTCGACGGCCGTATGGGGCTGACCATACCATTTCTCATAATCCGCCGGGTCGCGCAGACGGAAATCGGCCGAGAGATCGACGATCTTCAGATCCTTTGGCAGCTGTGAGATCACCGCCTGGCTGGTGGCATGGGGCAGCGCGCAGAAACAAAGGTCGATCTGCGCGAAATCGATCTCGTCGATCTTCACCAGTTGCGGCAGGTCGAGATGGCGCAGGAAGGGAAACACATCCGCCATCGCCATGCCGGCCTTGCGATCCGCCGAGAGTGCGGTGATCCGCATCTGGGGATGGCCGGCGATCAGGCGGACAAGCTCTGCCCCGGTATAGCCGGAGGCACCGAGAATTGCGATGCGGAAGGTCATGGGCAGCATCCATCAGCAAGGGGAGATTTCTGCCCGCTTTCCTGACGTGATTTCCCGCTGTTTGCAATGCGGCATAGCGGCAAAAGCGCGGGGCGCCGCCCCGCATCCCGGAGTATTGAGATCAGGAGGAAAGTGGCGAAAAAACGTCATGTTCCTCCTGACAGGAATGCGCGCGCCGGAGGCGCGGCTCTCAGCTCTCGGCGTCGGCGCGGCTTTTGCCGGCCATATCCAGCGCGAGCGTTGCCGCCATGAAAGGATCCAGATCCCCGTCAAGCACGCCTTGCGTGTCCGAGGTCTCATGGTTTGTGCGCAGATCTTTCACCATCTGATAGGGCTGCAACACGTAAGAGCGGATCTGGTTGCCCCAGCCCGCATCCCCTTTGGCATCATGCGCCTCGTTGATCGCCGCCGAGCGCTTGTCCAGCTCTTGCTGGTAAAGCCGCGCCTTCAGCGCATTCATCGCAATCTCGCGGTTCTGGTGCTGCGATTTCAGCGAGGAGGTCACCACGATCCCGGTCGGGAAGTGGGTGATCCTGACCGCCGAGTCGGTTTTGTTCACGTGCTGACCGCCGGCGCCGGATGACCGGAAGGTGTCGATGCGGATATCCTTATCCAGCACCTCGATCTCGATATTGTCATCGACCACCGGATAGACCCACACGCTGGCAAACGAGGTCTGGCGCTTGTCGCCCGAGCCAAAGGGCGAAATGCGAACCAGGCGATGCACCCCCGATTCCGTCTTCAGCCAACCGTAAGCGTTATGACCGGAAATCTTATAGGCGACCGATTTGATCCCCGCCTCCTGCCCGGCTTCCTCCGAGAGCATCTCGACCGTGAAGCCACGGCGTTCCGCCCAGCGGGTAAACATCCGCGCCAGCATCTCGGCCCAGTCCTGCGATTCCGTGCCGCCCGCACCCGCATTGATCTCAAGGAACGTGTCATTGCTGTCGGCCTCGCCATTCAGCAAAGCTTCCAGCTCTTTTTGCGCCGCCACTTCCAGGAGTGCCTTCAGCGCATCCTCGGCCTCTGCGACCAGCGCATCCTCGCCCTCGGCCTCGCCCAGCTCGATCAGCCCGAGATTGTCATTCAGCCCGCTCTCGATCATCCGGTAGCCATTCAGCGCATCCATCAGGGATTGCCGCTCGCGCATCAGCTTCTGCGCCCGGGCCGGATCATTCCAGAGATCCGGCTGCTCGATCAGCGCATTGAACTCCTCAAGCCGGTGCGGCGCCATCTCAAGGTCGATCCGCTGCGCCAGAAGGCCCAGCGACTTGCGGATCTGATCAACATTGCCTTGCGTCTCGGCGCGCATAACTCACCCTCTCAATCATCGAGCGGCGTCATATCTCCTGGGGCTCTCCGGAACAAGGGGCCTGTGCGCGCGCGCCCCAAGCAACACCACCCCGAGGCGCGGCGCCCGGCGCGCGCGCCTGCCATAGTCAGTAGAGCCCGCCCGATGACACCGTGCCGAAATCCGCCTTGCCCGGGATCACCCGCGTCTCGCCCGTCGCGGTTGTGACCGAAGCCGAGCCGCTTTCCGTCTCGCCATAGGCAAACAAGGGCAGGTTCTGGCCCATTTCGAAGCCGCCATCCACCAGCGCGCCCAGACCGAAATCGGTATCCGTGCCCTCGCGGAAATATTCCGCCACCACATTCGCGCCCGAAGCATCATCCGACAGGCGTGCGCCGGTGAACCGGTCGATCTTCACGAAATAGCCCCCCGGCGGCACTTTGAACTTCGAGCCGCCATATTTCTTCACGACCTCTTTCATGAAATCCTGGAAGACCGGTACGCAAAGCGTCCCGCCATAGGCACGCGACCCAAGTGTCCTCGGCTGGTCAAACCCGATATAGCAGCCCGCCACGATGTTCGACGTATAGCCGATGAACCAGACATCCTTGGCGTCATTGGTCGTGCCGGTCTTGCCCGCCACCGGCACCGGCAGCCTGACCCCACTGCCCGAGCCGCGCTGCACCACGCCTTCCAGCATCGATGTCAGCTGATAGGCGGTGATCGCATCCATCACCCGCTCGCGGTTCGAGGTGATCTTCACCCCATTGCCTCTCGGCAGATCACCGGCGCCGCAATCCTCGCAAGAGCGTTTGTCATGGCGGTAGATGGTGCGCCCGTAGCGATCCTGCACCCGGTCGACCAGCGTGGGCTCCACGCGCTCACCACCATTGGCGAACATCGCATAGGCCGCCACCATCTTGTAAAGCGTGGTCTCCTGGGCACCGAGGCTGTTTGCCAGATGCTGGCCCAGCCGGTCATAGACGCCAAAACGCTCGGCATAGGCCGCGACCGTCGACATCCCCACTTCCTGCGCCAGACGAATGGTCATCAGGTTCCGCGACTGCTCGATCCCGGTCCTCAAAGGCGTTGGTCCGTAGAATTTGTTCGAGGCGTTCTTGGGTGTCCAGAGCCCCTGCGGCGTCTCGATCTCGATCGGCGCATCGACCACGATGGTCGCGGGCGTATAGCCGCTGTCCAGCGCTGCCGCATAGACAAAGGGTTTGAACGACGAGCCCGGCTGGCGTTCGGCCTGGGTGGCGCGGTTGAACACAGAATACTGATACGAGAACCCGCCCTGCATCGCGAGCACCCGGCCGGTATTCACGTCCATCGCCATGAAGGCGCCCTGCACTTCCGGCACCTGGCGCAGGGTCCAGCGGATGAAGGCGCCATCGGCATCCTTCACCATGCGGCGCACCAGCACCACATCTCCGACTTCGACCAGATCCGAGGCGCGTGTCGCCTTCTTGCCCAGTTTGCCATCGGCCAGGCGTTTCCTGGCCCAGGTCACGTCATCAGCCGGAATATCACCGGTTTCAGCCACGCCCTCGATGCCGATTGTGGCAGAGCGCTCGCCCAGCGAGAGCACCACCGCCGGATACCAGCCCTCGATATCGCGCGACACATCCGTCGCACTCAGCGCCGCGCGCCAGTCTTCCTCGCGTGACAGCTGATCGACCGCGATGGTCTTCCCGGTGCCGCGCCAGACGCCGATGCCACGGTCATATTTCTCCAGCGCCTTGCGCAAAGCCGACTGGGCGATTTCCTGCAATTCCTGGTCGATGGTGGCGCGGATCGTCATGCCGCCTTCAAAGAATTCCTTGCGGCCGAAATCCCGCGACAACTGGCGCGAGACTTCTTCGGTGAAATAGGTGCGCCCGGGAAGCTCTTGCCGGAAAGACGGGAAATCGCCGTTCTGCACCGACAAAAGCGGGGCTTCGCGCTCGGATTTCCAGCTGGCCTCGTCGATATAGCCGTTATCGCGCATCTCGCGCAGCACATAGTTGCGCCGGTCGATCAGCTTCTGGCGATTGCGCACCGGGTGGAAATCCGATGGCGCCTTCGGCATCGAGGCAAGGGTCGCCGCCTCATGCGGTGACAGCTCGGTCAGGGATTTGTTGAAATAGGTCTGGGCCGCCGCCGCAACGCCGTAGGAATTCTGCCCGAGGAAGATCTCGTTGAGATAGATCTCGAGGATTCTCTCTTTTGACAATGTCTCCTCAAGCCGTGTGGCGAGGATGATTTCCTTGATCTTGCGCTCGACCCCGGCGGCGCCCTTACGGGTGCCGTCGAGCAGCATGTTCTTCGCCACCTGCTGCGTGATGGTCGAGGCGCCGCGCACATCCTGGCCGCGCGATTTGACCGCCTCGGATAAGGCGGCAAGCATACCACCGGCATCATAGCCCTGATGGCTGAAGAAATTCTTGTCCTCGGCAGAAACAAAGGCCTGTTTCACCAGATCGGGAATATCCTCGGCCGAGACAAACAAGCGGCGTTCATCGGCGAATTCATCCAGGATCCGCCCCTCACCGGAATAGATCCGGCTGATGGTGGCCGGGGCGTATTTCGCGAGGCTCTCATGGCTTGGCAGATCGCGCGAATACATCCAGAAAATCGCGCCAACCGTCAGGGCACCAAAGAAGATGCCAAGCGTGACAGCTGAAAAGATAGCCCCAAAGAAAGAGGCGATGAATCGCAACACTGCTCTGATCCCCGGATGATGCTGCCTTTCCCTATATCAGACGCGCCCCCCCGTCAAAACCCTGGCCATCACCAGATCGTCACCCCGGCGGAAACCGCCCCCCCTGCCCGGCCCGCCACCGGACAGAACGCTCAGTCCCTCGCCGCCCGCAAAGCCGCATCTTCCTTTGCCCAGACAAGGATCCCGTCCCGCATCGCCGCGGCCATCCTGGCCCGCCATTCCGGATCGGTCAGCCGTTTCAGATCCCGCGCCGAAGACAGAAAGCCCAGTTCCACCAGAACCGAGGGAATATCGGGGGATTTCAGCACCGAGAAGCCGCCCTCCTGATGCGGCTTGCGGTGCATCCTGAGATCCGCCCCCTTGATCGAGGCCTCCAGCGCCGACACCAGCCGGTCGATCCTCGGCTTTGTCTCGGTCCGTGCCATGTCGATCAGCACCGTCGCCACCAGATCGTCCTGGGCCGAAAGATCGATCCCCGCCAGCAGATCGTCACGCTCATGCCGTTCGGCCAGTGCCTCCGCCGCGGCATCGCTGGCCGCATCCGAAAGGGTGTAAAGCGTCGCGCCATGCGCCTCGCCTTCGGCCAGGGCATCGGCATGGAGCGAAAGGAACAGATCTGCGCCCGCCGCCCGCGCCACCGAGATCCGCGTCTCAAGTGGGACGAAGATGTCTTCCTCGCGGGTCAGAACCACTTTGAACCGTTCGTCCCGCGCCAGCAATTCCTTGAATTCGCGGGCGAATGTCAGCATCAGATCGGCTTCTTTATGGCCATCCCGCTCGGCACCAGGATCGATGCCGCCATGACCGGGGTCAAGCACCACGATGATCGGCCCGCCCGCGCGCCTCGCGATCACCGCAACATCTGCAGGTGCTGGGAGAGACCATTCCTGAGGCTCCGGCAGCGCGGTGATTTTTGCGAAATTTGCCGCCGAACTCGGGCTCAGACGGATGGTCAGCCGCGCCGTCTCGGCGGCCCCTGCCCGGCCGGTCTCCATCCCCGCCCGGAGCACCTGCCAGGGCCCGTCCAGCTCGATCACCAGCCTCGACCAGCCGGGACGGAAGATCCCCGCCCGCATCGCACGAACAGGCTCTGCCGCCTGGGGCATCCGCTCAAGGCCCGCCCAGTCGACCTCGCGCATGTCAAGGATCATGCGCGGCGGATTATCAAGCATCCTCACCCGCCAGGGCACCGGCTGGCTGATCGAAAGATCCAGCACCAGATCGCCGGTCTCCTGCGAAAGCGACGATTTCGCCGGGTCAAACCGGGCCAGCGCGCTCAGCGCGGGGGCGACCGGCTGCGGGCCTGTCTCGGCCCTGAGGTCCGGCACGGATGCGCCAGACAGCATGACAGCAAGAGCGATAGCAACTGCCCGCGCCAGCCTTGAAACGCCCATAAAGCCCGATCCCCGCAACCCGCATCCGGCACCGATCAAAGGCCGGAAATTGTTCCCGCGACTATGGAAAATCCGCCGCGTGAAGTCCATTCACCTTGCGGCCATGAAGCGCGAGAGCCGCGCCAGCCCCTCGACAATATCCGCCGTCGCCCGCGCATAGGAAAAGCGCAGCCGCTGCCGGCCCCGGATCGGGTCGAAATCCAGCCCCGGCGTCACCGCCACGCCTGCGTTCTGCAGGATCTCGCTGGCAAATTCCAGGCTGTTCTCCGTCAGGTCAGACACATCGGCATAGATGTAGAACGCCCCGTCCGGCGGCGCGATCCGGGTGAACCCGGCTTTCGGCAGCCCTTCCAGCATCAGACGGCGGTTCTCGCGGTAGACGGCGCGATTGGCCTCCAGCTCGTCGGTGCAATCCAGCGCCGCCAGGGCCGCGATCTGGGCAGGATGGGGCGGGCAGATGAACATATTCTGCGCCAGCCGCTCGACCCGGCGGATCTGATCCTCCGGCACCACCATCCAGCCGATGCGCCAGCCGGTCATCGAGAAATATTTCGAGAAGGAATTGATCACCCAGGCATTATCGCTGACCTCCAGCGCCGAAACCGCCCGCGCGCCGTAATGCAGCCCGTGATAGATCTCGTCCGAGATGAAGGGGATGCCGCGCGCCCCGGCCCAGCCGGTCAGCGCCGCCAGGGCCTCGCGGTCAAGCATCGTGCCGCTCGGGTTGCCAGGTGAGGCGACGATCAGCCCGTCGAGATCATGGCCCTCAAGATCCGCCGGCACCGGTTGCAGCCGGTTCTCATCCTGCGCCGGGATGCCGACCGGCACCAGCGACAGCGCGCGCAGGATCTGACGGTAGCTCGGATAGCCCGGCTCTCCGAGCCCGACCCGCTGACCGGCATCGAAAAGCGCCGTGAACGCCAGCAGGAACGCGCCGGAAGAGCCAGAGGTCACGATGACCCGGGCAGGATCGAGATCGATATTGTACCAGCGCCGGTAAAGCGCGGCGATGCCCGCGCGCAGCTCTGGCAGGCCGGTCGCGACCGTATAGCCCAGTGGCTGGTCAAGGGCGCGGATCAGCGCGTCGCGGGCGGCTTTCGGCGCGGGCGTGCCGGGCTGGCCGACTTCCATATGGATGATATGGCGGCCATCGGCCTCAAGCCTGCGGGCCTGTTCCATCACATCCATCACAATAAAGGGATCGACATCACCCCGCCTGGATCCCTGACTTGTAATGCCCATCCGCTGCCCCCTAAAATGCCGGAAATCACGCGCCAGCCGGCTGACTGGACCCTGCGCGTGCCAAGGTCAACCCGGAAGGATTCCCCTATGCGCCCCGCCCTCGCCCTTGCCGCGCTTCTGACGGCTGTCTCAGTTCCTGCGGTAAAGGCGGAAAGCCTGAAAGACATGATCACCGCCGAGCCGGAGGTTTTCAACGAAGCGGTTGCCGATTACCTTCTGGCCAATCCCGAAATCATCATCGAGGCGATGAAGGTTCTGCAATCGCGCGAGGATGATGCCGCCGCCAGCCGCGATATCGACATGCTGGCCGCGAACCGCGATGCGATCTTCAACAATGCCGCCGACTGGTCGGGTGGCAACCTTCAGGGCGATGTGGTGCTGGTGGAATTCATGGATTACCGCTGCGGCTATTGCCACAAGGCCTTTGAAGAGGTCGAAGAACTGGTGAAAAGCGACGGCAATATCCGCTTCGTGCTGAAGGAATTCCCGGTGCTGGGCGAGCAGTCGGTGCTGGCGGCGAAATTCGCCATCGCGGTCAAGATGCTCCATGGCGACGAGGCCTATAAGAAAGCGCATGACGCGCTTTTCGCGATGCGCGGCGATATGACGCCCGAGACGCTGACGCGGCTGGCGGAAGGGCTGGGCCATGACGGGGCGGCGCTGCTGGCAAAGGCCGCGACACCCGAAGTCCAGGCGGTGATCGATGCCAATTATGCGCTGGCCGATACGATGGCGATCAACGGCACGCCGACCTTCGTGATCGATGACGCGATGGTGCGCGGCTATGTGCCGCTGGACGGAATGCGCCAGATTGTCGAGCGCCAGCGCAAGGGCTGATCTTCACATCTCAGATTAAAAAAGCCCCGCAATCCTTTCAGATTGCGGGGCTTTTTGATGTCTGCGGGATCACTCTGCCGCCTTGATCGTCTCGGCGTCGATCTCGACCGCGCGTTTCTCGACCAGTTCGACGATATGGTCGATCATCTGGTCATTGTTCATCTTATGGCTTTGCTTGCCGGCCATATAGACCATGCCATTGCCCGCACCGCCGCCGGTAAAGCCGATATCGGTCATCAGCGCCTCACCCGGCCCGTTCACCACACATCCGATGATCGAAAGGCTCATCGGCGTCTTGATATGCTCCAGCCGGCGCTCGAGTTTCTCGACGGTTTTGATCACGTCAAAGCCCTGGCGCGCGCAGGAGGGGCACGAGATGATCTGCACGCCGCGCGTCCTGAGGCCAAGCGATTTCAGGATCTCATAGCCGACCTTGACCTCTTCCACAGGGTCCGCCGAAAGCGAGACCCGGATCGTATCGCCGATGCCGAACCACAAAAGGCTGCCCAGCCCTACCGCCGATTTCACGGTGCCCGACATCAGCCCCCCCGCCTCGGTGATCCCGAGGTGAATGGGCGCATCGGTGGCGGCCGCCAGTTGCTGATAAGCGGCGGCTGCGAGGAATACATCCGAGGCCTTTACCGAGATCTTGAACTCGTGAAAATCGTGATCCTGCAGGATCCTGATATGGTCAAGCCCGCTCTCCACCATCGCATCCGGGCAGGGTTCGCCATATTTATCAAGGAGATGCTTTTCCAGAGATCCGGCATTCACCCCGATCCGGATCGAACAGCCATGGTCTTTCGCTGCCCTGACCACCTCGGCCACGCGTTTCGCGTCGCCGATATTGCCGGGATTGATACGCAGACAGGCAGCGCCAGCCTCGGCGGCCTCGATGGCGCGTTTGTAATGGAAATGGATATCCGCCACGATGGGCACCGGGCTTTCGCGGCAGATCTCGCGCAAAGCGGCGGTCGAATCCGTATCGGGCGTCGAGATACGGACGATATCCGCCCCCGCCTCTGCCGCGCGGATCACCTGATCCAGCGTCGCGCGTACATCCGAAGTGATCGTGTTGGTCATGGTCTGCACCGAGATCGGCGCATCGCCCCCGACCGGTACAGAGCCGACCATGATCTTCCGGCTCTGGCGGCGTTCGATATTCCGCCAGGGGCGGATCGGGTTGAGACTCATTCCCGCATACTCCGGTTGATGCCTCGCCCTATGTAATCCCGCCCGTGCCGCACGGCAACCGGCCCGCAACACGGGCCGGGTCACATTGCAGCAATATCGCAGATTACCGCGCCCGGGTTGCCGGGATTACTGGGCGGGCTTTGTGGTCGCGCAGCTGGATGCCAGATTCGGCATCGCGCCGCTGGCATCTGCGGTCATGATCCGCGCCAGATCGCGGTCTTTTGCGAGATCGGCCTCGGCATATTTGCCGGTCACCGCTTCGGGCGAAAGCGCGATATTCGACGCGACATTGGCGCCGGGCGCGGCCGGACCATAGGTCTTGCCGCCCACCACGAAATAGACGCCGCCGGAATTGCCGGTGCGCAGGCTTGCCACCTCTTCCAGTGCCGGCACCTGATAGCTTTCGCAGGTGTTCAGGATCTTTTCGAACAGGACCGTGCCATCGGCGGAACTGACGCGCATCCAGGCCGGGCGCACCGCGAGGATCTGCACGCCCTGAGGGGCATCGGCGGTGACCTGGATCACGCCATCCTGCAGCCCGGCTCCGGCCTCTGCCGCGATAACGCCGCTGACCGTGCCGGCCTCGGCCCCGCCGATGCGCGGGTCAATCGAGCCGATCGGGCCATTACGCGATTCAAACACCGGCACATCAAGCGCCTGCGGACGGTAAAGCCGGTCCATCAGATCGGGCGCTGCCCGTGCCTGAGCGGTCTGGGTCACCGGGGTCCGGTTCGCCTCATCGCCCATGGCTGTCTGCAGCGCCACATCCTGTTGCAGCGGGTCGATCGAGACGACAACCGCAGGGGCCTCATCCACCGGCGCCAGCTGCACGCGCTGCACTTCCTGAAGGATAGACCAGCCGCCATAGCCGATGGCGCCGATCAGCACGATCAGAACGGCAAGCGAGCCCACGGCCCCCGGCTCAATCTTCGAAAGCCAGCTTTCGCCGCGCGGAATGAAGGCAAGATTGGGATTGGCGAGCGGTTCCGAGAAGTCGCTGCGCGGACGCGCCTGCGCCGCGCGCGGCGTTCCGGCCTGGGCCGACATGCCATGGGCGGGGGTGAAATTCGCTTCCTTGCAGAAGCGCGCAAAAGCGATATCCGAATCCATGCCAAGATAGCGGGAATAGGACCGCACATAGCCCGCCACGAAACCGGGCGATTCAAAAGCGGAGATATCGGCATTCTCGATGGCGGCGATATAGGTCGCCTTGATCTTCAGATCGCGCTGAACATCAAGAAGGGACTTGCCCAGCGTCGCGCGTTCACCGCGCATAATATCACCAAGCCGCAAGTCGAAATCGTCAAAGCCTTTCGGCTTTTCGTCTTCCGCTGCCTGAGGTTTCGACCTCCAGCTGATCATGCGATGCCCGTCCCCCAGCCTGCGCCTCTGGACCCGTTTCGCCGCGCCTTATCTGGCATCGGTCTCCTCGGGTTGTCCCACCGGGTGAGTCTCCGCGTCCTTATCACGTTCGCGCGACTCACCTCGCTTCGTATTGCGAAAACGCTAACACAGGGCAAGAGTTTTTGCACATGCGAGAATGCTCAGGCGGATGCTTCGGCGCGATTCAGCGCACAATGCCCCCAGAGCTGATCCATCGCCTTCACAAGCTGGTCAATTTCCGCCGCGCCATGCACCGGCGAGGGTGTGAACCGCAGCCGTTCAGTACCGCGCGGCACGGTCGGGAAATTGATCGGCTGCACATAGATGCCGAACTGGTCGAGCAACATATCCGAGAGCATCTTGCAATGGATGGGGTTGCCGACATGAACCGGCACAATATGTGTGTCATGGTCGATGATCGGCAGGCCAAGGCCACGCAGCCGCATCTTAAGGATGCGCGCCTGGTCCTGGTGCTGTTTGCGCAAAGCCCGACCGCCCTCGCCCTTCAGAAACCGGATCGCGGCCGCCGCACCTGCCGCAACCACCGGCGGAATCGAGGTGGTGAAGATAAAACCGGGCGCATAGGAGCGCACGGCATCAACCATCTTCGCAGATGCAGCAATATAGCCGCCGAACACGCCGAAAGCCTTGCCCAGCGTCGCGTTCACAATATCGATCCGGTGCATCTGGCGATCACGTTCCGCAAGCCCTGCCCCGCGCGCGCCATACATGCCAACGGCATGGACCTCGTCGAGATAGGTCAGCGCGCCGAATTCTTCGGCCAGGTCACAGATCGCGCTGATCGGCGCCACATCGGCATCCATTGAATAGATCGATTCAAACGCGATCAGCTTCGGCGCGGCAGGGTCATCCGCCGCCAGCAATTCGCGCAGATGAGCCACATCATTATGGCGGAAAATCCGCTTTTCACCGCCGCCGCGCCGGATCCCCTCGATCATCGAGGCGTGATTGAGCGCGTCCGAGTAAATGATCAGCCCGGGGAAAATCACCTTCAGCGTCGAAAGCGTCGCATCATTGGCAGTATAGGCAGAGGAGAAAACCAGCGCCGCCTCCTGGCCATGCAGATCGGCGATCTCAGTCTCGAGCCGTTTGTGATAGACGGTCGTGCCCGAGATGTTGCGGGTGCCGCCCGAACCGGCGCCGGTGGCCTCCAGCGCCTCATGCATCGCGCCCAGCACTTCCGGATGCTGCCCCATGCCAAGATAGTCATTGCCACACCAGACGGTGATCTGCTGCTCGCTGCCATCGGGACGGTTGCGGATCGCATGCGGGAACTGGCCCTTGCGACGCTCGATATCAATGAAGGTGCGGTAGCGCCCCTCGTCATGAAGCCTGCCAAGCGCGGAATCGAGCGCTGCATCGTAATTCATGGGTCCGTCCTCACGTCTTTGCGGCGCCCCTTATGGACCTCAAGCCGCCGCCCGGCTTTGATATGCGTCATGTCACGACACAAGTGAACCTGACGAAATGTCGCTGCCACCATATAATCATTCTAAACCCAGCTTTAGCGTGGTGCGACGCAAAATGCTACCTCTCCGGATTGGTTAACTGATATCCGGACGGCCTCACCGCAAACAGATGGCAGGCGCCGCCTCTGGACAGTTGCGCCCGGTCCTGGCAGGTTTCCTCAACATGACCCGGGAGAGACCGCGATGAGCGCCGCCGACACCAACAATCACCTGGACCAGATCCTTGCAGGGATCGACAGGGCCCTGCCCGACGCGATTGAGCGCCTGAAAGAGCTTTTGCGCATTCCCTCGATTTCGACCGACCCCGCCTGGAAAGCCGATTGCGCCCGCGCCGCTGACTGGCTGGTCGCCGATCTGCAGAGCCTTGGCTTTGAGGCCAGTGCCCGCCCGACGCCGGGGCATCCGATGGTGGTCGCCCATGCCGGCGAGGGGCCGCGCCATATCCTGTTTTACGGCCATTACGATGTGCAGCCGGTGGATCCTCTGGCGCTGTGGCACCGCGATCCCTTTGATCCTGTTGTGGAAAGCACCCCCAAAGGCGATGTGATCCGCGGCCGTGGCACCTCAGATGACAAGGGCCAGCTGATGACCTTTATCGAGGCCTGCCGCGCCTGGAAGGCCGTGAATGGAAGCCTGCCCTGCCGCATCACCATTTTCCTTGAGGGCGAAGAGGAATCCGGCTCGCCCTCGCTGATCCCGTTCATGCAGGAAAACGCCGCCGAACTGACCTCGGATATCGCGCTGATCTGCGACACATCGATGGTCTCGCCCGGCGTGCCCTCGATCGCGGGCCAGCTGCGGGGGATGCTCAAGGATGAGTTCACCCTGCACGGGCCAAAGATCGACCTTCATTCCGGCCATTACGGCGGCCCGGGCCTTAACCCTTTGCGCGAAATCGCAAAACTCATCGCGAGCTTTCATGACGACCAGGGCCGCGTCGCAGTCGCGGGCTTCTATGAGGGCGTGCATGAGGTCCCGGCCGAGCTGAAACGGCAATGGGAACTGAGCGGCTTTGACGAGAAGGACTACCTCGAATCGGTCGGCTTCACCGTGCCGCATGGCGAGGCCGGCTATACGACGCTGGAACAACAATGGGCGCGCCCGACGCTGGAGATCAACGGGCTCTGGGGCGGCTATCAGGGTGCCGGGTCAAAAACGGTGATTCCCGCCGAAGCCCATTGCAAGATCACCTGCCGCCTTGTGGGCGATATGGATCCCGATGATCTGCGCCGGAAGGTTCGTGCCCATGTCGAGGCCCGCCTGCCGAAGGACGCGAAGATCACCTGGGATAACAATCTCGAAGGCTCGCCGGCGGCGGTGATGAACACCGACCGCCCGGAATTCGAAGCCGCGCGCCTTGCGCTGTCCGACGAATGGAACCGTGAGGCGGTGATTGTCGGCATGGGCGGCTCGATCCCGATAGCGGGGTTTTTCAAATCTGTGCTCGGGATGGATGCGATGCTGATCGGATTCGCGAATGACGATGACGCGATCCATTCACCGAATGAGAAATACGATGTGAAAAGTTTCCATAAAGGCATCCGCTCCTGGGCGCGCGTGCTGGATCGCATCGCATGAGCGGCGCCGTCACACACAAGGCGATGGAGATTCGCGATCTGACAGCGGCGGATGAAGCCGCCTGGCGCGGCATCTGGGATGAATATCTGACCTATTACGAGGTCAGCCTCGCCCCCGAGGTCACCACCCATACCTGGTCACGCCTGATGGACCCTGCCGCACCGCTGAACGGCCGGGTGGCGGTGCAGGACGGTCGCCTGCTCGGATTCGCGCTTTACCTGACACATGGCTCGACCTGGGTGATCGGCGAGGATTGCTACCTCGAAGACCTCTGCGTCACCGAAGCGGCCCGGGGTGAGGGAATCGGCCGCGCGCTGCTGGAGGACCTGGTCGCGCTTGCGCGGGAGAGAGGCTGGAACCGGCTCTACTGGCATACGAATGAGACAAACGCGCGCGCCCGGGCGCTCTATGATACATTCGTGCAAAGCGACGGGCATATCCGCTACCGAATGCGCCTCTGACGGCGGGAGGATGCCTCTGGCAGGAGTATAAAAGTCAGGAGGGAATGCCAATTTCCTCCTGATACGAATACGCAAAGCAGCCCGGAATGGGCTGTTTATTTGTATCATTCAGAAGAAATTATGTACGAAATGGCGCGGTTGACGGGGCTCGAACCCGCGACCCCCGGCGTGACAGGCCGGTACTCTAACCGGCTGAGCTACAACCGCGCTATCGTCCCTGTTCGCATCCGGAAAGCAAGTGGCGCGGTTGACGGGGCTCGAACCCGCGACCCCCGGCGTGACAGGCCGGTACTCTAACCGACTGAGCTACAACCGCGCTTTTGGTCCCTTGCTTCCCCGGCGAACCGGGTGTGGGGGCTAGATACCTGGGGTCGCCCCCCCCGTCAAGCGGCGGAATGAGGAAATTTCACCTTGTCCGCCAATACCTCGATTTTTCGTCAAAAAATCATTTTTCCGGCGCGGGGATGAACTCATGGTCATCCTGCGGCGGCAGGCGGAACCGGCCATGCGCCCAGTCCCCTGCCCTCCAGGCCTCTTTCGCGGCATCAATCCGGTCTTTCGACGAGGCGACAAAGTTCCACCAGATATAGCGTGGCCCATCCATCGTCGCACCGCCCAGCAGCATGATCCGCGCGCCCTGATCGCCGGCTTTCACCGAGACCCGGTCGCCGGGACGGAACACCAGCATCCGTCCGGCCTCAAAGACCTGACCGCCCTGTTCGACCTCGCCGGTCAACACATAGACGCCACGATCCTCATGATCATCGGGCAGCGGAATTGACGCGCCCGAAGCCAGCACCGCATCGGCATAGAAGACCTCCGAAGGCATTTCGAGATCCATCCGCGCGCCCCAGGCATGACCAAGGATCAGACGCACCTGTTTGCCCTCGCCCTCCAGCTCCGGCAGCCGCGACTTTTCGACATGGATAAAGTCTGCGGGATCATCCTCGCGGTCCTTCGGCACGGCAAGCCAGGTCTGGAGGCCGAACATCGTCAGGGGCGCGCGCCGCGCCGCGCCATCGGTGCGTTCGGAATGGGTGATGCCATGGCCCGCCATCATCCAGTTCACCGCGCCCGGCTCGATCCACTGATCGGTGCCGAGGCTGTCGCGGTGATGGAGACGCCCCTTCATCAGATAGGTCACGGTGCCAAGCCCGATATGGGGATGCGGACGCACATCGATCCCCTCCCCGGTCAGGAATTCGGCAGGGCCCATCTGATCAAAGAAGATGAAGGGCCCCACCATCTGACGCTGGGCCGAGGGCAACGCCCGGCGCACCTCGAAACCGCCAAGGTCACGCGCCCGCGGAACAATGACGGTCTCGATGGAATCAACCTGATTGCCTAAAGGAATCGAGGGGTCGAGGGCGGGGTTCCAGCTCATGGCTTGCCTCCTGGGGTCTGGTGCGGGGTCTGGCGCGTCTGCGAAAGGCCTGCATGACCCGCGCTGTCCCTGCGCCGGTCCTTGCGGCCCCGATGTGAAGACTAGTCGCCTTTTCGCAGCATTTCACCCTTTGCATCCTGCGGCAGGGCTGTTCAAAACCGCACAACAAACCACCAGACCCGAACCCCGGGTGATCTGCCGAACAACCACCCCACCTGCTGCGCAAATCCCTTGCGTCCAGGCCCTGTCCGGGTTAGGTCCCCGGCGAGGCGGGCGGTTAGCTCAGTTGGTAGAGCGCTTCGTTTACACCGAAGATGTCGGGGGTTCGAGTCCCTCACCGCCCACCATAAACTCAATGACTTACGAGTTATCTACGAAGAGCCCATAGGTTCACGGAACCTAGCGCTCTGATTCCCCACCACCACGCAAAAGCCCACAGCCATAGACCGAGGGTTTTGCAATCCGGATGCCTGCTGTGGTCAGCACGCGCAGAGCTTTTCCAGCCCTGCGATCAGATCCGCCCGAAACCCCGACCAGACCTGATCCCCGGCCGCCACCAGCGGCCCTTGCCGCGCCCCGGCGATCACGGCCAGCCGCTCGACCTCTTCCGGCCAGTCAGCGCCTGCCCGCTCTTCATATGCCAGCCCTGCCCGGTCCAGCGCGCGTTTCGTCGCAACGCACGGGCCACAGCCCGGCGAGGTGTAGAGGATGATCATGGGTGCCCCACTGATCCTGTGATTGGCTTTTGTGCAGCCAGCCATCGCCGGCTGGCCCGGTGCAGACGGGCGATATGATGGTCGACTGTGGGCGCCCGCGTCTGCCGCAGGCGAGGCAAAGCATCCGGTCGAAGACCTCGGGCCGAATGTTCAGCCGGTCCCGCTGCCATGCCTCGGGGATATCCTCAGCGAGGATCTGGCGGTGGTGACCGCATCGACAGGTGAGGTGCAGATGGTGAGCGAACATGCAGGAACATTTGCGGAACATTTGCCGATTCTGCAAATCACAAAATCAGCGGCACCCCGCATCGATCAGTGCGATCAGCCGGGCTCCGCTAACCACCGCCCGGTCATCCGGTGAGACCGCCAGGGCCGCCGCATGTTTGGCCCGCGCCGCCCGCGATCCGTCGCAGAGCGCGTCAGCGCTGGTTGGCGTAACGTTCGCGCAGCCAGCGACGAGCAGCGTCAGGGTCATTGCCGAGATCAGACGCATCGTCCATGTCCTTTCGGGTTCTCGCATAGGCCTCTGCGGCCTCCAGTGCGGTCTGTTGCTTTGTGCTCGCCCGGCCCCGCCACCACACCGCCAGCAAGGCCAGCAGCACGGCGACGGGCTTCCACAGCCAGCGGAGGATCAGCGCGCCCATCCAAACCTCACTGCCAGCGCATAGACGCCCTCTGTCAGGCCACCGATGCCGAGGCCGGTCAGCAGTGCGATCTCCGGCTCCATGAATGCCGCATCCGGCGGGGCAATGGCGCCATACGTTACGAGCGCCGAAGCGGTATAGCGAGCGAGGATGCGGGAAAGCGGGGCGATCATTTCGACCTCCTGAGCAGGGTTGCGATGAATTTGAGGAAGGCGGCGAGCCATCCGGTCCCGGATGGTGTCGAGCTGGGGGTCGACACCCCTGCCGCGGCCATGGTCAGCGCCGCGGCTTCGACCGCAGCAACGCGCCGGGCCCAGCCCTTGCCGAAGGTCGCCCAGATGCCGAGCGTCTGGAGCCAGCGCAGCCGGTCCTGACAGGCCGTGCGGATGACCTTCTGCCGGTCGGCATGAGCTTTCGCTGCAGCAATCGTCTTCGGCCCGATCTGGCCATCTGCGGAAACCCCGAGCGCCGATTGCAGCCAGCGGGCCCCCCGGCCCGGCCCGGAATTGACCGCGGCGTCAAACGCCACCAGATCCAGCCCGGCCGGCAGATCGTCACCGCGAATCCTGTCCCAATAGCCGCCGCGGTAGATCATGCGCAGATCCGCTTCAGAAATGGCGCGCAGATCGGCCTTTGTCGCGCTGGGCCGGTATTTCCGGAAGGTGGCGAGGGTCACGCCCTTCATGGTGGCGCCGCCCGGATCCGCGGGGTGATCGGACCAGCCGCCCTCGTGCTTCAGCACCTCAGAGAGGCACCTCTCGAAGTTATCGCGCATCTGCGCCTCCATAATGGATTCGAAAAAGTCCCGCTGGCTGGCGTGGCATGGTGGAAAGCGGATTGCGCTTCAGTTGATGCGAGGATCAGCTATGCGGGACGTTGCTGACGTTGGCTTCACGTGCGATATTCGTTGCGTGCCGCGGAACTAGGAACTTCGATGAACCTGGCTAACGACTATCGTGCACTGCGTCCCACCTCCGACGAAGACCGGATGAGCTATGCTCTGCGCTTGCAAAAAGACGGCTTCGAGGAAATGTTTATTCGCAAGGCTTTGCGATGCCATTTTCAGATGAAAATAGAAGATTTTCCTGTGTTCTTCGAGGGATTTGAGGAAGCGCGGTTGGGCCATGTTGCACTGCTTTTGCAAATCGGACCAAACCGGAGCGACTACTCCCTTGTTCGGAAGATCAGCAAGAATTTGGGCATAGCTCCTGCGCATGCTGAAGCGCTGGTGATACGGTTCAGAACACATTCCACCAACTCGCCCGAATGACCACTAAGGGCTCAAAGCGTCAAGCATCTCACAGCCCCGCAATCAGCCCGGCCACGATCAGCGCAAAGACCACGCGCACGATGAGCGCATGAACGGGGCAGAGAACCACGGGGCGAGGATCACGGATTGTCACGGGGCAGCCTCCCTGCACGGATACGCTGAATAATCACCTCGAATATGGCGGCACCGAGAGAGCCGGTCAGATAGGCCACCGAACCACCCGCCGCCCCACCGCCTGCTCCAATCGCATCGGGTGGCAGGCCCAGCCAGTGGCCGATCAGCGGCGCACCCAGTCCGCCCAGCCCCGCCGCGATGGTTGCACCAAGGGCGATGTGGCGCAGCGCCTCCCGCGCGGTCACCCGGATCACCAGGGAGTTCGTCGCGCCTCCGAGCGCGCCCCAGATCACCGCTGCCATGACGGAGCCGGCCAAGACTGCGGCCTTGATCTCGGCCCAGAGATTGGAATCCATAGCGCCTCCTGCGCGTCAGAGCATTGCGGCGATCAGGGTCGCCCATATAGCGGCCCCGCCGAGGATCGACGGGACCAGCCAGCAGCAGGGGGTCATGCCTCGCTCATTGCCCTTACCGCCAAAATCAGTGGAGCAGCACCTTGCTGCAGTTTTTGATTGGCCGCCAAATTCAGGTGAGTGTTGTCGCCGGGATAGAAAACAGAAGACGGCAGGAAGCCAGATGCCACGTTGTCAGCGTCCTGCTGATAATACGCGCTGGCAGGATCATAGATGCGAGACCGCGCGCGCCTGCATCTGCTACAGGCGCTGTATTTTTTCGGCCAGACTGTCCGCTGCGGTAAGCAGCCCGGCCGGATCGAGGCTCGCCACAAAGACCCTGTGGCGGGCCGTGCCGTTTCTTGCCCGGTGTTTCGCATAGCGCGGGTCGTAATGGGCGGCGATCAGCGCTTCTGACAGCGCCACGTACTCCGCCCGCCGGGCAAGCATATGCCATTCTGCGACACGCTCAGCCGGATGGAACGGGCGCAGCTGATCGATGGTCGCGCTGAGCCGGTCATGATCGGCCGTCAGGTCGCCATAGGCGCTGGCAAGGTATCTGGCCCGCTCATGCGCCGGAACATCAAGCTCGATCCTTGGCGCCGCACACATGGCTTTCCACAGCTGTGACGGAAGCCGGCACTGACCGATAGCCGAGCTTTCGGCCTCGATGACCACAGGGCGGGCGGGATCGAGTTCGCTCAATGCCCGGGCGATGCGCCCCTCGAACATCCGTTGCGACGGCTGAAGGCCCCTGCTGCCAAACAGCGACCCTCTGTGGTTCGCCATGGCTTCAAGATCAATGGCCTGGATGCCGCGCAGCGCCAGCAGTTGCAGGAGCTCCGTCTTGGCCGATCCGGTATTGCCATCAAGCAAGATGATGCGCGACGGCGGCACGGCCTCCAGCGCGCGCACCACCAGCCCGCGCCAGGCCTTATAGCCGCCGGTAATGATCTCCGCGCGCCAGCCGATCTGAGACAGGATCATGGCCATTGAACCGGAGCGTTGACCGCCGCGCCAGCAATAGAGCAATGGCCGCCAGCCGCCCGGCATGGCGGCAAGCGGCCCTTCGAGATGGCGCGCGACATTGCGCGAAATCAGCGCCGCGCCGAGTTTGCGCGCCTCGAAAGGCGCGACCTGTTTGTAGATCGTGCCGACGCGGGCGCGTTCCTCATCATCGAGGACAGGAAGACTGATGGCGCCGGGCAGGTGATCGGCTGCAAATTCTGACGGCGACCGAACATCGATGACGCTGTCGAAGCCCTGTCTTCTAAGATCATGAAGTGAGTTCAGCATGATGGACATGCGGCAGCGTTATTCCAAATCCCGCGCCTGGAAAAGACGCCATCAGACCCCGCATGACGAAGGGGACGCGTTTCATGCGCCCCTCCCCACAGGCAGATGGCGGACGTGGGCCGGGGCGGAACCGGAACACCTCGTCATCGGCACCGAAATTCCGCCGTCACCGGCCGCCGCTCTTGCTCCGGGCCGAAAGGAAAGGGACAAAGGTGGCAGATCAGCCGGGGAGTGGCAGAAGATGAGCTTTGACAAGGCGCTTGGCGGGTTTCGTCCGGTTTCGGTTCCGGCAATTGGCGGCGCGGAATATGAAGCGCGGGTCGGGGCTTTGCAGGCGGGGATGCGGGCGGCGGATATCGGCGCGGTCTGGCTCGACGCCTCTTCCTCGCTGAGCTACTTCCTCGGCCACAGCCTCGGCCTTTCAGAGCGGATCCACGGCGCCCTGATCCCCGCCAGAGGCGCGCCGGTTCATATCAGCCCTACTTTTGAAGAGCCGAAGCTGCGCTCGTTGTTGCGCGAAGACGGGCATATAGCCACCTGGCAGGAAGACGAAGACCCCTATGCGCTGATCGCAGCCGAGGTCGCCCGGATTGCCGGCGAAGGCGCGGTCCTGGCGCTTGACCCCGCGACGCCATGGCTTTTCGCGGCACCGTTACAGGCCGCAATGGCGGGACGGATCACGGTGGCGAAACCGCTGATCTCGGCGCTGCGCCAGGTCAAATCGGCCGCCGAGATTGCCATTATCCGGACAGCGATGGAGGCCAGCTATCAGGTCCAGAAAGCCGTCTGGCAGAACCTGCGCGCCGGGATATCGACCTCCGAGACCTGTGCTTTCATCTCGGCCGCACATAAGGCGCTCGGGCTAAAACCGCTTTTCGCGGCGGCACAATTCGGCGTGGCCACCGCCTATCCGCATGGCGTGCCCGAGCCGCAGATCCTCGCCCAGGGCGATATGGTTCTGATCGATATGGGCGGGGTATTGCACGGATATTGCTCAGATATCACCCGCAGTTACGTCTTCGGCACGCCAAGCGCGCGCCAGCGGGAGCTATGGGGACATGAACATGCGGCCCATGCGGCGGCTTTTAAGGCGGCCCGGATCGGAGCCCCCTGCGAAGCCGTGGATCTGGCCGCGCGCGACAGCCTGACCGCTGCCGGTTTCGGCCCCGGATACGCGGTTCCCGGCCTGCCCCACCGCACCGGACACGGGCTTGGGATGGACATTCATGAAGAGCCCTTTATCGTCAGAGGCAACCGGACTCCGCTTGCCCCCGGCATGTGTTTTTCAATCGAACCGATGCTTTGCCTCTATGGCGAATGCGGCATCCGGCTGGAGGATATTGCCTGGATGGCGGAAGACGGCCCGCGCTGGTTTTGCCCGCCTTCGGCAAGCCTGGACCAGCCTTTTGACTGAATGCTGCCCGGCCTGTCATTGTGGCAGGAATTTCGTTCGCTTTTCGACCAAATAAAGTGGAACATCGACATTCTGACGATGTAAGAAATCAGAATAAAGTCCGGACATTTAGCACGAATCCGGAACAAAAAAACGTCAACAGTGAGTGAAAGGAACCACTTATGAAGCTTCTCTCGCGCAGCCTGATTGCTGCCTCGGCGCTGGCGCTCAGCGCCGCAGCGCCCGCCATGGCGAAAACCTTCATCTATTGCTCGGAGGCCTCGCCCGAGGGCTTCGATCCGGCCCCCTATACCGCCGGCACCACTTTTGACGCCGGCGCGCATCCGGTTTACAGCCGCCTCGCCGAGTTCAAGAAGGGCACGACCGAAGCCGAACCGGCGCTGGCAGAGTCCTGGGATGTGTCGGAAGACGGCACCGAATATACTTTCCACCTGCGCAAGGGCGTGAAGTTCCATTCGAACGACAAATTCACCCCGACCCGCGATTTCAACGCCGATGACGTGATCTTCTCCTTTGAGCGTCAGTCCAGCGCCGACCACCCCTGGCACCAGTATATCCCCGGCATCACCTACGAATATTACACTTCGATGGATATGCCGAACCTGGTGAAATCGGTCGAGAAGGTCGATGATTACACCGTCAAGGTGACGCTGAACCAGCCCGAGGCCCCTTTCATCGCCAATATCGCCATGCCCTTCATGTCGATCGTGTCGAAAGAATATGCCGATGCGCTGGACGCCGCCGGCACCCGCGAAGATTTCAACAATCTGCCGATTGGCACCGGCCCGTTCAAATTCGTGGCCTATCAGAAAGATGCTGTGATCCGGTATCAGAAAAACGCCGATTACTGGGGTCCTGCCCCGCTGATCGACGATCTGGTCTTCGCGATCACCCCGGATGCGGCCGTTCGTCTGCAAAAGCTGAAGGCCGGTGAATGCCACCTGATGCCGTTCCCGGCGCCCGCCGATCTGGCAGCAATCGCGGCTGATCCGAACCTCAAGCTGGACGAACAGGCTGGCCTGAATGTCGGCTACCTCGCCTATAACACTACGCTGGCGCCCTTCGACAATCCGAAGGTCCGCAAGGCGCTGAACATGGCGATCAATAAGGAAGCCATCGTCTCGACCGTGTTCGAGGGCCATGCAGAGCCCGCCAAGAACCCGATCCCGCCGACCATGTGGTCCTATAACAACGCCATCATCGATGACCCCTATGATCCTGAGGCCTCGAAGAAGATGCTTGAGGAAGAGGGCGTCTCGGGTCTCTCGATGGAGATCTGGGCGATGCCGGTGCAGCGGCCCTATATGCCGAATGCCCGCCGCACCGCCGAGATGATGCAGGAAGACCTGTCGAAAGTCGGCGTCAAGGCCGAGATCGTCTCGTATGAATGGGGCGAATATCTCGACAAGTCGATGGAGCCGGGCCGCAAAGGCGCCGTTATCCTCGGCTGGACCGGCGACAATGGCGACCCCGACAACTTCCTCTCGGTTCTGCTGAGCTGCGCCGGTGCGGCACCTGGCGGTGCGAACCGCGCCTTCTGGTGCAACGAGGATTTCTCGGCATTGCTGCAAAAGGCCAAGGTCACGTCGGACCAGGCCGAGCGCACCAAGCTTTATGAAGAGGCCCAGGTCATCTTCAAGGATCAGGCGCCCTGGTTCACCATCGCCCATTCGACGCAATATGTGCCGATGAGCAACAAGGTGACCGGCTTCGTACAAAGCCCGCTTGGCGATTACACCTTCGACACTGTCGATATCGCCGAGTAATCAGCCCGGAACTCTCCACCCGGACGCGCGGGAAGGCCAGGCCTTCACCGCGCGTCTCTTTCAGGGGCAAAGAGGCGTATGATCCGTTTCATCCTTTCGCGACTTTTGTATCTGGTGCCGACCTTCCTTGGGATCACCATCGTAGCCTTCTCGTTCCCGCGTTTGCTGAAGGGCGATCCGGTGCTGCTGATGGCGGGCGAACGTGGCGTCTCGCCCGAACGCCATGCCGAGATCTCGGCGCAGCTGGGATTCGATAAGAACATCGTCCTGCAATATTTCGATTTCGTCGGGCGGCTGTTTCAGGGCGATTTCGGCAATTCACTGGTGACAAAAAAGCCGGTCCTGTCGGAATTCCTGACGCTCTTCCCCGCAACGATCGAGCTCGGCTTTGTCGCCATCGTGCTGGCGACGCTGGTTGGTGTGCCAATAGGCGTGCTGGCGGCGATCAAGCGCGGTTCCTGGTTCGATCAGCTGTCGATGTCTGCAGCCCTTGTGGGCTTTTCGATGCCGATCTTCTGGTGGGGCCTGCTGCTGATCATCGTCTTTTCTGGCAATCTTGGCTGGACACCGGTCTCGGGCCGGATCTCGCTGATGTATTTCTTCCCCAATGTCACAGGCTTCATGCTGATCGACAGCCTGCTTTCAGGGCAAAAGGGTGCCTTCGCCTCGGCTTTGCATCACCTGATCCTGCCTTCCATCGTGCTGGCGACGATCCCGCTGGCGGTGATCGCGCGGCAGACGCGGTCCGCCATGCTGGAAGTCCTGGGCGAGGATTATGTCCGAACAGCCCGCGCCAAGGGGATGCCGGCGCGCCGGGTGATCGGCGTCCATGCTTTGCGCAACGCCATGATCCCGGTCGTCACCACCATCGGCTTGCAGATCGGCGTATTGCTGGCGGGCGCGATCCTGACCGAGACGATCTTCTCCTGGCCGGGGATCGGCAAATGGATGATCGATTCCATCTCGCGCCGCGATTATCCGGCGGTGCAGTCGGGCCTTTTGCTGGTCGCGGGCGTCGTCATGCTGGTCAATCTTCTGGTCGACCTGACCTATGGCCTCATCAATCCGAGGATCCGCAACAAATGAGCGACACTTTCGTCAAACTCACCGATGCGCAGATCCGTCGCCGGATGCTCGCCGAATTCTGGTTCTATTTCTCGCGCAATCGCGGCGCGGTGATCGGGCTTTGCGTCTTTGTCCTTCTGGTGCTGATGGCCTGCTTTGCCGATCTGCTCGTGCCGCACAGCCCGACGCTGCAATATCGCGGCATGGAGAAACTGCCACCGGCCTGGGCGGCGGGCGGCAATTCCCAGTTCTGGCTTGGCACCGATGCGGTCGGGCGCGATATGCTGTCGCGGCTGATCAAGGGCTCGCAATATTCGATGTTCATCGGGGTGGTGGTGGTGTCCATCGCACTGGTGGGCGGCATCGTGATCGGCCTGATCGCCGGCTTCTTCGGCGGCTGGGTCGATGTGGTGATCATGCGGGTGATGGATGTGATCCTCGCCTTCCCGTCCTTGCTGCTGGCACTGGTGCTGGTGGCGGTGCTGGGGCCCGGGCTGACCAATGCGATGATCGCCATCGCCATCGTCTATCAGCCGCATTTCGCCCGGCTCACCCGGGCGGCAGTGATGTCGGAGCTGAAGCGCGACTATGTCTCGGCGGCGCGGGTCTCGGGGGCGGGCAATCTGCGGCTGATGTTTAAGACAATCCTGCCGAACTGTCTTGCACCGCTGATCGTCCAGGCGACGCTGTCGTTTTCCTCGGCGGTGCTTGATGCGGCAGCGCTTGGCTTTCTCGGCATGGGGGCGCAGCCACCGACCGCCGAATGGGGCACCATGCTGGCCGAGGCGCGCGAATTCATTCTCAGCCATTGGTGGATCGTCACCTTCCCGGGCCTTGCCATCCTGATCTCGGTGCTGGCGATCAACCTGATGGGTGACGGGCTGCGCGACGCGCTTGATCCGAAACTGAAGCGGAGCTGAGACGATGGCGCTATTGAAAATCCGCAATCTGACGGTGCGCTTCGCCACCTCGACCGGCTCTTTCACCGCCGTCGATGGCATCGATACCCAGGTCGACCGCGGCGAGGTACTGGCCATCGTCGGCGAGAGCGGCTCGGGGAAATCGGTCTCGATGCTGGCGGTGATGGGGCTTTTGCCTGATACCGCCACCATCACCGCTGATGAGATGAGCTATGACGGCCACGACCTTTTGCATATGACAAAGGCCGAACGCCGCCAGCTGATCGGGCGTGAGATCACCATGATCTTCCAGGAACCGATTGCCTCGCTGAACCCGTCCTTCACGGTGGGGTTCCAGATCGAAGAGGTGCTGCGTTTCAACCTCGGCATGTCGCGCCGGGAGGCCCGCGCCCGCGCGCTGGAACTGTTCCGCCAGGTCGGCATCCCCCTGCCCGAGGAAAAGCTGGGTTCCTATCCGCATCAGATGTCGGGCGGGCAATGTCAGCGCGTGATGATCGCCATGGCGATAGCCTCGAAACCGCGCCTTCTGATCGCGGATGAGCCGACCACCGCGCTTGACGTGACGATCCAGAAACAGATCCTCGATCTGTTGATGGATCTGCAGGAGGAATATGGCATGGCGCTGATCCTGATCACCCATGACATGGGGGTCGTCGCAGAAACAGCCGACCGGGTGGTGGTGCAGTATAAGGGCAAAAAGATGGAAGAGGCCGATGTGCTTTCGCTGTTCGAAGCCCCACAGCACCCCTATACGCGGGCGCTCCTTTCGGCTCTCCCCGAGAATGCGACCGGCGACCGGCTGCCGACTGTCTCTGATTTCTTCGGGGAGGCGGTGCGATGAGCGTGGTTCTTGAAGGCCGGAACATCACCCAGGAATATCACACCGGCGGCGGTATGTTCGGCGCCTCAAAGACCGTCCAGGCGCTGAAAGGCGTCAGTTTTTCGGTGGAAAAGGGCAAGACGCTGGCGATTGTCGGCGAAAGCGGGTCAGGCAAATCGACGCTGGCAAGGATCATCGCGCTGATCGACGCCCCCTCTGGCGGGGATCTCCTGATCGAAGGCCAGCCGGTCAATATCGCCGTGAAGCGCCCCGATCCGGTGCTGCGCTCCAAGGTTCAGATGGTGTTCCAGAACCCCTATGGCAGTCTCAATCCTCGCCAGAAGATCGGCTCGGTGCTGATGGAGCCGCTGGTGATCAACCGGCCCGGGATCGGAGCCGAAGAACGCCGCGCCCTGGCCGAGGCGATGCTGGTCAGGGTTGGCCTTGGACCCGAACATTTCAACCGCTTTCCGCATATGTTTTCAGGCGGGCAGCGGCAGCGGATCGCGATCGCGCGCGCTTTGATGCTGAACCCGTCTTTGCTGGTGCTGGACGAGCCGGTCTCGGCGCTGGATTTGTCCGTCCAGGCGCAGGTGCTGAACCTCCTCGCCGATCTGCAGGAGGAATTCGGGCTCACCTATGTTTTCGTCAGCCATGACCTGTCTGTGGTGCGCTATATTGCCGATGATGTGATGGTGATCAGCCAGGGCCTGGCGGTCGAACAGGGCAAGCGAGAGGCGGTTTTCGCAAATCCGACCGATGCCTATACCCGCCAGCTTTTCGCCGCGACCCCGGTCACCGATGTCGAGGCAATCCGCGCCCGGGTGGCAAAGCGCCAGGCCGCGCGCGAGGCGGCAGGCGCCGCGCGCTGAAGCCCTGCCCGGTTAATATCAGCGCCCGCCCTGGCAGATCCCCGGAGGGGCGCAATCTGTGCGCTTGCAGCCATCCGCCGCGGCTGTGGTCTCGCTGACCGCCCTGCCCCCTCCCGATGACGCAAGGCCAGCAGCAGATTGCGGATGGGGAGCCCATCACCGGGGGCATAAGCCTCGCCCGGTGCCCCATGTTTCTGCGCTTCATGCGGGCAGCACCACAGGGATGTCAGGAGATGACAGCGCTGCATCCCGCGCCATGTCTGACCGCGGCCGGCCATCGAGGCCAGGCTTACGCTCTGCGCGCAAAGAATTTGCGCATGAGATGAGCTGCCTGAATAGCGGCATGCCGGCGAAGCGTTCAGAGCGTCGGTCTGCCGATTTTACCATCTCTCCGCCATTGCGGCAGCGCCTCTTGCGCGAGGAGCAGACGACACCCGGCCTGACCCCATTTCGGTCGGGTGGAAAGCCAAGCCGAAGAGCCGCGCGGGCAAGAATTGACGCGATCCCGGGGCAAACAGAAAAACGGATGAAATGGCCAGATTGTCGCCACATTGTGACCACATTACCCAGACGATACTCAACCCACAGTTGGTTACCGAGTCTTAAGCAATACCTAAGAGGAGGATGCCATGTTTCTTGTCTCACTGACCGCCGCAACCCTTGCCGGAGCTTTCGCAGCCGGAGTCGCCTATTGCCTCGGATCTGATGTCTTTGGCATTGTCGTGACCTATGCAATCGCGGGCAACATCACCTTTGCAGCCATCATTGCAATGCTCACATCCGGCGCCCAGACCAGCGATATCGACTTCCAGCAACAAGCGGAACTTGATCTTCTCGCGATGAAACTGGACCTCATGCGCCAGAATGAAAGCGGAAAACGCGTAAGCCTGTTCCGTCAGGAGCGTCACGGTCAAAAGCGCAGGTCCCGGGTGGTTCCCCGGCCGATACGCTCTGTGAACTGAGTGCCCATGCGACCATCGGGTCGGAGATGAGCGCGCCCTGCGCCAGATCTTCCCCGGTTCGGTGATTGGCCAGGGGGCATGCGCGGGCATCAAAAGCCATCGCATGGTCCCCGTTGCCACCTGCGTCACGATCGCGGCGTCGACCAGCGCCTGGCCGTCCCCCGCAAGAAACCGCGCCAGTGCCACCCGCATCGCCACAGGTTTTTCGGCGGGGCGAAAACGGAATTCAAGACAACCCCGGCCACCTTGCCCTCCTGGTGTGGAAAAAGCGGGAGCTTCGGCCTGATGCTGATCGCTCGCCATCAAGTCGCGGATGATATGCCGCGCGACGTCAGGTGACAGCCGTGGCCCACTCTGCCCCCCGCGATCGGGCGAGGTCAGGCCCGCCCCATCGTTACCGCCGGATACGCCCAAAGGCTCTGCCACGGTCTTTGAGCAGGCACGCCTGCGATCAGGTGGTCATCCGGGGCGACACCGTCGCCCGGCGACAATCCGGATTGCCAGTGCCGTTTTCCCTGACGGCGCCGCTATCCATCGTTCCATAGCCGTCATGAATGAAATATGAACCCGGCTATGGCACAGGGCTTTCCTTTCGCGACACGCGGCATGGTTGTGGGTCTTCTCGGCGGATCATTCGATCCGGCGCATGAGGGGCATGTCCATATCACCCGTGAGGCGTTGAAGCGGATGGGGCTTGATCAGGTCTGGTGGCTGGTCTCGCCCGGAAATCCGCTCAAGGCGCGTCAGCCGGCACCGCTTTCGGTGCGGCTGCAACAGGCGCGGCGGGTCATGCGGCATCCGAAGGTCCGGATCACTGATCTCGAGCGGCGCCTCGGCACACGTTATACCGCAGATACCATCGCGATGCTGCGGGCGATCTACCCGGGCGTGACCTTTGTCTGGCTGATGGGGGCCGATAATCTCGCGGATTTCCATCGCTGGGACCGCTGGCGGCGGATCATGGAGACGGTGCCGGTTGCGGTCCTCGCGCGGCCAGGCGCGGGGCTGCGCGCGCGGCTGTCACCGGCGGCACATATCTATGGCGGCAATCGCGTCGGGCGGGGCGAAACCCTTGCGCGGATGAAGCCACCGGCCTGGGTTTTCATTAATCTGCCGATGAAGGATGCCTCGTCTACCGAGATCCGGGCGATGGGGGGCTGGCGGGCGCCGGAGGGGGGCGCTGCCCCCGGCTCCTGACGGAGCCTCCCCCGGGATATTTCAGGACAGATGAAACAGGCCCTGGCCTCGCGAGGTATTCCACGACCTCTGTGACTGAGATGCCGGGCGCGGTGTAACCGTTCAGAACGGCGATACGGACCCGAGGTTCTGCGAACTGGCGGTCGAAGTCCCGCATTGTGGCGCGGCCCCAGCAGTTTCGCACACCGCATCTTCGTCCGGACGCGGCCTCGGCGGTGGCATCCCCTCCCTCGTCGCCAGAGGGCACGACCGCGATACGTCGATGCCCGCAGTGCTGCGTTTCGTGCAACTGCGCCTGGCCGGGCCATTTGGATCTGGTCCCGGTCTCCTCGTTTTGTGCCGAACTCGGCCGGGCTGCGATCGCCAAGTGGATTCCCAAATCGCGGAAGCTGCAGCCTGATCGTGCCTGGTGGCCACGTGACGTTGATTGACGATCAACCCATCTTTTGCGTTGGTCACCAGCGAAAGCAGCACCTCATCGCTCTTAACACGTTCTCCTCGGGAACAGGTTCTTGAGGAGCTTGAACGGGACGGGACCGCGATTTCAGCGGACCAACCGGCTGAGTGGCAGATTTTTGGATTTGCGGATGCGACCGAAACGCTCGGTCGGCTGAACGTCGGGCTTAAACGAGACGCCTTCTGTGAGGCTTTGTCGTTGAGTGCGCGCCAGCTCGCTGAATTGCAGCAGGGTGGGCTTTTAGTGGCCGAGAGGGCTGATCGCTATGACCCGCTGGTGGCGCAGGACCTTGTGGACGGTCTGTTGGTCGGGGCGGAGCCTGTCTATGTCGCCATGCATGACTGGTGCAGCTTAACCGAGGCGACAAAGCGCCTGAAGCTGACTTTGCCGCAATTGATCGCCGACATCCAACAGGAAAAATTCCTGAGGATCGGAAAATACCTTCCAAAGACAGGCTTCGCTTCCGTGCTGGTCAACCTCGGCCATCTCGGCCAGGACGATGAGGCGATTTCGATGGAGGCCTTTGCGGCCGGCCTCGGGCTTCGCACAAGTGAACTCGCGATGTTCTATCGTCGGAGTGAGTTGCCTCTTCGCAAGGTCAGGGGGCCACGAGGCGGGGCTCAGTCACGACTTTCAGCGGCAGACAGGCAAGTTTTACTTGAGCGCTATATCAGTTTTCGCAGTCTCGGGATCAGCGCTGGCCTCGCCTGGGATGAGCTGACGGCAAGGTTGGAAGACGAAGGGATTGCTCCGGTTGGGGGGAGCACCCGGATCTATGACCGGGCTGATGTCGCTCATTTTCTCGGCTGAAGCTGAGATGGGCGTCAGATTTCGCTTGACGGGCTTGCGCACGCTATACCTTGCGTTTGCGCAAGCTTCCCCTTTTTTTGGCACTCAGCTGTCACCAGCCGTTCACCGCAGCCTGCCCCCGACCCAGACCGCGCGGATGGCGCGGTCGTCGCCCATCATCACCGTCGGGAACAGCGCCTGCCAGGGGGTTTCGGCGCGGGCGGCGGCCTGGGCGATGGCCGGGGTGGAGGTCAGGTCGATCACCGCCAGATCGGCTTCCATCCCGGGGGCGATATTGCCGATCTGGCCTTCGGCATGCAGTGCGCGGGCCGAGCCGACGGTTGCCAGCCACCAGAGCTGCGCCGGATGCAGCGCCTCGCCGCGCAGCTGCGCGACCTCATAGGCAGCGGCCATGGTGCGCAGCATGGAAAACGACGATCCGCCGCCGGTATCGGTGGCCAGCCCGACCCGCAGGCTGCGGGCAAGGCCCATGTCGAAAAGCCCCGAGCCGATGAAGGTATTTGAGGTCGGGCAATGCACCAGCGAGGCACCGGCCTCGGTCAGCCGCGCCTTTTCGCGTTCCGTCAGCCAGATCGCATGGCCGTAAACCGCGCCCTCGCGCAACAGCCCCTGGGTCTCGTAAGTATCGAGATAATCGCGCGATTGCGGGAAGAGGTCTTTCACCCAGGCGATCTCATCCGTCTGTTCCGAGAGATGCGTCTGCATCAGGCAATCGGGGTTCTCGCGCCACAAAGAGCCAAGCGCCGCCAGCTGCTCCGGCGTCGAGGTCGGCGAAAACCGCGGCGTGATCACATAGGACAGCCGGTCTCTGCCGTGCCATTTCTCCAGCAATGCCTTGCTGTCATCATAGGCGGATTGCGCGGTATCGCGCAAACCCTCGGGGGCGTTGCGGTCCATACAGGTCTTGCCGGCATAGACCCGCATCCCCCGCGCCTCGGCCGCGCTGAAAATCGCATCGACCGAGGCCGGATGGATCGTGGCATAGGAACAGACCGTCGTGGTGCCGCGTGCCAGCACCAGATCGAGATAGCGACCGGCGATCTCAGCTGCATAGGCAGGATCGGCAAAGCGCATTTCCTCGGGGAAAGTATAGAGGTTCAGCCAGTCGATCAGCCGCTTGCCCCAGGAGGCGATGATCGCCGTCTGCGGGTAATGCACATGCGCGTCGATAAACCCGGCCGAGATCAGACACTCGCCGTAATCATGCAGCCGTGCGCCAGGATGGGCCGCGCGCAGATCGCCCGCCTGCCCCACCGCCATGATCCGGCCGTTCTCCACGAGGACAGCGCCCCGGCTCAGATGCCTGGCCGCCGCCTCACCCTCCACAAAGGGATCACCGGTGAAGCTCAGCACCTGTCCCAGCAGCAGATCCGCCATTCGCCTCTCCGATCCGTTCACATCCTGTCAGCAAAACACCGCCGCCATGTTACAATAAGCCATCATCAGCGAAAGGAAATCCGCCGCTTGCCCCCTGTTTCCCGCATACGGCTTCCGGTAAACCCCGGGAATGCGGTGCCCGGCTGGTGCGGTGAAGGAGTATCCATGAAGGAAACGGTTCAAGAGCGCGACGAAGAGGAACTGGCCGCCGAACGCCTGACCCAGGTGCTTGAGGCCGTTGCGGCAAAGGATACCGCGCGGCTTGATATGCTGCTTGATCCGCTGCACGCCGCCGATATCGCCGATATCCTTGAACAGATCTCCTCAGCAGACCGCAGCGGTCTGCTGGCGCTCTGGCATGGCGGCATCGACGGCGATGTGCTTTCCGAGATCGACGAGTCGATCCGCGAAGAGGTGATCGAATCACTGCCGGACGAGGTGGTGGCCGAGGCTGTCCGCGAGCTCGACACCGATGACGTCGTCGATATTCTCGAGGATCTCGACGAGCCAGCGCAGGAAAAAATCCTTGATGCGCTGGAAGATGCCGACCGGATCGCGGTCGAACAGGCGATGTCTTACCCGGAATATTCCGCCGGGCGTCTGATGCAGCGCGAAGTGGTGATCGCCCCGGAACACTGGAGTGTCGGCGAGACGATCGACTTTCTGCGCGGCGCCGACTGGCTGCCGGATCAGTTCTATCATGTCATCCTCGCCGATCCGAGGATGCGCCCCATCGGCTATGTCACCCTGGGCCGCATCCTCTCGGCCCCGCGCGATGCAAAGCTGAAAGACATCACCGAAGAGAGTTTCCGCACCGTCAGGGCGACCGATGCAGAGGCCGATGTCGCCTATTACTTCAACCAGTATCACCTGATCTCCTGCCCGGTGGTGGATGAGGACGGGCGGCTGGTCGGCGTCATCACCATTGATGACGCGATGAATGTGCTCGACGAAGAACATGAAGAAGACATGCTGCGCCTCGCCGGTGTTTCGGATGAGAGCTCGATCCAGGACGGGGTGATCGCGACGGTCAGAAGCCGCCTGCCCTGGCTGGTGGTCAATCTTTTCACCGCCTCGCTTTCCGCATTGGTGATTTCACAATTCGAAGGGGTGATTGCCTCGCTGGTGCTGCTGGCGGCTCTGATGCCGATTGTGGCCTCGACCGGAGGGATTGCAGGCACGCAGTCGCTGGCGGTGGCGGTGCGCTCGCTTGCGACGCGCGATCTGACCCCGGCAAACGCGCGCCGGGTGATCTGGCGTGAACTCCGGGCGGGAATGGTGAACGGGATCTTCCTCGCGCTGGTGCTGGCCTTTGCGGCAGTCGTGTTCTTCCACGACCCCTGGCTTGGATCGGTGCTGGCGATGGCGATGATCTGCAATCAGGTGGTGGCGGCAACGGGCGGGGTTCTGGTGCCGCTTGCCTTTAACCGGATGGGGATGGACCCGGCGCTTGCCTCGGGCACCTTTGTGACTACACTGACCGATGTGATGGGCTATCTTGCCTTTCTTGGCTTCGCTGCACTGGTGCTGTTGTGAAAGAAATCAAAGCTGAAATTCGCAGAAAGGCGGCCGAAGCCCGCGCGATCGCCTATGCGAAAGGGCAAGGTCAGGCAGCCGATCTGCTGGCGGATTACCTTGCGGCGCATTCCGGCAAGGTGCTTTCGGGCTATATGCCCTTCCGGACCGAGATCGACCCCCTGCCCGCCATGGCTGCGCATCAGGGGCCCGTTTCGCTGCCGGTGATCCCAGGCCGCGACCAGCCGCTCAGGTTTCGCGAATGGAGCCCGGGTGCCCCCCTGGTCGAGGGCACTTTCAAGGCGCTGATCCCGGCAGAGGGCGCCTGGCTGGAACCCGAGATCCTGATCGTGCCCATGCTGGCCTTTGATGCGCGCGGCTACCGGCTGGGCTATGGCGGCGGCTTTTACGACCGCACGCTCGAAGCCCTGCGTGCGCGCCGCCCGACGCTGGCAGTCGGTTTCGCCTTTGACGCGCAGGAGATGGACGAGGTCCCGATCGAAAGCACCGATCAGCGGCTCGATGTGATGATCACCGAAAGCGGCGTCAGGGTTTTCGGGTGATCCGCAGCCTGGTCCTCGGCCTCCTCGCCGCGGGCCCCGCAACAGCCGGTTGCTTCACCACAGAGGACCTGCCCGCGCGCGCAGTCTATTCCGATGGTGCCGCGCTTGAATATCTCGACCTGACGGATGATGTGCTGACCTATCGCAGCGGCCAGATCACCTCGCGCCTGGCGGCAGGTCTCTGGCCGCTTGCGAGCGAGGCACCTGGCTTCCGGATCAGCTATGACTGGAACGCCCCCCTGCCCCTGCCCGGACCAGAAGCGATCCGGGATCAGGGCGGCGAGATCACCCTGCAGGCCCGGATGACGCGGCAAAAAGCAGCGCCGGTGACAGTCTCGCTCACCATCCGGGTCCTGGACGAAGAGGCGGTGACCTGGGAAGATTGCATCTACACCAGCTTCCGGATCCATAAGGTGATGACGGCGGCGGATGGCCGGAAGATGATGGATGCCAGGCTTTTGTTCGCGCCGTCGGCCATGCTGGCCATATCGACCGAATCCTTAGATCTGACGGATGATACATCGCGGGTCAGCCAGCTGAAATCGCTCGAATAGCGCCATATCAGCCGCGCGCGCGGAACACCTCGCGGATCGTCTTGACCTTACCCGGCTCCTTCACCTGATAGCCCGGCAGCTGCGAGATCTCGCGCGCGAATTCCGGCCCGCGCATCACCGCCAACACCCGCTCCATCGCCGGGTGGTCCAGGATGCGGCGATGGCAGATAAAAACGTAATCCTCGGTCAGCACCGGCACGAAATCGAGCCCAAACTGCCGCGCCGCCGCCTCGACGCCAAAGGCCACATCGGCAAAGCCCGAGGCGACATAGGCCGCAACCGCCGCATGGGTGAATTCGGAATGCGAATAGCCGTTGATCGCCGCGCCCTGAACCTGGTGCTGCGCCAGCAGCTGATCGAACAGGATCCGCGTGCCGCTGTCGGGATCGCGGTTCACCAGCCGCACGCCTGAGCGCGTCAGATCATGGCAATGGGTGATCCCCAGCGGATTCCCCTTGCCCACAATCAACCCCATCTCGCGCGTCACGAACGAGATCACCCGATGTTCCTCGGGATCAAGCCAGCCGCGCGTCATCGCAAGCGTGCGTGCGCGCAACTCGCCCTGTGGCAGATGCATCCCGGCAAGATCACAGGTGTTTTCCACCATCGAAACCAGGGAATTCGAATTCGAGACATAGCGGAAATCAACGCTGCCCTCGAAATCCCGCGCCAGCAGCTCACGCAGTTTCGGCACCGCAAAGCCATGGCTTGCCCGCACCCGCAGCTCGAGCCGCCCGCTGGCAAGCGTCTGGTTCACCTCGGTCTGCAATTCCTGCGCCAGGTTTTGCAGCAAAGGGCGCAGCCGCGCCTCAAGCCGTTCCGCCGCCCAGACCAGCTTGTCGCCGAAGGCCGTCAGGCTGGTGCCGCTGCCCTGCTTGCGCTCCACCAGATCCGAGCCGAAAAATTCCGACCATTTGACCAGCAGGTTCCAGGCATGGCGATAAGACATCCCCGCCCTGGCCGCCGCGACCGAGAGCTTGCCGGTATTGCGGATATCCGACAGCAGGCCCAGCGTGATCTCCAGCCGTTCCTGGGTCTCACGACGCTGAAACGCCCAGACCGGCGCGATTTCAACCCTGACTGACCTGTCCATCTTATGAAATCCTGTTCATGTATTTTGCCTGCAAGTCCGGCACAAGATTGCCAGACCTTGGTCGGCAAGTCATGTAACCTGTATCATATTCACAGAATTTTTCACCAGGGTAAGGTTATTTTCATCAGGCGATTCCCGGAGGAGAGTGGATCGCCCGGTCAATATATGAACTGACGTGCATATGATGGAGGGAACTATGCTCGACCAGAGGACCGGCGGGATCTATCCGCTGCTGATCGGCGGCGAGACGCGGCCCGCACTTTCGGGGCGCACATTCGAGACGCTGAACCCCGCAACCGGCGCCCATCTTGCCCATGTGGCCGAGGCCGGGGTCGAGGATGTCAATCTCGCCGTCGCTTCTGCGCGCAAGGCGTTTGAAGAGGTCTGGGCCCCGATGCGCGCCGCCGACCGTGGCGCGCTTCTTCTGCGTTTCGCCGAGGTGATCCGGAGCCACAGCGAGGAACTGGTCGAGCTGGAAAGCCTTGATTCGGGCAAGCCGGTTTCCGCGATCCGCCGCCAGGATCTGCCGGCGGTGATCGACACCCTGACCTATTACGCGGGCTGGGCCGACAAGATCACCGGCACCGTGACCCCTGCCCGCCCCGATGCGCTGACCTATACGGTGCGCGAGCCGCTGGGTGTGGTCGGCGCCATCATCCCGTGGAATTTCCCGCTGATGATCGGCATGTGGAAAATCGCACCGGCACTGGCCTGTGGCTGCACGGTGGTGCTGAAACCGGCCGAGATCACGCCGCTGACCGCGATCCGGCTGGGCGAGCTTGCGCTGGAAGCCGGGCTGCCGCCGGGCGTGCTGAACGTGGTGCCGGGCTTTGGCAAGGTCGCGGGCCAGGCCATCGTGGATCACCCCGATATCGACAAGGTGACCTTCACCGGCTCGCCGGTTGTCGGGCGCCAGATCCTGCAGGGTTCGGCAGGGAACCTGAAACGCGTGACGCTCGAACTCGGCGGGAAATCCGCCAATATCATCTTCCCCGATGCCGATATCGACGCGGCAGTGCGGGCGGCGGGTTCGGGGATCTTCTTCAATACCGGGCAGGTCTGCTCGGCCGGCTCGCGCATCCTCGTCCATGAATCGATCCATGACGAGGTGGCTGAAAAGCTCGCGGCCCGGGCCAAAGGCATGCGGCTCGGCAACCCGCAGGAGTCGGGCACTTCGATGGGGCCTGTGGTCTCGGAAGTGCAGATGAAGCGCATTCTCGATTATATCGAGATCGGCCGGGCCGAGGGCGCAGAGGTCGTGACCGGCGGTGCCCGCCACGGCGACCAGGGCTATTTCATCGAGCCGACCGTCTTCGCCAATGTCCGCCACGACATGCGTATCTCGCAAGAAGAAATCTTCGGCCCGGTCGCGGCAGTGGTTCCCTTCAAAGACGATGATGATGCGCTGCGCCTGGCCAATGGCACCGTCTACAGCCTTGCCGCCGGGGTCTGGACCTCTGACATGACCCGCGCCCACCGCTTCACCCGCAAGCTGAAGGCCGGCACCGTCTGGGTCAACACCTATGGCCCGACCGATATCCGGCTGCCCTGGGGTGGCGTGCGCGATTCCGGTTTCGGGCGCGAACATGGCGAAGAGGCCATCGCCAATTTCACCGAACCGAAAGTGGTCTGGATCAATACCGGACCTGCCTGACCTGCCCCCCTAACTCCCTGAAGCCTTTTCCCGAGGCTCACTTCGGGGTCCGTCTGACTGGTCACGGCCAGGGTGACGGACCCCGCTTTTCCCAAAATTCCGATAAAGGATCCTCCGATGCGTATCGCGATCATCGGCCAGCAGGCCTTTGGCAAAGCCGTTCTTGAAGCCTTCCTCGCGCGTGGCGATGATGTCGCCGCCGTCTTCTGTGCGCCCGAAAAGCCTGGTGCCAAACCCGATCCGCTGCGGCTTGCGGCCGAAGAAAAGGGTGTGAAGACCCTGCAGCTCCCCAATCTGACCAGCGAGGCGGCGGCAGAGGCGCTGCGCGCACTCGATGTCGACCTCGCCGTCATGGCCTATGTGCTGCAATTCGCGCCGCAGGGCTTTGTGACCATCCCGAAACATGGCGCCATCTGCTATCACCCCTCGCTTTTGCCGAAATATCGCGGCCCGAGCGCGATCAGCTGGCCGCTGATCCGGGGCGAGACCGAGACCGGGCTGACGATCTTCCGCCCCAATGACGGGCTGGATGAGGGCGATATCGTTTTGCAAAAGACCACTGCGGTCAGCGCCGACGACACGCTGGGCACCGTCTATTTCGACCGGCTTTTCCCGATGGGTGTGGCCGCGATGCTTGAGGCCGCCGATCTGATCCTTGCGGGCAAACACAGCGAGACCGTGCAGGATGAGAGCCAGGCCACCTATGAGGGCTGGTGCCGCGACCCCGAAGCGCGGATCAACTGGTCGGCCCATGCGATCGATATCCATAACCTGATCCGGGGCTGCGATCCGGCACCCGGCGCCTGGATGCTGGTCGGTGATGAGAAGATCCGCATCTATGAGAGCCATCTGATCCCCGCACGCCGCTTTGCCGATGTGAAAGGCAAGCCCGGCACCATCGCTGCGATCGGGGGCGGCAAGGTGCAGGTCGCATTGCAGGGCGGTCTGGTCGAGATCGGCCGCGTCCGCACTGCCCAGGGCGAAAAGCTCAGCGCGGCAGACTATGCCAGCCGCCTCGGCCTTGCGATCGGCGACCGGATCGACAGCCATAACGCCGGTCTGCGCACCGCTGCAGAATGACAAAAAAACCGCCCGGGCCTTACGGTCCGGGCGGTTTTTCAGCGACAATTGCCCGTCTTCCAGGGCAATGGCATTTAGCCCACCGTGATGCAGCCGGGAGGGTCGATGCAATCGACCACAGCTGCGAGGCCATAATCGCGGATCTGATCCATCATCGCGCCCGCACGCTTACAGCTCTGGGGCAGGCCCTGCGCGAAGCCGATTGCGGTGTGCTGTTTCTCAATCAGATCGACGCGCGCGGCCTAGACTGACCCCTGTATTGCGCTTCTGCGAGTGGTGCTGCGGGCACCTGAAACGATTGACGAATTCGACCACACCCAGCTTGCGGCAATTACCCGTGCCTGCCGCAACTGCACGGGCCCGTCCGCTGCGGGACGCATGATTTTTTTGCGGGCTCGCGTCAGGAAAAGGCCAGTCAGAATGATGCCGACGGGTTTCGCAAACATCTTGCGCGTTTCGGGCTGAACCGGGCGGCGATCCGCGCCTGACTGGCGCCTGAAACCCCGTCTAGAAAGTCCTGTGCTCAGTCCTTTTTCTTCTTCGGCTGCAACGCGTGTTCCAGCCGTTCCGCATAGGTGCGGCGCTCGGTCTCGTTCAGGGTGGCCAGATAGGCACCGATCACCTCGCTGGCGCTGATCAGGCGGCGGCTGTTGCTTTCCGAGATCGTCGCCAGCGCGTCCTGCATTGCTCCGGCATCAAAAGGCTCGGCCCGAAGCGCGGCCAGAAGCGGGTCATAATCGGCGCGCAGCTGCGCATGGCCGCGCTTGAGATCGGGGTTTCGGCTGACCCAGGCCTCGCGCATCGCGTGCCAGTCCTCGCCCCGCATCGCCGTTGCCAGCGGCCCGAGCCCATTGTCGCGCCTTGCGCCTGACCCATGTTCCCCGCCGCTTCTGGCGCCCGATTGCATATCGGACCAGGCCCCCAGCCAGGCGCCGGCGAACAGGCCGCCAATTGCCAGATTAAGCGCCAGTGAGGCCGCCAGAAGCGCCCTGACCCAGCCGCGCGTTCCAGGTTGTTTCGCGCTGTTTTGCGGATCACTCACACCCATCTCTCCTCAGCCTCCGGCCAGAAAATAGATCGCCACCGGCTCCAGTTCGGGCCCGTCATCGCCTTCGGTCACAGTCATGGCCCCGGCCGCGGTCAAAAACCCGTCGCCGAGCCCGGCCGGATCGGAATAGCCCAGAAACAGCGCAAGCGCGGCCACCGCGCCAAGGCTGGCCACCACGCCGCTGCCGCCAAATCCCGCGCTGAAGGAAGACCAGAGCCGCGCGATCCCTGCAAGGAAACCGGCACCCGCCGGGCGTAAAACCCGCGAGGGCGCGCCCGAAGGCGCCGGCATCGCCGCAAGGCCCGCCTGCAACACATGCGCCATCAGCGCCCCGGATGGTTCGGGTGCGGTCGCCCGCGCAAGAAGAAAGACGCGGTCAAGCTCGGCGCCCGTCAGCTCCGGCGCATTCCGTTCTGGTCCAGTCAGCTCTGTCTTGCCCATCGCTCAATCCCCTGCAAACCCCAAAAGCGCCCGATACGGCCCGAGCGCCTGCGCCAGACCGCGGCGCCCGCGTGCGGTCAGGCTTTCGACCGCTTCGATCCCCACGCCCATCACCGCCGCGATCTCGGGGTTCGAGAGCCCCTCGATATGGCGCAGGACCACCGCCTCGCGCTGACGCTCGGGCAAGGCGGCCAGCGCGCGGTCCAGCGCGGCCATCCGCTCCGACACGATCAGCCGCGCCTCGGCCCCCGGAGCACCATCTGCCGCTTCGGGCGCATCGCTCAGTTCCAGCGGTGCGCCGCCAGTATGACGGTGGCGGCGCTGCCGGCTGCGGATCCGGTCGGTCGCCAGATTGGCCACCACCCGGTAGAGCCAGGTCGAGACCTTCGCCTCTCCCTCGCGCCAGCCCGGGGCCGCGCGCCAGAGCCGCAGCATCGCCTCTTGCGCAATGTCTTCCGCCTCGGCCCGGTCGCCCGCCATCATCCGGCTGGCAAATGACAGGACCGGCGGCAAAAGCCGCGCCGTCAGAAGCCGGGCCGCAACGGCATCGCCCTGCGCATAGCGCGCGAGCAAAACCGCCTCATCCTCGTCCTCGACCGTATCCCGGGGCATCCTCATTCCCATCTGTTACCCCGGAACCCGGGGCCACCGCAAAGCCCGGCTTGCGGCCCCGCCCTTAACCGATCTTTCTCTGAGCGACCCGCGAAGCAGCCCGCTATCCGATATAGCCTGTCCGAAACCGGCCCTTCCCGTATTGTCTGACAGCTTTATAACGACACGGATCTGCGCTTCCGTCGCGGCATTGCGGATAAATCGCGCCCGCCACCGCCAGAGCATTCCCGATCAGGGACCTGCGCCGGCGCGGGATGCGACTAAACATCCCTGTGAAACAGGTTTCAAACTGCCTAATCTGACGGCAGGGACGAGAATCGAAGAGGCAGAAGACGCGGCATGCAGAGCAGCAATCTGAAAACCGCTTCCGGCTATGATCTGCTGGCGGAAGGGCGGGCTGACAAAGAAGCCGGAGGCACAGCAGAGCAGACAGCGCCAGACCAGGATGCCGGAGAACGGCCTTTGCGCCCGGCCATGTTGCGCGGCTGGCGCCGCCGCTGCCCGTCCTGTGGCGCGGGGCCGCTGTTTCAGGGCTTTCTCAAGGTGCGCGATCACTGTCCGGTCTGTAATGAGGCGCTGTTTCACCAGCGCGCCGATGACGGGCCGGCCTATGTGACGATCCTGATCGTGGGCCATATCATCGGGCCGCTGATGCTTGCGATCTATATCAGATGGACGCCCGATCCGCTTATTACCGCTGCGCTTTTGTCGGTGGCGAGTGTGGCGATGTCGCTGTTTTTGCTGCCCCGGATCAAGGGGGCATTTGTCGGATTGCAATGGTCGCGGAGGATGCATGGCTTTGGGGGTAATGAGCGTGGATGAGCCACAGATCCGCGACGCGGCCACGGTGATCCTCACCCGGCGCGAAGGCGGTGAGGCGCGGATCCTTATGGGTCAGCGCGGCGCGAAAGCGGTCTTCATGCCGTCGAAATTCGTCTTTCCGGGCGGTGGGCTGGATGCAACGGATGAGGATGCCGGGGTCACGGCGCTGACGGCGGATTGCGCCGCAAGGCTGGCGCAGATCAGCCCGGGTGTGCCCGGCGGGGCAGCGCCTGGCCGGCTGGTCACGGCCGCCCTGCGCGAGCTGCGCGAAGAGACCGGGCTCGGCTATCAGCCGGGGACGGCGAAGCTGCGCTATGTGTTTCGCGCCATCACGCCGCCCGGGCGGCCGCGCCGTTTTGATGCGCGGTTTTTCCTTGCCGATGCGGCCGGGCTGGACGGCGACCCGGATGATTTCTCGCAGGCCTCGGATGAGCTGTCGCATCTGGCCTGGCTGGGGCTTGATGAGGCAAGGCGGCTCGATCTGCCCTTTGTCACCGAAGTGGTTCTGGCCGAGATCAGCAATCTTCTGCGCGGTGGCGATCAGCCCGGCGTGCCGTTTTTCGACAATTCCGGCGCGCGGCCGGCGTTTCGGCGGATTCTGTAGGGACGGGTTTCTCGCCGGGGGCTGATGCCTCCGGCGGGATTGTCTTCGTCATGAGCAGGCGGCATTGCCGGAAAGACCCGGTCAGAAGGGCTTCAGCCGGTCTTTCGGATAGCCGTTGAAATCGAAGATCTCGGCGGCGGCGCGCAAGCGGTCTGGGCCGATGCGGCCCCGGTCAAGCACAAAGCCGAATTCGCCCCTTGGCGTCGCGATGGCGAGGGTGCGGTAGCCGCTGTCGACCCAGATCACCCACCATTCTCCCATTCCGGGCACAGTGAATCTGCCGGGGCCGGTCACGGTCACGGGGCCGGAAGCGGTGATCTCGCGCCCGTCGAGGCAGAGCCGGGCTTTGACGGAAAGTTGGCCGGAAGCTGTCTGGCTGAAGACAGCGCCGCCGGGTGCGCAGCTCTGGGCCGCGCCCCTTGTAAAGGCGGCGGCCTGCCGCCAGTCGCCTGTGATCCGGGCGGGCTGGAAGGCGGCCGCGGACCAGATCCCGGCGCCAGAGTTGCGAAACACCGTGCGGCCGACGGTTTCAGGCTCGCGGGGGGAGCAGGCCTGGAGGGCAAGGGCAAGCCCCGCCCCGGCAAGCACAAGGCGGATCAGACGCGTCATTGCAGGCATTCGGTCATTCTCCGGCCACTGTCATCGAGGATCTCACTGCAGCCAAACAGCGGCGTGAACGGCGCGCAGGTGCCCGACCGCGCGAGGCATTGCCCCTCGCATTGCGTCGACGCCGTACAGCGCTTGCCGGAATCTTTGGTGCTCCAGACACAACTGTTGAAGCCGGACCCGGTTTTGGCCCAGTTGCCCCCGGCCTTTTCACAGGTCAGGCGGGCCTCGGCGGTGAAAGGGTTGGTCTCGACCGGCGCAGCTTCGGGCGGGGCAACTTCGGGCGGGACCGTTTCGGGCGGCGCGGGCGCTGCAGCAGCGGCGGCTTCAGCCGGGGCATTGCCGGAAGTCGCGACTGCGGCCGCGGCGGGTGCCGTCTTTGCCACCGGCGCGCCGACAGCAGCGCCGGGGGGCCCAAGCGCTGTGGTTTCGATCGCGTCGCCAGTGATAACCGTCGTCGCGGTTTTTTCCGCACCCGCCTTGCCCGCGCCGGATTTCTCGAATCCCGGCAGGCAGCCGCCAAGCGTCAGCGCAAGCGCAACCGCCCCGGCCAATGTCGAAAACCGATACCCGATACCTGTCATCCGGCTGTTCCGCCGCTCTTGCCCGTGTTTATCATTATCGCGCGAGACTGCCCCGAAACGGCCAGGCGGGCAAGCGCGAAGCGCCCCGCACCGGCTCAGAACGGGCGCGGATGCAGGCGATAGACCTCGTTCAGATCGTCCAGCACCTCGGGCGACAAATTCAGCCCCGCCGCGCCGATGCAGGTCGTGAGATCGGCAAGCCTGGTCGCCCCGATGATCGGGATCGTGGTGAAGGGCCGCGTGCGGCAAAAGGCAATCGCCATCTGAACCGGATCGAGCCCGTGATCCGCCGCCACCGCAAGGCAGGCCGCCACCGCCGGAAAGACCTGCGGCGTGATGCGGCCACCCAGATCCGGGACCCGCGCCCGGCGGCTGTCAGAGGGGGTCACATCGCCGGCATATTTCCCAGACAAAAGCCCCGCCGCCAGCGTCGAATAGGCCAGAAGCGGCAGATCCTCGATCAGGGAAAGCTCGGCATGATCGGTGTCGAACTGGCGGCACAGAAGCGAATATTCGTTCTGCGCGCTGACCATGCGCGGCAGGCCCAGCGTGTCGGCCAGATGCAGCCAGCGCGCCGTGCCCCAGACGGTCTCGTTCGAGAGCCCGATGGCGCGGATCTTGCCCTCGGCGATCAGGCTTTGCGCGGCGGTCAGGATATCGGTCATCGCGGCGGTCTCGGCGGTGCGGTCGATGCCGGTCGGCGCATAGCTCCAGTTCTGGCGGAAATGGTAGCTGCCGCGATTGGGCCAGTGCAGCTGATAAAGGTCGATATAATCGGTGTTCAGCCGCCGGAGCGAGGCCTCTGCCGCCTCTCTCAGGCTGGTGCCGGTAATCGGCTGGCCGGGGCGGACATGCTGGCCGGTCCCGGTGATCTTGGTGGCAATCACCAGCCGGTCGCGCCCGCCCCGCGCTTTGATCCAGGAACCCACGATCTCTTCGCTGACGCCCACGGTTTCGGCCCGGACCGGGTTGACCGGATACATCTCGGCGGTGTCCCAGAAGGTGATGCCGCGATCCAGCGCCAGATCGGCCTGGACATGGCCCTCGGCCTCGGTATTCTGGCTGCCCCAGGTCATGGTGCCGAGGCAGAGCTCTGAGACGGTCAGGCCGGAACGACCGAGGGGAATCATTTTCATGGCAGAGCTCCTTTTGCGGGCGAGACTGCGGGCACCGGAGGCAGGAGGCAAGGCCGCCCGGACAGGCCGGCGCATGAGAGCCAGGGTTGTGCAAAAGGCCGCCAAACCAGCACCCGGCATGGCCCGTCTGAAATCGCAGGTCGGTGATCGGCGGCTGATCCTGCGGTATCGCTGTCTGCGGCAATGCCCGGAACTCCGCCCCCTGCGACCCGGATTTCACATCAGTACATCCCCTTCCGCAGGGACGGTTTGCGCCAGATCAAGGCAGGGACGCCCCGGAAGGCCCAGACTGTACCCTGAGCCCATCCCGGACACAGAGGAGCCCTGAATATGGAAATCAGGTTTGACGGAAAAACGGCACTGGTAACCGGGGCCGGATCGGGGATCGGTGAGGCGGTCGCGCTGGATCTGGCCGCCTCCGGTGCTGTCGTGGTCGTGTCGGATCTGACCGAGGATGCAGCGCAAAAGACGGTTGCAAAGATCATCGCCGCAGGGGGCGCGGCGGTTGCGGCTTACGGCGATGTTGCGGATCCTGCGGTGGTGGAGGCCCAGATCGCGCTGGCCGAACAGCATGGCGGGCTGCATCTTCTGGTCAACAATGCCGGGATCGGCGGCCCCTCGGTCCCGACAGGCGCCTATCCGCTGGATGGCTGGGACCGGGTGATCGCCGTCAATCTGAACGCGGTTTTCTACGGCCTGCGTTTTGGCCTGCCCGCAATGGAGCGCGCAGGCGGCGGTGCGGTGGTCAATATGGCCTCGATCCTCGGCAGTCAGGGCTTTGCCGGATCTGCGGCCTATGTCGCGGCGAAACATGCCGTGCTGGGCCTGACGAAAACCGCCGCGATGGAATATGGCGGCAAGGGCATCCGGGTGAACGCGGTCGGCCCCGCCTTTATCGACACGCCGCTGCTTTCGGGCTTCGACAAGGAGACCCGCGACTGGCTGATCTCGAAACATCCTGTCGGCAGGCTGGGGCGCGCAGACGAGGTCTCGTCGCTGGCCCTGTTCCTGCTCTCGGACCAGGCGAGCTTTGTTACCGGAAGCTATCACCTGGTCGATGGGGGTTATTGCGCGCCGTAAAAGAGGGGGGCACTGCCCTTCGATACCTCTCAGGCCCCGCCTTTGGCGGAGCCTCCCCCGGGATATTTCCGGACAGGTGAAAGCCCTGCCCCGCCCAGAGCGATGATCCGGCCCTGCCCCGGTCATGACAGGCGGTCCCCGGGGGGCAGCCCGGCCCGGAGGGGGCGGTTTTTCGCAAAGCTCTGGCCCTTGGCGGCGCCCCGCGTTAAACCCCGGATCCGAACCGGTCGAAAGGCGTCTTCATGGCCCGCATTCTCATCACCTCTGCAATTCCTTATATCAACGGGATCAAGCATCTGGGGAACCTTGTTGGTTCGCAGCTGCCTGCGGATCTGTTTGCCCGTTATATGCGCGGCCGCGGCAATGAGGTGATGTTCATCTGCGCGACCGATGAGCATGGCACCCCCGCAGAGCTTGCAGCTGCAAAGGCCGGTAAGCCGGTCGAGGATTATTGCCGCGAGATGCATCTCGTCCAGGCCGATCTGGCAAAAGGCTTCCGGCTGAGCTTTGACCATTTCGGGCGCTCCTCCAGCCCGGAAAACCACCGTCTGACCCAGCATTTCGCCGGGGTTCTGGCCGATAACGGGCTGATCCGCGAAGTCACGGAAAAGCAGTTCTATTCCATCGATGATGGCCGTTTCCTGCCCGACCGCTATATCGAGGGCACCTGCCCCAATTGCGGGTTTGAGAGCGCGCGCGGCGATCAATGCGACAATTGCACCAAGCAGCTTGACCCGACCGATCTGATCAATCCGCATTCGACCATCTCCGGCTCGACCAATCTCGAGCTGCGCGAGACCAAACATCTCTACCTGCGCCAGTCGGCGCTGAAGGGCAATATCGAGGCCTGGATCGACGGCAAGAAAGACTGGCCAGTCCTGACCACGTCGATTGCGAAGAAATGGCTGCACGATGGCGATGGCCTGCAGGATCGCGGCATCACCCGCGACCTGAAATGGGGCATCCCGGTGAAAAAGGGGGACCAGCCCTGGCCGGGGATGGAAGGCAAAGTCTTCTATGTCTGGTTCGACGCGCCCATCGAATATATCGCCTGCACTGCCGAATGGGCGGATGCGAATGGCCGTCCGGCCGCTGACTGGGAACGCTGGTGGCGCACCGATAAAGGCGCCTCTGACGTCACCTATTACCAGTTCATGGGCAAGGATAACGTCCCCTTCCACACGCTGTCCTTCCCGGCAACGATCATTGGGTCAAACGAGCCGTGGAAGCTCGTGGATTACCTCAAATCCTTCAATTACCTGAATTATGACGGCGGCCAGTTCTCGACCTCGCGCGGGCGCGGTGTGTTCATGGATCAGGCGCTCTCGATCCTGCCCTCGGATTACTGGCGCTGGTGGCTGCTGTCCCATGCCCCCGAAAGTGCGGATTCCGAATTCACATGGGAGAATTTCCAGGTCTCGGTGAACAAGGATCTCGCCGATGTGCTGGGGAATTTCGTCTCCCGCATCACCAAATTCGCGCGGTCGAAATTCGGCGATGATGTGCCGGCAGGCGGCGCCTATGGCCCGCAGGAGGCGGCGCTGATCGCCGATCTGAGCACACGGATCCGCGAATATGAACGGCTGATGGATGCGATCGAAGTGCGCAAGGCGGCGGCCGAGCTGCGCGCGATCTGGGTTGCCGGCAATGAATATCTGCAATCCGCCGCGCCCTGGTCGGTGGTGAAAACCGACCCCGAAGCCGCCCAGGCTATCGTGCGCTTCGGCTTCAACCTGATCCGGCTTTACGCGGTGCTCTCGCGCCCCTTCATCCCGGATGCCGCGGCGGCGATGATGGCGTCGCTTGGCCGCGAGGACTGGGCCTGGCCCGAGGATGTTGCCGATGCCATGGCCGGCGTGGTCGCGGGCAGCGCCTTCACCGTGCCCGAAAACCTCTTCCGCAAGATCACCGATGAAGAGCGCGCCGACTGGCAACAGCGCTTTGCCGGCATCCGCAGCTGAAGCCGCCACCTTTTCCGGCACCGGGCGCGGCAGGTAACCTGCGCCCGGGCCATTCCTGACAGGGAAAATCCGCCCTGTCACCATTTCATGACGATGTAATTCATTTGCCGGGTTCACAGGGATCCAGCAATCTCGGCACGTGCCGGTCCCGAAATCCTGGGCGAGACAGCACATCCCAATTTCACCCGGAAGGCACCGCGCCCTTCCGGAACCGGAGAAACACATGAAACGCTTTATTACGCTTCTGGCTTTTGCCGCCGCCGTAACTGCTTCCGGCGTTCCTGTAACCGCCGAGATCCCCGCCGCCCCGCCTGCGATGAAACCCGCCGAACAGGCTGAAAAGGGCTCCACCCTGCAAACCGCCAATGCGATGATCAATTATGGTCGTTCCAAAGGTGATGCGCTGGCGATGATCGCGGGCGTCAAGATGATGCTCGACGTGACGGCCGGCACCACGATTGAAACCGGCGGCACGCCGGTCGATCTGGGCAAGGTGCTGGATGAGGCCGTAGCCCTGGCCAAGGATGACCCGCTGATCATCGCCAAAGCCGACAGCCTGCGCGATGCCGCCGAAACCCAGAACCGTGCCATGTGTTACTGGGAATACTGGTGCGACTGGTATGGCTACTGCGAATACTGGTATGTCTGCTACTGATCAGAGCACAGGCATATCCTGATCAGCACACCCCTGCCGGAGCAATCCGGCAGGCTTCTTTATCTCGCGGCCCCCGGACTCCGCAATGCTGCAGATGCGAAGAAATTCCTGCGATTGCGAAAAATTCGCCAGATGTATAGCAAATATTTCCTGAAATTTAAACATGAAGGGAAATAGTTCTGTCCCGGGGCAAAAACTGAGAACCACAGGCCTCCCGTTCCATGGCAGACTGTCGCCACTGCTCGTTCCGCTTCCCGAAACTGCCAGAGGGAGAAACATATGAACGACATTTCCCGGAAGCGACACGCTCTGACACGGGGGCCGGTTCTGGCGGCAATCGTTTTTGCGCTCGCCTATGGCTCCGCCATGATGCTCGTGATCGCGCCGCGCGGCCTCCTCGGCGGGTCCCAACCGGTGATGGCAGAAGGGGGCATGTTCTCCGGTGCCATGTTCTCCGGGGGCGCTGCGTCTGATCAGCCGCAGCTCCTGCGGGCCGGGTTCACCCCAGTCCCTTCCGACCGTTCTGCCTATGGGATCCGGGACTGACAGACCAGGTGGCTGGTCAGTTTGCCGGATGGCCAAATCGATAAACCAGTTCAATCGCCCGGCCCGGAGCTTTCCGCGCCGGGCGTTTTTCTGATTTCTCGCAGCACTGCCTCGCGAGGAAGTGAACACGCCCCCGTAGCAAGCCCCTGAAAAGATAGCAAACATTCAACTTGATCAATTCCGAGTATTTTAATAGGAAATGCATGTCCAGCTTTTCGCCAGATATGTCCGGGCGCGCCGCCCGATGTCATCCTGACTTTACGATCTGCGACTTGTCTGCTCTCCCACGCCCGCCCCAGTTTACCGAAACAGCGACCGTTTCCGCACAGGACCCGCATAAGCCGGGACTGCACCTTGCGAAACGGCCCCCGACCGGAGCCACCTGCCCCGATGCCTGAACATCTCGCCGATGCCGATGCCTTGCCGCTTGCCTCGCTGGGGCTCGATGCTTTCGAGACCGGGATGCTCGCCGTCACCCGTCATTTCATGACCGCCTTCGCGCGGCCCGAAAGCCAGGCCTGGCAGAGCGCCTATACGATTGCCGCCGAACGCTGGGGCCAGGCGCGGGGCCCGCAGATCGCGCATGGGCTGCTTGCGGTGATTCAGGCGCTGCGCCAGGCCCGGGACGAGGATTTCCATTACGCCAACCCGCTCTGCATTTCCTGCCGCGATCAGGTGACGCCCGAAGAGGCCGCCTTTTGCCTCATGCTGCACGCAATGCGCCGCGACCGCGCCGATCTCGCGCGCGGCCCGGTGCTGGAAGTCACCGGCGGCCGAATGGATCCGCTGCTGATCCAGGTGGCCCTGTCTTTCGCGGCGCGTTTCCCGGCAGAGGATGCGGAAAATACTGCCGCCGCAAAGGCCGCCGCAAAATCTGCCACCCAGGCAGAGGGCCTGAACCCTGCCCCTGTTGCCGCCGGCACCGCCTCGCAGCGACCCTCACTGAGACCCTCACTGGCCCCCTCGCAACGACCGGCCCATCGCCCGACCCATCCCCCTGCGGCACGGCATCTGCGTCTCGTGCATTGATCGCACAACTGTCGCAACCTGTCGCACGTCAGTGCGAATTTGCACACTCGTGCACCCGGGCTGAGCGTAAACCCGGTCTTGCCCGGCGGAGATTCCGCTCTTAGATCCGGAAGGACAAAAGCGAAGGATCCAGCGATGTTGACATCATCGGCGCGTTTCGAGACTCCGAATGGCTCGAAATATATGCAACAACTGTTCCGGCATTTCGCCCATAAGATCGAGGTCGAAGTGGACGCGCATCACGGGCGGGCCACGCTCGGCCCGGGACCGCTCGAGATGGAGGCCGATGCCAGCGGCCTTTCGGTGAAGGTCTCGGCCGAAGATGTGCGCGGCATCATCGAAGCGCGCTATATTGTCGACAAACATCTGGTGGTCTTTGCCTTCCGCGACGGCTTTTCCGGCTTTGCCTGGACGCTGGACGAGACGGCCCCTGCCTGAAACGGGGCCGCGACCTGCAGGCGGACGCGCCTTTCGGCAAAGCCACGCTGCACCTGCAGGCCAAAAAGGTTTCCGGTCGGCATGGAGTGGCAGAACCAGGCCATGATCGTTTCACTGGTTTAAAAGACCATGGCGCAGGATTTGATCCTGGCGGTTTGTGAGGGTCCGCCTGCTGACGGGGTTCGGGTCTGGTTACAAAAGCGCCGCGCACGATCTGGGGCGCTGTGACGGACAGTCAGTTATATGGCCGTCATGCCTGCGCCGAAGGTTGCTTCCCTAAGTCGCGGCCTCGATCAGACCCCATGATCGTGGGCAGATTTGACTGGGCCGGTGCACGCCAAGGTGTCGCAGGCGCCTTTTGGCGCGCCTGAGGCAAGAGGGTCATAATGGGCGCAGCCATTTTCACCAATCAGGGCAACCGCGATGCGGTCGCGCAGATCACAGAACAGGGTCCGGACGATCCGGTCCGGGGCGGGAAGGCGCCAGGTTAGGGTACCATCCTACCCTTGTTGGCGGACCGCCCGAGGAACTGGCCCAGATGCCGCATATTTGCACGAAACAGCCGGATAACCGGATCACGGTCCAGGGCGGTAACCCGCCAGCCAGGCCAGATGAACAGGCCGATGTCGGATCACGACTAAGAACAACATTCTCAGCATGGGATTAAATCAGCCGCCAGGCAGGCCTGCGCCCGGCTCGGTCGAAGGTCTGTCACGCAGGCAGCCGCGTGAACTGCTCCAGAGCCTCCAGCACGACATCAACGCCTGCGCCCTCACGGCTCGCTTTCGTTGACAGAACCTGACGCCAGCCCCGCGCGCCGGGCAGTCCGTGAAACAGCCCCAGCATATGGCGGGTGACCTGATGCAGCCGCCCGCCATCAGCGATATGGGCGTCGATATAGGGAAGCATCTGCCGCACCACCCCGTCGCGCGACAGCGTCCGCTCTTCGCCCCAGAGATCATCCGCCCCGATCAGCACATGGCCGGGATCGTGGTACGCCGCCCGACCGACCATCACCCCGTCAAGCCCCTGATCAAGCAGGGTTCTGGCGGTCGCGAGATCGGCAACACCTCCGTTGAGGCAGATGGTCAGTTCCGGGAACCGGGCCTTCATCCGCAAGACAAGGTCATAGTTCAGCGGCGGAATTTCGCGGTTCTCTTTCGGCGAGAGACCCTGCAACCAGGCCTTGCGCGCATGGATGATGAAATGCGTGATCCCGACCCTCGCGAGGCGCTCGATAAAGGCAGGCAGCACCGCCTCTTCGTCCTGATCATCGACCCCGATCCGGCATTTTACCGTCACCGGCACATCTGCCTCGGCCTGCATCGCGGTCACACATTCCGCGACGAGATCGGGATCCTTCATCAGCACTGCGCCGAAACAGCCCGACTGCACCCGGTCGGAAGGGCAGCCGCAATTCAGGTTCACCTCATCATAGCCCCAGGGGCGCGCGATCCGCACAGCCTCGCCCAGTTCACGCGGGTCAGACCCGCCAAGCTGCAACGCCACCGGATGCTCTTCGCCGGAAAAATCCAGCAGCCGCGCTTTGGGCCCGTGAAGGATCGCAGGCGCAGTCACCATCTCGGTATAGAGCATGGCGCGTCGGCTCATGATCCTGTGAAAATAACGACAATTTCTGTCCGTCCAATCCATCATAGGGGCCACGGATATTCTATACGATTGATTTTTATGCATTTTTATAGTATCTTCAATCCGTTGACCCAGTTTGCCCCTACGCCAGGTTACGCCCTGATATCCCCGAATTTCCCCCTTTACGACGACTCATTGCACACAGAGCGCACACGAAAATGGCCTCGATCTCCAAGCTTCCATCCGGCGCATACCGGGTCCAGATCAGACGGAAAGGCCGCTACGCGAGCGAGACTTTCCTGCGTCGGGAGGACGCGCTGAAATGGGCCCGGCAAGCTGAGACACTCGTCGATCAGGGGCTTCCCCCCAACAGATCGTCCATCTCTCGTCTGCACACCTTCGGTGACCTGATTGACCTTCATATAGCTGATATGTGTGCGGTAGGGAAACCACCCCGCCGCAGCAAGGAAGCTACCCTTGCGACACTCAAGCGCGACCTCGGCAAGGAGAAGGTAGCTCACCTCGATCGACACAAGCTGATCGAGTATGGGCGCAAGCGCGCGGATCAGGGTGCCGGCCCTGTAACCCTCGGCATCGACATCGGCGTGATCAAGATGATCCTTACCCATGCTGCCGCTGTTCACGGGCTGGAGATTTCAGCTGAACCCGTCGATCTCGCCCGCGTGGCGCTCAAGCGGCTCGGTCTGATAGGTAAGGGCGTCGAGAGAGATCGCCGACCGACAACGGCTGAACTCAACCGCCTTTTCCGTTGCTTTGATGATAACGCACGTTTGACGATGCCAATGTCCCGCATCGTACAGTTTGCCATCGCGACCGCGCTCCGTCTCGACGAAATTTGTCGGGTTGATTGGAATGATCTGGACATAGGGCGGCGTATGTTGGTGATCCGCGACCGTAAAGATCCTCGGAAAAAAACTGGCAATGATCAAAGGATACCTCTGTTTGCTGCGACTGGGTTCGACGCATGGGCCTTGGCAATGGAACAAGCCAAGCACCTTGGGACCCCGAAAGGACCGATTTTCCCGTACAATTCCCGATCCGTAGGAACAGCGTTCCGTCGCGCATGCGCCGAGGTCGAGGTCGAAGACCTGCACTTTCATGACCTGCGACATGAGGGCACAAGCAGATTGTTTGAGTTTGGTCTTTCCATCGAACAAGTTGCTCTGGTGACAGGGCACAAGGATTGGAAGATGCTACGTCGATACACCCATATTCGTCCTGAAGCTCTGCACGGTCTTGTTTCTGCGCGAGCGCCCTACCCCGCCCACACCTTCGCAGCCGAGTGATAGGGGCGAGCTACCGGGATACGTCGGAAACACCGAAACTGAAGGAGGTTCGTCCATGATCGCCAACATTCTGATCGCTGCGATTGCGGCGCTTCACTTCTACATCTTGGTCATCGAGATGTTTCTTTGGACCACACCAAGGGCCCGGCGCGCGTTCAATCTGACCGAAGACCTCGCGGCAAAGACTAAAGTGATGGCCGCCAATCAGGGCCTTTACAACGGGTTTCTGGCGGCGGGGCTTATCACGGGCCTTGTGATGGGGCCGGCCGGAATGGCTTTCAAACTGTTCTTTCTGATCTGTGTGGCAGTTGCAGGGATTTTCGGTGCGGCGACCGCGACGAGCAAGATCTTGTTCATCCAGACGTTGCCCGCGCTGCTGGCGCTTGGCACACTTCTGGCGGGAATATGAGACATAGCGGCGAAGGCGCTCAGAACGGGACCTGAGCGTCGAGATATTCGTCCATATGGGCGGCCCAGAGTGCCGGCTTGAACATCAGCCCGTGACCCGCGCGCAGAGCGACAAACTGGCCCAGGCCGCCCGCCTCCAGAAACTGCGCATGGTTTTTCACGCAATGGGCGATGCTGTAATATGGGTCATTGCTGCCGTGGAGCCAAAGTGTGGAAACACCTGCGGTTGCCCCGCGACGGAAGAGGTGCGGGTTAAGCGTCTCATAGCCCGGGCAGGCTTGCCCGAGCCAGCCACCATTGAAATTGACCGCCGCCCTGAACAACCCCGGTCGCATACCCGCAAAGGCGATGGCGAGGATCCCGCCCCGCGACACTCCGCCGATGGCCAGACGGGTCATGTCGACGCCTGCCAGCGCGGGCAGATAAGTCATCACATCGTCGATATCTTCGACCGCGCGCTCAAAACCGGCCAATGCAATTGCCGAGTGACACGAATAGCCCCCCTCCGGTGCCAGCCCTTCGCCATAGACGCCGCCTGATTTCCCTCTTCCGCGCCGCTGAGGGAAGATTGTCATCCAGCCGCGCTGCGCGAAATATCCGGCGACGACGGCAGGGCTGATCGTGCGCCGGAAGACCGCCTCATTCAGCCCGCGTCCGGTCGATCCATGGTTGAAGACCATTGCCGGAAAGCGGCCCGCGCCGGGTGGGGTTGCGATGACGAGTTCCAGCTCTGCGCCCGCCTCGCGGGAGGGAACGAAAGTCTTTGTGATACTATAGAGGCGCGACATAATTGGCCCTGTTTGTGCAGCCAGCGGTGGATCCGGCCGCGTACCTTGGTGTAATGGGATAAGGTATTAACCTGGATCATCCGGCCCTTCGTCCATTTTCCATACCACGGCTTGCCACAAAGCTCGGCATCGGAGCGGGCGGTGATCGTCTCTGACAGCCGCGCTTTGGCTGATTGCAAACAGGTCGACAATGCGGATGGTTGACCCGAAAGGGCTGCGGCCCCGATCAGGGAAGGACCAGATGGACAGGATCGCGCAATATCTGGAGGACCTGCGCCTGCAGGGATCTGAGCTTTACCCGATTGTCAGCGCACTGCGTCAGCTGGCGCTGGCGGCGGGACCGGGCGTTACCGAGGACTTCAAGTATGGCGGTATTCTGTTCGCCACGTCGCGTAATTTCTGCGGTGTCTTCGCCTATAAATCCCATGTGACTGTCGAGTTCAGCGAAGGTCATACACTTTCGGATCCCTTCCTGATGCTTGAGGGCAAGGGCAAGCTGCGCCGTCATATCCGGCTGGAAAGCGAAGCAGACATCAAGACAAAGCAGGTGGCCGCCTATATCACTGCCGCCGCCGTTCACAGCCGTTCGTGATTTGCAGGCAGGCAAGACGGCGCATTATGCTCGATGAAAATAAGGGGCTTTCTCCATGCGTACCCTTATCCTGGGTTTTGGTGCTGAAATGATCTCCGGTTCGGCCTTTGCCGAGGTGTCCTTGTCGATCCCGTTGTAAGCCTGAGCGACCAGCACAGTGAAAACCGTAACCTATAGCTGCGCCGGGGGAGAGCCCTTCCAGGTGCAATATCTCAATGCCGGGGCCAATGCGCTGGCATTTGTGCTTGTCGATGGTGAGGAGCGCATCTTCGTCAATGTCGTTTCAGGGTCGGGCGCACGCTATGCTTCGGGCCCGTATATCTGGTGGTCGAAGGGCGAAAACGCCACGCTTGAGAATGAGCTGGAGGAAGGCAGCCTAAAGGGCTGCGTTTCAAAGGATTTTCCGGAATACCACTAAGGAGCCGGGCAGCGGCACAGGACGCGGAAGTGTGCTTTTCACGCATCAGGCAGTCCGGCTGCGCCTGAGCCCAGCATCCGCACCTTCAGCAAGTCCAGGAATGCTCTGATCTGAGGCTGCCGCAGGGCTTGTGGCCGTGTGACAAGAAAGACCTCCAACCCGGGCAGTGACAGATCGGGGAATGGCTCGGCTAGCCCGGTTGCCAGAACCCGGGGCAAGACTGCGGCGCCATGGCCACGCCGGACCGCCTCGAGTTGAGCCGCAAATGAAGACACCCGGATGCGGATGTTGCCGAATCCGGCGGCCCGCGCGGCTTTCACATGTGGAAGCTGGTCTTGTGGCGGCAACAACCCGATCATTGGCAGGCTCTCGGGTGCATTGCCAAGCGGGGATGCCAGATCCGGCATGGCAAATATGCCAAACGCCACGTCGGGCAAGCGCGTGTAGATCAGCGAGGGCTCGCCCATATGCAGCGTGCGGATGGCGATATCCGAGGCACCCTGCGACAGTTTCACCAAATCGGGTGTGACGGTGAAATCCACCGTGCATCCAGGATGCCGTGTCGTGAATTCCACCGCCGCATCGGTGACGGGGCCGATGAAGCCCTCGCCTGCGGTGACCCTGACGCGACCAGAAAGGCCGGTGGTTTCCGGTGTCGGCACCAGCGCAGTTTCAAAATCCTGCGCCGCCTGGACCAGGGCTGCGCCACGCGCGGTCAGCCTGGTGCCATCCGCCCCCCGCTCGACCAGCGCCGCGCCGATCCCGGCCTCGAGCTGAGTGATCCGGCGCGAGAGCGTCGAGGCCGCCATCCCGAGCGCTTCGCCCGCGCGCAGGAAACTGCCGCGCCGCGCTACCGCCAGCAAAAGGCGCAGATCATCCCAGTTCATCTCGTCACCTCGCTTTGCACTCAGGCAAAGCCGTTTTGCCATGGTGCACGTTCTGCGCAAAGCCCTGCCGCGCTATCTACAGGGCAACAGGCGCATTCCGCGCCGGGCAGGATAATCGACATGCACACCGTCTTCGTCACCGGCGCGACCGGGCTTCTGGGCAACAACCTCGTGCGGCTCTTGCTGGAGCGCGGCCTGGTGGTGCGGGCGCTGGCCCGATCGCAGGCAAAGGCAAGGGCGCAGTTCGGCGAAATCCCCGGGCTGACGATCATAGAGGGCGATATGCAGGATGTTGCGGGTTTTGCGCCGGCGCTCACGGGCTGCGATGTGGTCTTTCACACCGCTGCCTATTTCCGCGAGAGCTATGGCGGCGGCAAGCATTGGGCGATGTTGAAACGGATCAATGTCGATGCGACGGCCGAGCTGATCGCCGCCTCATATGCGACAGGTGTGCGCCGGCTCATCCATACCAGCTCCATCGCCGTGGTGAACGGTCCGCGCGGCGCGCTGATCAATGAGAGCATGACCCGCGACCCGCGGGATGCCGATGACTACTACCGTAGCAAGATACAGTCCGATGCTGTTGTGCAGGATTTCCTGCGCAGCCACCCCGAGATGTTTGCGGCCTTCGTCATGCCGGGCTGGATGCATGGCCCCGGTGATCTGGGGCCGACGGCGGCGGGGCAGTTCACGCTGGATTATCTGAAACGGGCGCTGCCCGGGATTCCACCCGGAACATTCTCATTCGTCGATGCGCGGGATGTGGCCTTCGCCATGGCCGCTGCAGCCGAGAAAGCACGAAGGGGCGAGCACTATCTCGCCGCCGGACACCATATCGCCATGCCGGATTTAGTACAAATCTACCAGCAGGTCACCGGGGTTCCCGCACCGAAGCGCAAGATTCCGGTCGCGATCCTGTGGCCCATTGCGGCATTGCAGGAACTGGTCGCCCGGATCACCGGGCGCCCGGCACTTCTGAGCCTTGCCACCGTGCGCACCATGCGGGCCGAAGCCGAGCGCACGCGTTTCAATCCAGCGAAATCACGCGACGAGCTTGGCCTGACCTTCCGCCCAATCGCCGAGACGATCCGCGACGAAGTGGCATGGTTCAAAAAGCAGGGCATGGTGTGACGCTTTAGATGAAATTGATCTGGCGCGTGAAGCCTCCGGTGATGCTGTCGGACAACGCGAACCTATTTGATGCCCCCCACGGCGGCAGTACGCGAACTCTATCGACGAACTGCTGGGCTCTGTGCTTGTCATCGCAAGATGAGTTGTCATTATCCGGAGGAGACCCTGCGGTCGTGAAGAACGGCCCTTAGCCGCCGGTCGAGCACCGCTCATTCAGCGGTGTAGCTTACCCAAAGCGGACGGATGTTGCGTTTTGCAACAAATCTGGAGCGATTGTCACTGATCGGGGCGAAGCGGACCTAGATCGCGCAGCACCTGGCCAATCGCGCCAGGGGGGCGCGACACTTCGACATTAGGCAACAGTGAAGCTGCGCTACCCCCTATTCCAATACTCGTCTCATAAAGCTCACATCGCCTGTTGACCAACACACATAAAACACTACATTTTCGTGTTATTCCGGGTGCGGATCATGTCGCCTCCCTCATCTGAGGGGTAATCATCCCGCACTTACACCTAATGGTGTGAAAGTAAATTGCTCATGAATGGCAAGGGAGACATAATGAACTGGGAAAAACCGTTCAATCAGCTGAAGGAAGACAACGATCTCAGCAGAGATTCAATTGGCGTGTTTGCAATTAACCTAAAATTCGGATTGGATGATTTTCAAGCCATTGCCAGTGAGGCTATAACGGGCGGTGGCGACGATAAAAAATGCGATATCCTCTATGTTGACAAGGAAAAACAGGTTGCCGTAATTGCTCAATGCTACCTGGCCAATGCCATCAAAGTGGCAGCTCCTGCAAATAAGGCATCTGACCTTAATACCGCCATCACGTGGCTTCTAAATACCGACATGGATCACTTGCCTGAAGGCTTGCGCGGCAGAGCAGATGAGTTGCGTTCAGCAATCCAAGAGGGTGAGATCAGGCAGCTTCATATCTGGTATGTCCACAATTGCCCGGCTTCCAAGAATGTCAAAAATGAGCTCATTGGTGTAGAGGCATCTGCAAGAAAGGCACTCAAGCACATCCAGGGCGGCGATGATATATCCGTTTTTTCAGAAGAAGTTTGTCGGGATACGCTGGAAAAACTGTATAATCAAGCCGAACGCACGATCATTGTAACAGATAAAATTGAGACCTACGTCCCAGACGCATTTGAGATTCACAGTGACGAATGGAGCGCATTGTCTACGGTCGTGAAGGGCGCCTGGCTTCGACGTTTGTATAAGAAGCATACCACGGATTTATTTTCCGCAAACCTCCGCGGATATTTGGGGTCTAGGCAAAGTGATTCCAATATCAACAATGGAATCAAGGAGACTGCAGACACTGAGCCCGAGAATTTTTACGTTTACAACAATGGAATCACTGCCATCGTTTTGGGCTATTCCCTAGGAAGAAAAACGAAATCCGGCAAAAAGCTTACGATTGAGGGAATTTCAATCGTCAACGGCGCGCAAACTACTGGATCAATATCTAGTCTTAGCGACGATGTTAGCTCTGACCTCCAAGTTCCTATACGGTTTGTGAAAGCGAAAACGGATGCAATCGTCTCGCATGTCGTTCAGTTCAATAACACTCAGAATAAAATTCAAGCGGCAGATTTCCGAAGCAATGACCCTATCCAAGACCGACTGCGGCATGAATTTAAGGCCGTTCCGAATGCAGAATACGAAGGCGGAAGGCGAGGCGGTGCGAGCGACGTAATTAAAAGAAGCAAATACACATTGCCATCCTACACTGTAGGGCAGGCATTGGCGGCATTTCATGGTGACCCAGTAACTGCGTATGACAAAAAATCTGAACTATGGACTAACGAGAAATACTATAGGCACATATTCACAGATCGAACGTCAGCTCGTCATATAGTCTTTTGCTACTCCCTACTCTCACTTGTTAATTCAAGGAAGTTGGAATTACAACAGAAGCAAAGAAATGCAGGACTGACGGAGGTTGAAGAAAGATCGATCAAATTCCTGAATAAGAAAGGATCTGCATATCTTGTGCTGTGGGTCGCTTCTCAGTGCATGGAAACAATCTTGGGAAAAGCTATTCCCAATAAGTTCGATATACACTTCAAGAAGAATATTTCACCTAGTGATGCCACAAAAGAGTGGCTCCCCATATTTGATCTTATCATGTCTCTTTCCGGCCAGCTGGACAGTGCATTCTCTCGAAGCCGCATCTCGAATGACGCAGTGGGAAAGTCTGTTCCAAATTTTGTTGGGGTGATAGATTCATTGAAAGAGATACATAAGCCGACCTTTGATAAATTTGCTTCCTCCGTCGACGTGAAGCACAAATAAAACGAGCAAGAAGCAGGCGGATGGAGCCGCCTGCTCCACCAATCCATCATAGATGAAGCTGTTCGTAAGATCTGCCTCCGCATCAATAGGTAGGTATTTCATTCAATAAGTGCAAAGCGGCTTCATACCGCCAGCACCGAGAAAAAATCATTATATTTGAGTGGCAGGCTTGGGGCCAATTCACGCCCGACGGCATAGCGCAAGACAGGCTCGGCGAATGGCTGCTATCTCGTCCTCGGCCTATATGATGCCGCACCTGCGACAGTCCGCTTTCCGCCCTTGATTTGCGTACACGCCTCACACATCAACTCGCGGAATCAAGCTTCTACGGATCTCCTGCCCGTCCCGCCCGGGGGACGATCCAAACAGGCGGCGATACTCGCGGCTGAACTGCGACGGGCTTTCATACCCGATGGCATAGCCAATCCGCGCGACATCGGCGCCGTCAGCAAGCAGCAGGCGCCGCGCCTCCTGCAGACGCAACTGCTTTTGGTATTGAACCGGCGTCATCGCCGTCACGGCCTTGAAGTGGCGGTGGAACGTGGCGGGGCTCATCCCCGCGATATCGGCCAGGTCCCGCACGTTCAACTGATCCGCAAAGCTCTCGCGGATGCAGGCGACGGCCCGACCGATCCGCGCCATATGACTGCCAGCCAACCCGATCTGGCGAAGCGCAGGTCCCATCGGTCCGTTCAGCAAGAGCCAGGTGATCTCGCGTCGGATCATCGGCGCAAGGATTTCAATGTCACGCGGCCGGGCGCAGAGGGTCAGCAGGCGGCAGAGCGGATCGACAAGCTCCGGATCAAGGGCATGAACCGCCAGCGCCGCCGCGGCGGGCGCTTCCTCTGCTCCCCCCAACTCCAGCAGCAGGTCGGAGATCGTCGCGGGATCCAGCGCGAGACTGAAGGCCAGATAGGGACGTTCCGGCGTCGCACGGGTGATCTCGGCCCGGATCGGCACCTCCATCGACGCGATCAGGCATTTCCCCTCATCATAGCGATAGGCCCGATCGCCGAGCATGCTGGTCTTGGCGCCCTGCACCACAACGCACAGCGAGGGGCGGTAGACAGCGTGGATTGGGCCAGTCGGTGCCGTGACCGAGGTCAGCAGCAGGCCATCGACCGGGGTTTCCCGGCCATGCGCGCGCCATTGGCGGTCAATCAGGTCCTTGAACGGCAAGAGGTCATTGGTTTCCATGCCCTGCAATGTAGTCGGCAGCATGGCAGCACGCATCCCGAATTCCACCCGAATGAGAGGATCGTGCAAGAATATGCGAGGATCCGCGTCGCCGGTCCGCATGGGACAGCGCTATCTTCACCCTGCACCGGCAGCGCTGCTCCCGGCCCTGCCCCACACTGCGAAAGGAACTGCCCATGCGGTATCGCACTCTCGGCCCGAGCGGCCTTCTGGTCTCGGAACTCTGCCTCGGAACCATGACCTTTGGCGGATCGGACGGCATGTGGGGACAGATCGGCCAGTTGCAGCAGGATGAGGCCGACATACTGGTCAGGGCCGCGTTTGACGCTGGCATCAATTTCATCGACACCGCCAATGTCTATGCCGGCGGCGAGAGCGAGCGGATCCTCGGCCAGTCGATCCGCAATCTCGGCATCCCGCGCGACGATGTGGTGATTGCAACCAAGGTGCTGGGACCAATGGGCGACGGGCCGAACGCCCGCGGCGCCTCTCGCGCGCATATTATGGCGCAGGCCAAGGCCAGCCTTTCGCGGTTACAGATGGACCATATCGACCTCTACCAGATCCATGGCTTCGATCCGGTGACGCCGATTGCCGAGACGCTGGAGGCGCTCGACACGCTCGTCCGGCAAGGCCATGTGCGCTACATTGGGCTGTCGAACTGGGCGGCGTGGCAGATCGTCAGGGCCATCGGCATCGCCGAGGCGCGGAAGCTGGCACCGATCCTGTCACTTCAGGCCTATTACACTCTGGTGGGCCGCGATCTGGAACGCGAGATCGTTCCGATGCTGCGCTCCGAGGGCCTTGGCCTGATGGTCTGGAGCCCGCTGGCCGGGGGCTTCCTCTCGGGCAAGTACAACGGCGGAACGATGGCGAATGACGGCCGGCGGGCGAGCTTCAACTTCCCACCTGTCGATCTGGCGCGCGGCGATGCCGCCATCGAGGTGATGCGCGATATCGCCTCAGCCAAGGACTGCACGGTGGCGCAAATAGCCCTCGCCTGGCTGCTGCACCAGCCAGTGGTGACCAGCGTGATCGTCGGTGCCAAGCGGATCGAACAGTTGCAAGACAATATCCGTTCGACCGAGGTGGCGCTGACCGCCGAGGATCTGGCCGCGCTCGACCGCGTGACGAAACTGCCGCCCGAATATCCGGGCTGGATGCTGGAGCGCCAATCGCAATACCGGGCACCCTTCGCCCCGCAAAAAGGCTGATCCCCGCGCAACGCCCCGCCGCATCTGTGGCGGGGCGCTGTAGTATTCCGTTAACACCCGCCCCGCCGCCCCCTGCCCTATCCTTTCTGCACCGCGAGCCAAGGGAGGATGCGAGATGGCGAAGATCCTGATGATCACCGGCGATTTCACCGAAGACTATGAGACCATGGTCCCGTTCCAGACGCTGCTGGCCTGCGACCACAGCGTCGATGCCGTCTGCCCCGGCAAGAAGGCGGGCGATACAGTCAAGACCGCGATCCATGATTTCGAGGGCGACCAGACCTATTCCGAAAAACCGGGCCACAATTTCGCGCTGAACGCCGATTTCGATGGCGTGGATGCCGCCAGCTATGACGCGCTGGTGGTACCCGGTGGCCGGGCACCGGAATATCTGCGGCTGAACCCGGAGGTTCTGGCCAAGGTCCGGCATTTCTTCGACGCCGGAAAACCCGTCGCGGCAATCTGCCACGGCGCGCAGTTGCTGGCCGCCGCCGGGGTTCTCAAAGGCCGCACCTGCTCGGCCTATCCTGCCTGCGCCTATGAGGTCACCGCCTCGGGCGGGACTTTCGCCGATATTGCGGTGACAGAGGCTGTGACCGATGGCAATCTGGTGACAGCGCCCGCCTGGCCTGCGCATCCCGCCTGGCTGAAACAGTTCATGGCGATCCTCTGACATCAACGGGAAGGGAGGCCCTGCGATGTGCGAACTCTTCATCAAGGCCGATGCCGAACAATGGCAGAGCCGAACGCATAGCTTGCGCATCGACGGGGTCGCCACATCGATCCGGATCGAGAACCATTTCTGGGACACCCTGACCGAGATCGGTGCGCGCGACGGGATGACCGTCGCGCAACTCATTACCCGACTCTGGCATGAGGCAATGGATGCCGATCACGACCTCGGCAATTTCACCTCATTCCTGAGGGTCTGCTGCAACCGCTATCATGCACTGATCGCGGCGGGTGAGATCTCGACGGACCTTTCGGTCCCGATAGCCGAGCATCCGGCGCGCGAAATCTTGGCCCGCGAAACCGCCCGCCGGAACCTGCGGGTGAACTGAAGGGGCTCTTGATCCGAAAGCACCAGGCGTCGATACTTGGGCGAGTTGGGGGCCGGACATGATCTCCCAACCTGCAAAATCCCCAATGTGTCGATATAAGAACGTCTAATCGACATGTATATTTAACCTGTCGATAGCGTCGACACATCAGCTTTGTATGTCGATCAGATCTCAGGTGATCGACATGACCTTCCGCCCCGACCGTCCCTTCAATGACCTCCCCGCGCTTCCACCAAAACAGGACATCGAGACAAGAGCAGTTCTGAAAGCTTGTATCGAGGCGCTTGCAGCATTGGCGGAACTGCGGGTGTCCGGCCAAATCATCCCCAATCAGGCCGTACTCATCAACTCGATCCCGCTGCTTGAAGCGCAGGCGAGTTCGGAGATCGAGAACATCGTTACGACCACCGACCGCCTGTTCCGCTTTGCCAATGATATCGGCGGACAGGCCGACCCTGCGACCAAGGAGGCATTACGCTATCGCACTGCCTTGCACCGGGGGTTCGGCATACTCAAGCAGCGCCCGCTCTCGACAGCCATCGCAGTCGAGAGCGGGCGCACGATCAAGGGGGTTGCGCTCGACATCCGTAATACACCCGGCACCGCCCTGATGAACGACACCTCCGGCACCGCAATCTACACCCCGCCCGAGGGCGAAGACCTGCTGCGCACCACGCTCGCCAACTGGGAAAGCTACATCCACGAGGCCAGAGAGATCGACCCGCTGATCCGCTTGGCCGTGATGCACTATCAGTTCGAGGCGATCCATCCCTTCATCGACGGTAATGGTCGTACCGGGCGAGTGCTGAACCTGCTCTATCTGGTCGACAAGGGGCTTCTGGATATCCCGGTGCTGTACCTCAGCCGTCACATCATCCTGAACAAGGTCCAATACTATCGGTACCTTCTGGAGGTCACCACCCAGGGTGCCTGGGAGCAGTGGCTACTGTTCATGCTCGAGGCCGTCCGCGCGACGGCGGAGTGGACAACGGGCCGTATCAGGGCGATCCGCGACCTTCTGGAACAGACGGCGGCATAGCTTCGCCAGAGCCAGCCGAAGATCTATTCACGGGAACTGGTCGAGCTGATCTTTGTGAACCCCTATTGCCGGATCAGCGATCTGGTCGATTCCGGCGTCGCCAAACGGCAGACAGCCGCAGTCTACCTCAAAGCAATGGTTGCTGAAGGGCTGCTCGGAGAGGAGAAGATCGGGCGCGAGAACCTCTATATCAATCCTGCATTGCTGGCCTTGCTGTCAGAGCCGCAGCGATAATCCGACCCTGCATTTCGTCGCGGCGGCAATCCACGCGTCAGGCCCGGCTATGACCCGGTTCATTCAATCATTCCCGCGCCGCCGGAGTGACAACACGCCCCAGGCAACAAGTCCGATTATCAGCCCCCAGAAAGCCCCGCCAATCCCGAAGAGCTGAATATTCGCGGCGGAGGCAAGGAAGGTGATCAACGCCGGTTCGCGGGTGGTCGGCTCGGACATGGCTGTTGCGAGACTGCCCCCGATCGTGCCCAGCAAGGCGAGCCCCGCCAGAGTGGCGATGAAGCCAGCCGGAAAGGCCATGAATACCGCTGCCAGCGTGACGCCGAAAACTCCGATCAGCGTATAGAACAGCCCGGCAGCAATCCCCCCGATCCAGCGTCTGGCCGGATCCTCATGCGCCTCGGGGCCTGTCACGATGGCTGCGGTGATCGCCGCCACATTGAACGCATGTGCGCCAAACGGTGCCATCAGAGCCGAGCCGAGGCCTGTCACCGTCACGATTGGATTGGCGCTGACCCGGTAGCCCTCATTGCGCAGAACCAGCATGCCCGGCATGTACTGGCCCGTAAGCGTGATCAGGAAGAGCGGCAGCGCAAGGCTGAGCGCCGCATTCAGCGTGAACACCGGCATCGTAAAGACCGGAACAGCCAATTCCAGCCGCACCCCCGACAGATCAACTTCGCCGCGCGCCAGCAGCCAGACCAGCCCGATCACCAGAATGCCGATGATCGCATAGCGCGCGGTGAACCGCTTCACGACAAGATAGCTGACGAACAGCAGGATCACGAGGGCCGGATCGGCATTGGCGGCACCAAAGGCACCGATCCCGAATTGCAGCAGGATCCCGCCCAGAAGGGCGGCGGCGATGGCGGGCGGAATGAGGCGGATCAGCCGATCGAAAAACCCCGAAAGTCCAAGCACGACAAAGGCCAGCGCCGAGAGGATATAGGCACCGATGGCCTCGGGGTAGCTGACGGCGCCGAGCGACATGACCAGAAAGGCCGCCCCCGGCGTCGACCATGCGGTGATGATCGGCATCCGGTAGCGCCAGCTGAGGAAGAGACCACTCATGCCAACCCCGACCGAGACCGCCCAGACCCAGGATGCGGTCTGGGCTGCATCAAGACCGGCAAGCTGCGCCGCCTGAAAGACCAGAACGAAGGTGCCGCCATAGTTCACGATGACCGAGATCAGCCCCGCCATCACCGGGGGCAACAGGTCTTTGGAGCGGGGTGAAGCCAGGGTGGTCATGATGCAGGCAGTCCTTCGGAGAGTGTTTGTCCGGGCCTAGCTGCAGATTGGGCGGTCCGATCCCGCCAATTCTTGCCCAACGGGCAGACCATTGGCAGAAAGATCGCGCCGTTTCTTCGTGGTAGTAAATCACACCACCTCGACAGCCCTGTGGCTGCGCCCAAAAAATCGGTATGGAATGATCACATCAGCATAAGATCAGGGCAGACCAATTGTTTCGCCATACCCAGCTCGAAACCGTCAAAGCCTGGCTGATCCGCCCCGATTACGCGGGACTGCCACTGCACAGCCGCATCCAGCGCGCCATCCGGCAGTTGATCCTCGACGGGGCGCTGGCGGCGGGCAAGCCCCTGCCCGCCACACGCAGCCTTGCGACCTCGCTGGGGGTGTCGCGCGATACCGTCGAGACGGCCTATGGCCAACTTCATGCCGAAGGCTTTGTCATTCGTCGGGTCGGCAGCGGCAGCTTCGTCGCCCCAATCAGCGATCTGCTGCCCGTGGCTCCGAAGGTACGCCCCCCACCAGCCCGAGAGACCAGCGTGATCAGAGCAGGCCTCAGCACCCGTGGCGCAGCGATGGTCGCACAGGGCGGCACCCATGCGGGCGGCCCGGTCCGGCTGTTTCAGCAGGGCCTGCCCGAAACCCGCAACTTCCCGATCCGCATCTGGGAACGGCTGGAGCGTCAGGTTCTGAAAGACCACGGCACCGCTGCGCTGTCGATGACCGATCCGCAAGGTGCCGCCCCGTTGCGGCAGGCAATTGCCGATTACGTCAATCTCGAACGCGGCGCGCGGGTCACGGCGGATCGCGTGCTGATCCTGACAAGCTCGCAACAGGCGATGGCACTGACGGCAAATCTGCTGCTGGACCCGGGCGAGCGGATCTTTGTCGAAGACCCCGGCTATCACGGCGCGCGTCAGGCCTTTGCGGCGGCAGGCGCGGTGCCGGTGCCAATCCCGCTTGATCGCGAAGGCCTGATCGTCAGTCAGATGTTTGCCAGCCCGGAGAAGGCGCGGGTGGTTTCGCTCACGCCCTCGCACCAGTTCCCGACCGGGGCAACGCTGTCACTTGAGCGGCGGCTTGCACTGATCGACTGGGCCACACGGCGCGGCGGCTGGATCATCGAGGATGATTACGACAGCGAGTTCCATTATGCTGGAAGGCCCACAGCCTGCGTCCAGGGTCTCGATCCGCATCAGCGCACGATCTATATCGGAACCTTCACCAAATCGCTCTTTCCCGGCCTCAGGATCGGCTATCTGATCCTGCCGCCGGACCTCGTGGCCCCCTTCACCATCGCGCGCACCCAGCAAGACGGCCACCCCGCCTCGATCCCGCAACTGGTGCTGGCGCGCTTCATCGAAGGCGGGCATTTCAGTGCGCATATCCGGCTGATGCGGAATATCTATGCCGAACGGATGCGGATCCTTGCCCGGCTGATCGAGACACATCTGAGCGGGCTGGTCGCAGCGCAGGTTCCCACCGGCGGCTTGCAAATGCCCTGCCTTCTGACCTGCGATCTGCCCGAGGACCGGGTGATCGCCGCCGCAGCCCGGGCGGGGCTCGGCCTGACCGGTCTCTCGGCCCTGCATACAACCGCGCGGCCTCGGCCGGGCTTCCTGATGGGGTTTGCCGCCTTTACACCAGCCGAACTGGAAAAGGGCATTCGCATTCTCGCGACTGTGCTGAGCGATTTGGCTGGCGGGGCACGCCGCCCCTGAATGGTCTGGTCATCGGTGCGAAAATGGCCGGATCGCTGCGATCCATCTGCGATTACCCTCGCGCAGCACAATCCTGAAAAGTTCGGCCATGTCCCCTGTTCCTTCTCCGGCAGACCTGCTCTCGGATGCAGATATCGACCGCTTCGGCAGCGCCCCGGCGCAGCGTTTCGCGCAGAACCTGGCGCTGGTTCAGGACAGGATCGCAGCCGCCTGCGCCCGCGCGGGTCGCGCCCCCGGCGAGGTAAGGCTCTTGCCGGTGACCAAGACCGTGCCCGCCCCCGTTCTGCGCCACGCCTTTGCCGCCGGGATCCGGGATTTCGGCGAGAACAAGCTGCAGGAGGCGCGCGACAAGCAGGCAGCCCTCGCCGATCTGCCGATCCGCTGGAGCATTATCGGGCATCTGCAGACGAACAAGGTAAAGTATCTGGTGCGGTTCGCGTCAGAGCTCCACGCCCTCGACAGTCTGCGGCTGGCGGCAGAACTGCACCGCAGGCTTGAGGCCCTGGGCCGTGATCTCGACGTGTTCATCCAGGTCAATACCTCTGGCGAGGACAGCAAATACGGTCTTTCCCCGGAGGCATTGCCCGCCTTCATCGACCAGTTGACAGACTTCCCGCGCCTCAGACCGCAGGGCCTGATGACCCTCGCGATCCTCAGTGCCGATCAGGTCCGGGTCCGGCGCTGCTTTGCGCTGCTGCGCGGCTTGCGTGACGCGGCACAGGCGCGCTGCCCCGGGATCACACGGCTTTCGATGGGAATGACCAGCGATTTCGAGATCGCCATCGAGGAAGGCGCCGATGTGGTCAGGGTGGGTCAGGCCATCTTCGGCCCCCGCCCAAAATCGGCGGGAGCCTTCTGGCCCGGGCTGGACGATGTCTGACCCGGCCCGCCGCCCTCTCAGATCGGCTTCTCGTAAGTGACCCAATTCGCGGCATTGGCCACATCATCATAGAGCCGCCGCGCCGTCGCATTGTCCTGCGCTGTCACCCAGGACAGCATCGGCCAGCCCCGGTTGTGGGCGATCTGACTCAATGCCCCGATCAGCAGGCGACCGACACCCCGCCCCCGCAGTGACGGATCGACATAGAGATCATCGAGAAATCCCGCATCCCGGCCCAGGAGCGGGCGCGGCTGCGGCCAGAAATGCGCGAAGCCGACCGGCTTGCCCGCAACGACGGCCACCAGCCCTTCAAGCGGGTGGGCATGATCAAGCAGCCAGGCCCAGGTGCGGTCGAGAATGTCCTCCGTCATCTGGACTTTGTAGAAAGCGGCATAGCCCTTGTAGAGTTCGCGCCAGGACGCGGCATCCGCCAGCACCACGCTACGGATTTCGATATCGACCCGGGCGCTTTCGACTGGAGCCGGAGCGGGGGCGTAGATGGGATCGTTCAATGCATGTCTCCTGAAAGTTGGCGGCACTCGCGCCGCGACCCGTCAGAGGAATGCCAGAAAGCGGACTGATCTGATCCGGCCAATTAGGAGAAGTGAAGCGGACCAATCCTGCGTGCTGATGAGCAGTATCCCGCAGCCCCGGGGCAGTGGAGCGCCGTCAGTGTATTCCTCGGATCACGACGAGGCCGCCATTCAACGTTCGCGGTCTTGCACTGGGTCGACCAGGATGTTTTCGAGGATCTCGAGCCTTATCTCACGAGGTCCCCGGCCGGCATTGCTATATCCCTCCGACCGACATCAGCTGAACTCAGACCCGCAGCAGACCAAGCCTCTGCGTTGCCGCACGCAGCAAATCCGCCATTCGCCGATGCGGGCAACACACTCTCTGCCAAAGGATTGTCACTGGTCTGGCTGCGACTGACTGGCGATAAACGACCTCAACGCCGGAATGACATCCTCTGGGCTGTCCTCGAGCAGGGTATGAGAGGCGAAGGGCAGATTCAGCAGACGCGCGCCTTCCACCTGTTCAGCCAGTTCGAAAGCCTGAGCACGGGAAACCAGAAAATCCTCATCTCCGTGAACAACAAGAAGCGGAGTTTTGATCGACCGCACCGATGCGCCTGGATAGGCGTGCTCGTCGCTGCCAAGCCACATGGATTTGGTCGCATCAAACAATCTGCCGAAGTTGGGCTCAGTGTTTTCGGCCTCATAGGCCTCGACTTGCTCTGCAAACATGCCTCGCCACTCGTCCACGGTGATACCCTGATAGGTTTCGCGCGTCGGGTCATCGGCAGACAGATGCCAATGCGCACCGACCGTCACCAAGAAGCGCGGCTGAACTATGCCGGATGCGGCGAGACGAAGCGCAACAATGCCCCCGTCGCTGTGGCCGATGATACCGGCATTGGCCAACCCCAGCTCGGCCAGCACCCCGGCGGTATCCTGTTCCAGTCTGTGATAGCTGAGGGGCCCCTTCCCCAGGGGCGAGCGGCCATGCCCTCGGCTGTCAATGGCGAGAAGCCGGAACTCGGCCGCCAGATGTTTTGCCAGCGGAAGAAAGTCGTTCCGACACCCCAGCCCACCATGCAGCAGGATAATCGGGACCCCATCTGCCTTCCCTGCTTCTGCCACGAACAGGGCGGCATCCCCTGCGGTTACGATCTTTCCACTGTCAAACATAGGGCTTTCTTTCTGAATAGAGGCAAAGGGCAATCGCCAGTTGGAAGGGCCAACCGCCCCTGCCTAGAGACATGCGCTTGGCGTCACATGTGGCCAAGGGGCGACGTTGGGTGTTCACGAGCCGCCGATTCTTTTCCAGAACAGGATTGTCGGCGACAGCCCGCCATGGGGTTTCAGAGCAAAATCCGGGATGATCCCGGCCTCAGTGTAACCAAGCTTTGCGTAGAGGCCCGCCGCGCCACCCTCCGCCGCAGTATCAAGCACCAACAGCGATTTCCCATGCTTCAGCGCCAGCGCCTCGGCCGCATGCATCAGCTCTCGTGCGATGCCACGCCCCCGATACCGGACCGCTGTCATCATTTTTGCGATCTCGGCCCGGTGCGGCTGGTTGTCAGGAAAGCCGAGGACAAGAGTAACTGTCGCAGCCAGCACTTCGCCCTCAAACGCACCGAGCACAACCCGGTCACCGGCTGCCATATCCGACAAGGCGCCCGCCCAGAAAGCTTTTGCGCGATCAAGGCCGAGCGGATGCAAAAAGCTGACCGATCCACCCGATGCCACCGTTTCGGACAGGAGGTCAGCCAGCTGATCCAGATGATCGGCCGAAACAGGGCAAATTTTCAGATCGCGCATGTGTTCATGACCTTGAGAGGTGAACCGTATAGAGGCAGGGAACCTCTCCGGGGTTGGAGAATTTCACCTCGGCTGGAGGCCCAAACCCTATGCTGTCCCCGGTGGTGAGGTCGTGTTGATGCAATCCTTCCGTCAACCGAAGCCAGCCCTCCCGCACAGTCACAACCTGCCGTATCCGCAGATAGGACTCAGCAGGCATTGAAACCGACTGACCTTTGGGCAGCGTGACCTCGACGATCTCAATGGGGTGCTCGGGATGGCAGTAGATCTGCTTGCGCGAATACCCTGTCTGCGGATCGGTCCAGACGGGAGCATCGCTGTTGCGTTGTACCCATGATCGGCTCTCTGCCTTCAGAAGCAGCCCTGCCAACGTAAGATCGAAAGCCATAGCCAGACGGATGAGAACCCCGGCGGTGGGGCTGACCAACCCCCGTTCGATCTTGCTGATTGCGGCTTTGGACACGCCCGCGCGATCAGCAAGCTCGGCCAAAGACCAGTTGCGCGCTTCCCGTTCCTGAAGCAGGGATCGGGCAATCCGGGTTTCAGCGCTGTTTACAATAGTGTCCATTTGGATATTTAGAGACACGTCAGCATCACGATGTCAACGTCTCCATGCCGGACGTCGCGTTGACAGCCTGATCCCGTCGGGGGCGCTGAAACTGGTCAGCCGCGGCAGCCCAGTGGGGCCGCGCGTTGCGCTATCTCCCCACCTTGGAGTTCCCGACATGCGCGAGTTGACGCAACCTTTCAGGTTTCCTGGGTTCGCTCTGATTCAACCAGGATGTTTTCGAGGATCTCGAGCGTTATTTCACGAAGCCCCAACTCGGCACTGCCATAGGCCTCGCCCTCAGCAAGTTCATAGATCCTGAAGGCAAGCCCTTGGTCGCCCAGGAAACGCAACACTTTCCGAAGGGTGCCCATCCCGCCATCATACCAGCTGTTGCTGAACATCTCCGCGCAGATAAGGGGTTGGCGACTTGCGACGGCGCGTTTGAGTGCGGTCAGGCTGTCGGCCGTCAGCCTCTGCAGCCCAATCAACACGCGAGCGGCGATCTCGCTGTCGTCCAGCACGATGGCGATATGGGGGAGGTGCGCATTCATGGCAAAGTTCCCAATCCGGTGGCCGTCGCCATGTCACGCGCAGATCCACAGAACTTGGCGCAATGGCGCGCAAGGGGAGATCGTCGACACCCCAGACCACTCAAGGTTGCCCGACCATTGGCAGCACCCGCAGCAATGAGACCCGCATTCCGTCCTCAAGATCGCCACAGGTGACGCGCATCAGCGCAACCGGAGAAGCATCTGCGGGAAACCGGATCAGCATGGGGTCTTCGGCGATACAGTCCTGCCCAGAGAAGCCCGGGTCGCCAAGCAGATCACCTATCCCGAGGACACCCGGCCGACCATAAGGCTCCATCTCCCCGACCAACCGGTCCATGGCGGCACCGAGGCCGGCGAAGAGTTGGTCGGACCCGAGGAAATAGAAGTTCCCGGAAGTGTCCTCCAAACCGGTCCCTTGCCCGGACAGGTCAAGCGGCCGGGACCAGGGACTGGCATAGAAGGCAGATGCGCCGGACGGCATAGCCTGTCTTTCCGTCAGAATATCGAAAGGATTGCGTGCGCCTGCCAAAGGATCGGTCAGTATTTCCAGCACCTTGCTACCAGAATCCGGAGATTCATCCGGCTGGAGGCGTGATCTGTGGACAGGCCACAGGGTCTCCTCTCCTGAAGTGGTGTCAATTGCGACCAGAAAGACGGTCGAAACAGAGCTTACGTGAGAGCCAAAATTGTCCGCGACGCTGCGCAACACAAATACCTCGTCCAACCCTGCCCCGAAAAACACGTCCCGCACCTCGACCATGTCGGGAGGCGTGGCCATCGCAGGCGATGTCGCGACAGGCAGGGCAAGCACAGCAGCCAGAAAGGATTGTTTCAGCATCATCGCCACGCTTTCAAACCTCAGGTTCACCCGCATGTAACAGGACAAGATCATCATCCTGCCCGAAACAATGGACAAGCCCCAGCCCGCTTATCGAAATGAGGACGCCCTCTTCGATCAGACCGGCCCAGTCCTGCAAAGAAAACCCCTCGACCGCCTCACCGGTCTCGACCGAGAGGACAACCTTCCCTTCTCTGCCACCCCATAGCACCCGATCCCCCGGGCGCACCTCGCGGCCATCACTGTATCGCATTGGAATTTCCCGAAGTTCGGGGCGGGCTGTCCAGAAGGAACGGGTGCCGCAGCCCGGGGAATTCCGGCTGCGCTGTGCGCCCCCCTGGCGCGAGAGGATCGCAGGTCAAGCAATGAGCCGTGCCTCGCGCATATCGCGGCCGGGAGGAGCTCCGTACATCCGCGCATAGTCGCGCGTGAATTGCGGCACGCTCTCATAACCCACCGCATGGGCGGCGTGGCCGATCGCAGCCCCGTCGGCCAGCATCTGGCGGCGTGCCTCGACCAGCCGCAACTGCTTCTGGAACTGCAGCGGCGAGAGCGTGGTGACCGCCCGGAAATGCTGGTGGAAGGAGGATTCGCTCATCCCCGCCAAATCGGCCAGTTCCCCGATGCGCAGGGCGCGGGCATAGTCCTTGCGGATCACCGCAACGGCACGCGCAATGCGGGAGGCATGGCTGTCGGCCAGTCCAAGGTTGCGGATCGCGGAACCATGGCGTCCAGTCAGCAGCCAGTAATGCATCTCGCGCAACAGCGCATCACCAAGAACCGCCTGCGCGCCGGGCTGGCCCAGAATCCGCAACAGCCGCCTTGCCGCGTCCATCACATCCGGGTCGGCGGCCTCAATCCTGACCGGCCCCGGGCTGGCCGCCGCCAGATCAACCTCCGCTGCGAGGCTGCGCAAAAGTGCAGGGTCGAGTTCCAGCGCGACCGCGTAATAGGGCGCGGCGGGGCAGGCCTCGAGGATCCGGCTGGTCGTCGGCACATCGGCGGTGATCAGCAGTGCCTCTCCAGGGCCATAATCAAAGTCACGCCCCGCCATCGTTACCCGCTTGCGCCCCTGCAGGCACATCGCGATCAGCGGCTTTTGCACCTGCACCTGCAACTCCCCCGGCCGCAGCTGGCGCACCACACCGAGACCACGAAACGGTGTCGGCGCATAGCCGAAAGGGCCTGCATGCGCGTCAGCATGGCTGCGGGCAAGATCAAGAAGGCTGCGGGTCACGGGCGGCTCCGGTCCTGTGGTCTGGCCTATCAGGCAACAAACTGGCTCCATTACGCAAGGCCCCCTGCCCGATTTTGAAGGAACAGGCAAGAATTGGCGAGGATCTGGCAACCCCTCGGGGCTACTTCCCCCCATTTTCCCCTCATCCACTCAGAAGAAGGAATATGAGATGAGCAAGATCGCATTGGTGACCGGCGCCAACCGTGGCCTTGGCCGCAACACCGCCCTGTCCATCGCCCGCCATGGCGGCGATGTCATCGTCGCCTATCGCGGCAATGCCACCCAGGCCGCTGAGGTCGTGTCCGAGATCAAGGCACTGGGTCGCAAAGCGGTCGCAGTGCAACTTGATGTCGCGCAGCACGACAGCTTCGTAGCTTTTGCCGACACCCTGCGCGGCGCCTTGCGCGACGCCTGGGGCCGCGAGAGCTTTGACCACCTGGTGAACAATGCCGGCCATGGCGAGTTCACCCCATTCGCTGAGACCACGGAGGCGCAATTCGACGGGATCTTCGATGTGCATGTGAAAGGGGTCTATTTCCTGACCCAAGCGCTGCTGCCGCTGATCGCTGATGGAGGGCGCATCGTGAACTTCTCAACCGGACTGACGCGGTTCTCGGCACCGGGCTTTTCGGCCTATGCCGCCGCCAAAGGGGCGATCGAAGTGCTGACGCGCTATATGGCCAAAGAGCTTGGAGCGCGTGGCATCGCGGTCAATACGGTCGCCCCCGGTGCCATTGAGACCGATTTCGGCGGCGGTGTGGTCCGCGACAACCCGGATTTGAATACGCAATATGCCGGGCTGACGGCACTTGGCCGGGTCGGGTTGCCCGACGATATCGGTCCGATGGTGGCGAGCCTGCTCTCCGACGACAACCGTTGGGTCAATGCACAGCGGATCGAGGTGTCCGGCGGCCAGGCTATCTGAAGTCGCCAACACCACCCCTGCCGATGCAAGAAGCATCGGCAGGGAGATATTCGATCTTTCTTTACGGGCTGAAGAACGGCCCGCCACACCTCGAAACCTGCTGCATTGAGGTTGCGGACGGTAAACCAAAGGCTCACCGTGATACATGCGGGAATGGATCGGCTGCGCCGAGCCCGCATTTGATCATCCGATTGACAGGCTCGAGCCCTTGGCCCAACGCAGACATATCACCCGACCGATCACCTCCGCCCGTGTACTTGTCGGGCACCGCAGATCGCGTGGCAGCGACCTGTCGCTTGCGACGATCCTCGCGGCGGTGGCCGGTGCGGCCAATGCCGGCGGGTTCTTCGCGCTCGGCCAGTATACCTCGCATATGACGGGCTATCTGTCGCAGCTGGCCGACAATCTGGTGCTTGGCAATCTATGGGTGTCGCTGATCGCGGTGCTGGCCCTTGGTGCCTTCATCACCGGCGCAGGCTTCAGCACCTTTGTGATCAACTGGGAACGCCTGCACAGCGCGCGGCGCCAATACGCGCTGCCGATCGCATTGCAGGGTGTCTTCCTGCTGTTCTTCGCGACCGGCGGCATCTTCACCAGTGAGTTGGGCCGTCTCTTTGCCCTGTGCTGCCTGTGCTTCATCATGGGCATGCAGAATGCGACCATCACCAAGATCTCGGGAGCGCGGATCCGAACGACCCATGCGACCGGCATGGTCACCGATATCGGGATCGAGCTTGGCCGGGCCGCCGTTGCGCTGAGCGCGCGCGCCAGTGGCATAGGGCCGGACAAGAGCAAGCTGCGCATCCTGCTGACACTGGTCGCATCCTTCCTGGTCGGAGGTGTTATCGGGGCGGTTGGCTTTGGCCAGATCGGCTTCTGGTTTGCCTTGCCGCTTGGGCTCACATTGCTCGGCCTGGCCGGGCCGGGATTGCGGCTGCGATAGCGACGGTGGCCATCATGCCGCCATCGGCCGTGCATCAAGGCTGCGCATCAGGCAGCCTGCTGTGCAGCCTTGCGTTTGGCATATCGCTGATCGCGGGCGGCTTTGCGGGCAGCCTCATCTGACAGGACGAGAGCGATACGTTTGTCCTGCGCAGATTGCCGCGCGTCGCGCGTTGCGATCTCCGCAGCTTCCAGCTGAAGTTGCTCTTCGGCAAGCGCGGCCGCTTGCGCCGCGACGCGATGTTCCTCGGCCAATCTCTCAGCATCTCGCGTAGCACGGCGCGCTTCACGCGCCCGCGCGATTTCCACGCGCTCCGCGCTCCGCGCCGCGAGACCCGGTGCTGCCGCCGCCTGTGCCGCCTTGAAGCTCTCGATCATCGAAAGTCGTGCACTGGTGGCATTGCCGCGCCGATCGGAAAATTCTTTGGTTCTCACTGTTTCTCTTACCTTTCAGAGTAGAGCGGCCTGGGCCGCTTGCTGATTGCGAGCGGCGTTGCAGCTATTTTGTAACCTGTTCGCTTTCGAGACGCGCTGCCCTCAAACGCCGGGTTTTCTCTGCACGTTCAGCCGCTTCGGTATTCTGCTCATCGAGGGCGCGGGTTCTTGACAGGAATTGCGACTGGGTCTTGTCGAACGCAGCCTCCGCGGTCTGACGTGCTCTGCTCATGGTGCCAGGCATAGAGGTATCTCCTTCATTTCACGGCCGCTCTGCGGGCCGATTTCGGCGAAAAGAAATCCGGGTGATAAAACAAGACCTGCCCGCAGATCACTTGAGGAGCGATGCCTGAAAGATCGTATGTGTCGTCAGGCAAGGACCGCTGTCTATATAGCGACGTCAATCCGCGCTCAGCCGGATCAAGGCGATCCCTGGCAGTCGCATTCAGAAAGGCTCAGGCGGCCTTACGCATCGGATAGGCGACAAGGCTCTCCGGAACGAACCCTGCGGATTTCGCCGCAGCCGCGAAGGCACGGCGGGCAATGCCTACCGGAATGATGCAGTCCATCGCCGCGTTGACTTGTTGAAGTGCAATGGCATGCGCGTCATCCGCAATCGGCCATTTCCTCACCAGCCAGTATTTGACTTGCTCGATTGTGCTGAATTTCTGCACATCGCCATCAGGCGACATGACAAAAGACAGGGGTTTCCCCCAGTTGATTTCTATCAAAAAGACTTCTTTCCTGGAAAGCGAATGGCGCGTGCAAGATGCAGCCCCGCCATTTCGGGGAAACCGGGTCCGATATTGCATCGATCCCGATTTCAGTGCTCAAGCCTGAAAATCAGGCCAGAACGAGGTTCATCGCGGATTCACGGCCATTGCGGTCGCGCTCGACATCGAACGAGACAGCCTGACCATCATTCAGCCCATGAATTCCGGCGCGCTCAAGCGCGGAGACATGGACGAAAACGTCCTTGGAGCCACCCTCGGGAGCGATAAATCCGAAGCCCTTGGTGGAGTTGAACCATTTCACGGTGCCATTGGCCATCGTGATGTTCCTTTCATTGGTGCCACCCACAATATGTGATGGCCCGGCAAAGCTGAAAATCCAAAGCTGAGCCGAAAGGGACAGGTCCGAAAAACAGAAGATGCCCCTTACATATAGGGCAAGACCGCCCTGATTGCTATGAAAGGATTCCGAAACTGCGTCTGCGGGGTGGTTAGCCCCTGTTATCGCTGCAAACAATTCTTCAGTTCCCGGCGCAGGCGACGCTCTCCCTTGCCCGCGCCATCACCCTTGAAAATGAAGCGGGCCACCCCATCTCAACCGCGATCATGAGCATTTTGGCTCACGATTACATATGCTTCACCAACCATCCCACCAACATCCGTTTGGGAAACCGGGCCGATGCTGATCGAGACACAGAAGAACCGCAACACTTTCGAACCCCACACCCCTGCCCTGCCCTTCCGGGCAGCCCCGATAGCACCAAGGGAGCAGACCAAGCCATGGACCAGACCTGATCAAGGCTCTGCTCCTTCCCCCTCGCCAGTTTCGCGAGAGACGGCCTTTGACGCAGCAGAAGCCGGGCTCACCCTTCGCTGGCTCAGGACGAGCCAATCGGAGAGCCCCCGCCTGCATCCGCAGTCGGGACCCGGGCGTAATCACAAATGGTGGTACATTGCCGAAGCAGAGCCCGGCTCATGGCTGCAGCTCGGTCTCAGGCGTCCCGCATCCGCCGAACAGATCAGGAGCGCCGCATTGAACGGCCGGTTGCCGGAGTTGCTGCGCCGGATTGAACCCGCCATCGGTGACATGTTCCTCATTGAAGCCGGAACGCTTCACGCTGCAGGACCCGGCCTGACCATCGTTGAGGTCGCGGAAGGTCATCATACACCGCTCGTTCCCGAGCCCAGCGACCCCGCTCAGTTCCTCAGCGCCTGCGACCAGGCGATCTGTGATCCACAGCCCATTGCGCCGCTGCCGGGCGAAGCCATCCCTTTCCGGATCGCCCATGAGATGCTCGCACCCGAACAACGCGTCATGCTGATGGATCCGCTGGCCTGCGTTGCAGTCGTTAACGGCAGTGGTACCTTCGGCAACCGCCCGTTCGAGGCGGGCCAGTGCTGGCAGTTCCATGGACCGCTTGCAACGCGTGCGATTGAGCCGACAGTTCTGATCGTAGCAGAACGATGCGAACCCGCTCCCGGCAGTGACGGCATCTGGCGGGCGCGGCAATAAGACGACCACAGTCGGAGCGAGTGCAACTGCCCTCGTTCCGGCATCCACCAACTCACTTCCCCGAACGGAAAGAACGAGCCCCGCGATAAGACCGCGGGGCTCGGCGCGCTTTGGCTATTTCACCTCGTAGCAAGATGGCGGTCTGCGATCTGTTCGTCGCCCGCCATGCCGTGCCGCCCCTGCGTCTGGGTCTGGCGGTCTCCGAGTTCACCGCGCTGGCGCGCCAGCACGATCTGGCCCTGCCCCCGGATCTGGCGCTGCTGTTCAAGGCGCTGATCACCGCCGATGGCGTGATGCGCGGCCTCGACCCTGATTTCGACGCCATCACGGTCGCGGCCCCCATCGTGCGCGCCGAGATGCGTCGCATGTTCGGCCCGCAGGCGCTGGCCACAGAGGGCAAGTCGCTCGCCCTGGACATGGCGGGCCTCGTGCGCGACCTGCCGGGCCTGTTCCGGCTGCTGAAGTTGCGGCTGCGCCAGGGCAATCTGTCGGCCGAGATCGAGATCAAGGGGCTGGACCGGCTCAGCGGCGATATAACAAAGGCCGCAACCCGCATATCGGTGGCCGTCATCACGGCCGCCTTCGCCCTCGGCCTGGCACCGGGTCTCGTGCAGGCCGGCCCGATCCTTCTGGGCCTGCCTCTGGGGGCCTGGACAGGAATGGCGCTGGTCGCGGCAGGGCTGCTCTGGACCGTCTGGCCACGCAGGTAGTGACAGCCTTTCCGCTGCAAGGGCGGCCTTGGACGGACGCTGCGCAGTCCGCGTTCACTTTTACGCTTGTCCGTCCATCATGAATTGACGAACATTTAGTGAACATTTATTTTCGCCGCCATGGCAAGAACCCTTCAGGACAAGCTGGCGATCCTTTCCGACGCGGCAAAATACGATGCTTCCTGCGCCTCATCGGGAGGTGAAAAGCGCGATTCCCGCGCGGGTGGCATCGGGTCTTCCGGTGGGGCTGGCATTTGCCATGCCTATACGCCGGACGGTCGCTGCATCAGCCTGCTCAAGATCCTGATGACCAATTTCTGCATCTTCGACTGCGCCTATTGCATCAATCGGGTATCTTCGAATGTCGAGCGCGCGCGCTTCACGGTCGAGGAGGTCGTGACGCTGACCCTGGAATTCTATCGGCGAAACTACATCGAGGGTCTGTTCCTGTCGTCCGGGATCATCCGCTCGCCCGATCAGACCATGGCAGATATGGCGCGGATCGCGCGGGTGCTGCGGCAGGATCACGGGTTCAAAGGGTATATCCACCTCAAGACCATCCCCGATGCCAGCCCCGATCTGATCCGCGAGGCCGGGCTTTACGCCGACCGCCTCTCGATCAATGTCGAGCTGCCCGCCGATGCAAGCGTGCGCAAATTCGCCCCCGAAAAGCGCCCCGAAACCATCCGTTCCGCCATGGCGCAGGTGCGGCTGGAGGGCGAGGCGGCAAAAGAGAAATCCCTGACCGGCAAGCGCCCGCCACGCTTTGCGCCGGCGGGCCAGTCGACGCAGATGATCATCGGGGCCGATGGCACCGATGACGTGACGATCCTGAAAAGCTCGACACGGCTTTACACCGGCTACAAGCTGCGGCGCGTCTATTACTCGGCGTTTTCGCCGATCCCGGATGCGTCCAGTGCCTTGCCGCTGGTGCAGCCGCCCTTGCTGCGCGAACACCGGCTCTATCAGGCGGACTGGCTGCTGCGCTTTTACGGCTTCAGCGCCGAAGAGATCGCCACCGGCGCAACGGCGGGGCATCTCGATCTCGAGATCGACCCGAAGCTGGCCTGGGCCTTGCAGCATCGGGGGCTGTTCCCGCTGGATGTGAACCGGGCCAGCAAGGACATGCTGCTGCGAGTGCCGGGCTTTGGCACCCGCACCGTCGAGCGGATCCTTGCCGCACGCCGGACGCGGGCGCTGCGCTATGAGGATCTGACCCGGATCGGCGCGCTGATGAAAAAGGCGAGGCCCTTCATCACCGCCCCGGGCTGGTCGCCGCGCGGCCTGACCGACAGCACCGATCTGCGCGCGCGGTTCGCGCCGCCCCCACAGCAGTTGTCTCTGCTGTGAGCTTCGCCGTCACGCTGCCGGAACGCGGGCTGTTCGAGGCCTGGCGGGCGGCGGCGCGTATCGCGATCAGCCATCGCATCGCGCCAGAAGAGATCGACTGGAAGACCTGCACAGACCCCGGTGACAGCCCGGCGGCAGGCGGCCAATCGACAGGCGGGCTGTTCGCGACAGATCCCCTGCCATCCAAGCCCGGGCCGCATCAGGCGCAAGTGCCGCAGGCGTTCATAAAGCTGGCTGGTTCGGTGATCTGGCATTCCGCGCCCGGCAGGCTCTCCGCGCTCTATCAGGCCCTCTGGCGGATCGACCAACGCCTCGGTGAGCCCCTGTCGCAGGCTGATCCCCTGGGACGGCGGCTGAACCTCATGGCAAAATCGGTCGGGCGCGACATCCACAAGATGCATGCTTTCGTGCGGTTCCGGGAAGTCCCCCCGGAACCTGCAAGAGCGGGCCGCCGCCGCTTTGCCGCATGGTTCGAGCCGGAACATGACACGCTGGAACCGGGCAGCCAGTTCTTTGCAAAACGCTTCGCCGACATGGACTGGATGATCGCCACCCCCCGCCTGACCGCCCGGTTCGAGGCGGGCGGTCTGAGCTTTCATCCCGGCGGCGCGCGCCCAGATCTGCCGGAAGATGCATCAGCCGGCCTTTGGGCCACCTATTTCGCCAATATCTTCAATCCCGCGAGGGTGAAGCTTGATGCGATGCGTTCGGAGATGCCGAAGAAATTCTGGAAGAACCTGCCCGAGACGCGGCTGATCCCCGACATGCTGAAGGATGCCGAGGCCCGCGTGGCGCGGATGCACGCAGCGGCGGCCAGTTCACCACGCCCCGGTGCCGTGCCTGTCTCAACCCGTTACCGCGCCACGATGCCCGTTGCCGCAGATCTGCCAGACACACTTGCATCCGCAAAGGCGGCCGCGCTGCAATGCCGCCGCTGTGGCCTTTGCGAGACGGCAACGCAAACCGTCTGGGGAGAAGGTGCAACCGACGCCCGCCTCATGCTTGTCGGAGAGCAGCCCGGCGATCAGGAGGATTTGAGCGGGCGTCCCTTCACCGGCCCGGCGGGTCAGTTGCTGCGCAGCCTCATGGCGGATACCGGCATCGACCCTGCATCGATCTGGATGACCAATGCAGTAAAGCACTTCAAGTTCGCCCCTCGTGGCAAACAACGCCTGCACCAGAACCCGAACCGGCAGGAGATCGAACATTGCCGCTGGTGGCTGGGGCTTGAGCTGGCCTTCGTCCAGCCGGAGCTGGTCGTCGCGCTCGGTGCCTCGGCCGCTTTCGCATTGACCGGCAATGCCGCGCCTCTCGGTGACAGGCGCGGACATATCGAGACGGGTCTGCATGGCGGGCGGGTCCTGATCACCTGGCACCCCGCTGCAGTCCTTCGCCAATCCGACAAGGCCGCTGCCATGGAACTCAGGACTGGGCTGGCGAAGGATCTCGCGCTGGCGCTTTCTTCCTGCGGCAGTCCTTCCGACCGCAAAGACGCTGCGTCACTTGCAGGAACCGAATGCATCTCCAGTCGTTTGCGCAGCGAGGGTCGCTGACCCGTGTTGGTTCAAAAGGAGTGATGTGATGGCCGATGCCGCAGATGATATCCGTGCAAATCTCGAAAAACAGATCGCCGATCTGAAGAAGGAAATGGCGAAGATCAGCAAGTCGCTTGCCTCGCGCGCATCGGACGCGATGGACGATGCCGAAGAGGCATTCGAGGATGGCAAGGGACGCGCCCGTCACGCCGTCGCCCAGGTTCGTGATCAGGCCCATGTCGCAGTCGGCGCCATGCGCGACAATCCCGGCACCACCGCGACCGTCCTGTCGACAGTGGGGCTTCTGGGACTGGGCGCCGGGCTGCTTCTCAGTGGGGTCCTGTCTGGCGATCGCCGCCGCTGACACCATTTCTCTGCCGGAAAGAGTTTCCCTCCCTTTCCGGCACACCGTGGCCCGCATCGCTCCCATGCGGGCCACGGACCTTTGCAGAGCCGGGACGCCGAGAGCAGACATGCCGGAGCTTTCTGAGAAATAAACCGGGCTAACTTTGGTCAGGCTCACTGCATGATACCAGTTCGCTTACCGACAACAGCATCGGAGCATATCCATGAAGCTCTTGCTCTTCATTATCCCAGTGGTGATTGTCGGCTGGATCATCGGCTGGCTGAATGTGCCTGGCCCTTGGTATCAAAGCCTTACCAAACCTGCCTTCAATCCCCCCAACTGGGTCTTTGCTCCCGTCTGGACCGCGCTTTACGTCATGATCGGAGCGGTGGGTTGGCGTGTGTGGGAACGCTCGGCTGACAAGGGCCTTCGCGTATTGTGGGTAGCCCAGCTGGCCCTCAACTATGCATGGTCGCCCGCCTTCTTCGGGGCAGAAAAGCCAGGGCTCGCACTTCTTGTCATCAGCCTGCTGCTTGCGACCGTCCTTGCCTTCATCCTGCGCGCAAGGCGGATCGATCCGGCATCTGTCGCGCTGTTCATGCCCTATCTGGCCTGGGTTGCCTTCGCATCCGTGCTCAACTTTGAGATCTGGCGACTGAACTGAACGCATCGATACAGGCGCATTGACGCCGCGTCGTACCGTCCTCCGTTGCCACGGACGGAACCGGATCACGTATCCGTGCGTTTGCAGTATGATGCGGCACCCGACGCCCCCGCCGCATCCTCATGTTTTCTGTAATCGCCTCAAGGGGCGCTTTTGGGAGGGACGTTCATGCACAGCATCATCTATCTGGTCGGCCTTGTGGTCGTGGTTCTCGCCATCCTGTCGTTTCTCGGCCTGCGCTGAGGAGGGCCGGACATGGAACGCACAGAAACCATGACCGCTGCATCGGCACCGCGCCGCGAAGTCAGTGGTGCCTATATCGACTGGGCTGCTGTCCTCGGTGGCGCGGTAGTGGCAGCCGCGATTGGCGGCTTGTTTACCGCCTTCGGGGCAGCCCTCGGGCTCTCGACCATTTCCGCGGAACCTGGTGAAGGGTCTCTCAACCTTTGGCTGGTCGTCACCGCGCTCTGGCTCGTGATCTCACTGGTCGCTAGCTACTTGGCGGGTGGTTATATCGCGGGCAGGATGCGCCGGCGCGTCGATGACGCTTCTGCCGATGAAGTGGCTGCGCGCGACGGCATCAACGGTCTCGTCGTCTGGGGCCTTGGCATGCTTGTCACCGCCTGGATGGCGGCGGGCGCAATCAGCGGTGCCGCCTCTGCCGTGGGCACGGCAGTCACCGCAACAGGATCGGCCGTTGGCGGCGTGGTTCAGGGTGCCGGCAATGCGGTTGGCGGCGCAGTTCAGGGTGTGGCTCAGGCCGTAGGTGCGGCTGTTCCGGAAGATGCCGACGAAGGCCTGATGGACTATATCAACAGCACCCTGATGCGTCCGGAAGTGGGCGCAATGCGTCAGGGAGTCCAGCAGGCGGAAGGCACCACCTCACCGGGGACACCCGCGATGGATGATGCCGAACTCGCGCGCCAGAGCGGCATCGTCCTGGGCAATGTCCTGCGTACAGGCGAAATCTCCGAGGGTGATCGCGCCTTCCTGATCGCCGCCGTCGCGCAACGCACCGGACAGACCGAGGCCGAGGTCGAGGCGCGGGTAGATCAGGCTGTCACCACCGTGCAGGAAGCGCGCGAAAAAGCCGAAGCCGCTGTCGCGGAAGCGCGCGCCGAGGCCGAGCGTCTGGCGCAAGAGGCAGAGGAGGCCGCTATTGCCGCAGCAGAGGCTGCCCGCAAAAGCGCGATCCTGACCGCATTTCTGCTGACTGCCGCAGCGCTGGTCGCCGGTGCTGCAGCTGTCTCAGGCGCGGTGCGCGGTGGCCGTCACCGTGATGAGGGCCGCATCTGGGGCGGGTTCAGCTACCGCTTCTGATCCGACGTGGCGATGAGCCTGAACAAATCTGGGGCGCGCCTTTTCGGCGCGTCCCACACAAGTTGACAGAGCCGGTGGCACGGGCCTCGGACTTTCCAGCCTGGGCAGCCACCCTTTCCCACCTTTGAAAGGCAGGACAGATGGCACGCAAACCTTACGCATCCACCACCGGCAATGCGGGTGAAACCCAGCAGCGCGGTGGCGCGGCACTGACCACCAACCACGGCATCCCGGTTTCCGACAACCAGAACTCCCTGCGCGCAGGGGAACGTGGCCCGACTCTGCTGGAAGACTTCCTGCTGCGCGAGAAGATCTTCCATTTCGACCATGAGCGTATCCCCGAGCGCATCGTCCATGCACGCGGCTCCGCGGCACATGGGGTCTTCACCTGCACCGATCCGATCCCCGAACTCACACGCGCCAGTCTGCTTTCAAGGAAGGGCAAGGAAACGCCCGTCTTTGTGCGCTTCTCCACGGTCGCGGGCGGGGCGGGATCGGTCGACACGCCGCGAGATGTGCGGGGCTTTGCGGTCAAGTTCTACACCGATCAGGGCAACTGGGATCTGGTCGGCAACAACATTCCGGTCTTCTTCATTCAGGACGCCATCAAGTTCCCCGACCTCGTGCATTCGGTGAAGATGGAGGCGGATCGTGGCTATCCGCAGGCGGGTTCTGCGCATGACACGTTCTGGGATTTCGTGTCGCTGATGCCCGAAAGCCTGCATACTGTGATCTGGGCCATGTCGGACCGCGCCATCCCGCGGTCCTTGCGGATGATGGAGGGGTTCGGCGTCCACACCTTCAAATTCGTCAACGAGGCGGGCGAAGCGTCTTTCGTCAAATTCCACTGGCGCCCGGTGCTGGGCACCCAGTCGCTGATCTGGGACGAAAGCGCGAAGCTGCAGGGCGCCGACAATGACTACCACCGCCGCGACCTGTATGAGGCGATTGCGGCCGGGGACTTACCGGAATGGGATTTCGCGGTGCAGGTGTTCGATCAGCAACTGGCCGACAGCCTGCCCTGGGATGTGCTCGACCCCACCAAGATCATCCCCGAAGAGATTGTGCCGCTGCGGGTCGTCGGCCGCATGGTCCTGAACCGAAATCCCGACAACCACTTCGCCGAAAACGAGCAATCGGCCTTCCTGCCCTCGAACATCGTGCCAGGGATCGACTTCTCGGATGATCCACTGCTGCAGGGGCGGCTGTTCTCCTATCTCGACACCCAGAAATCGCGGCTGGGGACGACGAACTTCCACCAGATCCCGGTCAATGCGCCGAAATGCCCCTATGCCAACATGATGCGCGACGGGCTGATGCAGACCCATGTGCCGAAAGGCCGCGCGAATTACGAGCCGAACAGCCTCGATCAGGTCGGCGAAGACCCCGGCCCGCGCGCCAGCCCCGAAGGGTTCACGACCGCGCCTCAGGCGCTGTCCGGTGACAAGCTGCGCATCCGGTCCGAGAGTTTCGGCGACCACTACAGCCAGCCGCGCATGTATTGGCGCTCAATGTCTGAGAACGAACAGGCCCATATCGCCTCGGCTTTCGTGTTTGAGCTCTCGAAAGTCGGGCTGGATCATGTGCGGGCACGGGTGCTGTCACATCTTCGGGTGATCGACGACGATCTGGGCGCCCGCGTGGCCCGGGGGCTGGGGATCGAGTTGCCGGACGCGGCGAAACCCTTTCACGCACCGCTGGACCTTGATCCCTCGGACGCGCTCTCGATCCAGAAGAACTGGAAAGAAACACTGACGGGTCGCAAGATCGGTCTCCTAATCGCTGAAGGATCGGACAAGGACGGTATCGACAAGCTGACGCAAGCGGTCAAAGCCGAGGGCGGATCGGTCTTCACCATCGCCCCCAAAGTCGGGCCCCTGAAGCTGAAGGGCGGCAAGATCATACCGGACGGCCAGCTTGCCGGCAGCCCTTCGGTACTGTTCGATGCCATCGCCATGATTCTGATGCCGGATCAGGCCGAAAAACTGGCGAAAGACAGCGCTGCCATTAGTTTTGTGATGGACGCCTTCGCCCATCTCAAGGCCATCGGCCATTGCAAAGGTTCGGCCGTGATCCTGGCCCGCGCCGGGATCGAGGATGGCGAGGGCGTCGGCCCATGGGAGGATCTGCCCGAGACTGCGAAACACCGTTACTGGGCGCGCGAAGCCGGGCTGCGGGACCTCGCATGACATCACGGGCGGAGGAGATCGTCTATCCCACCGAGGCCGGGCTTTATTGCGCCCCGGGGGACTTCTACATTGATCCCCTCCGCCCCGTGCCGCGTGCGCTGGTCACGCATGGACATTCCGACCATGCCCGACCCGGCCATGGCGCGGTGATGGCAACGCGACAGACGCTGGAGATCATGGCGACCCGCTATGGCGAAGAGTTCACCGCAAGCCGCCAGATCGCCGAAGGCACCACCCGGATCGGGGGCGTCACCGTCAGCTTCCACCCGGCGGGGCATGTGCTGGGATCAGCACAGATCCTGATCACCCCCGACAAGGGGCCACGGATCCTGATCTCGGGCGATTACTGCCGCACGCCCAACCCCTGCTGTGCCCCGTGGGCGCCCGTCGCCTGCGATATCTTCATCACCGAAGCGACCTTTGGCCTGCCGGTGTTCCGTCACCCCGATCCGCTGGCCGAGGCCGGGCGGCTGATCGCCAGCATGGCCGAGTTTCCCGAACGTCCGCATCTCGTGGGGGCCTATGCGCTTGGCAAGGCGCAACGGGTGATCGCGCTGGCGCGGGCAGCCGGACATGATGCCCCGATTGCCATACACGGCGCGCTGAAACGGCTCTGCGAGTATCATATCGAACAGGGGATCGACCTTGGCCCGCTGGTATCCGCAACCGATCCAGGCAGCGCGCAGCTGGTGCTCGCGCCGCCTTCGGCCTTTGCCAGCCCCTGGGTGCAGCGGTTCCGCGATCCGGTGCTGTCCTATGCCTCTGGTTGGATGACCGTGCGCGCCCGCGCCCGTCAGCGCGGCGTCGAGCTGCCGCTGGTCATCTCGGATCATGTGGACTGGCCGCAGCTGACCACCACCATCCGCGAACTTGCCCCGCAGGAGGTCTGGGTCACCCACGGCGCCGAGGACGGCGTCATGCGCTGGTGCGAGATAAAGGGCATCCCCGCTCGCCCCCTGCGGCTGATCGGCTATGAGGACGAGCCGGAATGAAGACCTTCGCCCGCCTGATCGAGCGACTGGCCTTCACCCCGGGCCGCAATGCGAAACTCACCATCCTGTCGCATTACTTCCAGACCACGCCCGACCCGGATCGGGGCTATGCGCTGGCGGTGCTGACAGGGGGGCTGGATCTGCGCCAGGTCACGCCCTCGCTGCTCAAGCGGCTGGCGGCCGAGCGGGTGGATGCGGAACTCTTCCGGCTGTCCTATGAGTTCGTGGGCGATCTGGCCGAGACGATCTCGCTTTTATGGCCCGGCGAGAGGGTGGCGAATGCCGAGGTCTCGCTGACCGAAGCCGTCCATCTCTTGCGCGAGACAGGCAAACTCGCGCTGCCGGGTGTCATCGCGGACCTGCTCGACCGCCTGCCCTCCCCCGAGCGGCTGGCGCTGCTGAAGCTCGCCACCGGCAATCTGCGCATCGGAGTCTCGGCGCGTCTCGCCCGCACGGCGCTCGCCATGGAAACCGAGCGCCGTGTCGATGAGATCGAGGAAATCTGGCACGGACTTGCGCCGCCCTATCTGCCGCTGTTCAGATGGCTTGCGGGTGGCCCCCCGCCTGCGCCGGTTGATGCCCCCTTCCGCCCGGTGATGCTCTCGACCCCGATCACACTGGCAGAGTTGTCGGCCCTTGATCCTGCTGACTACCTTGCCGAATGGAAATGGGATGGCATTCGCGTGCAGGCGGTTTCCGAAGGCGGCAGTCGCAGGCTTTATTCCCGCACAGGCGAAGAGATCGGGGCCGCCTTTCCCGAAGTCATCGATGCCATGACCTTCCAGGGCGCGGTGGATGGCGAATTGCTGATCCGGCGCGGGACCGATGTCGCCCCCTTTGCGGACCTGCAAAAACGCCTTGGCCGCAAAGCCGTCAGCGCGAAGATGCTGCAAAGCCACCCCGCCGCCCTGCGCCTTTATGACGTGCTGATCTGGCAGGGAGAAGACATCCGCGCCTTGCCGCTCGACGCCCGCCGCGCGGTGCTGGAGTCCGCGTTTTTTGACAGCGAACGGATCGACCTCTCCCCGCTTTTACCCTTCCAGATCTGGGACGATCTGGCCTCTTTGCGCGCGGCCCCCGAGGCCGCCGTCATCGAAGGCGTGATGATCAAACGCTGCGACAGCCCCTATCTCGCGGGCCGCCCGCGCGGGCCGTGGTTCAAGTGGAAACGCGACCCGATGGTCGTGGATGCGGTGCTGCTTTACGCCCAGGCCGGGCACGGAAAACGATCCGGGTTCTACAGCGATTTCACCTTTGGCCTTTGGGACGGCGCGGATCTGGTGCCGGTCGGCAAGGCCTATTTCGGCTTCACCGATGAGGAGCTGCGCGAGTTGGACCGTTTCGTGCGCAAACACACGGTGCAGCGTTTCGGCCCCGTCCGCCAGCTTGCCCCCGAACTGGTGGTCGAGGTTGCCTTTGAAGGGCTGAACCCCTCGCCACGCCACAAATCCGGGCTTGCGATGCGGTTTCCGCGCATCTCGCGCATCCGCTGGGACAAGCCAGCCGCTGAGGCCGACCGGCTGGAGACGCTGAGGGAAATGCTGTGAACCTGCCACCGCTCTTTCTTGACTGGTTCAAGGGCCACGGCTGGCAGCCGCATCCCCATCAGCTGGAATTACTGGCAGCGCAGGAAGACACGCTGCTGATCGCGCCGACCGGTGGCGGCAAGACGCTGGCGGGGTTTCTGCCCTCGCTGGTCGATCTGCATCTGAACAAGGCCAAAGGTCTGCACACGCTCTACGTCTCTCCCCTCAAGGCGCTCACCGCGGATGTCGGGCGCAATCTCGCTCGTCCGGTCGAAGAGATGGGACTTGGCATCCGCATCGGCGACCGCACCGGCGACACGCCTGCCAGCCAGCGTCGTAAACAACGTGCCGACCCGCCGGAGATCCTTCTGACCACGCCGGAATCGCTTGCGCTTATGCTGTCCTGGCCCGAGGCAGGGAAGATGTTTGCTGGCCTCAAACGGGTCGTTCTCGATGAGCTGCACGCTTTGGCGGAATCGAAGCGCGGCGATCAGCTGATGCTCTGCCTTGCACGGCTGCGCAGACTTGCGACTGGGGTGACCACCACCGGACTTTCCGCCACGGTCGAAGACCCGGCCGCGCTGGCACGTTTCATGGGGGCTAAGGCGCTGCTTGAGGCCGGTCCGGGCCCCGCTCCCGATATTGCGCTTTTGCCTACCCGCAAGCCGCCGCCCTGGGCCGGGGGCGGTGGCCGTTATGCCGTCCCGGATGTGCTCGACGCGGTCGCCGCCGCGCAAACGACGATCATCTTCCTCAACACACGCGCCCAGGCAGAGCTGTTCTTTCAGGCGCTCTGGCAGGCGAATGACCAGGGCCTGCCCATCGGGCTCCACCACGGAGCGCTGGCGCGCGAAGCCCGCCAAAAGGTCGAAGCCGCAATGACGGCAGGGGATTTGCGTGCCGTGGTGGCGACCGGAAGCCTTGATCTCGGCATCGACTGGGGCAATGTCGATCTGGTGATCCAGGTCGGTGCCCCAAGGAACATCAAGCGTCTTGTCCAGCGGATCGGGCGCGCAAACCACCACTACAACGCACCGTCCCGCGCCCGCATCGTTGCCGCGAACCGCTTCGAGGTGATCGAATGCGTTGCAGCACTCGAGGCCGCGCGAGCGAGCGAGCTCGACGGAGAGCCGCGTGGACCCGGACCTCTTGATGTACTGATCCAACAGATCCTGCTGGCCGCCTGCGCCGGCCCCTTCGACGCGGATACGCTTTATGCCGAGGTCATCACCGCTGGCCCCTATGAGGGTCTGTCCCGCGCCGACTTCGACGCCTGCCTCGATTTCGTAGCCACCGGAGGCTATGCGCTCAGGGCCTATGAGCGCTGGCAAAGACTGGTGCAGCACCAGGGCCTCTGGCAGCTGCGCGACCCTCGCGCAGCCCGCGATCTGCGCATGAACATCGGCACCATCACCGAGGCCGAGAAGCTGAAGGTACGCAGGCGAGGGCGCGGCGGCGGGCCGCTGGGCGAGATCGAGGAGAGCTTCGCCGCAAGCCTTTCTCCCGGCGATACTTTCCTTCTGGGTGGCCAGGTCTTGCGATATGACCGCATCCGCGATCTGGTGATGGAGGTGACCCCAACCCCCGGACGCGAGCCGAAGATCGCAACCTGGTCGGGGCTCAAATTCGCAACTTCGACCGAGCTTTCGCAAAGGATGCTGGCGATCCTTGCCGATCCCGGTCGCCATGGAGACCTGCCGCAGCATATCCGTGACTGGCTGGCGCTGCAGGCGCAGGTGAGCGCCCTGCCCCGCCCCGGCAAGCTGTTGTGTGAGACCTTCGCCCGTTCGGGGCGCTGGCATCTGGTGATCTATGGCTTCGCCGGACAGAACGCCCATCAGACGCTGGGGATGCTGATGACAAGGCAGATGGAGGATCTCGGCCTCGATCCACTGGGTTTTCTGGCCACCGATCACGCGCTGATGGTCACATCCTTGCAGCAGGTGACAGATGTCGCGCCCCTTCTGGCCGCGCCTGCGCTGGAACTGGGGCTGGAGGAGTGGATCGCCGCCAGTTCCCTGATGAAGCGCAGCTTCCGCGCGGTTGCGACCATTGCGGGCCTGATCCAGCGAAACCGCCCTGGCGCGAGGAAGACCGGGAAACAGGCCACATTTTCCAGCGATATCATCCATGACACCCTACGCCGCCATCACCCTGGCCACATCCTCTTGCGGGCCACACGCGATGAGGCGCGACGCGGCCTGATCGATTTCGACCGCATCGCTGACATGCTGGCGCGCAATCCCCATATCGAGCTGCGCGCGCTGCCGCGGGTTTCTCCGCTGGCCGCGCCGCTCTTGCTGGAAATGGGCCGGGTCCGGCTTGCCGGAGAGGGTCAACTGCGGCTCGCCGAGCAGACAGCGCAAGATCTGATGCGCGAGGCCGGGCTAACCCTGGTGGGACAAGATGACTGAGGGCTATCCTTTCCAATTTGCGGACGAGGCGTTCATCGCCCGCCCCTCCGGCGCCCTCTGGTGGCCCGGGCGGCGAATGCTTGTCGTGGCTGACCTGCATCTGGGTCGCGCGGAACGCTTTGCCAGGCGAGGCGGTGCGCTTCTGCCCCCCTTTGAAGTGCCAGATACACTGGCGCGGCTGGCAGCCGAGATTTCGGCGCTGGAGCCAGAGCAGGTTGTGTCTCTGGGGGACGCTTTCGACGATGATCTTGCCGCCGAACATCTGAGCGATCAGGACAACGCCTCCCTCGCCGAACTGGCAAGGGGGCGCGACTGGCTCTGGGTCGCCGGCAACCACGATCCGGGAACCCGCGTCAAAGACCGGCTGCGCGGCACATTTGCCGCCGATCTGTCCGGTCCCGTCAGCCTGCGCCACATTGCAGCCGAGGGGCCGGACATTTCCGGCCACATGCATCCATCGGCCCGACTGGCCGGGCGGCGGTTCCGTTGTTTCGTGCTCGGTGACGATCATCTGATCCTTCCGGCCTTCGGCAGCTATACTGGCGGGCTCGACATTGGGCACCCGGCCTTTGCGCCGCTCGCGGCAGGAGGCATCGCGCTGGCCTGCGCCGAACGGGTTTTCGCATTGCCCGTTCCCCATGGGCGCGGGAAGTCGCCCCTGAAGAAGCCAAAGATCCGATCCAACACCTGAAGGGAGGCGAAGATGGCAAAGCAAAAGGCGAAGACCCGCAAAGATGACCTGCGCACCGGCACCCCTTTCTGGGTGAAGACACCGCATTCAACGATTGCGGCACAGGCGTCGCTGACGCAGGATCGTTTCGACGTGATCGTCGTAGGCGCGGGCATCTCGGGTGCGCTGGTCGCCGAGGCGCTGACTCGCGCCGGGAAATCGGTCTTGATCCTCGACCGGCGACCGCCGGTGCGCGGATCCACTCCGGCCTCGACCGCGATGATCCAGCATGAGATCGACATGCCGCTGACCCGGCTGCGCAAGAAGATCGGCAAGGACCATGCCGACCGCGCCTGGCTCAGGTCGGTCCGTGCGGTCGCGGATCTGGTGAAACTGGCGCAGAAGCAGAAGCTTGACTGCCAGATGCGCCCGAAACCCGCGCTTTACCTTGCCGGGAACGAGATGGGGGCCAGGGCACTGGCCGCCGAGGCGAAGGCGCGCACAGAGATCGGCCTCCGCGCCGAATATCTGAAGCGCGCTGATCTGATCGCGCGCTATGCGATGGACCGCCCAGCCGCCATCTGGTCCGAGGATTCCGCCTCGGCCAATCCGGCGCAGCTGACGGCCGGGCTTTTGCGGGCGGCGCTGTCACGCGGGGGCCGGATCGTCTCGCCCATCGAGATTACGGATATGGCAGAGCTGGCCTCAGGTATCACGCTGGCCACGAAAAAGGGCGAGGTTCTGGTCGCCGATCATGCCGTATTCTGCACGGGTTATGAATATCTGCCGCAGATGAAAACGAAATCGCATCATGTCACCTCGACCTGGGCGCTGGCGTCTGAGCCGATCAGCCCCCTGCCCGCTTGGATGCGTGACACCATCGTCTGGGAAGCCGCTGACCCCTATCTTTACTTCCGCACCGATGAGACCGGGCGGGTGATTGCGGGTGGCGAGGATGAGGAGGCGTCGGAGACCAATTCCGATCCGAAAAAGCTCGCAAAGAAGGCCAAAATCATCGCCTCGAAGCTGCGCGACCTGACCGGCGTCAAGATCGGCAAACCCGTTTACACCTGGTCGGCGCCGTTCAGCGTCACGGATGACGGGCTGCCGGTCATCGACCGTGTGCCGGGGTTCGAACGCATCTTCGCGGTGATGGGATTTGGCGGCAACGGTATCACCTTCTCGATGATCGGGGCACAGATCATAGCCGCGGCAATTGCTGGCAAGTCCGATCCGGACGCGGAGATCTTCCGCTATCGCTGAGGTCCAGGCCGGTGGCGGAAGCGGTTCCTCAGCCGCTCCCAACCCTTGAAGATCCCGCGCTTCGTGGTGCCTTCGAACATCTCTTCAGGGCCGTTCGGATCGAGGATCTCATTCTCAGCCAACCACTCCTCGAATCCGGAAAGCTCAGGGATTTCATAGGGCACGAGGCTGCGGCCCGTCCCTCTCAGCGCGTTGATTGCGCTGATCAGCGATCCGGTCTCCTGGATAGCCGCCGCAATATCTTGCGGCTCAACCCCCAGATGCTCGGCCAGAAGATCGTCGCGCAGGCTGGTGATTTCATCCGCGAGATGCGCATTGCCCGGCTCATCCGCCGAGAGGATCACATCGCATTCGCTGTCGAGCCGCATCGAGCGGTTGTTGAAATTCGACGATCCCACCCGCAGGATCCGGTCATCGACCACCATCACCTTGGCATGGACATAGATCGGCTGCCCGCCAGTCGTTTGCGGATGCAGGATGCGCAGCCGGTCATGGCGGTCAATCCGCAGCAACGCCTCGACCAGCTTCGCGCGGGCGGTATCCATCGCCAGCGGCTCCAGCCAGCCATCGGCGGTATGCGGCATCACGATGACAATCTCCGGCGGTTCATCCCCGGCCAGCCGTTCGGCAATGGCATGGGCGATCCGGCGCGAGGCGAAATACTGGCTTTCCGCATAGATCACCCGCCTGGCCCGCCCGATCATGTCGATCCAGGCGGCCTCGATCTCGTGAACCGGCTCCTGATCGTCCATCTTCGGGATGGTCCGCGCAATCCCGAGCCGCATATCGGTGAATGTCGGCGCCAGGCCTTCGGGCCAGCAGTCGTGGCATTCAGGACAAGGGCTGAGCTGCTCGCCGGTGGCTTTCAGCCAGCGCGCACGGGCGAGGTCTCCGATGGCCCGCGCCGCATCCCCGTCAAAAGCGCTGGTCGCATCATGCCAGGGGTCGGCGGGGCGTCCGCTCGGGCTGACACGGCGCGGATCGTCATCGAGATGCTCGCGTGTGTCCCATCGCTGCATGGTCAGATCGATACCACCGGCAAAGGCGATACTGTCATCGATCGCCACAATCTTCTGATGGTGCGAACCCGCGAGCGGATGCTTTGCATCAAGCTTCAGCGTGATCCGGGGATGCGCCTTCCAGCGCAGGATGGTGAAGAGTGTATTGCCACGCAGCATGGCTTTGAAGGCGCCGGTATCCCAACGAAGCAGCCTGATTTCCAGTGAGGGCGTGCGATCCGCCAGCCAGAGGATGAAATCGCCCAGCCGCTCCGGCCCGCCATCCCCGGCATCCCCAAAGGTGATGCGTGTATCGAAATCCCAGCCGACCAGCATGATCGAATGCCGCGCCTGCAAGAGTGCCTTGCGCAGCGACACGAAGTAATCCGCGCCGTCCACGATAAAGGAAAAACGCTGCGCAGCTTCTACCCGCCAGCAATTTTCCCCGGGCCGGAGCAGCGGATTTTCAGGCATATCCCCTCACAACGCATCCTTTCCTTCGGAAACGCGCACAACCCGCGATGGTTCCCTCGCATATCTTGCGGGTGGGAACCCCTCAGGCGTGAAGGCGTTTGTTGCAAGGGCGGCTGGTGACAGGCGTCTGAGCACTTTGCAACCGGAGGAACCAGAATGGACAATGAAAGCATCGGCTGGATCGCAGCTATCATCATCGGCGGCCTCGCAGGCTGGATCGCCTCCGGCTTCATGAAATCCGATACCGGGATCTTCCTGAACATCCTCCTCGGTATCATCGGGGCCGCGGTCGCACGCTTCCTCTTCGGCCTGCTGGGTGTGTCGTTCGGTGGCTGGCTTGGCTATCTGGTCGCGGGAGCCGTCGGTGCCTGCATTCTGATCTGGGGTGCCCGCGCCATCAGGCGCTGATCCGAACTGGCGCTCCCGGATCGCGGGGCCGCCAGTTTCACGATCACTTGCGCTTCTTGCCAGCCTCATTGACCGCCATGACGGCCAGGGCAGTGAGCTTCGCATTGGCAGCCTTTTCCTCATCGAGGATGGAGCCGAGAAGGCCGTGTGCCTCTTCATGGCCCAGTACCTTCGCCCATTCGCGCAGGGTACCGTAGCGGGCTATCTCGTAATGCTCGACGGCCTGGGCCGCACCGATCAGCGCCACGTCGAGCGCATGGCCTTCGGCCTCTTCGATCAGACCGTCCGCCTCCTTCAGAAGCCCGGCCATGGCATCGCATTTCTCGCCGGCCGCTTTCTGACCGATGGATTTGAACACCTTGTCGAGCGTGGCGACGTGTCCCTTCGTCTCGGACAGGTGATCGTCAAACGCGACTTTCAGTTCGGCGTTGTTCACCGATTTCGAAACCTTGGGCAGCGCCTTGAGCAGAGCATTCTCAGCCCAGTAGATATCCTGCAACGTGTGCAGAAAAGCATCTTCAAGCGTCTTCATGGGGTCCTCCCTGAGCAAACCCGCCCGCGCCTCACCGCGCGGGCGGACAATCGTCCCGATCCGATCAGTGCCAGATCAGTGGCGGTGTTCGGGCAAGGCTTTCAGCTCATCCTTGGTCCAGCGGGTCACCGCATGGACGGCATTGCTTTCATCCCGCATGAAATCGAGATCGCGCGCGGGAACAGCAACGGGCTTCGCACCGATGCCGAGGAAGCCGCCGACATCGACAACCACCTGCGCGCCGGCTCCCTGGCCATGCACTTCGGAAACATGGCCGATTTTCTCGTCTCCGGGGCCATAGATGGTCGCGCCGTTCAGCACGGCCTCGGTCAGCTCAGTGTCATTCAGGCGGATATGTCTGGTATGGTCCATGGCATTCTCTCCTTTTACACCAAAACACTCGTGCTGGAAAAACGTCCGCCCCGCGGGACAGGTTCCGGCTGGTCTTCTGCCATCGGCGAGACCTTGCCGGATGGTGGGATTCCGCCGTGCCCGGAACCTCTTCTGCCATCCGCGCGTTCTCTCAGCGTCTGTTGAGAGGTGCAAATGTGCTTATACGGTTAGGCTACGAGATTGAGATCACCTGCGATCAGCCGACCGAGGTGATCGCCCTGCTGGACCCGCATCCCGACCTAGAGGGCACCATCATAAAGACCAGCGGACTGCAGCTCTCTCCGGCCGTTCAGCACCGGACATATACCGACCCCTACGGCAATCTCTGCCTGCGCCTGACTGCGCCGGCGGGGGCAACACGCCTTTCACGTGACAGTCTGGTCGACGTCAGTGGAGAGCCCGACGCCTGGGACGACACGGCAAGGGAATGCCCGGTCAGCACTTTGCCGGACGAAGTTCTCGGCTATCTCCTTGCCAGCCGCTACTGCGAAACTGACATCATGATGACGCAGGCATGGGAGCTGTTTGGCAATGTTGCGCCGGGATGGTCCAGAGTGCGGGCCATTTTTGATTATGTGAACCGCCACCTCACTTTCGGCTATGAGCATGCCCGCCCGACCCGGACCGCATCGGAAGCCTGGCGCGAGCGGGTTGGCGTCTGTCGGGACTTTGCCCACCTGGCCATCACGCTCTGCCGCTGCATGAACATTCCCGCACGCTATGCCAATGGCTATCTCGGCGATATCGGCGTGGCCCCGAACCCGGCCCCGATGGATTTCAATGCATGGTGCGAGGTCTGGCTGGAGGACCGCTGGTTCACCCTCGACGCCCGCCACAATGAGCCACGTATCGGTCGGGTCGTGATTGCGCGCGGCCGTGATGCCACCGACATCCCGCTGATCCACTCCTTCGGCCCGCATCAGCTGACAAAATTCAGGGTCTGGACCGAGGAAGCGAAGGATGCGGCCGCCCCGGAAGCCAGCAGCTCCGGTCAGACCGGATCGTAGTCCTCTTCCTGAAACAGCTCTGGCGGCAAGCGCAGCGTGACACGCATTCCATCCGGCCCGAGGTCACGCTCGAATGTGCCGCGAAACTGACGTTCCACAACCGCCGTCATCAGTTTCGAGCCAAAGCCCCGCGCCTGCCCGTCTCCGTCACCGTCACCGACAACACAGCCTTGCTCGTGCCATTCAATGGTCGTCCCCTCGGTGTCCTTGTGCAATGCAATCTGTATCCGTCCCTCCGCTACAGACAGCGCACCGTATTTTGCTGAATTCGTCGCAAGTTCGTGAAAGACAAGTGCGAAGGCCGAAGCCAGTTCTGCGCGCACCTGAAGCGCATGCCCCGTGATAACCTCTCTACCCTCGCCATTCAGGGCATAAGGGGCAAGCACATCCCGCAAGATATCACGGACTGGCACCGACTGGTCTTTTCCCGCAGCCTTTATCAACAGATGTGCTTTGTGTAGCAGGCCCAGCCGCTCCCTGACATCCTGCGCAAATGGCTTCGCCTCAGGCTGGTCGCGCAGCGAGAGGCTGATCAGCCCGTTTACCAGCGCGAAGAGATTGCCGATCCGGTGATCCAGCTCACGATTGACCAGTTCGCGCTCGGCCTCCAGCAGCTTTGCATCTTCGATATCGGTGGATGTGCCGTACCAACGTGTGATGTTGCCCTGTGCATCCCGCATCGGAAGGGCAATGACCCTCAGCCAGCGATATCCGTCACGATGATGCCTGAACCGATAGTCGATATCATAGGGGGTGCCTGTCTTCAGACATTCGGACCAGGCGTGATTGACGCGGTCATAATCTTCCGGATGCACCAGCTTGGTCCAGAGCAACGGGGTAATGTCTTCATGGGCTATTCCGGTGAATTCGGTCCAGCGCCGGTTGAAGAAATCATGATTGCCGTGACGATCCGTGCTCCAGACGATCTGGGGGATTGCCTCGACCAGCGTCTCAAACCTGAGATTGCTGTCCACCAGCGCCGCCGCCACCTCGGACTGGTCTGTCGTGTCGATGACGATCCCTGCAAAGCCCGCGATGCCGCCCTCCTCATCAAGGATCGGTCGACCCGACGCGTCATACCAGTGCAGCGCGCCGTCGGGGGTTATGGTGCGAAACCGGCTGTGGAACTTTTCGCGGCGAAGCACGGCCTCATCGACTGCCGCCAGAACCCGACCGCGATCCTCTTCATGCAGATTCTCGAACAGGGTCTCGATCAGGATCCCCGACCGTGCCTCAGCCGAAGGGATGGCATATTTCTCTGCCAGCGCGCCATCTATGAGCATCTTTCGGGACCGAACGTCGAAATCCCAGGTTCCCACAATGCCGCCGGCTTCGAGTGCAACCTCGACCCGCTCCTGCGCGAGGGTAAGGGCGCGCCGCGTGCGAATATGATTGGTGGTCTCGCTGGCAGCCATCAATGTGCCAAAGATCTCACCATCATCACCGATGATCGGCGAGAGGCCGAGGTTGAACCAGCAGGTGGCGGCCTCTCCGTCCCGGATCAGCCGGATCGGCTGATCTTTCAGTCGGTGGCTTTTTCCCCGGAAGGCATCGTCGATCTTGTCGCGATAGAATTTCCGGGCAACCGGCAGAGACTTGAAAACCGGCCTGCCCTGCGCCTCCCGCCATGCGTCGCCGAAAATCTCCCGGGCGGCCTCGTTGCAGACGACAATGCCCTCGCGACCGATCAACACCGCCATGGGCGAAGCGGCATAGAGCATCGTTCTGACCGTCGAGCGTAAAGCAGACGGCCATTCAGATACCGGGCCTGCTGCTGTCCTTGCCCAGTCGACCGCGAGAATGGCCGCTCGGGCATCGCCGGCAGCATCAGTGCCTCCGAAGAATTCGTCGCTTCCCGCAAATAAGCGCTCGGCCATGGATCACCGCAAGAACGAGACTATCCTGCGGAGCTTAGGGTGCTGTCCGGAAGACTGTCCAGATGATCCTCACATTTGGCTGGGCGCATCTGATCCGCAGCGGCAGGCATTCTTGACTTTGCGCGTAGCAGCCCCCAGCTTGGAATAATGAGCAAGAAACGATCTCCGCGCCGGGTCCTCTGAACCGCCCATGGCACGCCGCCGCCGGGCGGCAACGATCCTTCCTGCTTTCTCTCATCAATCGCAATCGCAAAAAGCCGGGCAACTGCTGCCTAGCTCCAGGCCCCCTGAAAGTAGCCCTCCCAATGTCTGAACCCCTCGTGCCGCCCGCCATCATGATTTCGGAAGAGGCCATGCCCATCCTCGAAAAGCTTGCCGAGGGTCTGGAACATCGCAACGCAGATCTGGCAGCGCATTTCTTTGACGAGTTGGCCCGCGCCACGACTGTGCCCGCCGCCGATTTGCCGGATGATGTCATCGCGATCGGCAGCCATGTGGCCTTCCGTGACGAAACAACCGGCAAGGAGCAGCGCATTACGCTGGTTCTGCCCGAACACGCGGATATTTCGGCCGGCAAAGCATCGGTTGCGACACCAATCGGCATCGCGCTGATCGGCTTGCAACGCGGCGCACGCTTCAGCTGGGAAACAAACGAGGGTGCATGTCGCCAGTTGACCGTACTCTCTGTAGGCCACGGAGACTGATCGGCATTTTTCAGCGCAACCCCGGCGCGCGCCCCCTTTGTTTCCTCAACGAGATTATCGCCGCTGGTTGCACTGCAGACTGAAGGCGGCGCGACTGTGGCGGGGTCCGAACAACGCCTGTCATGACCTTGGCAATGTTGTTTTGCCCTGCGCTTGTGACCCGCTGGACGAGCAGTGGCCGACACTCTCAGTGGATTTATAGTGACCAGGGTGTCCCAACACGGTTGTAGGCTCTGATCGCGGAGCCTTGGCGGACCCTGATCTGCGGCAGTCCTGACTGAAGCTTCAGATAATGGCTGTATGGAGGCCAGAGCCATTTTCGAGAGATAATAACCAGTGCCCGAACCGGGGGACTACGGCGGCGGATCAGGGTTCGAGAGGTATACCCGGCCAACGCATAACCAGGAAATTCTACGAGCGCCGACGCGTGTGTCTATGGAAAAGCGGAACAGATCCCGTTACGCATCGAAAGATGATCGAGACCTTGCCTCCCTGCCCCGAATGCTCCTCCGTCTACACCTATGAGGTTGACGCGCTGCTGACCTGTCCCGAATGCGGTCACGCGTGGCCACCCGGTGCCGCTGAAAGCAGCGCTGCTCCAGAGGTGCGCGACAACGTTGGTAACGTCTTGCATGACGGAGATACGGTTACAGTCATTAAGGATCTGAAGATCAAAGGTTCTTCTGCCGTGGTGAAGGTGGGCACCAAGGTGCGTGGCATCCGGCTGGTGGACGGCGATCATGACATAGACTGCAAGATCCCCGGGATTGGTCAGATAGGGCTGAAATCACAATTCGTTAAGAGGGTTTCAGATTGACGGAAGCTGCCTTCCATGCTGCCCGCCGCAGCACAAATATGTAACCAGGCGGCTTTCGCTTACGGATCTGTGGCGCAAATTGCGTGTAAGATTCATCTTGTGGCCCCGCGTGGTAACTGAGCTGAATCGAAAGACCGACAGGCCAGAGCCGCAAGACCACGAACGGACGAACCAATATCGCTGCCGTGAGGAACCGTTGCACTCTGATGATCTGGTTTAACCCAGAACTGAAATCAGTTAAAATACCTGCTGGCACTAATGGGCGGTACCTGACCAGAGCGATTGAACTATTGATATCCGGCTGGCCATGAAGATTCTGTTCAGCATGACGGTCAGGCAGACGATCAACGCCGCTGCCTGTTGTGTGGAAGAATAAGCGATCCATGCGCGAGCGCTTTACAGTCTTCCGCGCAGACATCACAGCGGTCGTCAGGGTGGGAAGCCCGAATAAATCTGCTCGACCAGCGGATCCCGGGCGATACTGACCGGCGTTACGACTTCCTGCCCTCGGAGCAAATTCCAGCATCCTTCACGATTGACGCCCTGTGCCCGACAATCGGGATGCTCCTGCCAGCGGTCCAGAAAGAGCGCCCGTCCTTCCGGGGTATTGATCGAGAGTTCGCCAAACTGCTGTACCTGGCCAAGGCTGATGCCGACATTGCCGAAGGCGTGAAACGGCAGTTCACTGCAATAGAGTGCATCCGGATCGAGGCGAAAGAAGATATCATATGGCCGGCCCGCAAAGGCCATGGCCGCCTCAAGCGCGCGGCCTGCATCGGATTTCGACAGATCACGGAGGCGATAGACCGCATAATCCTCGCCGGTGCCGCGCGCGATAAAGGCCGCAAGCGGGGTCTCGGTGACGGTTCGACCGGCCTCGATGACTGTGATTTCTCCGGTGCTGACGCGGACGATGCCCATATGAGTGTAAGGGCTTCCCGTCGCCAGCCGGATCGCCGCAGACTGCGACGAGTTGGAATCGTGGAAAATCAGATCGCCGTTGCGCCAGTCGGTGAAGGATTCCGCCTGACCGGCAAGCGCTGAGAGCAGAAGAAATGCCGCTGCCGCCAAAAGCTGCTTTCCGGTCATCATTCCGCCCGCTCTCCTGTCACGCATCCACATCCTGCCATGGCGGGACAGGCCTGGCGAGAGGCCGCCCGGTCAACACTCCGTTTGACCGGAGCGCGGCTCCATCCGGTCGATCAGGCGATCCGCCCAGGGATTGTGTCCCTCGTGTAGCCAGGCCAGCGTCTCGCGCCAGAAGCCGTTTTTATGGCGGTCATGGAACAGATCGAAATGGCCGATTTGATCGCGCCCGTAATCCCCGGGATGGATCCGCACAAGGCTGCGCCCTGCCCCGGTGTAATAGCTCAAGGCCCGCCTGAGCGCCGGCACCGTCCCCAGATCATCATCGGAAACGGCGACCGCCAGGATTTCCGCGCGGACAGCTGCCAACCGTGCCAGGACCGCCTTCCGTTCAGCCCTGGGATGGCTGAGTTCGAAACGCGCGCGGCGAAAGGCCCATTCCAGTGCAACGCCTTTGGGCAGATCCTCGAGCCAGCCAAGGGCGCGCCCCGGAAACCAGCCGCAAAGCCCGGTCAGAACCGGCATCACCAGATGCCATTTCAGCCAAAGCCGCAGCCGGTGTCGCGGCGCGTAATCTCCGGCCCAGGCATATTGCGCACCCACCGTGAGCATGGCGTCAATCGCCCCGGCATTGCAGGCAAGACCCGGGAGGAAGCCGCCGATACTGTGGCCGATCACGATCAGTGGGACGGCTTCGTCCGAAAGCTGCATGAAGCGCAGAACCGCGTGAAAATCCTTCTCACCCCAGTCTCGCCAGCGATAGCCACAGCCACGCAATCGCGGCGGGCGCGACAGTCCGACGCCGCGATAATCCCAGGTCAGCACCCGGAACCCGTTTTGCGCAAGGAATGCCGCATAGCGATGATACCAGCGCGCCGGCACTCCGGTCGCCGCATTGAGAATGATCAGCCCCTCGGCAGGGGCTTTCGGGTGCCACAGATGCCCCTGCAGCCTGATACCGTCATCGCAGTGCAGAATGACCGGTTCGGGCGACAAGCGAGTGAGACAGAGCTTTTCCATAGCGGCGAGATTAGCCGTGGCCGGCGATTGATTACATTCACTGGTCGGTATACTTTTAGCCGATGGAAGCAGCTCCGAAGCCAACCAGAGAGCGCATCATCGATGCCGCCGGAAAGCTCTTTTATGCCGATGGCGTGCATAGCGTCAGCATGGATGCGATTGCAGAGGCGTCCGCTGTCACCAAGCGCACCCTCTATTACCACTTCCGCAGCAAGGATGATCTGATCGCGGCCTGGCTAGAAACCAGGGATCAGCCCAATCTTGCCGCCTTCCGGCACTGGTTCAGCCGGGCCGAAGGGGATGTCGCCGCAAGAATTCGGGCGATCTTCACCGCGCTTGGCCGCGCAGCCCGTCGCGGGGACTGGAAAGGCTGCGGCTTTCTGCGGATCTCGGTTGAGCTGGTCAAACTGCCGGGGCATCCCGCGGTGGTCGCGGCCCGCGCCCATAAGAAGCGCGTGGACGAATGGCTGGAAACGGTGCTGGAGGCGGCGGGCCACGGAGGACATACCGCATCCTCGAATACTGCATCCCTGGCCCGCCAGATCGTCCTCTTGATGGATGGAGCATTCGCGGATGCGCTGCTTTACCGCGACGCAGTCTGGTTTGACGATGCGGGCCTCGCCGCAGAAACACTCATCCGGGCAGAGTTGCGGCGTCGAGCCCAAGGCTGAACATCCGGCTCCAGAACGGACACCAGCGCCCGGGAAGACTGGTACCAACCGCATGGGCGATACGGCAGAGTTTCGCCGCAAAGCCTTCCGCCGCCTCGACGAGGGTGCCCTTTCCCGGGGGAATGCCTAAGCTCTCCGCAAAAGCCTCTGCGCTGGAAAGGAACCGGACCATGGAGACCCGGCGGAGACTCATTCTCGGTTCGTGCATCCTGGGACTTGTCCTGCTTGTTGTTTTCGCATGGAGGCCGCCTGCTCCGCCCGCGCCGGTCATTCCAGACCAGACGGCCATCACTCCTACAGTCTTTGCTGAGCTTACCGAAGAGATTGAGCGGCAGCGCCCGGCAGAACGCGACAGGCTGCTCGACGCGCTACAGATGGCAATTGACCGTGAGCCGGTCGCTATGATTGACGCGCTTGATCGAAGCCATGCAGCTGCGCTCAGGGAATACATCAGCGCAATGGTTGCCGCAGATCGAACCGAGGCTCTGGGGCATCAGGCCTATCTTCTGCTGCGGGGCGGCGCACGGGAGGCTTCGGTTCTGAGTGCTCTCGCGGCGTCAGAGACCAGCGACGGCGGCATATGGTATCCGCTGGCGGATGCCGCAGGGGCTTTCCTCGGCGAGATCGGCGCGGCACTCGCGCAGGTCCCGGGGCGTGAAGCGAAGTTCGCGATCCTGGCTGCCAGTCTGCAAACGGATCCGCCGCATGACCAGGCGCGTCTCTACCAATGGCTGTTCGATGCAGCGACGACGGAAAACGGTACTCGCCTGCAATCCGGCGCGTTGCAGGCCTTTGGCCTTTCCTATGACAAAGCGACGCAGGACAGCGTCCTGATGCGATGAAGGGAACGATCATGAAACGTCTTGTGGCACCGACCGCTTGTGCATTGATGGCATCTGCTTCCATGGCTCTGGCGCAAGGCGGCTTGCCGCTTGGCGACTGGCAGGTGACCGCCGTTCGGCTGCAGGATCCGTCGCAGCAGATCACTGCGATCATCGAGGATGACCCGAGCTATATGGGGGCGGTGCTCTCTGTCACAGAAGGCGCGATGACCTGGCATCCGAATGGATCGGAGCCGGAGAACACCGCGCTTGAGAATTGCATCGCACCACGGGTTCTTCCGGCCGCCGAGACTGCTGACCCTATTCATAGCGCAACAGGTGCTCTTGCCGTGCTTTGCGGCGATGGCGGCCAGCCCTGGGGGCCCGGTGCCGTCTACCTGTCGCCCGCACCCGGTGTCATGGAACTCTGGTGGTTCGATCAGGCGCTTCTGACCCTGACGCGCGTCCCCGGATGAGCCTCGCCCTCATACGCTGCCTGCTGCCTGGGTTTTGTCTGCTTGGCGGCCCCTCTATGGCCGAAGACATCACCCTGGGCGGCAGCACCCTGACGCTGTCGGAGGGATGGGAATACTCTGACGAAGGTGCCACCCGCCAACTGACCCGCAGCTTTGCAGAGGCCTCGGACGAACGTGGTGCTGGTATCGCAACCATTGCCATTCTTGGTCCATTCGCCGAGGCGGGCAATGATTTTGACGACAACTTCCAGACCCTTGCCCGGGGCACCCTGCCCGCTCTGGCGGACGAGGATCCCGACACCGCCGAACAGGGGTTTACCACTTCGGGTCACCGCATCCGCGTCGATGCACGCTGCTGCGAGCGCCGCGAGGGGGTGAGCTTTGGCCAGACATTGGTTGGCGTCCCTGACGACCATCGTCAGATCTTTCTGATGCTGGTCACCGGAGGCCTGCGTGGGGAGAACCGCGAGGCGGCCGAGGCGGATTTTGCGGCAACGGTGCGATCCCTGCGGCTCAACCCCGATGACGAAGGCTTTGCCCTGATCCCGACCCGGGGCGATGGCGGGCTGGAGGGCGTCTATACGCATCTCTCGTCCGGGCTTCAGATCAATGTCCTCGGGGGCATGGATTACACCTCCGAAAGCGAGATCATGGTGTTCGACCGCCGCGGTCGGTTTGGCACGGAATTGCCCACCGGCGGTGTCACCCTGTCGGAATTCTGCGCCGAGGACCCGCGACCTTGCGGTACCTACAGGCTGGAAGGAGACCACATCATCCTGCGCGCCGTCGCAAATGACTATGGCTTGCTCGAGGAAGAGAGCCTGACCTTCGCGGTGAAGGGGGAAGATCTGCTGATCGATGACGAGACGCATTTCCGCATCCCGCCCTTTGCCGAGGGAAGCATCCTGAACGGCACCTGGACGCATCTCTGGTCCGCCAGCGGCAACGGTGCGAGCTCTTCATCCAGTGTAGCGAGCCAGCGCAGCCTGACCCTGCGTCCCGATGGCACCTTTATGCGCGAGGGCTGGTTCGGCGCGACCACGGCGTCCGACACTGGCGGTGTGACCGTTGCAGGTGATCGACCCGCCCAACGTGGCACTTACAGACTGGAGGACACAACGCTTGCGCTTGAAGGCGATGACGGCAGCATCGAGATGATGAGCATCTTCGCTCCCGACATCGGTTCCGACGAACTTCTGGTCATTGAGGGTCTGAATTTTCTGAAGGAATAAAGCTGCATCCCAGCGTCGGGACATGAGAATACTGCAGGTCCGGAACGCCGGTGCCCAATACAGGCAACCGGGCTCACCCCTGCAGGGCAATCTGGAAGGACGACTTCATGACCACCCAGGACAGCGATCTTCTGCGTCAGTTTCTGGCCGATGAGACCGAGAGCTTTGCGCAGAAGCGACAAGGTAAATTCTGGCCGCGCAACCACCATCGGCTGCGTCCGCTGCTGCCGAAGGCCGCCGCCCTTCTGGACCCGGCGGAGTATGAGGATCTTCGGTTTCACCTGCTGCGCGTCACAGGAGGTGCCCCCGCTGTCGCCCAGAAGGACATCTCATCCCTGCTCACCGCGTATCGACGCCTGATCCCCCATCTCGATACCGGCGGCATCATCCAGATGGCGCGGCGCCATGCCCGGGGGCATCCCCGAACACATTGCAAGATGGGCGGAAAGCGTGGGCGCGCATTATTATACCGTGCTGCACTTTGTCGGCCCTGCGCTCCAAATATCCGGAGCCACTCTCGCCGCAAGCTGGCTCGGACTGGCATGGGCCAGAGCCCATGATCGCCACGGCCGCGCCGATATTTTTCGCTGAAGCTCCGCACCCGGGCAGCTCTCATCCCTGAGCGCCGCCGGCCCACCACCGCCGTGCGATCTGCCCAAGGAGCCCCTCGACCGCCAATTTGCCTGTGACCAGCACTCCAGGCCGCGCTACGACATCCTCTGCTGGCAGCTGGAGCAGAAGCTCACTCCCTCACTTTACAGGGAAGTTGGCCCCGTTGTTCCGGCACGGCAATGAACGGGCCGGGAGCCAGATTGATGCTCATACTACCGGCACCGACACTTCCGAAACCAAGCCGGACTGTTCATCCGGTCTGCCCTGATTGTGCATGTCCCCAGGTGTTGCCCGGAGATCACCCCTTGCCGCAGCTGACATCATAACCAGAGACAACGGGGCTGCCACCCTCAGGTCCCTCTCCCGCGGTGATCACAGAGAGGGTATCCGTCCCCGCCACATAATCAAAAGCGCAGAAGCCAAAGCCGGTACCGGCGCAGCTTTCGGCCTCGATCAATCCACTGCCTGCGAGCGCGGCACTGCGCTCGTCCGGCCGCCCCTCGGGCGGACCATGATCCGCCGGCGACCAGCCCTGCTCTGTCAGGCGCGCCCGCGCCTCAGTGATCTGAAGACCGTAGATCAAAGGCACAGAGCGGCTGCCGCCACAGAAATGCTCGCTCGCGGCAAGCGGCAAGACCCGGACATAGCCCTCTCCTGAGAGATCGAGATCTGCGGCGGGTTGCGAAAGCAGATCGCCATCCCAAATGCGGACCGCATTGGCAGCGAAAGGTTCGATCCGCCCGATCAGCGGCCGTTCGACATTGGTGCCATAGACGATTGCCAGCAGATCAGAGCCCTGGAAAATCCCGACATTCCCGTTGAGGAACTCGCAGGAACCGCTGGTGCCTTCGATCTGAGTGCCGACAAAGCTTACCGCCGTCAGCGGGCCAAGCGGCAGTTCAGCCGTCACTTCCCAGCCCTGCCCCTCGACCACGCGGCCCGCCGGAGTGGAGGCCACGGCGATCAGATTGCTGCAAAAAGCCTCTGTTTTCGGCTCGGGAGCCGCAGGCAGGGTCGAGATCGCAACAACGGCATAATCCGCATGATCAGAGGTGAAGCCCTCAATCTCCTGGGCAAGGGCGGGAGCCGCGAAAAGAGTGGGCACAAGGGTGGCCGCAAGGACGTGACGCTGGACCATGATGAAGTCTCTTCAAGTATGAATGCTGTGGGGGTGATCAGTTGGCAAATGCCGCGCGCAGCCCGGCCGCGTCGGTCGGGCATCCGCCGGGGCTGAGGGAAACCGCCCTCCCGTCCACGAACCAGGTTCCGTCAGGCCAGGGCTTGCCGTCCACGGCCCGCGCGATACAGACCGCACCGTCCTGCCCATCGACAGAGACCGAAATCCCCCAGGCAGCAAAGCCCGCAAGCCCAGCGTGGAAATAGAGTTTATCCCCCTCCTCGAACACAGCCGAGGCATTGCTTTCGCGTGCCCGGCTCAAAACCCGAAGCTGTTGACGCAGGCCCTCATCAGGCACGGCCTGATCCAGCACGGCCAGCACGGCGGGGTGATCGATAAAGGCCATACCCTCGACCGGCTCTGAGGGGACATGGCCAATCCAGGGCCGCATGTCATCCCCTTCCGCCAGTGCGGCGGTGGAGAGCAGTGCTGCAGAGAATGCGATCATTGCGGAGCGGGTCAGGGTCATGTCAGGACTTCGGCCTTGGTGTGTTGCCTGCAGGCTATTGATTGTGCCTGTGTCTGCAACATCCTCGGTCAGATTCAGGGAGCGGGCGGCAGGTCTTTGCCGCCCCTATTCCGGCGAAACGCCAGCGGGTTCAGCGCCGATGCGCAGGATGGCCACGTCGCGGAACTGGATACCGGTGACAACCGAGCGCAGGACCGCAAGATTGCCGGCGTCCCCCTCTCCGGTAGCGGTGATCGTGATCCGCGCGGCACATCCGGGTGCGGCTTCGACAACCTCGCCAGAGATCTCAGCTGGCGCAGGCATATAGGACGGGTTCATCAAATCCCAAAGCGCGGGCGCGCGCGACACTGCTGCCGTGGCATCGTCACAATGGGGATAGGCCAGAGAAATGACCACCTGGGGCCCCTGAACCGTTGCGACCTCGGCAAGGATCGCGGCGCTGTAGAGAGGCAGGCCAGCAGCGAGATTTGCGGCTTCGAGCTCAAACGCCGCGCGGGCCTCTTCCGGGCTTTTGCCGATCATGAACGCAGGATCAATGGCCTGCGCCCCCACCGTCACCGGAGAGAGGATCAGCGCCTGGATCACCCCATGGGCTTCATGTTCGACGCCGGCGAGGACAAGTCGCCCGGGATTACTGTCGATCGCCGTTGCCGTTGCACCGAGCACTGGTGCAAAATCGGCAGC